>NZ_JAJATX010000108.1 GCF_020866965.1 Microvirga roseola
GCGCAAGCCTCACACCGGAAACGAAGGGTGCAACTGTAGTGCTAGTCGATCTGGTCGCGAGCATCCTGCCTGGTACTTGGGTCAGCCTCTGGCGGTCCCCTGCCCTTCGGGAACGTCGGACGTTCCCTGCTTGAGCGGACATTCGGCCTGCTTTCGGCAGAATGCCAGAACCGGGCTTCGTTTGCCGCTCGAGCGAGCTTAGCTTACCGGAGGTGCTTTTGTTGTCGATCATCAGCGGGCATAAAGCCTGCAAGACTTCGAGCGGGGTCCGCATCGCGGAAGGGTTTGTGAGCCGGGGTAGGTCGGGGGCGATCGCTTGGCTTCCGAAAAGCCTTAGACAATCAGAACCGATAGGGCCGGCAGGAGTAAACGAACCTGCTAGGCCCGCTCGACGCTATTCATTCCTGGCGTTGCGGTCGGTTGGAGTTTGTCCTGGATGGGCCATTATCCGCTTGTTTGAATGCTCGAGCCAGCTGGGGCAGGATCATCTCTCAGCCTGCCCCGGAACCATGGCATCGCTTGGCTGTTCCCACCGTGTGGCACATCGCTGAATGACCTTAACCCCGCCAGTCCCTGGCGTGGCCGGCTGAACCCATTCAGGTCATTTGGCGGCGTGTCAGAAAGGGAGTGGCACGCTGTGGACGTGCTCTTCAACCAAGCAACGGTTGGTCTTGCTGAGTGCGACCTGGAGGGCCGCCTTCTGCGGGTCAACGACTATTTTTGCACCATGCTCGTGCGCAGCCGCGATGAGTTGGTTGGACACCATCTCCGGGACATCGTCCATCCGGAGGACCTGCCGCGGACGGAAGCTCTCCTGGCAGGACTTCTCACTGACGACCACTACGAGGTTGAGAAGCGATACCTTCGGCCAGACTACTCAATTGTCTGGACACGCACCGCAGCGAGCCTCATCCGCGATGAAGCCGGCCGGCCCTCGACGGCACTGGCCGTATGTACCGATATATCGGCTAGCAAGCAGCATGAGCAGGTCCTACGAGAGAGTGAAGAACGTTTTCGCCTGCTGGCAAATTCAGTCCCAAGCCTTGTCTGGATCACCAATACCGATGGCGAGGTGACCTACGTCAATGAGCGTTGGAGCGAATACACGGGACGTAAGCCGCGCGAGGCCCTTGGCTATGGCTGGCTCGAGACCATTCATCCCGATGATGTAACGGAGACGCTGCGGATCTGGGCAGAGGTCCGCACCCAGACCTCGGCTTATGAGACCGAGTTCCGGTATCGTCGCCATGACGGTGTCTATCGCTGGCATATCGTTCGAGCCAACCCCTTCTGCCATCCCATCAGCCACGAGGTTACAGCATGGTTCGGCAGTTCGACCGACATCCACGAGCATAAACTGGCTGAGGCTGCCCTGCGAGAGAGCGAACAGCGACTACGGGCGACCTACAAACACGCGGCAATCGGAATTGCCGAGGTCGATGCGAATGGCCGTTTTCTGCGGGTGAACGAGCGGCTTTGCACCATCGTTGGCTACGAACGCGCCGAACTTCTTACGAAGACCCTGTCCGAGATCACTTTCCCTGAAGACCGTGCACAAGACCTGGAGATGCTGCACAGGCAGATGGCCGGCGACGTCGATGTATACGCGCTGGAGAAGCGCCTCGTCCGCAAGGATGGGCATCTAGTCTGGATTGCTATTTCCGCATCAAGGGTCGATGGCCAGCAGGGCCAGCCTCTCTACGGGATCCGAGTTATTCGTGACATCTCCGCCAGGAAGCGTGCGGAAGAGAGCCGAAACCTACTCATCCACGAACTGAATCATCGAGTGAAGAACACGCTAGCCACCGTTCAATCCGTTGCACGCCAGACCTTGCGCAGTGTAAAGTCGACAGCGCAAGCAGAGGGGGATTTGGAGAACCGCCTGCTGGCGCTCGCCCGGGCGCATGACGTTCTAACTCAGGAGAACTGGGAGGGTGCCCACCTGAGTGAGATCGTGACTCAGGCGATTTCGCCTTATGCGAACCGTGGCGAGATTCGGTTTCAGGTCAAGGGTGCAGATGTCCGCCTGACGCCACAGCAAGCGCTGGCTATAGCAATGGCGTTTCAGGAGCTTGCGACCAATGCGGCCAAGTATGGTTCTCTATCCAATGACACAGGTACAGTCCTGATCGAGTGGCTTACGATGCATAAGGCGGACAGCCTACACCTCCATCTTACCTGGACTGAGAGGGGCGGCCCGCCTGTGGAGCCGCCGCAGCGCCGAGGCTTTGGCACCCGTCTTCTCGAGCGCGGCCTTGCCCGCGAACTCGAGGCTGAGATAAAGATAAAGTTCCTGCCGGGAGGAGTCGTTTTCACGGCAGATATTCCGAACATCAAAGCCTTCATTTAAGCTGAGTGGGTAGATCATTCCTCAGGGCAGCGGAGGCGGGTCGCTGTTGCTCCCTTCCTCGGGGACGACCCCGCAGCAGGCCGAAGCCCCAGCAGCAAACGACGGCGGGCCATCCGGCTCCATCGCCGCGTACGCCGCCCGTAGACCCGCGGGAGATGTCGCAGGCAGAGTAAGGAAGACGCACGTACGTTCTCCGCCTCATCCACCGATTCTACAGGACAACGAGCGGACGAAAGCTTGAACCTTCAGAATTAGGTTCTACTGCATCGGTCCTGCTTGATCCTCTCGGCCATGCCCAGGGACATGGGGCCAAGGCCTTCGGGATCATGATCGTCCTGCGACGCCTTGTGGCTCATGTTCACAAGCGGATCGAGGGAAGGTTCGAGCATTGGCTCATCTGGGGCGTGACTTATCTCCTTGGCCGGGATGTTGGCCTTTTCGGCCTTGTCCTGGGACATATCATCTCTCCTCGTCGTCCGGCCAACGCAGCCTCCAAGGCATCGTTCCGGCAGCCCTGTGGCGTCGATTGCGGTCGCGCTGAACTGATCGGGTCTTCGACCGTGCCCGTCGAGGACTTCTCTGCATGATTGCTGGTGCATACTCTCGGAAAAGCTACATGCGTCAAAGGTTGGCTTCGGATAGAACGACAGTGCCAACAAGGGAACCAAGAGCGAGGGCACGCGAAGAGGCGGAGGCTTTGAGCTGCGCGTTCATAGGAGCGGCTCCGCTAGTGAACACGATATCAAGTTAATCGTATTCACAAGGCATCAATCTAGACCGGGTTGAAGTCTACCGCAGGTCCGTGTTTGTAGGTGAGGCAAGCTGGCTGATGGTTTAGTTCAACGGGGCCTCACGCCCGGCTTGACGCCCGGCGCGAAGACGAACGCCACCCCTGCCTTCTCAAGCGCCAGCTGGATTGCCTTCGCACTCTCGCTCGTCACGCCCAAGCTGTCGTTCCGGGCCTCATGTCGCTTAACTGTCATCGGAGCCACTCCCGCCGCCTCAGCGAGTTCCCGGACCGACCAGTTGACCAGACCACGCGCTGCGCGAACCTGGGGACCTGTCAGAGAAGGCTCGAGCTGGAAGTTTAGTGTGGCATCCGCTGAGCATCGACGACCTACGGTCGACCCAATGATGGGTGATGTCATGCCGACCTGCTCCAGATGATGTAGCCACAGTTCATCCACAGCGACCCTGGCGAGACCGCCCAGCAGGCTCATCTGCTGCGGCGTAAAGTCCCTGGGAACGTGGTCGACCAGACAAAGCGATCCGATCCGGATGCCTGGTTCAGTAACCAAGGGAGAGCCTGCATAGAACCGCAATGGAGGGTCTGCCGTCACGTACGGATGAGCCGCGAAACGCCTATCTGCGGCGGCATCATTAACGACAAAGCACTCGTCATGCATGATGGTATAGTTGCAGAAGGAAAGCGAACGGGGAGCCTCCGACAAGCCCGGCTTGGGCCCATACTTGATCCAAGCATGATCCTCCTCGAGGAAGACCATCAGCACAACCGGGATCTGGAAAAGATCCTCCGCGACAGAACAGATCCTGTCCAAGCCGGACGGAAGCCGGCCATCGAGAATATTGAGACGGCGGAGGGTTTCTAGACGCTCCCCTTCATTGGGAGGTATTGGATACTGCATCGGGAATCACAAGTCGCCCTGTTGGTTTGTGCCATATCAACGGCCTTCAAACGCTTGCTGATCTCGCTAAGAAACTCAAGCAAAGATCTTACCGGAGCTGAACCCTGCCCGAGAATCATACCGCGTAGTATAACCCAAATTGAGGCCCCCGAGTGATTTAGGCAGCTCTAACACTCAGAATGAAGTCTCCGACCTCCCGACTCAAGCTGCTTGAGTGTCGCGAAAGCTCTCGGGCTGCGCTGAGCACCTGAGAGGCGGCGGAGCCTGTCTCTCCGGCCCCGCGCCGGACGTCACCAATATTTCCGGTCACTTGATCAGTGCCCCGCGCCGCCTCTTGCACGTTGCGGGCGATCTCCGCCGTTGCAACACCCTGTTCTTCCATGGCGGCAGCGATGGCGATTGAGATCTGAGACATTTCATTGATCGTTCGGGCAATCCCCTGGATAGCTCCCACGGCCTCGCCGGTAGCCTGCTGGACCGAGGCGATCTGGGTCGAAATTTCTTCTGTTGCCTTTGCAGTCTGAGTGGCTAGCTCCTTTACCTCGGAGGCAACGACTGCGAAACCCTTACCGGCCTCTCCGGCCCGTGCCGCCTCTATCGTCGCGTTAAGCGCAAGAAGATTCGTTTGGCCCGCAATGCTGCTGATGATTTGAACCACTTCGCCGATGCGCTCCGCCGTTGCCGAAAGCTGTTGCACCGTCGTATCAGTACGGCGCGCGTCCACTACAGCACGCTCTGCTACCTGGGACGACTGGTTCACTTGACTAGTAATCTCACGGATGGTGATGGAGAGCTCTTCCGTCGCAGCAGCAACTGTTTGCACATTCGCGGACGTTTGCTCCGCCGCAGAGGCCACGCTCACCGACTGCCGATTGGTTTGATCAGCAATCGTCGACATTGATTGGGCCGTTGCCTCCATTTCCGCGGCGGATGCGGCCAGACCTTGCGAAAGGGTCGTGACATTCGCCTCAAAGTTCTTTGTCAGTTTATCAAGCAGCTCAGCCCGGCGCATCTTGATTGCATCTTCCTGAGACTGGATTGCGGCTAGGCGCTCGGCTTCTATGCCGTTTTGCTTGAAGACCTCGACCGCCTTCGCCATTGCTCCGATCTCGTCGGCGCGGTCACCTGAAGGAACCTCAACGTTCCACTCCCGATGGGACAGCCGAGTCATTACCTCAGTCATGGCTCGGATCGGGCGGGAGACTGTGCGATTGAGCATCCAGACCATCGCCAGACCGATGCCGAGCGAGGCAGTCAAGGCAAGTCCCATCAGCCAGAGGGCATTCGCATGCTCTTGCTGCGCATTACTCATGCGAATGCGCGCGCGTTCGACCGCATAGTCCATGAGCCCGTTTGCACCTTCCCGTGCCTCCCGGAAGACTGCTACCGCCTCGCCGCGGGCTATGTCCTCGGCCTTGCGCCGATCACCAGCATCTAGAGCACCCATCACGTTCTCCTCGACAAGTCGAAGATAGCTCATCGAGCCTTCCTCGAGTGCGGCAAGAAGCTGTGCCTCCTTTTCCGAGAGACGAGTTGCACGTATCTCGGCATAGCGCGACATGATCCGCTTGTCCTGCTCGAGTACTGCGGACTTAATTTGCTCGCGCGTCGCCGGCCGTTCGGCCAAGACATACTCGAGCGAGTCTCCCCGGATTCTGTAAAGGGACGACTTGATGTCATCGACAGTTTCGATGAGCTTGAGCTCCTGCTCGTACATGTCCTTCAAGCGGCGGTTGCCCTCCTCTAGGCCGGACCAACTCACAGCACCTACGGTGAGCGCTGTTGCGATCAGGGCGGCCGATCCTGCGAAAACGCGATGGGCAATGCGCTTAGTACGAAATCCAATCATGAAAGCTGTCCCTGAGGGTCTGAGTACCAGCCGCCAAATGCTGTCAGTAAGGTGGCTGGTCCAATTTAGCCCTCAATCGGTTAAGGCTTTATGATCCTGAGTGACTTGCACTCCCGGAGCGGCTGGCGCCTAGTAGGTGCCGAACCTCCATGTGAAGCTACCCTTTACCGCGTGCTCCTGCGCCC
>NZ_JAJATX010000095.1 GCF_020866965.1 Microvirga roseola
CGCTTCACCCTCGGCTCACTGATGAAAGTGCCAAAGTAGTGTTAGAGGGTGTCTGGATGTTCAAATGGGTGCATGGGCTAGAGGGTGTCTGGAAATTAAGCTGCTGCATGGGCTAATCTTTTGGTCATGGGGCGGCTCATCGCGAGGTAAATCCACGTCTCAGTGGCGGCCGAGAGGCGTTCCCAATCCTTGGCCAATCGCCGATTCCGCATGAGCCATGCGAACGTGCGCTCCACAATCCAGCGCTGGGACAGAACCGCAAACCGAGCCGGCATCTCAGGGGCAGGTTGATCGATTGGCACCCATGCCCAGCGCCGCGGCCGCTTCACGATCAGCAGCATCCATCCGACCTCCGTTGCCAGCCAGGAAGCCAGACCCTGGTATCCCATATCGGCAAACAGCCACTCCACATCCGGATAGCGGCTTCTCAGGTCTGCCAACACGGCTTCAGCCGCGCGGCGGTCATGCACATCAGCCGGATGCACCAGCACGTGCAGGATCAGTCCTTGCGTGTCGACCACCAGATGGCGCTTGCGGCCGGAGATCCGCTTGCCACCATCATATCCCCGCACCCCGCCGGCCTCGCTGGTACGCGCGGTTTGACTGTCGATGATGGCGGCATGGGGCTGCGGATCTCGTCCGGCGAGCATGCGGATGCGTAGGCGGAGAGCATCATTGATGCGCTGCCAGGTGCCACGCTGCCGCCATCGCCGGAAGTGGTCATACACACTTTGCCACGGCGGAAACTCGTACTGCAAAGTACATAAGCTGACGATGCACCGCCTCTCAAGCGAGTTACGGCGCCCGAGTCCAACCAAAATCCATCGCGCCGCCTATTGCATTACTCCTGCAAAACTCATCCACCTCGCAATCGAGTCAATCTCGCCGTTGTCAGGCGCTCGGAGAGGGCTTTGACAAGGTACGAATCCTCTAGAGAGGGCAGAGTCTGGATCAGCTAACAGCACGCCCACGAATGTCGATGCGACGAGCCAGCTTCCAAGCTCTCCCAGACGATTTCCGCCACTGGCTTCCGCCTCGGCCAGCAGATAGAACCATAGGGGTGTGCGCTCGTGCAGTCCAGATTGCGTGTTCTTCAAAAAATCCCTCAGAGCCGGCTTGGCGGCGAAAAGTGCCGACACGTCGCTAATTGGATCTGTTTCGAGTGCACCACGCTGCCGAAGATAGTTGTGAAGTGCCTGACCCGTTGCGAGCCGCATATTATATCCCCGCCGGAGATTTCGGCGTGCAAGATGTTTGAACAGAGCCTTAGTACCAACATCCGGTTCGTTTCCCTCGTGCACCATGTTGCCAAGGGCAGGTGCGATTGCCGTATCTATTTTTCGAGCAAACCGGGCAGGTTGCCCATCGGTCCCATCGTGCGGTGCAACCCCAACGAAGCGCGCCCAGTCGACAACCCAATTTTTCGGCAACCTCTTTGTCTCGGCAAGGCTTCCTCCACCACCCGTGAACTTGAACAAAGTGTCGAGCGAGGTGTTCGGAAGGACACCGTCTGGAGAGCGTCCAAAATTCTTGTTGTAGTCATAGAGCGCACGAACCATCGAGTGGCCGAACCGAAACGCCGCGACAGAAAATTCAAGTGGCAGTGCGTTGCCGAGCCTGGTGTTTTGACGTCGCTCATCGAACTCCGCTCGGAACCTGAAAAAGTGCGATGCACGCTCTTGGAGCACTCTGTTCACGACAGCTGGCTCGCAAACGCCTTTCAAGTAGCCCTCCACAATGAGCCACTGATAGTGCAACCGTGTAAGCAACTGGGCTGAAGCAAAATCTGACAACCAGCCTGTCTTGCGACTGGCAAGGAAGTCGACTGCTTTGTTGTGAAACCGGAGGACGCTAACGTGAAACTGTGCAAGCACGAGATTCTCGTCGTTGCGGAAATCACCGATCAGAGCCCTTTGATCTAATCCAGACGAAAACTTTTTGAACTCCTCTTCCCCCATTGAGGCTTGGGCGAGCCTGAGGGTCGCATCGCGCACAGACGCTTGGACCTGGACATAACGTGACAGGTCCCGATGCTCGTCCAGATCGTCAGGAAGCGGCCCGGGATCAGTGGCGGTACCAACTCGCATTTTGTTAGCGTGTTTGGGATGTCGCATACCTGAAATGACGGTGACTACGTCTGTTGTTATCCCGGCACCAATAGGCGAACCGCCATAAACCCCATCTAGATCAAACCGTGGAGATCGCGCGTTGCGGAGCTGGGTTTCAACTGTTGAGGATGATACCGGCGGATGAGCATTGACCACACTCGTGATCGCGCTTTCCCGTTCCGTGCGTGCCGTTAGTTCATGGCCGAGGAACTGTCCCCAATAGGTAAGGATTGGAGGCATAGTGGAGTCCGATGGCGACCCCCCATCCGACTGCGCGTTCATCCCGACAGCGTCCACCATAAGACTCCCAAGTTCGTCGAGCTCGCCCAGGATTTCAGCAGTTTCTGGTAGATATTTCTCGGGTGCATCCAGCGGCGGCACCAAATATCCAAAGTCCGCCTGTTCATCAACGGCAGCATCGGTCCCTACGGGCGGAGCCGTAGCACTACTGCGCATACTTCTTAGATACTTTTGAGGAATCTCGATGCCTGCCTCTTCTACCTCTGCCTTTTCTCCGCCGCTGTGGGACTGGAACAAGAGGGTCATTGTGGTTTCCTCATCCTTGAGCTGGAGGACATGCTCGGAATCAGCCGAGCGCAGTGACGACACGCAACATAAGAACAAAGGTGGCGTTGTCACTGCATTGCTCGTTGCAGATGTCATCTCCTTTCCATGTGTCTTGCAACAGGACGCCTCATCAGTACGGTCTATCTCTGTCAGGAGTCAGCCCGAAGTCGGCGGGAACTCGAGCCCGTGAGGAAAATCACAGATCGTGTAGCTGCAGGTAAAACCTCCAGCGCCGAAAATGGCGGTAAACGTGGAATCTGGTACGACCGGCTCTTGTGCACACATACTGAGCTCATCCCAAAGCGTTGCCACCGCTCTGCGCGCCCTTGAAGAAGACCATGATCTGCCGGAGCCACCAAATTTTTGCGGCACTGCGGGCTGGCTACAACAAATTTCCCACTGTCACAGATCTAGAAGGTATGATCCCGACCGACATTGCCTTGTGCGCCAAAGCACTCCAGTCGAAGGAAACGGTCGCCCGGCTGCCACCATCCCGCTCATTAGGTCTCATTTAACTGATGAACGCCATATCTGAGCGGCAGAGATCCAGGGCTTTTCTCGCACTTTCCCAATCAGTAGGCCCCAGCATCTCAAGGCGACACTAAGGTATGTTGCAGATGCAATACGCTCCTCGGGTTCTGAAATCACCGTGTAGGATCCGGACTGGACAAATTCATGTCATTTTAAGCTGGAACCCGCCCGCTATGTCCAACATCTTTGAACAGATTCTCCTCGCCAGGACAGTTACTGTAATCGCTCGCGTCCTCCTCACTCTCCCGTTCTGGGGTAGCGCGCTGGTGAAGCTGATCGATTTCCAAGGCGGTGTTGCGGAAATGGCTCATTTCGGCCTTGAGCCAGCGGTTGCTTTCAACATAGCAACCATTGTCGTGCAGACGGTTGGCTCACTTCTAGTTATCCTGAACTGGTGGACGTGGCTCGGCGCCGGAGCCCTGTGCATCTTCACCGCACTCACTATTCCAATCGCTCACCACTTCTGGAGCATGAGTGAGGAGCCGAGTCGAACAATCGCATTTCATACTGCGGCGGAACATGTAGGGATGATCGGGGCGTTGATTATTGTCTCACTTCTCTCTGCACACCGTATCAGCAGCGTGGGGCGCTCCGCCAAACAAGCGTCCGCCCGCCCTATGGGCAAAGCACACTGAACTCCATATTCATGATCGACTGTGCAGTGTGGCCAGTGCCGCTGCATAGCCTGGGTTACCCGACCAGAAGCCTGTCTGTGGCGTCCTCCCTCGGGGAGGCACAGTAGGTATGAGCAAATCATGCGTGTTTTGTAGCGATCGTGATTCCGGCAGATGATCTGCTAGAAATTGATAGCCGCCTACGACTTGCGAACTCAAGAGCACAGTCACCCGAGATGGATGGCGAATGACCCGATCGCGCAGATTTCGTCACGCAGCTCCAACCACACCGCTCCACCTCGCCATCCCAGTTCAATTTCCCAGTTCAATGTGGAGCACTGGTGGTGCTGGCACTCGAAAAGCATATTGTACCCCGCCCAGCTACCAATCTGCTTGAAACACATTGGATGAACGCAGGCCGCGAAGGGTTTCAAACGGTCTCAATTTCGCCCCTTATGCTCAGCTGCAAGGGAGGCGGGTAGGGTAGACTCAGTACCATTACACCCGATCGGTCATTCTAGCTTGAGAGCACAGAACGTTGAGGCCAGTGAGAAGTCGCAAGAGTTCCAGGGAGAGGATTCTCGATGCCGCCGGGGAGCTCGTGCGCGAAATCGGAGCGGGACGGCTGACACTTGATGCTGTTGCTGAAAGAGCTTGCCTCAGCAAAGGTGGTCTCCTCTATAGTTTTCCCACGAAGGAGGCTCTGCTACAGGGTATGATCCAGCGTCTTGTCGATGAGGTTTCGGCCGAGCGAGAGATCCTTCGAGCCGAGGTCGTGACCGGGCGAAATCTGGAGGCGCGCCTTCTTGCAGCGGTGCTGCTTAAGCTACGCAAGGGCAAGAGAAAGGAGATTGTCAACGGCATGCTCGCCGTTTCGGCCGAGAACCCGCGTCTGCTCGCGCCTTTGCGCAAGGTTATCGAGCTTAACCTACAGAGGCTAAAGTCGACATCAGATGACCTGGACGCAGCACTCCTAGGCTGGTTAGCGGTTGAGGGCTTGAGTAGCTTGGAAATGCATGGCCTCAGCCCTTTCTCGAAGGCGGAGCGCATTCGGATCGCTCACGCGGTTGAGGCCCTTCTACTGAACGGTGTCGCTGATCAAATAGACCCTCAGGTGGACCGTAGTCGGGCAGAGGCATAGGAAGAGGGCATCAAACTGTTTGTTTCTCTTGTGCTGCCGATCATTACTGTGGCAGCGGCTTTGTTCTATTCTGCCCTACTCTGGAACCGAATTCATGGGCGAAATTTGTTGATTGATGCCATTCCAGGTCTGTTGTGCTCATGCCTCGCCCGACTCCGCAGAACTACGAACTACTGCTGCACTCATCTTGCAAAGGCGTCTAGCGCCGTTAATCCATAGCCGCCTGGGGTGCGGCATCGGCTGGTAAAATTACTCCTCAACCGGAACTGCTCCATAACGCACCGCATCGCTCCAGGTCTTGTGCCTCCTCCGCACTCCTAGTGACAAGTTGATGGTAGGTTCTATCGATCTGCCTGATCGTCTCGCACAGCCCCACACCTTTCTCCGACAAACGGACGCGGGCAGAGCGGCGATCCCACTCGGATGTTGTCCGGACGATGTACTCACCTTCGGCTAGGCGTCTCAGAATATAGGAGGCATTCGAACCCAGATAGTAGCCCCGCTCGATCAACTCACGCACTGAGAGTCAGCCGTCCCGATCGTGAACAGCATCATCACCTGTGAGAGGCTTAGATCAGTGATGCCGGCCTTGATCAGGTCATTCCGCATCAGATCGAGCGAGCGCCGATGAAGCCGCTCGACCACCCGGATGTCGACTGCAGACCGTCGCGGGAGAACACGTTCGTCACCGTCAGGGCCCAAAACGTCTGGCCGGTGCTGAGCGCATCATGAGCGAAGTCGAGGCTCCAGGCCTCATTCGTGCACTTGGGTTGGCGGCCACAAGGGTCCCGTCCCCGAAGTTGGACCGCATCATGTGAGAATTTCCGGTCCTGGATCAACTTCAGGCGCGCCTAGAACCCGGTGAAGTATGACCGTCGGCGGCCAATCAATGATCGCTCCTTGCGGTCTCACTTCGTTGTACTCAACGCGACGATACTCCGCCGCCTGGGCAAGCAGAAAGGAGTGCATTGTCGCAATCCTTTCATTTGTAACCCACTCCCAATTTTATGTCGCACAGTCGAAAGGGATCGCGCGTAGGAAAGCCCGCACGTTAGCACAAACCTGACGATCAAGCAGGCAGGTAGAACGCATGATGCAGCTCATGCAGTCATGCGAATGCCCACTTCTTTCCCAGATCATTACTCACGCGGTTTATGTGTTCTTCAGGCTCCGTCCAAGCCAGCAGCTGATTGAGGAAAAAAATGAGTCTGCTTTCGTACGACCCAGACTTGAGCGAGACAGAGATCCTTGAAGAGCTTAGTTTGTGGGGCCGCAGCCTTTCTCAAGCATATCTTGCATCTGCCCGAAGTGCCCTCGAGAAACTAGTGGGCCGGCAAAATCTTTTGGCTCCATACCAGCTTGAGCGAAGGAAGGGTGGCTATGCGCGTACCTTGCTATTCAATGATGGCGGTATGAGCGTCTATGCCATTGTCTGGAGCCCATTCTGCGAGACAAGCATTCATGATCATCACTGTTCCTGTTGCTTCGGTATACTGAAAGGCTCTCTTGAGGAGATTTGGTTCCGCCCCATAGGTGAAAGTCAGGTTGTTGTCGCCGAACGGGCTATCCGCCCTCCCGAATACATCGCTTGCATGCTGCCGTCCAACTCCAAAATCCATCAAATGAGAAATAGCAGTTCGGAGGAGGCCATTTCGATCCACATTTATGGATTCGATCATAACATGCACGGCTCGTCGATACTTCGTGAATACAAGCTCGCATCTGGAGTCTGAGGTGTATTGTGGCTCTAATAATACCCGCATGACGAAGCTGCGCTGCTCGAGGGGAGGGGGTGCTGACGGACACACAAAGGGTGATCGTAGAGCCGCTGGTGGAGCAATGCCCGCCTGTCGGCAAGGCGCTACCGCTGGAGCTACGGCGCAGGTTCGAGGTAATCCTCTTGCGACACGAGAACAGATACCAGCGGCGGGATACTGCGCTGCATTGAGCCCGCAATTGGGGGGCTGCTCAGACCTTCATCCACCAGGCTCGTTCAGATGTTGATTGCGTCTGCTGAGCATGTGAAGGAGAACGGTGCGCAACAACGCAAAGGGTGGTGTTCTGCATTGGGTGCAGGTCCTACCTGAACGGTAGCCGCTATCCGAGAAGAGATCCTCCATTGAAGGATGGCGGCTGAGAAGGCGGATTGAGGCATGTGCAACCACTTGAGCAGTTTACTTATTAAGTCTCGCGGTGAGATTAGACAGGACGGATGAACTTAGTCTGAGGGCTATGCGGGTGGATATACCCGAGAGCCCACTTCTTGAACCGAGTTGAGGCGGACAATGGCCACGCGATACTATTTCCATCTTACCAGCGGTGAGACATCCATCCAGGATGAGGAAGGTATCGAGGCAGCTAGTATCCAAGTTGCCGTGGCCTCTGTCATGGCAGCAGTCGAAGAAATTCGCGCCCTAGATCCGTCGATATTCGATCAGTGGTGGGGCTGGCAGCTTGCTGTTGCCGATGCTTCACGTCAGACGGTGCAGGTAATACATCTCGCATCTCTGTTCGCCGAACACTGAGCATGGTTTTCGAATCCGACATTCTAGCACGCCAAGCTTCTAAGAAGCAGTTTACGCAGCATCTCCGGTTCGCCGCGTAGGGAGATCCTCCATGGCGGCTGCAATCCAGAAAAAGCTGCCAGAGGTTTTGGTCAACACGAAGCGACCCAAACGAATTGAGCCAAATCTTGATGGGCTCTGCCTCAATGGGCGTGAGAGTGTGCACATTGCTAGGCGGCGAATGACAGGGTTAATACTACACGTGTAACAGCTGTGTCCCGCCCGGTCATGACAGCGAAACAACGCCATTCTCACTATTAGCGAACACAAGCGAAGACTGCTGTAGCTTGGAAAGGTGATCAATGTGTTCAGAACGTTCGGGATTAGTCGCGAGCACGAAGGAAACCCGCTGGCAAACAAACATCGTGAAGGCCACATCAAGACGCCCAATGCAGTGGGTTATAGCCAGAATAGTACACGCAGCCTTTCAGCGCAGATGGATGTGCCTGCCGACGCTGACATGCCACGATCGGGTATCTCAATGAGACTATCAGCGCTACTTCGCTGCATCTTTGATGGGTTCGCCATATGCGGCATGTGTTTCTACGGGTATCCTACATATGAGACTGACCTGGAGGGACGGTTGGAGCAATCGCGGCGAGAGACTGTGGACGGCGGACAAGAGCGCAATACGCTTTAATCTAGTGATGGCCGAGCTCCGAACAGTTTCTGCGACTGCTGATCATGCCAATCGATTTGGCGGCGAGGTGGCCCGAGCGATACCGGATTCAATGGACCTAGCAATCCCGTGACGACATTCGCTAGAAGCGAGCATGAGATTGTCCGCCGATGGGACAGATTCAAGAAGGCTTCCGCTTTGCGTCAGATGGGGAATTATTGCTGGCCATTGGGAGGTTGCGCGACGAGCGCTTGAAGCGGTCTACCGCCTCAGCCGGGCCAGCGCCACCTTGGCGCGCCGCATGCCGCGCCGCTTGGCCACCTCGAGCGCCAGCGCTTAAGCGCCGAGAAGCGCACGGCCCGCGTCAGCAGAATGGGGGCTCCCTCGGAGAGCGCCGTGCGCACCATCGGATCGCCGACCCGGCTCACCGCCCCGGTGATGTCGGTCTCGCCCGACTGGTACTTCCTCGGCGTCAGGCCAAAGTGTGCGCCCACTGCCCGCGAGCGCGAGAAGCGCTCGGGATTGTCCACCGTGGACGTGAAGGTGACCGCGATCAGGGCTCCCACGCCCGGCACGCTCATCAGCCGCCGGCAGACCTCGTTCTCCCGTGCGAGGCTCAGCATGGCGCGATGCAACCGGGCGAACTCGGTTTGCAAAGCCTCCCGGGCGCGCAGCATCGCCGCGGCGACCTTTTCCAGCATCGCATGCCCGGCGGTCAGCGTGCGCACGCGCGCCGCGAACTGGCCCTTGCTGATCTCGCCCACCTTCAGGCCAAAGCCGCGCAAGAGACCACGCAGGCTGAGCTCGATGTCGCGCATCTTGGCCTGCAGCTGCTTGCGGGCCATGAGCAGGGCGCGGACTTCCTGGGCCGGGGGCGACTTGCAGTGGACGGGGCGGAACCAGCCCATGCGCAGGAGCTGGGCGATACCTCTCGCGTCGCGGCGGTCGGCTTTGACGATCATGGCCGAGAGCGCTGCCTTCACATGCCGGGTCTCCAGCAGCACGACCGCGAAGCCAGCCTTCTCTAAGCCCGCATGCAGCCACTGCGAGAGCGGACCGGCTTCCAAGCCGACGCGGGTGAGCGGCACGTCCAAGTCGGAGAGAAAGGCGGCGAGCGCCTCAGGCTCGCGGGCGACCTTCGCCTCGCGGACGATCTGTCCTGTGGCATCGAGAATGCAGACGCTGCTCAGTTCCAAAGACACGTCGATCCCGGCACAATAGTCCATGGCTGTTCCTCATGATGCTTGGGGCCGATCCGCTCGGACCCCGTCTCAACACCATCACTCTGAGGGACAGCCACCCCGTTCCGCTACTGCGTGAGCAGCAGGCCCATTACGGCATCTAAGCGGAGCGCCCACCCTAAAAGGACAGCGAGGGCTCACTCGGACGTAGCAAAAGCTTGGTAGATACCTTGCGATGCCCAAAGCTAAAGGTAAGGTGATGCGGGCGGCCGAGAGCCCATCGCAAGAGGAGCGGAGTGTCCAGGGCACGCATATTCCCAAGACGGCGCCGAAGCCTGACCCGGAGCCGCCCTCGTTCACGGCGCTGGGCCCCATACGCCGCCGATGACATCCTCCAACTCTCGGGGTCGAGGATCAAATCCGCGACGATCTTCTTCAATACTACGTTCTCTTCCTCAGGCTGCTTAAGGCCCCGCATCTCCGGCGGGAGCAGCCTGTCCTATCTCTTCTTCCAGCTGGAGTAAGCCGGCCTGCCCGTGCTTTGGAATGACCGGCTTCTGGGCGTCCGAACACTGCGAGGCTTTCATCGTCTGCTCCTCTTAGCTTCTGGCCATGTAGCTTGTTGAAGTCTTAGAGCCCGTTTGAGAATTGCTACGGTTGAGCGATGCGCCGGAGCATAA
>NZ_JAJATX010000020.1 GCF_020866965.1 Microvirga roseola
GCTTCAGTGGCCTTCTACCTCAGTTAACGAGTCCTGAGCCTAGTTACACTAGGCACAAAAAGAACATAACCTGGAGATTGACCTGCTCCAATAATTTGCAGTCGGAGACCTGCATTTGAGATCTCCTCGGGGAGTTCACCTTCAAAGAAGATGGCTTTCCTTAAGTACCGGTTTTGAGCCGTTCGATGGGTCTTTGCAGATATACGCACTTTCGTCCCATCGGTTGTGAGTGACTGTGCGCTCCTCCTTCCAGGCAAAGGTATCATCGAGATTGTCATGGGGCGACAGCGGCCGATCAGGGTCCCTCGGATCAAAGGGCGCGCAGGCAAGACGCGCGTTGTGATCCTCCATAAACCTCGGCACAAAGGCGTTGGCTGCCTCAATGGTTGAAATCCCCTCCAGTCGCATTTCCTTGATCAGACGATCCTGCAGCGTCTGGTTGGCCCGCTCCAACCGGCCCTTGGCCTGGCTCGAGTTCGCGCACAGGATCCCGATCCCCAGTTCACTAAGATCCCGGCCGAACTGGGTCATGCCTTGACCGCCCTGAGCCTGCGCCTTCGACAGGCGAAAGATTGAGTGTTTGTCGGAATAGAAGGCGAGGGGCCGCCTATGGCTGATCATATAGCTCTTCAGCGTCTCAAAATACGCCAAAGCGCCCTCGGATGGGACGAAGCGCAGCGCGACTAACCGGCTGGTCGCGTCGTCGATGAAGACGATCAGCGTGCATCGGGGGCCGCGATCCTCGAGCCACCAGTGCTCGGAGCCGTCGATCTGGACGAGCTCACCGATGCAGTCGCGCCGGTAGCGCGGCGGATGAGCAGAAGGAAGACGCCGGCGGCGATCCAGCCACAAACCGTCTTCCATCATCCACTTGCGCAGGGTCTCCCGACCGACGCGCAGATAATGACGCTCGGCCAGCTTCTCGGCGGCCAGCGTCGGGCCAAAGTCGGCATAGTGCTCCTGCACCAGGCTCATCGCCATCGCTCGCAGAGCCGGATGCAGGTGCCGGTTGCTGACCCGGAAGATGGCATGCTTATCGGAATAGAAGGCAATCGGACGACCATGGGCTGAGACGTATCGGTGGGTCTCGCGCAGATAGTCGAAGGTGGACTCCGAGGGTACGAAGGCGGCATGCATGAGCCGACTGGTGGCATCATCGATATAAGCCAGAAGCGTGCATTGCGGGCCACGGTTCTCGAACCACCAGTGCTTGGAGCCGTCGATCTGGATCAGTTCGCCCATGCGCTCCTGGCGGTTGCGCGGCTGGTGAACAGAAGGAAGGCGCCGACGGCGATCCAACCACAGACCTTCCTCCATCATCCATTTGCGGACGGTCTCTCGGGACACTGGACAACCGTGGTTCTCCCGCAGCTTCTCAGTGGCTAGCGTCGGGCCGAAATCCGGATAGCGTTCCTGGATGATCGTCATGACCAGTGCGCGGACCGACACCGGGAGCCGATTGTTGCCGGGCTTGCCGCGCCGCTTCTTTGACACGAGAGCGGCCGGTCCCTAGGCGCGGTAGGCCTTCAGGAGCCGGAAGACCTGCCGGCGCTTGAGCTGAAGCAGGACGCAGGCGTCCCGAACGGTCATCCGGCGGGCGTCTAAATCCATCAAGACATTGAGCCTGGAAAACTCCTTGTCGCTCATCGACACCACCGCCATCGGCCACATCCTCCTGCAACCCCGGAAAGCAGGAGAGTGCCATTTGAACTTTGCAAAGGGGTGTCATCTCTATATTGGGCTACAGATAAGATTCGCATAAGGAGGATTTTGACAAGAAGTTGGTAACCAATGCCGTGCTAAGGTCTTCCCGACCAGGAGGACTTCATGCGCGCCAACCGACGGCTTGGACAGCTCTGGCTCGATGCGCTAGCCACTGAACTCGGAGCCGCTGCCGGTACCATCGCTACCTACACCGACGATCTGAACTGCTATCTCGCCTGGCTCGATGAGAACAGCCTCAAATTGGACGAGGTCGGGCTTGAGCAGGTCCGGGCCTACATTGCCGACCTCGATACGCGTGGATACGCCGGGTCGACGATCGCCCGGCGCATCACGGTCGTGCGGAACCTCCACCGCTTCCTGATCACTGAGGAGCTCGGATCTCGAGATCCAACATCCACTATGCCGGCTATGCGCCGGTCCAGGAAACTGCCCTTTGTCCTGTCGATGAGCGAGACCGAAGCGCTCCTGGAGACTGCCCATACCCTTGCTGCCGATCCCTCGGTAGGCCTTTACCGCCAGGCCGGCTATGCTCGTCGGGCAGCCCTGTTCGAGACCCTCTATGCCTCGGGCATGCGGATCAGCGAAGCCCTATCGCTGCCCTCCGGTTCCGCCCCACCAGGAACCCGCATGCTGCTGGTGCGCGGCAAGGGCGACAAGCAACGGCTCGTGCCGCTCCATGATCGCGCCATTGAGGCCCTTACTCTGTGGCAAAGTCTGGCCCGGGAGTATTCGGGCCGTGTTCCGTCCCCGTGGCTGTTTCATTCGGTAAGGAATGGATCCAAGCCCCTCACCCGCCAAGCGGCCCTGCTGGAGATCAAGGAGGCTGCTGTCGCGGCGGGCCTTGCCAGCCCCGAGCGGGTGTCCCCGCACGTGCTGCGGCATGCCTTTGCCACCCACCTGCACTCTGGAGGGACCGATCTGCGCGTGCTGCAGGAACTGCTGGGACATGCAGGCATCGAGACAACCCAGATCTACACCCATCTCGATACCTCTCGCCTGCACGCCATGGTCCGGGACCTCCATCCACTCAACGAGGACCTGACGGACAAGCCCATGGACTCCACTATTCGAGCCTGAACTGCACCTCCGGTTACGCCTGCAGCCTTGATTGGGAAGTGCGAAGGAGTAGACTTACGGTTAGCGCTCCTGCCCTCTTCCGGGAAATCGACATCATGCCGCCCTGCGCGCCAGCGCTTCTCCTGTGGCCCTGCAAAGTGGACCGATTATGCTCGGCAATCATTCCTTGACCGGCCTGATGAAGTGGCTCTCGCACGAGGAATGGCGCGAGCCCTTCGAGGAGGTCCTGGATCTCCACATCGGCCCGGCCTGTGAGGATTTCGGCATGGACTTCGAGGACATTGCAGATGTCCTGGGCGACCACTGGGTGATGACCCTCTGGGGCTGTGCCTTCGAGGACTTCCTGACCCAGGCCGTGGGACCGGACGGGCGCAACATCGTCGACGATTATCTCAAGCGCCGCGGCTGGAAGGAAAGCGCCGGCAACCGGCGCTACATGGAGGCGCTGCGCGACTCCTGTATGAGCCTGTACGAGGTCAGCGAGATCGTGCCCGGACAGTCCCTTCTGGCGCGGGATCTCCTGCGCGGAGGCGAGCCGATCCTGGTTCAAGAGCACTCGGCTACCAAGAGCCTGCAGATCTGGGACAAGATCGGGGCCCGCATTGTCGAGGTCTCGAGCAAGAACGTTCTCGCGGGCGGTCTCCTGCCCTTCAGCCCCAGCGGCGCCAACCTGCTGATGGAGGAGCTCACGGCCGAGATGAAGAGGAGCCGGCGCGAATTCCGCAAGCTGACGAAGGAGGCCCAGCTGCCCCGGACTTCCCGCGAGGACAGCCAGATCGCCGATCTCCTGTTTCTGGCAACAGCGGCACCGATCTTCACCACCATCTGGCTCGAGGACGTCCTGGCGTCTGCCTTGAACCCCTCTCTGCCGACGATCCTCAACAGTGACGGTAACGAGGTCGTCTTCTGCCGTGTGCGCTTTCCACTCCGGTCGAAGGCGGCCGTGGGCCAACTCCGGGAGCGCCTGAGTGCGCTCCCGGATCTCCAGCAGGAAAACGAAGGCTTCTGGAACTGGCTCGCGCCGACGGAGCCGGCACAGGCCAACAGCTCAGGAAAGAGGACAAAGCCCAAGAAGCAGGGCCAGACCCTGCAGGTGGTACTAGATAGTGGCGCCATGGTTCTGGGCACGCTCGAGCTGACGGACAAGGCTCTGTTCCTTGAGACGAACTCGCGCGAGCGGGCCGAGCGTGGGCAGGCGATGATTGCGGCGGCGGCCGGCGCACTGGTGGGCACGCCACTGATGGAGATTAAATCGCTCGAGCAAGCAATGGCAGAGCGAGACGGAGATGATCCTCGCGCCGAACCGAGTGATCTTCCGGCCGAACTACAGACGGAGATCGTCCAGACCGCCTTGACCGATCACTACCAGAAGATGCTCGACGAGCCGATCCCTGCCCTGGGCGATCTCACTCCGAAGGCAGCGGTCAAAACCGCCGCGGGCCGCCGCAAGGTGGTGGAATGGCTAAAGTATCTGGAGAACCAGTCGAGGAGCCGCACTCGGCCTGGCGATCCGGTCGCGGCTTACGATTTCACTTGGCTTTGGCGTGAACTCGGGGTCGAAAAGCTGAGGCGGTAGCCTGGGGCGCGGGATCCGCGGCCAGATCTTTTGCCTCGGGCCGATCTCAACCCGCTAGCGGGGTGCCAACGCCCAGCAGCGCCTCACCCTTGTTCACGGCCAGACTGGTGAGCCGATACAGAATGAAGCCCTCCTTCTCGGAGCGGACGGTTGCGAAGACGCTTCCGAATACATCCCGGATTTCGCCCAGTACCTCGCCCACGGCCACCGGCTCGGAAACTTCCTTCGCAGCGTACCAGAGACCATCGCACGGAGCCGACGGCACCCACATCGTAACAACCTGCAGCCCATCCTCAGGAGCCTGCTTCACAGGTCCTGCGATCATGCCGAGGTGATGCATGACGCGCTCGACCCCGGCCGTCATCTCCTCGACCGTATCCTCGCCCCAGAGCCCGTTGCCGCTGACCTCCGGCAGGATGCTTGGCACCCCCACCCGGTACGCGGCATTGATGGTATAGCCCTCCCCGCCCGCAGCAACCACGACCGGAAGCCCGAAGGCGGTCGCTAGCGCCCTCGACCTCTCACAGCCACTCGGGAACAGTGTGAACGGCGCAAGCGACTCGTCCAAGTCACCGCCGTGGAGATCGAGATAGGCATCGACTTGCGGATAGACCTCCGTCACCAGCCAATGCGCCAGGCGCTCGCTTGTGGAGCCGTCAGGATCGCCCGGGAACATGCGGTTCAGGTTCTTGCCGTCCTCCGGCATGATATAGATGCTACGTTGGCGAAAGCCCTGCACGTTGAGAATGGGGAGGACCACAAGAGTTCCCTTGATCTCCTCCGGTTTTCTCTTGAGCAGGCGGACAGCAGTCTCGATCGAGCAGTACTCGGAGCCATGGACGCCAGCCGTGACGAGCAGGCAGGGACCGGGCGCTGCACCCTCAATGAGGCTAAACGGGATCCCGAGTCCACCGAGCGGCTGAAGGTAACCCTGTTCAACGCGGGGCTTTCCAGTACGAAGGGGCGGAAGTTTGTTCATCATAATGATTCGATCAGGAGGGAGAGAGGCCGTCTTCGGCAGACCGCGAGAGGACTCAGAGCGAGGTCCCGCAAGCTGCCATGGTCAAGCTCGGCTCTCAAGCACAATATCCCGAAGGCCAAACCGGAGCGGCCGGAGGCTACTCTGTTGCTGCCGGGCAGGCTTCGGAACAGTCTGTGTTCCCGATCCTCGCCAGGATAGCGCCCGCGCCTCTTGATTGCCCCAAATGCGGGCGAAACTCGTGGCCGAACCATCCGGAGGGCTGCCGGAGGGCTGGAGGACCAACCCCGATGACCAGCGACCTGTCCTTTGCCCATCTCAGGATCAAGGAACTGGAGGGCAGAATTCTTGCACGGCGCCGGCTCGCAGAAGGATCTCCGGAACGAGACTGGCATCTAAGCTATGTCGAGGCGTATGAGGCGGAGATGCAGCAGTTGCAAGCTGCCCTGAGAGAGAAAGGGGCGGCAACTCCCACCCAGAGCAGGTCAGCATCTCACGACTAACTATCGTCGTTTCCTAGTGATTTCGTTGAAAAAGTCCTCGTGATTGGCGGCGGATCGTGATTCCCTGATGAGGCTTCTCAGCAGGAGGGGCGGGCCATGATGGGCGAGCGTCTCGTGATGCAGGAGAGCCTGTTCTACGCATTCCGGCTTGAGGACTATGTTCCGTCCGATCACCTGCTGCGGCGCATCCATTGCTTCGTCGACTGCTCCGAGCTGTGCCAGCATCTTGCCGGCTTCTACAGCACCTATGCGGCCGAGATCTATCGCGAGGCTCTGGATGCCGCCGGTCTGGTCGGCTCAATGGGCCGGCTCGGCAATCCGTACGACAATGCCAAGGCGGAGAGCTTCATGAAGACGCTCAAGGTGGAGGCGGTCTAAACCGATGGCCTACGAGATCTTCAAGGATACCGCCGAGGACCTTCCGCGCTTTATCGAGGAGGTCTACAACAGCCGCAGGCTCCACTCGGCCCTCGGCTATCTGAGCCCGAAGCAGTTTGAGGATCAACACACCCGGCAGACGGTCAATCCCGCGGCATGATCACTGCCCACTCCGAGTGGGCGCACTCCACTTTACGCACACAATCGATACTTCTTAATGATGTTGCGAGGCAGGCCGGTCCGTCATTGAGATCTCCCGGATTGATAGCTTCTCCCGCAACGCCATGCGTCGGGTGAGGTTCAAAAGTCTCATGTGGATCGCTCCGGTACTCCCCGCCGCGCTCTGCGTTGGGGAAGGTTCACATGGGTCAATTCTCAGTGGACGTTACGCGCCTACCCGGGTCAGTTCCGGGTGAAAATCAACAATGTGATCTCTGAAAATTCGCGCGGTCAACTAAAGGACAGAGCGGTAAAGGCTGACGACGTCGTCATAGCTCATGTCGCGCGGGTTGTTGGCCAGCAATCTCTGGATGCCGACAGTCACCTCCCTTGCCATCTCGGGAATATCCGCCTCGGTCACGCCGAGCTGGCTCAGCCGAGTTTCCAGCCCAACAGAGGCAACCAACTCCTCCAGCTCGGAGACGAAAGCTTCAGCGGCCTCGGCATCGCTTGCGAAGGAGTGGTGAGGAAGCAGATGCGGAGCAAGCTCCGCATAGGCCTTCTCCGCGACCGGAATGTTGAAGCGGAACACCGGCCCCATGACGAGGGCGTTGCTGTGCCCATGCGGGATATGGAAGCGGGCGCCGAGCGGATAGGACAGGGCATGTACGGCGGCGACCGTTGCGTTGATGAAGGCCATGCCCGCTAACATCGAACCCTGCAGCATGGCGGAGCGCGCCTCGATATCGGATCCGTCGGCCACGACGCGACGGATATTGGCGCCGAGCAGTTCCAGTCCCTTCACGGCGAGGGCATCGGAAACGATGTTCTTGCGCGTGCGGCTGGTATAGGCCTCGACGGCATGAACCATGGCGTCGAGCGCTGTCGCTGCGGTGACGCGCGGCGGCATGCCCAGCGTGAGCTCGGCATCGAGAAGCGCCACGTCTGGCAGGAGCTGCGGTGAGAAGATCGCCTTCTTCTCGTTGGCTTCGCTGGTGACTACCGAAACCCAGGTCACCTCAGAGCCGGTGCCCGCCGTAGTCGGCACCTGGATCAGAGGCAGACGGTCGCCCCGTGCGAGGTCTGTTCCGTACAGATCCTCGATGACCTGCTCGGAGCGGGCCAGGAGGGCTACGAGCTTCGCTGTGTCGAGTGAGCTGCCGCCGCCAAGTCCTATCACGCCATCGGCACCGAAGGCCCGCGCAGCGTCAACGGCCGTTCGTACCACGCCCACAGGCGGATCCGCCTGCACCTGGTCAAACACCGTTGCAGCGATACCGGCCTCTTTGAGCGTGGCGGCGGCGCGCTCCGCGAAGCCGCAGTCGGCGATGCCTGGGTCGCATACGACGATGGCCCGTTTGACACCAAGGCCAGCCGTCAGTTTCCCGAGGCGCTTCAGTCCACCCGTCTCGCAGATTGCACGCGGCGTGCTCTGAAAAGTGAAGTTTGTCATGTCCGTCCTCCCTGCCCCTCAATTATCCCTTGGCACCTGAGCCGTTCGCCATGCGGCGTCTGCCGAGGCATCCACCGTCGCGGTCCATCAAGCCCTCTCACGTGCATCGGCCTTGATGAGATCGGCCCCCTTTTCTGCGATCATCAATACGGCGGCCGCCGTATTGGCGGAGACCATGGCCGGCATGATGGAGGCGTCGACGACGCGAAGCCCCTCGAGGCCATGAACCTTCAGGCGCTCGTCTACGACGGCCCGCGGCCCCTTACCCATGCTGCAGGTGCCGATGGCGTGATAGATGGTCTGGCCGTTCTGCCGTGCGAAATGAAGCCATTCGTCATCACTGTTGACGTCAGCACCCGGATTCATCTCATAGCCCCGGTAACAATCCATGGCCCTCTGGTCGATCACGCGACGCGCAATTCGCATCCCTTCTATCAGGGCCTCCTGATCGGTCCGCACCGACAGGAAGTTCGGGCGGATTGCAGGCGGCACCATCGGATCGGGCGACTTGATATGGATTGTCCCTCTCGATTCCGGGCGCAGTTGCGTCACGCCGATGGTCATGCCTGGCTCGCGATCAAGCTTGCGTTCGCCGGCATTCGCATAGCTCGCGTGCATGAAGAAGTACTGCACATCCGGCGTTTCGAGCTCGGGTCTCGTCTTGACAAAACCATGCGCAAGGCCGGTGCCGAACGTGAGAATGCCCTTGCGGGTGAGAAAGTACTGGGCGACTGCGGCTCCAAGGCGCCATCCGCGCGTCATGTCGTTGAGCGTGACCGGCAGTTTCACGCGCCAATTCATGCGTGTTGCGAAATGATCGATATAGTTGTTTCCCACTCCGGGAAGCGCATGGGCAACCGGAATGCCGAATGAGGAAAGCGTGTCGGGTTCTCCGACGCCTGATAGTTCGAGCAGATGCGGGGTCTGAATGGATCCTGCCGCCAGGATCACTTCGGCCTGCGCCCTCACCTTTCTTACCTCATCCCCGACCTTGTATGTCACACCCACGGCGCGGCGGCCCTTTAAATCGATGCGTGTGACGTGGGCGTGGGTCTGTACCTTGAGGTTCTTCCGCGACATGGCAGGACGCAGGTAAGCATCCGCCGCGCTCCAGCGCCGACCGTTCCGCTGGTTGACCTGATAATAGCCGAAACCTTCCTGATCGGCACCGTTGTAGTCGGGATTGGCGGGAAAGCCTGCCTGCTGGGCCGCCGCGATGAAAGCTTCGGAGATCGCCGGCCGCTCGGAAACCCGCACGACATTGAGCGGTCCACTTCCTCCCCGCAGTGTGCTTTCGCCATCCTCAAAGCTCTCGAGCTTCTTGAAGTACGGCAGGACGTCCTCGAAGCTCCAGCCGGTCGCTCCGAGTTGCGCCCAGGTGTCGTAATCCTGTGGCTGCCCGCGCACGTAGATCATGCCGTTGATCAGCGTCGAGCCGCCGAGTCCCTTGCCGCGCGGCACGACGATAGTGCGATTATAGACGTTCTCTTCCGGCTCCGTCTGGAAGCGCCAGTTATATTTGGCATTCGTTAGCAGTTTGCTGAAACCCGCCGGAATGGGAATCCAGAATCCGTCGTCCGGCCCGCCCGCCTCCAGAACGAGAACCTTGTGCTCGGACGAGGCGGTCAAGCGGTTCGCCAGAACGCAGCCCGCCGTACCCCCGCCAACAATCACATAATCGAAAGTTTCCATAACGACATTCTTTCAGAGCCTCGGACTCGCTATGCTTGAGCCCGACTGTCAGGGTGAGAGCACCTTGCCGGGGTTGAGCAATCCTTCCGGATCGAGAGCCTTCTTGATCTTGCGTGCCAGCTCCATCTCAGTCGAGGGGCGATACCGGGCGAGTTCGCCGACGCGGTACTGACCAATGCCGTGCTCGGCGGAAATGCTGCCGCCGTAGGCCGCAACGATATCGTGCACGATGCGATTGACGGTGCCTGTGTCGTGGCTGTCCTCGACAAGCACGTTGTAGTGAAGATTCCCGTCGCCCAGGTGACCGAAGACATTCGCACGTGCTCCTGGCACTCCCGCTGCAACCGCCTTCCAGGCATCGGCCACGAAGTGCGGGATGGCGGGCAATGGAACGGAAACGTCGTGCTTAACGCTCTTGCCCCCCCGGGCTTCGGATTCCGTCACGTGCTCGCGCAGGGCCCAGAGTTGGGCGGCCTGAGCCCCCGACTCGGCAATGACACCGTCGAGCGCAATCCCACGCTCGAAAGCAGCGCCGAGCATCGCCTCGGCGGCCTCACGCAGGCCGGCAAGGCTGGATGCAGCCTCGATCAGGACGAACCATTCGCCCTCGGCGATCGGCGGCTTGAGGCCTGCGTGTTTCTCGACAAGGTCAAGGGACATGCGGGAGATCAGCTCGAAAGCCGAGATCTGATCGCCCAGTTCATCCTGAGCGAGTTCCAGAAGCCGGAGCGCGGCATCGGGATCGGCGACCGATAGCAAGGCCGTTACGGCACGCTTGGGACGGGGCACGAGACGCAGGACGGCCGCCGTCACGATGCCGAGGGTGCCTTCACTGCCGATGAAGAGCTGCTTCCAGTCATAGCCCGCGTTATCCTTGCGGAGCCTGCGTAGGCCATTAGCGATGCTGCCGTCCGGCAGCACCACTTCGAGGCCGAGCACGAGACTGCGGGTCATGCCGTAGCGCAGCACGTTCACGCCGCCCGCATTGGCCGCGACCACACCACCGATGGTGGCCGATCCCTCCGCTGCGAGGCTGACTGGCAGGAGGCGGCCTGCCGCCTGCGCCGCATCCTGCGCGACCTTCAGGATGCACCCGGCTTCTGCCTCGATGGCGAGGCCGACAGGATCGACCTCGCGGATGGCCGTCATACGGTTAAGCGAGAGGACGATCTGCGTGCCGGAGGCGTCTGGAACGGCGCCGCCGGCCAGCCCCGTATTCCCGCCCTGCGGCACGAGGGGAACGCCTGCCTCCCGGCAAGCCTGCACGACCTGTGCGACCTGCATGCTCGATGACGGACGCACGACGCAGGACGGCCTGCCGGGAAAAAGCCTGCGCCAATCCACGGAATAGGACTCCAGCTCCGGTCTGTCAGTGATGATGCCGCTAGGGCCTACAATGTCCGCCAGGCGTTCTAGAAGCGCGGCCTGTCTGTTCATCTGAATGCCTCATCGAGCAGAATTCCCTCCAGCGGCGCGCCTTTCGCAGCCATGGCTGAGGCGAGTCCCTGCGCGACTTCCCGTGTTCCGGCGAAAGCCGCGCGCTCCAACACCTTCGAGATCGTCGGAGAGGCTTCGCGCCCATGAACCCGCTGCACCGGCTGATCGAGCCAATCCATGTACCGGCGCTGGATCTCGTCGGCGAGCATCGTTCCGTAGGACGTGCCGAGCGAGCCCTGCTCGACGACGATCACGTTGTTGGTCTTCTGGATGCTGGCTCCAATGGTTTCCCAGTCCAAGGATGCACGGTCGAGGGTCCGAAGGTCGATCACCTCCGCATTGACCCCGAGACGCTCGGCGGCCTCGATGCTGCGCGCCACCATGGATGAATAGGTGACGACCGTCAGCTCGTTCCCGGGGCGGACGATCCGGGCCTTGCCGAGCGGAATGACGTAGTCGAGGTCCTCCGCGGGAATGTTGCCCATCGTCTGGTACAGATCGACATGCTCGATCACCAGAATGGGATCCCGGCAGCGCAGGGCAGCGTTCATAAGGCCGACGTAGTCGTGCGGCGTCGAAGGCGCCACGATCCGCCAGCCTGGCGAGGTCGCGAAGATGCCGGCGGGATCGAGGGAATGCTGCGAGCCGTAGCCCGTGCCCATGGCGATCTTCGTCCGTAGCACGAGCGGCATGTCCGCATCGCCCCCGAACATATGGCGGGCCTTTCCGATCTGGTTGAACACCTGATCCGCCGCCACCCACATGAAGTCGGGATACATGAACTCGATGATGGGCCGGAAGCGGCCGTCCATCGCGAGGCCCCCTGCAAGCCCCGTGAAGGCCGCCTCGCTGATCGGCGTCCCGAGAATGCGTCCAGGAAAGGCATCGGCAAGCCCCCGGGTTGCGCCGTTGGTACCGCCTTTCAGGCGATGGATATCCTCGCCCATGACGACGAGGGACGTATCGGTCTCGAAACGCCGGTGCAGGACATCGGCAATGGCATCCACGAATTTCCGCTCGCGGACAGTTCCACGATGTGCGTCGGCCTCGATGATCCTGGCGCCGCGCCAATCCGGAAGGTCGCCCCGGATGCCCACATCGACGAAAGCGGTGTCGGGCCAGAGATCGGGGCGGATGCGCCGCGAGTTGCCGTGCGGCTCCACGAGACGTCCGGCCAGTTCAGTCATGATTGTCTTGCACCTGTCGCGCAGGTCCTGAACGTCGGCTTCGCTCAGAAGACCCCGCCTGACCATCTCGGCGGCCGTGCGCGTCAGCGGATCGCGGGCGCGCCAGGCGGCCTCCTCCTCCTTGCTGCGGTACCCGAAGGCGGAGCCGGGTAGCGGCCCGTTTTGATGAAAGAAGCGATAGACCTCGGCCTCAACCAGCGCGGGGCCCCTGCCCTCCCTGCACAGCGCAACGGCCTCCTGGGTCGCGAGATGGACTGCCAGCGGGTCCATGCCATCGACCCGCCATGACGGGATGCCGAAGCCGCATCCGCGCGCCGACAGGCGCGCCTCGCGCGTGACCTCGTCGATCTTGGTCGCGACTGCATAAAGATTGTTCTCGACGAAGAACACCATGGGCAGCGACCAGGCCGCCGCAAGGTTCATTGTCTCCAGTGCCGAGCCGATATTGATGGCTCCATCCCCGAAATAGGTGACCGCCACATCGCCCGTTCCGGCCATCTTATGGGCCATGGCGGCTCCCGCCGCGAGCGGTACGCCGCCTCCCACGATGGCATTGGTGCCGAGCGCTCCGGCCTTGGCCCAACGCAGGTGCATGGAGCCGCCGCGCCCGTGGCCGAAGCCCGGCTCGAGCCCGAGAATTTCGGCAAGCGAACGATACAGCACCTGCTCCACGGGCGCGGAAAAATCTGCTTTCGGATCGAGCCTCGGCGCAATGTACGATAGGGCCTTCGCAAGGAACTGGTGATGCCCGCGATGCGAACCGTTGATCTGGTCGGTCGAGCGAAGTCCGACGACGGACCCGACGGCGCCGCCCTCCTGGCCGATGGAGGAATGGGCCGGACCGTGCACCAGCCCTTCGCCTGCGAGGTCGAGCACTGTTTCCTCGAACGCACGGATGAGGTTGAGCTGGGTCAGCATATCGCCGAGCAGCGCCGGATCGGCGGCGTTCCAGTCATCCTCAGTGGTCCGCAGCTCGATCCAGGGCGCTGCGGTGACAAGGCTCGTGCGTTCCGGCATGGCCGTCCTCCTACACGTATCCGTATGCGGTCCAGCCGCCATCCACGCCGATGATCTGTCCCGTCATGGGTCCGGATGCATCGGAGGCCAGGAAGGCGGCGACCTCAGCCACTTCGCTTGCTTCGATGAGGCGTCCCATCGGAGTGCGCTTTTCCAGCGCTCCGATATCGAGCCGCCCGCGCCTCTGGAGATCCTCTACGAAAGGTGTGCGGACATAACCCGGCGCAATCGCGTTCACGCGGACTCCATGGCGCGCCCATTCCACTGCCAGCGCCTTCGCCATGGCGGACACGCCGCTCTTCGAGACGACATATCCTAGGCGCTCGGGCGCGGCAACGATGCCGTAGATGGAGGACATGAGAACGATCCGCCCCTGCCCGCGCGGGATCATACGGCGGCCTGCCTCCTGAGCCGTCAGGAAGACGCCGTCGAGATTCACGCTCATCACGCGCCGCCAGCTATCGAGATCGAGGTCGAGCGTCGGACAGTTCTGGGAAATGCCCGCATTCGCGAGGACAATATCGACAGGACCGAAGCGCTCCTCCGCCATATCGAAGGCGGCCCTCACGTCGGCTGGCTGGCTCACGCTGCCCGTGCAGATTGCGACGTTCTCAAGCCCCTGAACTGTCTCCTCCGCCCTAGGGTCCTGATCGAGCACCAGAACACGTGCCCGTCGGTCGGCGAATGTGCGCGTCATCTCCAGGCCGATCCCGGAGGCGCCGCCGGTCACCAGCGCGCAGCGTCCTTCGAGACTGGCCGGGGGGCGGTGGGCTGTCACGGATGCATCCCCATGAAATCGGCCATCAGGTCGAGCTGGCACGAGAGCATGGGCCGCCCCGGGTGGGTCCGGCATCCCCGCTCCTTGGCGGCTGCCAGCAGCGCTGTGGTCTCCGGCTGCATGATGATCTCGGCCACGACCTGGTTGGGCGAGAGGCGGGATGCATCCAGGGGAAGAGGATCGCCCTCGCGAAGGCCTAAGGAGGTGGCGTTCACGACGATGTCATGCCCGGAGGGATCGGGTGTTCCGATCTCGACCGGAACCGAAGGATAGCGCTGTTCGAGGCGCTGCTTCAGGTCCTCTCCCTTGCTGCGGGTGCGGTTAGCGATGATCAGGCTGGACACGCCCGCCTCCGCCAAGGCGAAGGCAATGGCGTTGGCGGCTCCACCCGCGCCCGCGAGATAGACGCTCTTTCCATTCGGCTCGATGCCACCCTGACGCAGGCCCGCGACGAAGCCCGCCCCGTCGAGCATCTCGCCCACGAGACGGCCATCCGCGTTCCGGCGCACGGTGTTGACGGCGCCGATCGCCCTCGCCGGCTCGCTCACCTCGTCGCAGAGGTCCACCATGGCGGTCTTGTGGGGGACCGTGACGATGAAGCCTCCCAGATTGCGCATGGCCTTGAGACCGGACACGAGGCCGGCAAGGTCGTCAGCACCAACGTGAGCGGGAATGAGAACGCCGTCGACGCCACGCTCGCGCATGTGCGCGTTGAGGGCCTGAGGCGTCTTCACGTGGTGGATCGGGTCGGCCAGAATGGCCCAGACCTTTGTGCGCCCTGTGACTTCCGTCATCTCATCACCCGAGCGTGTAGGCGATCTTCACCGCCGTGTAGAACTCGCGCGCATATGCGCCCTGCTCGCGCGGGCCATACGAGCTGCCCTTTCGGCCGCCGAACGGGGTGTGATAGTCGACACCGGCCGTCGGCAGGTTCACCATCACCATTCCGGCAGCGGAGCGCTTCTTGAAGTCGCTTGCATGCTTGAGGGACGTGGTGCAGATGCCGGAGGACAGGCCGAACTCGGTGTCATTGGCGACGGCGAGAGCTTCTTCGTAATCGCACACCCGAATGACGGTCGCGACCGGCCCAAAGATCTCCTCGCGATTGACCCGCATGTCGTTGGCTGTCTCGGTGAGGAGAGCCGGAGACATGTAGTAGCCGGGCGTGTCGCGGTTCAGGGCTTCGCCGCCGACGACGACCTTCGCGCCCTCGTTACGGCCGATATCCACATAACCGAGATCCTGCTCCAGTTGCGAGCGGCTGACCACGGGGCCGATGTCGGTGCCCGCCTTTAGGGCGTCATCCACCTTCAGCCTGGCCATCCGATCGGCCAGGGCCGCCACGAAGCGGTCATGGATTCCCTCCTGCACGATCAGGCGCGAGGATGCGGTGCAGCGCTGGCCTGTCGAGAAGAAGGCACCGTTCACCGCACACTCGACTGCGACCTTCAGGTCCGCGTCGTCCAGGATGACGAGAGGATTCTTGCCGCCCATCTCGAGCTGGATCTTCGCGCCTCGCGCCACAAGATCCCCTGCGAGACGGCGCCCGACCGGAACCGACCCGGTGAAGCTGACGGCGCGCACCAGCGGAGACTTCACGATGGCGCTGCCGACCTGGGAGCCCGGCCCCATGACCAGATTGAAGACACCTGCCGGAACGCCCGCCCGAGCAATGATCTCGGACAGGGCCCAAGCAGACCCCGGCACGAGCTCGGCGGGCTTGAACACCACGCAGTTTCCGAACGCGAGCGCTGGAGCGATTTTCCAGGCAGGGATCGCAATCGGGAAATTCCACGGCGTGATGAGGCCAACCACACCCTCGGGCTCGCGGATTGTCTCGACATCGACGCCCGGCCGGACGGAGGCAAGCCGGTCTCCCGTCAGCCGCAGGGCCTCACCGGCGAAGAACTTGAACACGCGCCCGGCGCGTGCGACCTCGCCGATGCCTTCCGGCAGCGTCTTGCCCTCTTCGCGCGAGAGCAAGCGACCGAGCTCGTCCTTGCGGGCGAGAAGCTCCGTACCGATCCGGTCGAGAATGTCCGAACGCAGTTCCGGGCTCGATGCCGCCCAAGCCGGGAATGCGGCGTGAGCCGCGGCAATGGCGGCCTCGGTCTGCGCGGCGTCGGTGGAGGCGTATTCACCGACGACGTCGTCGAGGTTGGACGGATTGATGTTGCGGTTCGTCGAAGCGCCTTCGACCCACTCTCCGCCGATGTAGTTCCGGTGCAGCATGTCAGTCCTGTCCACTAGATTCCGAGATACGCAGTCTTGATGTGCGGATCGGCTAGGAGGCCGGCGCCCGTGTTTTCCATGGCGATATGGCCGTTCTCGATCACGTAGGCCCGGCTCGCGATCTTGAGCGCGTGGAAGGCCTTCTGCTCGACGAGGAGCACCGTCGTGCCCATCTGGCAGATCCGGTCGACCACATCGAACATCTGCTGCACGATGAGAGGTGCGAGGCCGAGCGAGGGCTCATCCAGCATGAGGAGCTTCGGTGACGCCATGAGGCCGCGCGCGATGGCGACCATCTGCTGTTCGCCACCCGACAGGGAGCCTGCCAGTTGGTCAAGACGCTCCTTCACCCTCGGGAAGATGTCGAGAACCTCGTCGAACCGCCGGGCTGCACCTTCGCGTGCGTTGGGGTGATAGCAGCCCATCATTACGTTATCGCGCACGGTCATGACAGGAAACAGTTGGCGCGCCTCGGGGACCATGATTAGACCGCGCCCGACGACATCGGCGGGATCGCGCCGGTCGATCCGCTCGCCGTCGAAGACGATTTCTCCGCTCGACGGCTTCACCAGGCCTGAGATGGTGCGCAGCAGCGTCGTCTTGCCCGCCCCGTTCGAGCCGATAATGGTGACGACCTCCCCACGGCCGATCTCGATCGAGATATCCTGGAGGATAACCGTGCGGCCGTAGCCTGCCGTTACATTAGATACCTTGAGCATCGACGAAGTCCTCTCCGAGATAGGCCTCGATCACGCGCCTGTTCTTGACGACATCCTGCGGATTGCCTTCGGCGATCACCTTGCCGGAGTCGATTACGATGATCCGGTCCGAGAGGCTCATGATCGCCTGCATGTTGTGCTCGATTGCGATGACCGTGACGCCGGTATCGCGGATGGTGCGGATGAGATTGACCATCCGCTGCGTGTCCGACTGGCTTTGCCCCGCCATGACCTCGTCGAGGAGGAGAATAGACGGCTCCGTCGCCAGCGTCCGGGCCACTTCCAGACGCTTGAGTCCGCCGATGGGAAGATTGCGGGCCTCCACATCCTTGATGTCCTCCAGGCCGACCAGGCGGGCGACACGCAGCGCCGCCGCACGGGCATCATCCACCTTCGGGTGGCGCATGAATACGCCAACCATGATGTTTTCGAGCACCGTCAGCTTTCCGAAGGGCTGCACGATCTGGAATGTGCGCCCGATGCCGAGGCGGGAGAATTCGTCCGCAGAGGCCGGGTTCGTCATGGCCCCGTCCGGACCTATTACGGCAACCGTGCCGGAGGTCGGCTTCAGGAAGCCCGAGATCTGGTTGAAGACGGTGGTCTTGCCCGCGCCGTTGGGACCGATGATTCCGAGGATTTCACCGCGGCGGAGCGTAATAGAGACGTTGTCCGTCGCCGTCAGGCCGCCGAACTTCATCACGAGGCCCTTCGCCTCGAGGATCGGCTGGCCCGGTTCGCCCGAGATCGGACGGGAAGCGGGCGCCGCATGAGCGTCCTGACGCCGTCCGCCACCCGGCAGGCGGTCGATCCATTGGCCCACGCGAGGGCCGAAGGTTCCGACGAGACCGGCTGGCAGTGTCAACGTGATTATCACAAGGACGGTGCCATAGACGAAGCCGTGCAGGCCATTGGCGGAAGCGCCGAGCCAACCGCGGGCCAGTTCGGCGATCGGCACCACAAGGACGGTGCCAAGGAGCGGCCCGACGACCGTTCCTAGGCCGCCGATGAGGGAGAACATCGCGATCTCAATGGCAGTCGCGAGCGAGAACATCGTCGCGGGCTCGAGGAAGGTCATGTACATGGCATGGAAGGAGCCGACGAGCGACGTCAGCGCCGCAGAGACAATGACGGCCCTGAGCTTCACTCCGGTGTTGTTGACGCCGGCAGCCAATGCGGCGTCCTCACGCTCGCGCACAGCGGTCAGATAAAAGCCGAGGCGGGAATTGCGGATTGCCCAGGAGACGAGCAGCGTCAGCAGCAGAAGCCCGAAAGCGATGTAGAGATAGTTGAACTTCTCGCGGAAGATCATCCACTCCCAGCCGAGATTGAGCGGCACGATAAGGCCCGCCGCTCCGCCGGTCAGACCATGGAAGTGGATGGCGAGGAGACGCACGACCTCAAGGAATGCGATGGTCGCGAGAGAGAAGAACGGCCCGCGCAGACGAAAGCACGGATAGCCGATTCCGATGCCGACGAGCACGGAGAGCGCCGCACCGGCCCACATGCCGATCCAGGGGCTCAGGCCGAAGTGCTGGATCAGGAGAGCCGTCGTGTAGCCGCCGATGCCGTAGAACACGGTATGGCCTAGCGACAGCTGTCCCGCATAGCCGCCGACGATGTTCCAGGCAGTAGAGAGCGCACCGAAGACGCAGATCGTCACGAAGACGTGCATGACGAACGGCGAGTCGATGATGCGAGGAACTATGAGTATGAGCGAAAGCGCCGCAAGCGAGCAATAGACCCGTGGATCGGTCAGGCGGGCCAGAGGACTCGACTTCCGGGGAACCGCCGCGGATGGCGCGAAAGCTTTGGTGGTCATGGTTTCACTCCGTACCGCGGCCGAACCCGAAGAGGCCCGTCGGCTTGAAGATCAGGATGAGGATGAAGATTGCAAAATACACCACTTCCTTGAGGTCCGGAGCGATGTAATAGCCCGAGAGGCTGTCCACGATGCCGATGATCATCGCGCCGACGAAAGCGCCGTAGATGCTTCGCATTCCGCCGAGCACCACCACGACGAAGGCCGTCAGCACGAAATAGGTGCCGATGGTCGGCGTCACCGGGTAGAGCGGCATCAGGAGCGCGCTCGCCAGTCCGACGCATGCCGCGCCAAGGCCGAAGGTGATGACGTAGATCCGGTCGACGCGCACGCCCATGAGGAGAGCGGCATTGCGGTTCTGCGCCGTTGCGCGGATCGCCCGGCCGAGAGCCGTTGTCTGCATGAAGAAGTGCAATCCCGCCACGAGAATGACGGCGCAGGCGAGCATGAAGATCTGCCCGGTCAGCATCGTGTAATCGCCCACTGAAACGGCCTGCCGCGCAGACGGGACAGTCAGGGAATAGAGATCCGCCCCGAAGACGAGCAGGGCCAGGTTCACGAGAGCCGTCGACAGACCGACCGTTGCAAAGATCTGGATGTGCTCGTCTGCACCCAGCAGCGGCTGAATGATGAACCGCTGCACCAGGGAGCCTAGCGCAAAGAGCAGGATGATGACCGGCACAGCCGAGACGTAAGGATTGAGGCCCCAGTAGGCCCCCAGGAGATAGACGGCGTACATGCCGACCATCAGGAACTCGCCGTGAGCGAAATTGACGACCCGGACGATCCCGAAGATCAGGGTGAGGCCGACGCTGATGATAGCGTACATGCTGCCGAGCATGATGCCATTGATTAATAGCTGTACGAGGACGTCCATCGACGAGCTCCGGGACGCAAGCAGGAAAGTCTGGGAGATGAAAAGGCGGCCTCCGGAACCACTGTGTTCCGGAGGCCGCGACCGCGGCGGGGATCAGTTGGTGCCGATGCCCGTCTTCATCTTCGCAACGGCGGCTTCAGCCGGGAACACGGTCACGAGTTCGCCGCCCTGCCACTGCATCAGGAAGGGGCTGACCCGGGTGTTCTGGCAATTTTCGTTGAACTTCACGCCCCAGCCGGTTGCGGTCCTGCCGACAGGAATATCCACCTTCATGACAGCTTCCTTGATCGCGTCGCCCTTGAGGTCCTTGGCGGCAGCCATGGCGTCGAGGAAGACATTCGCGCCCATGTAGTTGGTAAGGCTGTGGCCGGAGCGCGGAGCGGTGCCGTACTTCGCCTGATACTTCTTCACGAACTCGTCGATGCCCGGAGCAGCCTGCGGATTCGTGCGGTACTGCGGGAAGTCGACGTTGAGCGCGCCCTCGATGTTCTCGGTTCCGACGGCCTGAGCCGTGTCACGTGTCGAGTAGCCGCCGCCGGCGCCGATCACCGCCTTTGGCTTGAAGCCCTGGTCCTTCATCTGACGGAAGAACAGAACCGTGTCGTTCTGATACGAGGTCTGAAGGACCACATCGGCGCCTGCGGATTTGAGGCGGAGAATCACCGGCGTGAGATCGACCGACTTGGCCGAGTAGGGCAGCGTCTCGACGACGTTCAGGCTCTTTTCCTTCGCACGGGCCTGCTGGAAGCCGGAAACGGTCTGCCCGTAGAGAGAATCCTCATGGATGATGCCGATCTTGAGACTCTTCGGGTCCGCATTGAGCCCGGGAGCGACGGCCTCTATGATGGAATCGACCATCCGGTTCGCAAAATCCTTCGAAGTCGGATTAGTGCGGCAGACGTATTTGAAGCCGCGCTCCGTGATCGGGTCCGAAATCGCCCCCAGTTCGAAGTAGGGAATGCCCGCCAGTTCGGCGACCTGAGAAGCGGCGAGAGACAGCGAGGACGAGTAGGTCCCGAAGATCACCGGTACCTTTTCCACCGAGGTCAGGCGGCGCGCTTCGCCGACGGCCTGGTTGGGATCGACGGCGTCGCCTTTGACGAGCTCGATCTTCTTTCCGTTGAGGCCGCCAGCAGCATTACGCTCCTCGATAGCGAGCTCCAGTCCACGGAAGCTCTCGTCTCCGAGAAGGGCGAGACCACCAGAGAACGGATACAGCGCTCCAACCTTGACGGTTTCTTGAGCGAAAGCTTGAGACGCACCCAGCGCCAAACCGGCAGCAACCGCCGCCTTCATAACTACCTTCATCGTTTCCTCCCTGAGGCTCCCTGTTGTGGTGGCCTCTTTGCGAGCAGCGCCGTACGGCACATCCGACCGGCATGTTCGTCCGGCTGGCAAATACTGCAGATAACCAAGTTGCCTGACAAGTAGAAAATTGTTAGTCCTTGGATCGAGTGGACAGGCGGGCTCAACCGGCTGCAGAGAACTTGACGGAAAACGTGAGGAAACGCTTAAACATGGCCATTCCCGAAACAATGCGGCAGGTCCGTTTCGAAGGTGCGGGCGGACCGGAGGTAATCCGTGTGGAAATCGCACCCGTGCCGAGTCCTGGCGCCGGGCAGGTGCTCATCGAAGTCGCGGCGGCCGGCGTGAATCGGCCGGATTGCCTCCAGCGTGCAGGCGGCTATCCCCCTCCCCTCGGTGCAACTGATGTCCCCGGCCTTGAGGTCTCGGGCCGCATCGTGGCAATCGGCGACGGCGTGAGCGGCTTCGGCATGGGTGATGAGGTCTGCGCTCTCGTCGCGAGCGGTGGCTATGCCGAATACTGCGTGGCAGATTCGGCTCTGTGCCTCTCCATTCCCGCTCCGCTGTCTTTGCTGGAAGCGGGCGGGCTGCCTGAGAACTACTACACCGTTTACGACAACGTCTTCACGCGCGGCCGCCTGGCCGCCGGAGAGACGATCCTGGTGCATGGCGGCTCGAGCGGAATCGGTTCCACGGCGATCCAACTCGCCAAGCAGGCCGGGGCCACGGTCTACGCGACCGCCGGCTCCGCCGAGAAATGCGACTTTTGCCGTTTGCTCGGCGCCGATGAAGCCATCGACTACCGCACGCAGGATTTCGTCGAGCAGGTGCAGAGGCTCACCGATGGACGCGGCGTGAACGTCATTCTGGACATGGTCGGCGGCCCCTATATCGCACGCAACATTTCGGTTCTCGCCCTGGAAGGCCGCTTGGTTCAAATCGCGTTTCTCCAGTCGAGCAAGGTCGAGATCGACTTCTTGCCTGTTATGACGCGCCGCCTAACGGTCACGGGCTCAACGCTGCGCCCGCGTTCCGTCGAGCTAAAGGCCAAGATCGCCGATTCCCTGCGCCAAAACGTGTGGCCTCTCCTCGAAAAGGGAGCTGTCCGGCCCGTCGTGCATGCTACCTTCCCACTCGAACAGGCACGCGAAGCTCATGAGCTGATGGAATCGAGCGCGCACCTGGGCAAGATCATGCTGGAGATCCGCCGATGAATTCTCATGGTGGCCATGTCGCCCTGGTCACCGGCGCCGGGCGCGGGATCGGGCGCGCAATCGCCGATGCCCATGCCACCGCCGGGGTCCGTGTCGCCTATCTCGACCACGATCCTGCCCTCGCGGAGGAAGCTGCATCCGCCGCCCGCGAGCGCGGCTATGACGTGATAGCGCTGTCGGCCGACGTCGCGGACGACCGGGCCGTTGCGGAAGCCTGCCGCCGCATTTCGGAGACGCTGGGGACCATCGACATCCTCGTCAACAACGCGGGGATATCCCCAAAGACAGGAGCTGACGGAAAGCGGGCGCTCGCCTGGGAGATGAGCCCGGATGAGTGGCGCCGCGTACTCGACGTCAACCTAACGGGCGCGTTCAACGGCATGCGTGCGGTCGTGCCCGGCATGCGCGAGCTTGGCCGCGGCCGGATCGTCAGCCTCTCGTCGGTGGCGGGCAAGACGTTCTGCGACATCGTCGGCATTCATTATGCCGCCTCCAAGGCTGCGCTCATTGGTTTCACGAAGCATCTCGCGGGTGAGCTCGGCCCCTACGGAATAACGGTCAACGCCGTTGCGCCGGGTCGCATCGATACGCCCCTGGTGCGGGGAACGGCGCCCGAGGCCAACGAGGCCGCCCGCCTCGCCACGCCGCTGCGCCGCCTCGGCACCCCTGAAGACGTGGCGAATACCTGCCTGTTCCTCACCTCGGACAGTGCAGCCTTCGTGACGGGTCAGGTCTGCGACGTGGCCGGTGGCTGGCTCATGACATAAGAGGCAGAGCCCAAGCATGTTCGACTTCGCCGGAAGCACTCTCTTCCTCACGGGCGCCAACGGAACCATCAGCCGGGCGATCGCAAGGCTTTTCTTCGACCTCGGCGCATCCTGCGTCCTGACCGATCTCGACGAGCCCGGCGTCAAGGCTTTCGCCCATGAACTTGATCCCGCCGGTGAGCGCGCCATCGGCCTCCGGCAGGATGCCGCCGTTTCCACCGATGCGGACCGGTGCCTTGCCGCCGCCAAGGAGCGCTTCGGAGCGGTCGATGCCGTGGTGACCAGCGCCGGGATCTATCGGGACCAGATGGTCCACGACATGACGGACGAGCAATGGCGGCAGTCGCTAGACGTCAATCTCACCGGCGTGTTCTACACGTGCCGGGCGGCGATCCCATATCTAAGCGACGGTGCCGCCATCGTAAATATCGCCTCCATGGCGGGTCACAAGGGCAGCTACATGCATTCGCATTATGCCGCCGCCAAGGGAGCCGTGCTGACATTCTCGCGGTCGCTGGCCCTGGAGCTTGCGCCGCGCGTCCGGGTCAATGCCGTCTCGCCAGGACTGATCGACGGCCCGATGGTGCAGCCTCTTCTTCGGGCGCGCGGCCCGCAACTGATCGAACAGACCCCGTTGAAACGTCTCGGTCAGCCTGAGGAGGTCGCGCGCGTTGTCGCCTTTCTCTGCTCGGATTGGGCGAGTTTCGTGACCGGGGAGTCCGTCCACATCAACGGCGGACTATACATAGGAAGCTGAACCGATGAGCAGAGCAGCCAAGTCTACCGAGCATCGTTCGGCATCCGCGCCGCGAGACATCATCGGGCGCGGCCCGTCGCTCGCCGACACCCTGGCCCTGCGGCTGAAGGAAGAGATCGTCTCCGGCCGCCTGCAGCCTGGCGAAAAGCTGCCGACCGAGCAGCAGATTTCGGAAACCTACGGCGTGAGCCGCCCGACCGTGCGCGAGGCGATCGGACGGCTCAAGCACGACGGGCTCGTCGTGACCCGCCAAGGTGCAGGCGCGTTCGTCGCCGACCCCAGTGCAGTCGCCGTATTCCGCCTTGAGGTGACAGACTTCTCCAACAAGGAGGAGATCAGGAACATCATCGAGCTTCTGATGGCGGTTGAAGCGACGGCCACCGAGCACGCCGCTACGCGCCGATCCGAGGAGGATTTGAAGAGCATTCAAGCCCAGCTCGACGCTATGGAGGCTGCCGTCGAGCGCGGCGAACCAGGTGTTGAGGAAGACCTCGCCTTCCACCGGTCCATTGTCGAGGCTACAGGCAATCCTTTCTTTCGGGATCTGTCCGACTTCCTTGACCGACGCGTCCGTAACTTTATTCGCACGGCCCGCGCCAACACAGCGCGCTTGGGAGGCATGACCCAGGCCGTTCAAGCGGAGCACCAGGCCATCTTCAACGCTATCCTGCGGAAAGATGCACCCACCGCACGTGCCGCCGCAGAAACCCACTTGAGAAACGCCGCCGCGAGGCTCGCCCTCTATCTCGAGCCGTAATCGCTCCACCGGTAGACGGCACTCCCATCCGCTTCTGCAGAAAAGAACCAGAGCCCTTGGTTGTTTGCTGCGCGCTGCATTCGAGCACTGGTACCCGAGTATGACGAACGACAATGACAGGGGCCACAGACGGGTAGCTGCATGATTGCCCCACAGAACCTCATGCTCCCCATCTTGCGAGCACGGCCGGACCATACATTTGGCACCCTGATCAGTGAGACAAGAAGGCTATGGGTGTGCAGCGGGGATGGTCCGATTTCCTGTTCACTGGTCCCGGCGGGTACCTGCATGCCCTAGAGTTGAAACGCCAGGGCGAAACCATGACGGAGGAGCAGGAGGCATTTGCCGCATGATGCCGAGACCAGGGCGTGCCGTTTGCCGGCACGGATGATCCGGGAGAGGCTCGAAGCATTCTCACCAGATGGGGCGTATTGCGGCGGGTGCTGACGTGAGCGGCAGACAAGCGTCAGCTAATCGATCACCGGCGAGGTCTGATCGGAACCTCGATTTTTACCAACGTGCCGGAGATTGGATCGAGAATTGTCATAGGCAGCCCCCTTCCGTTCAGGCCAAGGTGAAACGCCACTGGGCCGGATCGGATCAATATTCGTTAGGATTATAGTTACGGGATCGTAAACGCACTTGAATTGGTCCCCGAGGTGAACGAGGCGGCACATCCGCGCCTCGTCCGCTTCGTGAGGAGAAGAACCGATCTCTCGAGCCGGATCAGCCAAGCCATGGTTCCGCCAATGTGGTTAACAAATGGTTAACAGGCTGTTACCGGGCCCCTCCCCCGGCAGAACGTGAGGGGCTTTTTCTTCGATTGCAGTCTTGTTGCTAAGGCCAGGGATGCCGCAGACCATCGTAGCCGAGATAGGTTCCGGTCCGGCGATCGTAGGAGCGAAAGCGGCTCTCGCAACAGGCAACGGCATTCGCTTTGTTGTTCGCTGCGGTTGCTGCTGCTGCTCCGGCAATAGCTCCAACGATACCAGCGAAGATCTCGGCGCAGTTGGTATCCCGTCATCGATGGCAGCCAGACCAATCGGGAAGCCATCCTGTCGTGGGATGCCGAGAGCCGACTGCAGGACCGTTCAAGACGCAGGCTCAAGCCGATCAGGATCCGGCAGAGTCAATACCTCAATAACTGCATCGAGCAGCATCACCGCGCTTTCAAACGCCGTGTGCGATCGATGCTCGGCTTCAAGTCCGTCGACAGTGGCCGCGTGATCTTAGGTGGCATCGAGTTGATCCATATGCTGCGCAAACAGCAGGCGAAATATGCCTGCAATCGGCAGCGATTGCTCGCCGAGCAGTTTCACCTGCTCGCCGCATGAGTGCCGCACGATACACTGCTACTTTCTCGTTCCTGTTCCGGATTTGCGACAGAATGCCAATTGACGCGCCGCCAGAACATCCCGGCTTCCACTGCATTGGCTCCGACAGAGGGGCAGGCACGAGCACAGGTGATTGGCGATGAGCGCACGCAAGGAAGAAGACGATCTGGTGGATGCAGGGTCAGAGTATTCCTTCCCGGCCAGCGATCCACCCTCGTACATGGGCGGCACCTTGGTGCTCGGACCTCCTGCGCATGATGGACAGCCGCCGCGTGAGCCTGTCAGTCATGAGCTGTCGGATCCTAGCGAAGCCAAGCCTGCCGGTGATGCCTCGCAGGGCACAGATCCCGCGCGGGTAGGCGCTGCGCCGCCTCAGCCCGGCTTTGGCGGGAACAACCTGTAGGCAGACCTTGCTGGCGTCTCTCCAGTCGAGCCAGGCTGGAGGAGCGGCTTGGCAAGCGCCAACTGCTTGCGATGCCCTGCTGCGGCACGCCGCGCTGGTGCAGGAAGACCTGCATCTGCCCTTTGGCCTCGTCCCAGGACAGCCCGTGCCGATAGCAACATCCCAGGTACCTGAGCATCCGCTCGCGGTACAGCGAGCCGGGCCTGCTCGTCCATGAAACCTGGCCGCGAAATCTTCGCACGCCATGGCAGAGGCCTTCTGGGACGGTCAAACGGGAGATGTGCCGAGATGGTTCAGAATTCGAGGCAGATCTTGCCGAAATGGGCTCCTGACGCCTCGTACCGGAAGGCCTCGGCAATCTCGGTCAGGCCAAAGCTGCGATCGATCACCGGCCGCAGGCCTGTGGCCTCAAGGGCCCGCACGAAGTCCATCTGCTGGCGCCGATTGCCGACGATCAGGCCTTGAAGCCGGACCTGCTTCGCCATCAGGGCGCCAGTTGGGACTTCGCCGGCGCGGCCGGTCAGCACGCCGATCAGCGAGATGTGCCCGCCGATACGCACCGCCGCGATCGATTGAGCCAGCGTCCCCGGGCCGCCCACCTCCACCACATGGTCGATGCCGCGTCCGCCGGTCCAGCCCCGCGCCCGTACGCCCCAGTCCTCGTGCTTGCGGTAGTTGATGGTGTGATCGGCGCCCAAGGCGCGGACCCGCTCCAGCTTCTCGTCGGAGGATGAGGTGGCAATAACCGTCGCACCCATCGCCTTCGCGAGTTGCAGGGCGAAGACCGATACTCCGCCGGTGCCGAGCACCAGCACCACATCGCCGGCCTTGAGCCCACCAATGACCACCAGGGCACGCCAGGCAGTTAGTCCGGCTGTCGTGAGAGTGGCCGCCTCGGCATGGCTGAAGTTAACCGGCGTGTGGGTGAACCAGGTTGCCGGCCGCACCACCACCTCCCGGGCATAGCCGTCGACCCCGTCGCCAGGCGTGGTCGAGAAGTCGGACACGGTTGGCGGTCCCTCGTGCCAGTCCGGGAAGAAGCAGGAAACCACAGGGTCTCCGTCCTTGAACTCGGTGACGCCCTCGCCCACCGCCTCAACGACGCCCGCGCCGTCGGACATCGGAATACGCCCATCTTCCGTCGCCATCCGTCCGCTCACGACACCGTAGTCGTGGTAGTTGAGCGAGCTCGCGTGCACCCTGACCCGGACCTCACCCGGGCCGGGAGCGCCGGGATCGGGCATGTCGATCAGCTCGAGCCGATCGAGACCGCCGGGGGTGCGCAACGTGATCCCTTTCACCGTCTCTCTCCAAGTGTCCTGATGGATCGCGGGGGCCTTGTGGCCAACCCGTCAGAGCATGTCTGCTGGTGGGCCTCGGTACGACACCCGCATAACGGCCCGGACGCCTGTTCGATCCATCGGGGAGCGCAGGCGAGATCACCTTCCGGATAGGCTTAAGACGATGCCCCATGCCCGGTAGCGCGAATGTCCAGTCAACTCTCGAGGTCGTGCCCCTCTCAGCTGGGCCAGCATCAGATCAACAGCCTTGGGCGTGACCTTCAAGAGCTTGGCGCCGAGCGGCACCGGTACGAGCGGGCGCGAGGTGACCTCTACATAACTGTGCTCGACTGGTACACGACTGGGATCGAACCGGAAGAGACAGCTGCGCGCATCTGCCGCGCACTCGAAGTTAAGATTGCTTCGTAGGCTCCCACGAAACTTCAGCCCCACACCACGCCTCTGAGGCTCTTGAGAGCCTCATTGCAACGATCCACGTGGTTGCTGGCCCGCTGCTGCATCTCCACCGTGTTGTGGCAGGGATCGTCTACATCCTGTTTGCAGAATGGGCAGATCATCACGGCCTCTATGGGTGAGCATGGGGCAACGGGCGGGCGGAGGCAGGGTTCCTGGTGGACAGGCGGGCGCTAAGCAGCTTTCGCCCTACCGTTCTTGCGGCTTTCAGCCGTTTCGATCTGGCTCATCTTGAGCCTCTCCAGTGCGGATTTCAGGGCTCCCCGATAGCCGCTGGCCTGGATCAGCATGGTCATGAACATCACCTCTGGAACATCAGGATGACGGAAGCCGTAGAGCAGGTTGTTGTCCTTGATAAACCCGTTCCGCGCCATCGCGGCCACAAACTGCTTTTCAGTCAAATCACGCATTTTCATCAGTCACCTAAATGTCTGCCCACAAGCGGAACCATATGACCTGCCGCTCGTTGTCCCGTTCTCAATTCCATCAACAAGCAACAAAAGCCGCGCGGCCAAGGCCGTAGCCGCTCAAGGACACCATGCAATCTCAGCCCCAATTCAAGCCTGCAAGGGCACTCTCAGGACCACTGCCGAAAAAGGAGCCTCCTAAGCTACTCCCTCGGCAAAAGCCACAACCGAGTGGTCTGACGCGCGAAGAGATACGCGCGATCATCATTGAGCAGATTGGCTGACCCGTCGCAGTCAATTCGAGAATGAGCCGGGACCGCTTAGGAGCAATTCCGGCTTTTGACTGCACTCGTTCGGGCTATCTCATGGAGGATCGTATGGCTCAGTTCCCAATCGTAAAGTCGCTCGCCAAGATCACTGTCACTCGTGTTGACGGAGAATATCAAATCCGGATGGAGGACAGGTCAGGCGATGTCGTCGTCTATCATGCTGTTTCCGAGCAGGTTCTTGATTTGGCAGACCATCTCGATGACTTGCTTACCGAGGAAGAAGAGGAACAAGCCGAAAGGTGAGAGATCAGGCGGACAATGCCGTCATCGGGACAACCCAAAGGAGGGACATCTGCGTCACCTCCAGCCACGACATTCTTACACCTTATCCTCCCAAGGTCTGATCCTGTTCTCTGAACCAGCTTAGAGCTTGATCGAAGTGGTCAGGTTTGAAATCGGGCCAGTAATCATCGACAATGTAGAAGTCGGCATAGACAGATTGCACAGGCAGGAACCCGCTCAGCCGCCGTCCACCGCCCCACCGGACGATCAGGTCGAGCCTGGAAACATCGTGAGACCGGATGCTTCCCTCCCGCAGACCGGATAGGTCCCACTCCCAATCGTAGTTCATCAGCAGGTTGACCTTCATCCCGCTCCCCTGGCGGGCTCGGAACGTCCGAAGCTCAGGAGGAAACAGCCCGGAATTTTCATTGCCGACGACCAGCAGGGCAGCCCCGCGACGGGTAATTTCCTCAGCAAATGTCATGCAAGCTGAACGGAATGCCTGGATTTGGGGCGGTGGTCTCTTGGTGTTGTCCTGAGTGAAGCAATAGACGGAGACCTCTGGGATGCCGATACTCTTGCACATTTCGAACAAAGCCAGCCCAGGTTCAATACCGAACTGATAGCCCTGCTCCTTGGGCAGTCCACGACCGACGGCCCAGCGCCGGTTGCCATCCGGAATGAAGCCGACATGCTTTGGAAGTGATCGCGTCGCCATTCTGTGATCTCCGTGGCTTTTGCGACCACCGTAGCTCACCTTTGCTCCGCTTCCAGCGACTATGATGGCTGATGTCCCTCCCGGGCAGGAGCTTGCTCCCTCTTAGGCTCAGGCCTCGTTAAATTTAGCGGCCTTCCGCAAACATGAGCGGACGTCGTAATTTCATTACCCATGTGTGGAACGGGAGCAGGCCTTGGCAATGTGAGGTTTGAAAAGACGGGAATAGACACCTAGTTTACCACACCGACACAACACCCTCTCATCGAAAAACCGATCCCACATGAGCGACGTACTGAGCCAACTGATGCCGGCTGCACGCCCGAGCACGAGCAGTGGCAAAGAGGACTTTCTGCGCGGTGGCGGCGAGATGGGCGAACTCATCCGAGCCTATGACTGGGCATCCACACCCCTCGGGCCGCCGGCTTCATGGCCGCAGACGCTCAAGACCAGCGTGCGCCTGATGCTCAGCACCCATCATCCGGTATTCATCTGGTGGGGGGACGACCTCATCCAGTTCTACAACGACGCGTACCGCCAGATCATGGGTCCGGAGCGCCACCCCGGTGGCCTGGGCCAGCGCGGACGGGATTGCTGGGCAGAGATCTGGGACACCATTGGTCCGCAGATCGAGTACGTGATGGCCGGCAAAGGAGCGACCTGGCAGGAGGAGCAGCTCGTGCCGGTGACGCGCCACGGCCGACAGGAGGACGTGTGGTGGACCTACGGCTACAGCCCCATTGATGACAGCACTCGGCCAAGCGGAGTCGGTGGGGTACTGGCGTTGTGCAACGACGTGACCCACCATCGGACGGATGCCCGGCTCATTGAGACCCAGCGGCGCCTGAATGCCGTGTTGAACAATGCCTCGGTGTCGATCTTCCTCATGGATGACAAGCAACAATGTGTCTACATGAATGCCGCGGCCGAGAAGATGACTGGTTATACTCTAGAGGAGGTGCAAGGCCGTCCCCTCCATGACGTGATCCATCACACCCGTCCTGACGGCAGTCACTTTCCCCTGGAGGAGTGCCCTATTGATCGCGCGTTCCCGGAGGACAATCAGATGCAGGGAGAGGAGGTGTTCGTTCACAAGGACGGCAGCTTCTATCCTGTGGCTTTTACGGCAAGCCCTATCTGTGATGCTGACGCCAATACGATCGGCACGATCATCGAGGTGCGGGAGATCAGCGCCGAGAAGAAGGCACAGGAGCATCAGCGCATTCTCATCAATGAGCTCAACCACCGGGTCAAGAACACGCTCGCGACCGTACAGTCCCTTGCCGCCCAAAGCTTTCGAGGCATCAGCAAGGAGGACCAGCCCAGCACCAAGACCTTCGAGGAGCGCCTGTTCGCCCTGGCGCGTGCCCACGACGTGCTGACCCGGGAGAACTGGGAGAAGGCGGAGTTGGGGGAGATCATCGAGGAGGTGCTCGACCCCTATCGCCGGCTTGGCTCCCGCATCGAGATCGACGGATCGGCCATTGCCCTGCCTCCAAGCACAGCCCTTGCACTGGCCATGGCAGTGCATGAGCTTGCAACCAATGCAGCGAAGTATGGAGCACTGTCGACCCCTGAAGGCCGGGTTGCTGTTACTTGGAGGGTAACACCTGGTGATCCCCCGCATTTGGCCATGCGCTGGCAGGAGCGGGATGGCCCTACAGTGACGCCTCCCAACCGCAAAGGGTTCGGCACGCGGTTGATCGAGAGGATGCTGGCTAACGAGCTATCCGGTGAGGTCGAGCTGACCTTCGAGCCCACGGGGGTGATCTGCTCTGTGAGGGCACCGCTGGTGGGTTCAATTTTCGTCCAGCCGAGGAAGATGGGGAAGGCTCGTCTCATGACGTGCGGATGTCAGGCAACCTACTGCGGCTGCCAAAGCAGGTGAGCTTAGTCTTTCAAATGGGAAAAAGCGTCCGCGAGTTGCACGTCATGCCCTTCATGGAGCCTGATGAAGGTGCGTTCGAGTGTCTTCGGAAGACACGGTCGGCGCGTCAGGTGGCGAGCCAGCAACGAACCAGTCCAAGCTGGCGATTTGCCCGGCCTGGCAGGGTTCCGAACACTGAAATGCACTTGGAGGACCGCTGACGCCAGAACGCTCGCGGAGATCGTGTAACGTACAAAGCATATGATCGCGGACCAGCTAAAGTCAGGTCTAGGTCTTGGTCGTGTCAAAACGCTTTGGCAGAAGACAGATCGCGGCTTTCCCCGCTCCAAAGCGCTTCACCATCATTGGCGAACGCGGATTGGCTGATCGTCAATGGAATGAGGCTTCCATCGTCTCTGAAGCGAGGATCCGGCGTGTCACAGGCGTGATGACACGAGCACAGCCCTGCCCCTAGGCCCTAAGGGCGGCCATCAGCGGTCGGATGCCCAGGATGTTCAGCACCCGGGTGAGATTGTAGGCCAGCACGTGCAGGGCCATCTCGCAGGCAACCTTCGGCAAGGTCTTCAACAGGAAGTGGGTGGCGCACACGCGCATCTTGATCGTGCCGAAAGGATGCTCGACCACCTCCCGCCGCTGGCGCATGGCCCCTGGGTTGCGGCGAGCAAGATTGTCCCGGCGGCGGTGAGAAGCGAGACATGCCGACCCTGGCCGATGCCGCGGCCAATGATGAGTCGCATGCCGGGGCCGGGAGCAAGCTGCATCGCCGGCAGGGCCGTAAGGAAATTGAGGAGGGTGGGTAGATCGAGCACGATAGAGATCTTCGGCATCGTTCAGGTGCCCCGGCCTATGAGTTCTTTCTCGAAATAATAGCGTCGAAGACTGCTGCCGACCGTCCTGTTTGTAGCCGCCGTCGCGACTTCCTCGCGAACCAACTGATAGCCAGCCGAGCGATAGAGGAGGATTGCAGCTTCCTGAAGCTCTGAGGTGCTAAGCAACATCCTGGCGCTACCCTGATCCAGCGCGACGCGTTCGGCATGGGCGAGCATCAGACGACCTAACCCTCTCCGGCGGAATTCTGAGCCGACATACATGCGGCGCAGTTCCATAGTGTCACCTGCGGCAGGCTCAAGGCCGAAATTTCCCATGAGCCCGTGCTCATCGACCGCGACCCAGAAGCTCGCCCCTCGGCTGGCCGAGTAGTAGCTGGGGATCCGATCAATCTCATCACGCAGCGCGAGGGCAATGTACGTCTCGAACTGCTCCTTCAGATGGGCGGGCGCCAACTCGCGATTAATGCGGACGAACAGATCTCGCACGGCCGCCTGATCCTGGGCCTCATAGCGGCGGATTCCGGATTGCCCTGTCACCACAGCATCCTTTTGCGCGTCATCCCAGATATGCTCCCGCGGCCTCAGCGGCTTCTGCTTCAGCGACAGTCGAGGTAACCGCGAACCAAGCAATCCTCTTGGCCTTGAGCCTCCGCACATCCTCTGGAGGAAACAAGCCCATAATGGAGGAGGCGATCGGCGGTGCAGCCTCGATCAGGGCTTCCCATTGCGCGTTGAAGGCTGGCGGAACGCTATCACCAGCCTTAGGTGACATCTCGGGTCCCCAGGATGCAAGAAATGCTCGAACCCGCCCTTCGTGCTCAGGATTCCGAACCGGTGGTGGGTCGGGGATCCAGAGGTTGAGCGGGAAGGCGCCGCTTCTTGACTGCCGGACAACTCTTGCCCAAGCTAGGATCTCTTGGGGCTGCATAAGCAGCGCCCCGCATGCACCCAAGCCGCCAGCGTTTGCCACTGTGATGGACAAGATTGGGGCGCTGGCGCCTACCATTGGCGCCATGAGAATGGGCACTCGTATGCCGAAATGGCTACAGAACGCCTCCGCTCGATCACGGAATGACATGATGCACCTCCGTGATCTCATTGTCACTGCCAACAGCTTGCCACACAATTGGTGTACATTGATTACTGCTATCTCAGTAAGAGATAGCCTAGGCCCCCTGGAGCTATCTGCATGAACGCGGGTGGGCTTGAGCGTATCCCGTGGGGTGGTGTATGAGCGCCAGTCCTCGGCTGGGCCGGGTTGCTCAGGCGGTCATGGCCGACAACCGGCGAACGGGATCATCGCTCAGAGTGCTCAGACTTTCCTGCGACATGTAGCGCCGGCTCACCGCCCACTCGTCATTCTGCTCCAGCATCGGGGCTCCCACGAGGCGGAGGACCGCGCGAAGGTTGCTCATAAGCCACCCTCACGAGCATTGGCCCTATGGCCCCGTTTGACCTAGGGCTAGGGCGGGAGCCCGCTCTTGCCTCCGAACCGGTATCACGTCGGGAGTACCATGAGCCGAGTCCAACAATCGGATTTCCAGAGATTAGAGTTTTCCGACCTTGATCTGCATCAACCGATTTAGTCTGCACAACCGCGGGCTTATTCCCGATAGCACCGTGTAGCCGCTCCTCGTGGTAGTATCGACGCAAGTCCCCATATTCTCGCGCGCATCGGCAGGCTCAGAAAGGAGTGCTAGTTCAGACACTCCGCTCCGAAACGGCCGTTGAACGCTTCAGAGGTCGCTGTCGGTCGGCCTGCCCCGCCGATCACGTCTTCGCCCCGACAGCTGAAGCGCGGGGCCCAGCGACGACACATAGCACACCTGTCTTTGGCAGATCTCCTGGATCCGCCGCCTAAGTCAAAGTTCGGCCTACTCGGTGCGGCGGGACTTTTAGTGGTGGGTGGCGTGGCGAACCTGACGGGACGGTCAGTTCACCGGGGCGCTTGCTGATGCACCCCTTTGCTGTGCAATCTCGTTCCAGCGGTCCGCCTCCGCCTTATTGGGCTTCTGACCGAACACAGGCAGTTTCTTGAGCACCTCCTCGTCATAGGTTCGGGCCATGCCGAGGGCGCCGCGAGCGTCGCCGCCATTGAAGACGCGTGCGAAGAAGGAACGTGCTACTGCAAGATCCCCGCTGCTCAGGGCCCGTTCGGCCTTCGCAAGATAAGCCTCTATCTCCATAGCCGTGATGGTGACAGGTACTCTAGGCTCCGGGGCCGCCGGAGCGGCTTCCTGTTCTAGTATCTTCCCGGGAACAGGGAACGGGGCTTTCCCGACTTCGGGTGCGGCTGCAGCTAGCGAGGGCTGGGGTTCGGAGTTACTCTGGGGGATAGAAGCAGTCACTGTTGGCGCAGTGGCGATAGGCTCCGGCTCCGTGAGCGCGACCGATGCTGCGGGCGGGTCCATGCTCTCAAGGTCCGTCTGCGGTGCCGGCGCGGCCAAGGCAGGGGCGATGGCGGTAGGGTTCGGCGTGGCCTGGGTTGGTGCCGCTAGGGCCTGAGCCACTGCTATGGAATGCGCCGAACTTTCGCCCGCGATCGCCGTGACTGAAGCTTCGAGGTCCGGCTCGGGCAGATGGGTCTCTTCCTGTCCCATCATGAGAGATACACCTCCCGCTCCGAGGAGTAGCGGCATCACGACAGCCGCCACTGTGCGAAGGCTCATCCGGCTCCGAACCTGCGCCCGGCTGCGGAGAGGGAGCTCCGTTCGGGATCCGGCATTTTGGCCTTCGCCTAGCATCCAGCTCAAATTCTGCAGGTCCTGGCGTTGCCGGCCGCTCATTGTGCCTTCTCCCGCCACTGGATGAACTCGTCGAAGACTTTCTTGCGATCGGAGCTTGAGAGGCCGCGTTCCTTCGCGAACCTTTCGAACTCGGCCTTCAGTGCAGAGTTATCGTCGGGCCGCTGCGCTGCCGCGGAGGTCGTCTGGGCTGCCGCTTCCTGCAGGAAGCGCGTCGCGGGCTCAAAGCGGGACCATCCCGGTACGTCGACGGCGAGGTTGACCTCCCGCCATTTTGGATGGCGCGGCTCCTTCTGAAACTGGTCGATCTTGTCGAAGAAAGCTTCGACGAAGGCCTCAAGCTGCTTGTAGCGAGCCGAGCGCGTGGGCCAGTTATACGCCACCAGCACGGCGCCGACCGCGATCGTCTCGACCGACTGCCCCTCCGGAACGAGACTGGGATAGTCCGCTGACTCTAGGGTCGCCGGGTAATAGCTTTCCTCGAATTCGGGCCCATAGGGCACCGGAAGGAAGTGGAAGCCAGCATCCTTCGGCACGCGCGCAAAAGCAGATCCTGGCTTTCCAGCTACATAGACCGTCGCTGTGACCTCGCCGGACTTCATCTGCTCGATTGCGTCTGCCTGGCCCATATTGACCTCGCGAACCTTCACCCCGAGCTTCTCGAAGAGTTCGCGCGCGACGAACTGTGTGCCGCCGCCGATATCGCTGAAGTTGACCGTCTTACCCTGAAGGTCCTGCACTGAGCGGATATCGGAGCGTGCCAGCAGATGCAGTTCCTCATTATAGAGCTTTGCGATGTAGACGAGTCGCTTCGACAAATCGCCCTGCTCGCGGTTCTCCTTCAACCGATTGAGATCGGTCGTCTGAGCGATTCCCATATCAACGCCCTTGAGCGAAAGGACATCGCGGATGTTCTGCGCACCACCCTTGCCGATCAGCGGGAGAACGCGAATCCCCTCTGGATCATCCAGAACGGCAGAAAGATCATAGGCAATCTGGAGATATGTACCGGCAGGAGTGCCAGATACGATCGAGACTGTGTTCTGCTGGTTGGCGGCACCTTGCTTGACCGGCGCGGCAGAGGTGGATCCGGTATTTCCCACCAGCGCCGCAAGTGTCAGCGTAGCCGCAAACGCGACTGCAAGCCTTCTGATTCCGGATTTCATCCTCTGTCCCTTCTTCGACAGCCGGCTCGTTCTTGGCGATTGTGTCCCGCCGGTGCACGCTGCCCAGACAAGCAAATTCTGGCAAGAATAAGGGCGCTAAGCCGCTGAAATGGTACGAAAATTTTCCGCACTGGTCGCCTCGAAAACATCAATGCAATTGTGGCTGAGTTGCTTCAGCACCTTCGATGTGGCCTTGCACGCTCCTGGCGAGATGTCCTTCGGCCACTGCTCACGGTACGGTTGTGGAACAGGAAAATATTCCGGACCGTGGCTACGCGAACACGAGGCTGCGGCGTCACATCGCGGCAACTTTTGGTACATACGGGGGCGATCTGACAGGTTACTGACGGGAAGCGGATCTCATGTCCGCTCGCTCAAAGTAGCTTCCCGAAGAATGATTCTACGTCTCAACTGCAATCAACATTCCGGGGGCGAGTACCGCTCCAAGCCCGGAGCACGTGGTATCGGACTTCCGTTGAGTCGTAGAGCCTAGTGGGAGCTACCGGCTCCCTCCCTGCCCGTCGCACGATGCGCTAGTCTCTAGAGATCGTGCCCATACAGTGAATGGCCGAGAAGGAACAAAGCTCGTTAGCCCCTTGCTGGATTGGCTTAATGGATCATGGAGCCCCGGGGAGAAGCTTAGCGTTTGTACTTGCACCTGACCACTGCTCACGAAAAGCCTGCAGAAGTGGTTGACCTGCACGATGTGCAAGCCAGCTCTCGAGGATCTGCTCTTCCCCGCAGGATGCAGCCTGCGCTACCTGGGAGCTTCAGGAGAACGCGAGTGAGTGTGAAGAACAAAAAGCCGACCCAGAGAACTTACCGGACCCGGTTTGATCCGCCGACCCTGGAGGAGGCGATCTTCGCCGCTCAGGGACTGGCCGAGCACATCGAAGGGCAGACGCAGATTGCCGCCATGCTGATGGGACTGCCGGAAGATGAGGTCAGAGCCGCTGTAAAGAAGGCTGCACTGGCTTCGCCCCGGCCGCCCGTGTCCCGGTCCGTGGCTGGACGGCGGACCGTTGTGATCGAAAACAGATCCTCGCGCACTCTCAGCCGGTGATCACGGCCAGGCACCTCTTGTGCAAGCAGGCTGCTCTAGGAGCGGGCATGCGGGCGGAGTGAGCGTGCCAGCTCCCGGATGACCTCATCCTCAATCCCAAGACCATCGGCGTCCTGATCATCAGATACCGATCCGGCCAGCTCTTCAGAGCCTGACGCGGCGGATGGATCAATGCCTGTGTCCTCCGGAGAGATCGCACCCTCTGGCGCTGCCCACGGGGTCTTCCTGTTCTCCAGAAGGTCGAGCAGACTGTTGAGCATCTCGTCTGTGAGCTCCACCTCAGGGGCGGCGGGAGGTCCGTTCAGGGCTATCCTCCGGTTCCTGTAGGCAGCTTCGCTCGTGACCTCAGCGCCAAACCAGGGCAGAGACTGGAACGCCCGGCCATCCTCCTCCAGGTCCACTGAGATCAGATCCAGGAGACCCGGCCGGATGAAGTGCTGGAGCTGGATCTCATAAGAGCCGATCGACAGGTCAACACGGACGTATTCCACCTGCCCGGCGCTGACGGCGAGAAGGGCCTGTGCCTGAGCGGCAGAGATGTCAGCGCGCTCCTCGGGGGCTTCCGCAGGATGGCAGACGAGGATCAGGCTGCTCCGGGTCTCCTCGATCCGCACAAGGGCACTGCGCTGCGGCCGGTCCGGGAAGTAGCCCTCCAGCACATATGCGCCGCCCTTCTCGCGCTGGATCAGGCGGGCCAGAGATGGAGGGACGATAAACTGACGGCGCGTGCTCATTCGGGAGGTCCTCTCAGGGCGGACCGGCTCGGAGCCAGAACCCGCCCTGCCCTCCATCTAGAGCATGGGCCCGCAGACCAGAAGCTGCCGGAGCCGGCCTTTCCTGCTTTGCAGGCCGGAATCCTCCCGCCGAAGCTGGTGGTGAGGATCAAAGCCTCGAAGAAGATCGCCTAAGGAATCCGTATCTGCAGCATGTATCCGCCGTTGTGTCCTTCTTGGTACAGCCACACCTTCGTAAATCAGCCATTCTGTTGCTGTCCGAGGCCGGAGGGCTGGGAGCACACTTCCCTTGGAACTAAGCGCCTCTGCGTGAGCAGGGCGCTTCTCTTTTGGTTCTGCCGCAACTTGACTTCTACTTATTTGTACTGGCGAACTCGCACTGGCCGAATACTGTAGCATCAGCGATTGCGCGCCATCGGGTTTGCGACCGAGCCCCCATTGGGGCCGCGCCGTCTGAGTTCCCTGACAATACTTTCAGCCAAGGCTGACATTCAGGCTGTGATGGCCCGTACTAGCGGCATGACCGCATTAATATCCATAGCCACAGTGGCAGGCACTATCCTCGGGCTCCTTTCCTGCGCCGCTTAAGCCAGAGCCAAGCGCTCGATTGCCCACCAATAGACGTTCGGGATCCCGCACTCCCCCACTCAAATGCCTGGTACTCCCGCACAGTCATCTCAAGCCTGTAGGCCATTTCGGCCTGCGAAAAGCCCATCGCCGTTCAAGCCTGTAGGCCATTTCGGCCTGCGAAAAGCCCATCGCCGTCCGAATACGGACAAGCTCCTCGATCCGCGCCGTGTCAGCCATGAGAGGTGCTTCCAAGTGTGTTGCTCTGGCGAAGTTAACTAGCCGGCAACACGAAGCTCAAGAAGCCTCACACGTTTTCTTCGTCACATGGTTTACGGCAGACCGTTGTCCAGGGTGGCGCGGAGGCGGCCAAGCTCTGGCAGGAGCATCCGGATTACTATCCTGCGCAAAGTCGCTGTTTGCAAACAGCGACTTTGCGCAACTTACAGACGCAAAAAATGCGCTGCTACTTCCACCTCGTGAACGGCCACGAGATGATCCCGGACAATGCAGGTGTCGATGTTCCGGACCTAGATGTCGCCCACAGCCTTGCCCTGCAGGTCCTCCAGGAGATCCGCGAAGAGGCCGATCAGTCAGACGAGGAATGAGGGGATTGGCAACTCGATGTTGTCTGCCCGCAGGGAAGCGTTCTGCTCTCGATCCCTCTGGGAGCGAGCCTACAGTAGCGGGCTTTAGATCTGCACTGGCGCGGGCTCTACCACCTGCGGTGTGGCCATCTGACGGACGACACCAATGACAGTCTCGGGCAGGTACGGTTTGGCGAGGAATACCGCATCCTCAGGCAGATCGTCGGGGCCAGGGCGTTCGCGGCCGGAGGTGACGATGATCCCGGTCCCCGGCCATCGCTCCCGCACAACGTGAGCCAGATTAATCCCGTTCATGGAGCCCGGCATCTCAAGGTCCGTGACAACAGCCTGCACGTCAGGGCGGGCCTCAAGGATCTGTACGGCCTCGTCGGCATTCACGGCCTCGAAAACCTTGAAGCCGGCCTCGGCGAGAAAGTCGGTGATGAACATGCGCACGAGGGTTTGGTCTTCGACCACAAGAACCACCATACGGTGCTCGGACGACAAGTGGCTCATAGGCAGGACCATACTCGTAGCCTCGTAGGTGCCTAACAAAAGCGGAGCCGTTCCGTTCCCGGGACCCTTACTCCGCCTAGACGGCGCCAATCCCACAACCTTGATCCGCTCCAAGCCGTGATCATCCACAGGTCTCCAGGTGATCCTGCTTCACGGTGTGTTCGCCAGCTCTCCAAGAAAAAAGGGCCGCACAGAGCGGCCCTGGAAGGGGCGAAGAGCCAAGCGCCGCTGATGTTGGCGGTCAGCGGTTTGGCGCCTCGGTACGGTTTCATTACGAGGCTAAGCTTAACCAGGGCTTACCAGCGCCTGGAAAGGGTACTATCGCGCCACGATCTGGAGTAGAACCAGTCCTCTGCCGATGACCCGATAACCTGGAGTGCTGGTTATGACGGTGATCTGGGAGCACTCCATCCGTGCCATCGCGGGGCTCCAGGTAGGAACTCGCTAACCTTTCGTCGCTATCACAGAGCTACGGCTGTGAGACGCATCGCGGCCTACCCCAGGAAGCCCCGTCCGGATCTACCCCGGGCGGGGCTTCTTAGTTCAGCCCGCCAGAAGAGAAACGCCCTAGTGTGAACCGAGGTGCTTCGCGAGGACCAAGGGAGTGCCCCGCAGCCTTCCGCTTGGACAAGAACTGAGTGCATCAATTCCCTGGTTATGGCTGTCCCCGGAAGCATACAGGAGCCGGCTATGTCCTACTACATGCTGGCCAGCAGAAGACTCGCTCCAATGAAACCGCTAACAGAGGCCACGAACAAGACCGACGCTCGCTGAAATGAGGCGCCTACATCGGAGGTCTTTTGGTTCGCATTGGTGCTGGCTTCTTTAACTGTTATGGCCTGTGACTGGTTCATGAGCTTACCCTGCTCGCAAAGCTACTGCTGCATGCTTTCCTAACGCAGGAATGTCCTTGCCGGTTCGGTCACGAAGGTTATCCGATTGTTTCGAGAGGCACAGGATCTATGTGTCGGTACTGCTGCACTCCCATCGACGTGAGCCTTGAGGACGTCCGAGAGCTTGTGAAATGAGAAGCGAAGGTCGGCCCAAGTGACCGAATGTTGCCGCAGCCGACCCAATGGAGGCCGCCCAATCGGGCGGCCTTCGTTTTGCGAGCACGACTGATCTTCGTCTGCTCCTGCCTCATAATCGGACTTTCAGCCTACTTCCGGAATGTGCCAAAAGGCGACGTTTATAATCGGACTCCCTGCATGCCAGAGCTCCCGGCTTCAGGCCAACTGCATACGGAAGGTGAAGCACGTCTCCCTGGGTTCGGAGGAAACCTGGAGCGTGCCCCCATGCGCGCGGGCAATTTCTGAGGCAATGTACAGCCCGAGGCCAAGCCCTGCTGGCCCTGCCGGTCGGCCACACGGAAACGGAAGAAGGGTTGGAAAAGACGCTCGACTGTGGCAGGCGGAATCGGATCGCCTTTGTTGGAAGCCGACAGTTCGAATGCATCCTGATCGGTCAAGGCGCGGACCTGGATCGGCTCATCGGCCGCGCGTGCATGAGCGCGTTGCCGACCAGATTCGAGAGCAACTGAGCGAGGCGGGCGCAGTCGCAGCTCACGGCCTCGGTCACGGAGAGCTGTGTCTCGATGACGCGTTCAGGCCAGGCAGCCCGTAGCTCGTCGACTACCTGCTCCAGGACCAGGCCGAGAGGCACCTGTGCGTCACGTTCCAGCGAAAGACCACCTCCCAAGCAGCCCCGTGCAAGGTCGAGCACGTTGTCGATCAACTCGGCCATGCGGCCAGCGCTGCTCTGAATCAGACCGACGAGGGTCGCGCCCTTCGGGCTGAGAGGCTCCTTCAGCAGCATTCTGGTCCCGGCATCAATGGAGGCAAGCGGGTTGCGCAGATCGTGGCCAAGCACGGCGATGAACTGCTCCCTCAGTTCCGAGGTCTTGCGCTCATCCAGAAGATTGGCCTCGCTGGCTGCCAGCCGCTCGCTCGCGTTCAGGTGAAAGCCGATGAGCTCCGCGAACAACCTGAACATGCCAATCGTCTCGGGACTGTTCAGCCGCGCCGGGCGAGGGTCGATGGAGCAAAGAGTGCCGAAGAAGGTGCCGTCCGCAAGAATGATCGGCATCGAGATATAGCTCTGGAAGCCGTATATCGCCGGGGTGTGATGCTGGCGGTACGCCTCACTCTCGGCGACATGATCGATGATGACGGGCTGCTCAGACTGCCGGATCTCGTGGCAGATGGTGGTCTCGACCTTCAGCTCGCCGCCGGGCCGGAGGCCGAACTCAATGTCGTCACGCACGGCACAAGCGATCCTCGGTGACCCGCGCTACAGCGGCGAAGCCCGTCCCCGTCGTGCGGCACACCACTTCGAGGATTGTCGGAACCGCTGAGATGCGGTCGATGGCGGCCAAATCCGCCCCATAATCGTCTGCCTCGTCAGGTCAGTCCCCCTTGCCGGGATGAGATCCTACCTCAGCCAAGCCTTTCATGTCACCGCAGCTATTTTTACGAAATGTTGAACATCCGATCTCCCGATGATTTTGTAGGCACCTGTCCGAGGGGGAGTCGCCGTGCCTCACTTCTATTTCGACGTATCCGTGGGAAATGACTTCGCTCGCGATGATGACGGGCTTGAGCTCGACAGTCTCGACGCCGCCAAAGCCGAGGCCATGCGGGCTGCCGCTGGGATTGGCCATGACAGTCCGCCGAACGGCAGCTCCTCTGATGTCACTGTGCAGGTCATGGACGAACAGGGCCAACCGGTCCTCACCGTGGCGGTTTTCGTGACGGCTCATCGGGTGGTCCGCACACCCGCGTGAGGATGGCGGTGTCGGCGGTGGCTGTTTTTGAAACGCTACCGGACAGCAGCCAGAGGTATGAGCCGAGCTCTACTCGCCTTCCTGTGCCGGTTCCGCTACGCTGATGGACATCGACAGCCATCCTCCGGAAGGAGTCCGTCCTGACCTTGCCTTTCATCCATAAGCTTGAGCAGTACGACCGCCTCTCGGACACGGAGCGACAGCTTCTTGAGGGCGCCATCGTTCGGCAAAGAGCGGTCCCAAAGGGTGAGGACATGATCCGGGAGGGGGACTGCCCCGCCGAGAGTACTTTCCTCATCAAAGGCTTTGCCGCGCGCTACAGCCTTCTCAGGAACGGCAAGCGCCAGATCACGGCCCTTCACGTGCCTGGCGACTTTGTCGACCTCCACAGCTTCCTCGTGAAGAAGACGGACCACGCCGTCATGGCGATCACGCCCTGCACGGTCGGCACCATCGCCCACGAGACGCTGCGCGGGATCTCCGAAAACCACCCCCACCTGGCGCGTCTACTTGCGGTGAACATTGTCGTTGATGGAGCCATCCACCGCCAGTGGATCGTGGCCATGGGGCGACGCTCGGCCCGTGAGCATATGGCTCACCTGCTCTGCGAGTTGTTCGTTCGTCTGCGGGCAGTCGGGCTGGTCACGGATGACAGTTTTGATCTCCCTTTGACCCAAGCCGAGCTGGGCGACAGCCTTGGGCTCTCGACCGTCCACGTCAACCGGGTCCTCCAGGACCTGCGCAAGGAGGGGTTGATCACCTGGCGCGGTGAAGCCCTGGCCATCGAGGACTGGCCGCGCCTGCAAGAGATTGCCGAGTTCGACCCGACCTTCCTGAGCCTGGAAGTCGAGCCACGCTAGCAGGAGCAATGCGCCGCCTTCGATAATCGCCTTGCGGAAGACCGAACCAACCACTCCTCTCCGCTCTTGTAGGCACGTCGGCGGAGAAACTGCGCAGTGCCTCGGTTCTATTTCGACGTGCGGGAGGGAGCCCGCTTAACCCCTGATGAAGACGGCCTGGAGTTCGACAGCCTCGACGCCGCCGAGCACGAGGCCGCCTGCACGGCGGCTGAGATCGGACGGGACCGGCTGCCGACGGGCGGCAGCCGTGAGATCACGGTCGAGGTGAAGAACGAGCATCGCCAGCGGGTGCTGACCATCACGGTGTCGATGCAGGTTGATCGGGTGGAACCGCCGCCACAGTCTCCGCGCGCGTGAAGTCAAGACCTCCGGAACGCGTTACTCTTACCAGACCGTGTCGTGAGGGGCCGTGCTATTCAGGGGCAGCCCTGTGCAGACCTCGTCGCAAGTGCTCAACCTGGTGTTCAATTTGGACGCAGGCTCTTGCTTCCGGCTGGCTGTAACCCATAACGCGACGGATGAGAGGCCTACCCCAAATCATGTCCCAATCTCAAAATACCGCGCCAGCGCCTCCGCCCCACCCGGGCTCTGTTCTTCATGACCGGGTTCTGCCTGGTCTTGCCTTGTCCGTGAGCCAGGCGGCCCGCGAACTCCGTATCGCCCGTCAGACCCTCCACCGCGTACTCGCCGGCACCGCTGCCGTCAGCCCTGAGATGGCCACACGCCTGGCGCGCCTCTCAGGCACGACACCCCAGTTCTGGCTTAACCTGCAACAACACTATGACCTTTGGCATGCCGAACAGGCCCTCTCCGGCGTGCTGAGCCTCATCCCAACCCATACCCTTCCAGCAGCCATCCAGATGGAGATCGGACTTCGCCATGGCCGTTAGGCCCCAGCCGGCAACAAAGGCGAAGACTGGTGTTGCGGGTCTTGATGACATCCTCGTCGGGGGTCTGGCTCCCGGGCACGTCTATCTTCTGGAGGGCAGCCCGGGCACCGGCAAGACGACTGTTGCACTGCAATTCCTGCTGGAGGGCGCCAAGGCGGGCGAGAAGGGACTCTACATCACGCTCTCCGAAACAGAGCAGGAGCTGCGCAATGGCGCGGCCTTACATGGCTGGTCCATCGGTGACGCCGTTCACGTCTTTGAACTCCTCCCGCCCGAGAACCTTCTTGACGAGAAACACCAGCAGAGCCTGCTCTACTCGTCCGACCTTGAGCTCGGTGAGACCACGAAGGCGGTATTTGCGGCCATCGATCAGGCCCAGCCGGTGCGCAATGTGCTCGACAGTCTGTCGGAGATCCGCCTTCTGGCGCAAAGCTCCCTGCGTTACCGCCGCCAGATCCTGGCCATGAAGCACTACTTCGCCAAGCAGGGCGCAACAGTCCTGTTGTTGGATGATCTCACCACGGATACCAACGACAAGACCGTCCACAGCATCGCCCATGGGGTGATCCGTCTGGAGGGGCTCACACCGACCTATGGCGCCGAGCGTCGCCGGCTGCGCGTGATCAAGTATCGAGGCCAGAGTTTCCGGGGCGGCTTTCACGACTTCACCATTGCCGAGGGTGGCGTCCAGGTGTTCCCCCGCCTCGTCTCCGGCGAGCACAAGACCACCTTTGCGCGCGACGTGCTCACGAGCGGCATCGCTCAGCTCGATGCGCTCCTGGGCGGCGGAATTGAGCAAGGCTCAAGCACCCTGCTGATCGGTCCTGCCGGATCCGGCAAGTCCCTTCTTGCGCTCCAGTTCGCGGTTGCCGCGGCCGAGCGCGGCGAAAAGGCCGCTCTGTTCATCTTCGACGAAGAGCTGAGCCTTCTGCTCGACCGGGCCAGGCTGTTGGGAATGGACCTGGAGGCCCTTCGCGACACGGGCAACCTGTTCATCGAGCAGGTCGACGCCGCCGAGCAGTCTCCAGGGGAGTTCACCCACCGGGTTCGGACCAGAATTGATCGTGATGCGGTCAAAACCGTCGTGATCGACAGCCTCAATGGCTACAGGCATCCATGCCGGAGGAGCAGTTTCTGGTCCTGCACATTCATGAGCTGTTGCAGTATCTGAACCGGCAGGGCGCATCGACCTTCCTGACGGTGGCTCAGCACGGCCTCGTGGGTGACGTGAAGGCCCCCGTCAATATCACCTATCTGGCGGATACCGTGATCCTGCTGCGCTACTTCGAGGCTTTTGGCCGGGTCCGGCGGGCACTCTCGATCATCAAAAAGCGGTTTGGCTCGCACGAGAACACCATCCGGGAGATGCGGATCAGCAGCCATGGCATTGTCATCGGAGAACCTCTGGAGGGCTTCCAGGGCATTCTGCGCGGCATTCCTGTCTTTGCCGATAAGGAGAGCGCATTCCTGCTGGAAGACCCAGCGTCGTGAAGAAGCCGGTTCAAGCCTCCTCAGAGCAAGCGCTGATCCACGCTCCCCGTGGGCGGGATGCGGCAGTAGCAGCCGACATCCTGCGTGCGGCAGGCATCACGGCGGACATCTGCCCTGATCTGTCTGCGCTTGTGCAGGAGATCGAGCATGGCGTCGGCTTCGCCATCATCACAGATGATGCCTTGCGAACCGCCAATCTGAGCGCTCTTTCGCAGTGGCTGTCGAACAAGGCGTCCTGGTCGGACCTCAGCTTCGTGCTCCTCACGATGCGTGGTGGCAGCATCGAACGTAATCCAGCCCTGTCTCGCCTCACCCAGGTCCTCGGGAACGTGACTTTTCTGGAGCGCCCGTTCCATCCGGCAACGCTGGTGAGTCTCGCACAGGCTGCCCTGCGCGGCCGCCGACGCCAGTATGAGGCACGAGCGCGGCTACAGGAACTGCGCGATGGTGAGGAGCGCCTGACCCGGTTGCTCCAGAAGGAGCAACGCGCCGCCGAGCACCAGAGGCTGCTCATCAACGAACGGAACCATCGCGTAAAGAATACTCTCGCTACGGTGCAGTCGATTGCAGCCCAGACTTTGCGAACCGCGGAGACGACGAGGGATGCAAAGGAGGCCCTGGAAACGCGGCTGCTCGCCCTGTCACGCGCTCATGACGTGCTCACCGGTGAGAACTGGGAAGGAGCCAACCTGACTGAGGTCGTCAGAGAGGCTCTCGCGCCTTACCAAACCTATGGCGAGAACCGTCTCCACATCAAGGGACGGGATTTACGGCTGACGCCCCGGATGGCTCTGGCGCTGGCCATGGCGCTTCAGGAACTGGCCACCAATGCGGTCAAATATGGCGCCCTGTCTAACAAGACCGGCACCATCGAGGTGTCATGGACGGTCCAGAATGGCGCGGCACCTCCGAGGCTGGTCCTCACATGGACGGAGACTGGCGGCCCGCCTGTAGTAGCTCCCCGTCGGCGTGGGTTTGGATTTCGCATGATCGAGCGCAGCCTGGCTCAGGATCTTGATGGCCGAGTCGAGATCGCATTCGCTCCGACAGGGGTCATCTGCACGGTCAATGCGCCTGTTGCGTAGATCATGAGCCTTGTAGGAGTGCTTCGTTGATTTGAATGTCGGCTTAGGGACAAGCTCGGCCTTTCCGCGTGGCCGTGTGAAGGTCCGTTTACCCTGCTTATTCAGAAGTTCGACTAAGTCTTGCCTCACGCCATGTGCAGGTCTTACGACCTCGACCTTTCATGCTCTTCCTCAGACGTCCTTCGCCCGGTCGCCAGTCTGGCCGGCCAATGCCGGTGCAGGTCGTCAATCGTGAACGCATGGACGTGGGCGCGGCCGTGATGCTCCCGCAGGTGCGGGTACTCCGGCGGCAGCTCGGGATGGGCATGCTCAATCTCGTCGGGATCGTGTGCGGGCCAGAGCCGTGCCGCCAAACCAAAGCCGAGTAGGGTCACGAGCCCGAGCGTTCCCAGGGTGATGGGAATGCCCGCCGCGGCCCCAAGCCAGAGTGATCCTGGTGGAATAGGACCCGTCCGCGCCAGCCATGCAGCAGCGCAGCGGCCGGCGGCATGATACTCTCGTTCCATGCTGCCGTTCACCATTGAACAGTTCTTCGGGGTTTTCGGATCCTACAACACGGCGACCTGGCCGGCACCGCTGGTTGCCTACGGCCTCGGGCTATTTGCACTTGGCTTCCTGGTCCGGCCGGGTGCCGCGGCGGATCGGATCGCCTCCGCCATCCTCGGGCTCATGTGGCTGTGGACGGGCATCGCCTATCACTGGATCCATTTCGCCGCCATTAACCCGGCGGCCCTCCTGTTCGGGGCCGCCTTCGTCTTCCAAGGGCTGATGTTTCTCCATGCGGCATGGAGCGGACGGCTCGCCTTCGGGCGTGCGGGGCGCGGCGGGCCTGGCGCTCATCGTCTATGCCGAGGTTCTGTACCCGCTCTTAGGCGTGTGGTTCGGCCATGCCCATCCCAACCTGCCGATGTTCGGGGTCATCCCCTGCCCGGTGACGATCTTCACCTTTGGGTGCCTTTTGCTGACCACGAAACCGGGGCCCTGGTGGATGCTTGTGATCCCCGTGCTGTGGTCGCTGGTGGGCGGATCGGCGGCCTTCCTGCTCGGCGTTCCGCAGGACTGGGCGCTGCTCGTGAGCGGCCTCGCAACCGTCCTCCTGCTGGCCTGGAGCACACAGGCCCCGCATCCGCGCCGAACACCGTAGCCGGAGGTCAGGAGATCGCGCCCGCGAAGTACAGGACGATCCCGGCGGCCGAGCCGGCCAGGCGTGGTTTGCGATCCTCCATAAGGGCGCCGAGCGGACGCAAACCGCTTCAAGGTCATGGAGGCTGAAACCGCGACCTTGAGAGATCGAGGCGGCTCAGGCGGCCATGCTGCGCGGATCGCCTCGACCAGAGGTGATGAGATAGAACAGGTAAAAGCCAATGAACCGCACCCCTGCGGAGGCCGCTCGCGCGTGAAACCCTGGTGGCGCAGCATCCGACGGGCGCAGCGCACGCTCGAACACCCACTCCTCCTCGATGATGAAGCCGGGCACGGGGTAGTCCTCCGGCACGGCGCACAGCAGGTCGGGGCGCTGCTTGTTGCGAAACAGGTTATAGCCGCGCTCCCGCGGGTAGTGGGCTTGCGCCCGCTCATCAATTCTCATGGTTTGCCCCTGGTTTTCGACTGGCGTCCAGAACAGCACGACGAATCGCGCCCAATCCCAACCTAAGCTGGACCTTTCTCCCGGGTAAGGATCCGGAAGGGGTAAGTGGCCGACAGAAGATGGCTTAGGCTTGCACGAGCGCCTAACCGTCCTTTGTGCCGCTTCTGTGACCCTGGCTGAGCCAGGATCAGAAAATAGCGCTTCCGGCAACGAACCGGGTGGAGCGGACGAACTCAGGAGAACCGTCCCGCCCGGCTTGCCGGCCAAGGCTTGAAACCCTGCCTGTATCTCCCGAATCCCGCCGCCCAACCATCCGCACCGCCATGCGTTTTCCCTGCACTCGCCCGGAGCGGGCTCACCGAGTTCTACTGGCCCAGCGGAGGAACCATGTTCGAACACGGCCACGGTGCCAGCCCGCCGAATGGCAGTTCATCGACGCATGAGGAGCCCTTTCTACCGGACGTGATCGGTCCCGGGCTACAGGTCCTGTTCGTCGGCTTCAACCCGAGCACCCGTGCAGCGCTCCTAGGGCATCACTATGCCGGCCGCGGCAACCAGTTCTGGCGCCTTCTGGGCGCCGCGGGCCTGACCCCGCGCACCTTTCGGCCCGACGAGGACAGGCAGGTAGTAGAGTATGGGCTCGGGCTGACGAACCTGGTCGCCCGCCCGACCCGGACGGCCGCGAATCTCACCCGTGCCGAGTTGCAGGCAGGCGCGCCGCACATCGCGCGGATCGTGGCCGTCCACCAACCCATCGTGATCGCCTACACGGGCAAGGGGGTCTACACAGCGGCGGCGGCGGTCGCGCAGGCGCCCTGGGGGGCGCAGCCCGGCTCGCTGTTTGGCGGACCGGTCGATTATGTCCTGCCCTCGCCGAGCGGGCTTGCACGCATGCCCTTCGAGCAGAAGCTGAGCTGGTATCGAGGCCTCAGGCAGCTACTCCTGGCTCGGGGACAGGAAATCGGTCAACAGGGGGCGTAAACCGCCTCGGGAATGAAGACTTTGGAAACCTGCCTATGGAGAGAAAGATGGAACGGTACCGGGTGTCCGGGATGACGTGTGGCCACTGTGCACTGGCCGTGACCCGGGAGGTGGAAAGCCTGAAGGGGGTCGAGCGAGCCGTCATCGACCTGTCCCGGGGCGAGCTGACGGTCGAAGGCCGGGCGGATGAGGACGCCATCCGCGGGGCCGTCACGAAGGCTGGCTACACGGTCGAGGAGCGGCTGTCTCAACCGGCAGCCTGACGCTGTCGGCCCAGGGATCGGACCGGGAAGGCTGGTGTGGTCAGAGGCTGGCCCGGTCCTGCCGCTGGGTCGGTTCTGTCAAAGTTCCGGCTTGACCTTCCCATCGTGGCAAGCGCCAGACGCCTCGGGACCTGAACCCATCCGAGGATCCCGACCATGCATCTCTTCCACGTGCCCGGCCTGGTGTGCAGCGGCTGCCTCGGCTTTGTCGTCCGCGCCCTGCACGACATCGATCACCACGCCCGCATCGACATGAACATGGCGGCCCGCAAGATCCGCGTCATCTCGCGCCGCTTCGAATCCGAGCTTCTGCGGGCGCTCAGGGAAGCAGGCTATCCGGCCGAGCCGATCCTGCTGCCTCTTGGTTGAAGTCTCTGCGCGGATCGTCAGCCCCAATCACCGGCGCGATGACCTCACCGGCGGTCCGGACCCGCAATCCAGGTAGCCCCGGTATCCGACCCTGAGCTCCTGCCCGACCTCGAAGATCATGGTCGCCTCTTGGCGCCGCAGGCCCTCGCGCTCCTCGGCCTCGTCATCGATTATCGGCATCACCGCCACCCGGACCGGATCGGCGGCCAGCAGAAGGAGACCTTCCGGCCCGGCGGCGATATCGACCGGCACCGGGCCGAGGGGGACCAGGCTTCCGTTCAGCTTGACGATCCCGCCCGACGGCGTCCCGTCCGGCTGCATGCCCGCGGCCAGAACCGGCCTCCCCGCGGTCGTGTAGCGGAACTCGCAGCGGGGACCGGCTCCCAACGCCTTCTGGATCGCCGCATCCACCATCGGGGCGGGATCGAGGCTCGGGATGTGCGCACCGGTCAGCGCTTCCGATGCCGGCATGATCCGGGTGATCTCGGGCGCGCGGATCGAGCTCAGGTCATCGTCCGGCGCCTCGCTCTCGCTGCATCCGGCCACAAGCAGGCCGAACGCGGCCACGAGAGCCAGCCGGGCCTGCCCGCCTTGTGAGGATAACGCCCGCATCAGTCCCGCGCCTCGAGGTCGGTGATCAGGTACTTCATCTCCGCGATCTCCCGCTCCTGCGCCTCGATGATCTCGTCGGCGAGCTTGCGCACGCGGGGATCGGAGATCTGGGAGCGTTCGCTCGTCATGATCGCAATCGAGTGATGCGGGATCATCGCCTTCATGTACTCCACATCGTCCACCGTCGCCTGGCTGCGCACCAGCCAGAGGCTGAGGGCGAACACGGCGATGGAGCCTCCGAAGATCGCGAGGTTGAACGCCATCTTCTTGTACATGTCGATCATGAAGGTGAGCATGATCACCGCCATGGTCGCACCCATGACCAGCGCCATCCAGGCGCGGGTCTCGCTCCAGAACACATGCTCGGTGGCATAGGTGTTCAGGTACANATGAAGGTGAGCATGATCACCGCCATGGTCGCACCCATGACCAGCGCCATCCAGGCGCGGGTCTCGCTCCAGAACACATGCTCGGTGGCATAGGTGTTCAGGTACATCAGGCCGTACATGCAGACCGTGGAGGTTGCGATCATCGCGGCGAAGCGCCAGTAGGACATGCCCATGGGAAGCCTGCTCCGAACTTATTGCGGCGCGGGGGCCGGGCTGGGCGTCCCACCGCCAGGGGCTCCGCTCGCCCTCGGTTCGCTGCCATGGGATCCTCCGCCGTGCGCCCCGGTGGTCTGGGCTGCGCCGCCGTGATGGCCGCCACCGCCCTGCTGGGCGCTGCCGAGTTGTGCGTATTCCTCGGGCGTCATGGCCGGCAGTTGCTTGACGAAGGCGGCGATGCTCCAGATCGCCTCGTCGCCATGGGTCGGTCCGAAGGCCGGCATGCCCGACATCTTGACCCCGTGCCGCACGATCCAGAACACCTCCTGCGGCTCCCATTCGGCCGCCGCCTCTGTCAGGTGCGGAGGCCTGGGCCGCATGCCGTTCGCCCATTCGGCCCGGTCGACGCCGGGTCCTGCATGGCAGTGCTGGCACATGGACTTGTAGGCCGTAGCCCCCGCCGCAATCATGGCGGGCGTAATGTCGGCCGGTGCGAGGACGTCGTCGGCCTGGCGCTCGACGGAGTTGTGGAACGTGGTGTCGAAGGCCCAGCGGGTGAACGAAGCGTGCTCCTCCGTCGCGGCGACGTTGTAGGCCCCCGTGTAAACAACGACCAGACCAATTACCCCGAGCACCGCCAGGACGACTCCAGCGCCCGCAGCGATGCCGATGCTCATTCCTTTCTTCCGGTCGTCCATTCCCAATCCTCCGTGATGCCCGAGAGCACTGGTCAGGCGGCCATGCTCTGGAGCGCCTCCTGGCAGGCCTGCTCGCCGCGGCGACACGACTCGGCATTGATCCGGCAGTGCTCATGTTCGCCCGCATGGCGCTCACACTCGTCACCGCACATCCGCAGGGCAGTCGCGCAGGCTTCCAGCATGCGCCGGATCACCTCCTCGTTCGAGCCCGTCCGGCGGGTGGCAACTGAACCGGTAGCGACGCATACATCGGCACAGTCGAGGTTGAGACGAATGCATTGGCGCAACTGCTGAACCATGTCCTCGGCCAGGCAGGCGTCGGCGCAGGACGTGCAGGCCTGAGCACAGGAATAGACCCTCTCGATGCAGCGGATCAGGGCATCGTTGGTGTTGCCTTTGACGTCCGGATGGCTGCTGATCATCTCTTGCGCATGCATAAGCGTGTTCTCCAGAAGGAAATGAAATCCTGTCGGAACTGCGGGGAGCGGAGAACGGTTCCGCCCGTTGGATCTCGCATTGCCGGTGAGGGCTTGCGAAGGCCGCTGGCCAGCCGTCGGACCAACATACAGGTGGGGGGTATGGTTCCGGACCAATCGGCACCTCATGCGTTGTCGCCGAGGAGGTACTGGAGCGTGATGGCTGGTTCGAAGGAAAAGCACGGGGGCAAGGATGTCGACCACATGCAGCAGCTTCCCCGCCTGCGCCGCATCGAGGGCCAGGTGCGCGGTGTGCAGCAGATGATCCAGGACGGGCGCTACTGTGGCGACGTGACCAATCAGATCAATGCGGTCATCGCCGCGCTGCGGCGCGTACAGGCTGACATGCTGAGCGATCACCTGAAGGCCTGCATCGAGGCGAGCCTGTCCGGGGACCTCTCCGAGGGCGAGCGCCAGCGCCTGGTGGACGAGATCGCCCGCCTGATAGCCGGGCTCGGGCGCCGCCCATGAAGCAAGGCCCCCGGCTGGCCGCGGACCTCAGGACGGGCTTGGGAGCTCCTCAACCGTTATGGTCGTCATCTCGCCGTCCCGGCGTTCGCGTGTGACTCGCACGCGGATGCCCGCCTCGCGCGGACTGCCCATGACCACCTTCGGCGTGGCGGCAGGTTCAAGCAGGTCCATTCTGCCGGTGGAGAGCAGCCATGGCATCTGTCCATTATGAGATTGTCGAGCACGATGGCGGGTGGGCCTACAAGGTCGGGGATGTCTACCCGGAAACCTACTCCACCCATGACGAGGCAAGGAATGCTGCGGAACGGGCCGCTGCCGAACAGCAGGTCCCCGGAGAAACCACGGCCATCGAATACCAGGATGAAGACGGCCGCTGGCATGACGAAGTTGCCCGTGGGCAGGATCGGCCCGCGACGGACGTCAAAGGGTGACCGGCTTCGCAGCACCGGGCGCCGGATCCAGACTAGGGCCTTTCAGCTATCCTATCGGCTGGTGGCCATATCCTGAGCTGCTGAAGACCTCGGGCGCCCCTCACGGATAGACTGTCGTATCCCAAGTCCACGAGCCTCCGATCTCTGCCAAAGGTTTTCGGCCCGAACCATAGCGACCGCCATTCAGCACGCTGGGACGGCACCTGGCGCAGGCACAGTGTGTCCGCACCCGGCCGGTCGCAGAGTTCATTGCGCTGAGTCAAACAGCTCCGACGACTCTCATGCCAAGCTTAGAAAATTGCGCTTGACCTTACCACGATTGGAAGGCGCACAACTATGCCATCGTCAACGCCGAACGGAGTTTGTCCCATGTGCGGATGCAGCACCCACCAGTCCCAGGCCGGCCAGGCCGCCGAGCGCGACCCGAACGCCCTAGCCCTCAAGGTCGAGGACATGACCTGCGGCCATTGCGCGGGAGCCATCACCAAGGCGGTCGAGACCGGCCTGCCGGGAGCGAAGGTCGAGGCGGACCCGTCCTCGAAGATCGTCCTGGTGCGCGGCACGTCCGACATGGCCAGGGTACAGGCGCTCGTCACCGAGGCCGGCTACACCCCCAGCGCAGCCTAGAGCCCCCCGGGCGGTGGCCCGCCGCCGCCCGGTTCAACCCCGTGAGGAATGCTATGCGAATCCTGCCAGTCCTTGCCTTCGCCACGACCCTGACCGCCGCCTCCGCTTTCGGGGCCGCCGCGGGCCCGGGCCATGCCGGCCACGATCACTCCGGCCATGACCACGCTGCGGAAACGGACTACGGACGCCCCGGCGACCCCGCCAAGGGCGGCCGGGTCGTCCAGGTCGTCATGAAGGAGACCGACAGCGGGATGGCGTTTGCGCCCGAGCGCATCGAAGTCCGCCAGGGCGAGCAGGTCCAGTTCGTCCTGCGCAACGGCGGCGAACTCGAACACGAACTGGTCATCGGCACCGTCGAGGCCAACCGGGAGCATGCCGAGGAGATGGCGAGCCATCCCGACATGGCCCACGAGGACCCGAACGCCAAGCGCCTCGGCCCGAAGACGTCGGGCGTGCTGCGCTGGCAGTTCACCCAGGCGGGAACCTTCGAGTACGCCTGCCTGATCCCCGGCCATCGCGAGGCCGGCATGGTCGGCACGGTGGTGGTGAAGTGAGGCACTGTTTACCAGGCCGCACGAATCCGCCATAACCGGGCCTGGTCGGCCACCCCACAAAGGCCATAAAGACCGTCGAGGTAACTATCTTGAAACCGTCTACCCGTCAGATCATCCGCTGATCTCTGGAGCGAATCGTTGAACACCCTGTGGACCCACTTCCGACGCTTGGTCATGAGCCTGATGCTCATGGCGGTGACGTCGTTCGTGCTCCACAGCGGCGCGCTTGCGGGCCTCCATCGGCACGATCAGCGGTCGCCTGACTGCCAGGCGACGGCCTCCATCGGGCATACGCACCAGGCCGGCGCGCATGTTCACCAGGTGTCGCACGACCATGGGGATGGCGCGGTCCACCACCACGTCCAGGCCGACGCGGTGGAGGAGATAACGGCGGACGGCCAGAAGGCCGACGCCGGAGCCCCGGCTCCCTGCTGCGCCAGCGCCTGTCCGATTGCCCTGGCGCCCCTGAGCCTGGATGTGACCTCAGTCCCGATGACCCTGGCGCTGTCCCTCGTTCCAGTCAGCCAGCGCGGAACCGGGACCGACCCAGGCCATCTCAAGCGTCCGCCGAGACCCGTCAGCATCGCGTAACCGAGCGACCGGCATGGGCCGTGTCGCTCCCGACGACATGCTCATGACTTGGGAACTCCCCTATGCTGACCCGTTCCACCGGCGCCGTGCGCCGCATCCAGGCCGTGCTCGCGGCCCTGGGCCTTCTGACCGCCTTCGCGACTGCCGTTCTTGCGCATGAGGGCCATGACCACGGCGCGCCTTCGCCCGCCGCCGTCACCACCTCCAGCCCGCGGGTAAGCGCCCAGTCGGACACCTACGAACTGGTCGGCATCCTGCGCGGCGACAAGCTGGCGCTCTATCTCGACCACTTCGCCACCAACGAGCCGGTCGCCGACGCCCGGATCGCCGTCACCATCGGCGGCGATCAGGATGTCGAAGCCGAGCCGGCACCCGACGGCATCTATGCCGTCGCCTCGCCGAAATTCGTCGGCGAAGGTCCGCTGGAGCTCATCTTCGCGGTGACCGCCCCGAGCGGCGACGACCTGCTGATCGGCACGCTGAATCTGCCCGCCAAGGCAGTGACCGCAGCTCCCGTCCCGACCGGCGCGTCTCCGCTCCAGGCTTTCCAGAATGCTCCGAACGTCCGCATCGGCACCGTCGAGATCCCCACGCCCTATGCGGTGGCCGGGGGGCTGCTCGCCCTCGGCTTCCTGCTTGGCGTCGCGGTCCGCAGCCGCAACAAGCTCGTGCCGGTAGCTGGCGTTGCGGTAGTCGTCCTCATTGCCTCCACAGCCTACGCCTTCGCCCATGAGGGGCATGACCACGGCGAGGCTAAAGCCGCCCTCCCCGCCGGGGACACGCCCCGCCGCCTGCCGGACGGCACCGTCTTCGTGCCCAAGCCGAGCCAGCGCCTGCTCGATGTGCGCACGGTCGTCACCAAGCCTGAGGCGGCCCAGAAGGCTGTCAGCCTCATCGGCCGTATCATTGCCGACCCCAACCGCTCGGGCCTCGTGCAGAGCATCAATGGTGGGCGGATCATCGCCCCGGAGGGCGGCCTTCCCCGTCTTGGGCAGACCGTTCGAAAAGGCGACGTGCTCGCCCTGATCGAACAGCCGCTGGCCCAGGCCGACCGCACGAGCCTTTCCGAGCGGGTCGGCGAAATCGAGCAGGAGATCGCCGTCGCCGAGACCAAGCTCAAGCGCGTGCGCCAGTTGGCCGTGCGCAATGTCGCGCCGCCGAGCCAGGTCACCGATGCCGAGATCGAGCTGGAGGGCCTGCGCCGCCGGCGTGAGATCGTGCGCCAGACCCGTGTCGAGCACGAGGAGTTGCGCGCGCCTATCGACGGCACCATCGTGGCCGCGCGCGTAGTCGCTGGTCAGGTCGTCGGCTCGCAGGACGTGGTGTTCCAGATCGTCGACCCGAAGGGGCTCTGGGTCGAGGCGCTCGTCTATGGCGAGGTCGATCCAGCGAAGGTGACGGGCGCCAGCGCGACCGCCGCCGCCGGCACGCCGCTGACACTGACGTTCCAGGGCTTCAGCAAGGCGCTCCAGCAGCAGGCCACCATCGTGCAGTTCGCGGTCGAAAACCCGCCGGCGAGCCTCGCTGTGGGCCAGCCTGTCACGGTCGTGGCCCGCAACGGAACCTCGAGCGAGGGGATCATTCTGCCCCGCGACGCCGTGGTGCGTGGCGGTAACGGCGAGCCGGTGGTGTGGCGCCATACGGACCCGGAGCGGTTCGAGGCCAAGCCTGTTCGGACCGACCCCTTCGATGCCACCCGGCTGGTCGTTCGGGCTGGTTTATCCGAGGGCGAGCGGATCGTGATCCGCGGCTCCGAGCTCATCAATCAGATCCGGTGAGGCGGCGATGTTCAATTTTCTCGTCAGCAGCAGCCTCAAGAACCGGCTCTTCGTCATTGCCGCCGCGCTCGTCCTCGTCGCCTACGGTTCGTGGATCCTGCCACAGGTGCCGGTGGACGTATTCCCCGACCTCAACCGCCCAACCGTCACCCTGATGACCGAGGCCGAGGGCCTCGCCCCACAGGAAGTGGAGCAGCTCGTCACCTATCCGCTTGAGACCGCGATGAACGGCATGCCCGGCGTCACGCGGGTGCGGTCCGTCTCGGGCGTTGGCCTCTCCATCGTCTATGTCGAGTTCGACTGGGGCACCGACATCTACCGCTCGCGCCAGCTCGTGGCCGAGCGCCTGGCGCTCGTGGGCGAGCAGCTCCCGCGCGGCGTCACGCCCCAGATGGGACCGGTGACCTCGATCATGGGCGAGATCATGCTGATCGCCATCACCGGCGACACGGTCTCGCCGATGGAGGTGCGCGAGATCGCCGACTTCGTCATCCGGCCGCAGCTCCTCACAATTGCGGGCGTCGCCCAGGTCATCCCCATCGGCGGAGAAGTCCGGCAGTACCGGATCGTGCCGAACATCGCCGCCTTGCAAGCGCTGGACGTGACGCACGAGCAGGTCGAGCAGGCGGTCACGCGCTTCGGCACTAACACCGGCGGCGGCTTCGTCGACCAGCATGGGCGCGAGTACCTGATCCGCAACGTGGGTGTCACGAAGCGGCTGGAGGACCTGCGCAACACCGTGGTCGTGCACAAGGATGGTCAGCCGATCTTCCTGCACCAAGTCGCTCAGGTGGACTTCGCCCCCCGGGTGAAGCGCGGCGATGCCGGGTTCCAGGGCAAGCCCGCCGTCATCATCTCGGTCCAGAAGCAGCCTGGCGCCGACTCAGTCGACCTCACAGGCAAAATCGAGGCGGCGCTCCGGGACATCCAGAAGACGCTCCCGCAAGGCGTCTCCGCGACCAACCTGCAATTCCGGCAGGCCACCTTCATCGAGACCTCCATCGGCAATGTGAAACAGGTTTTGCTGGAGGCCGCGGCCGTAGTCGCCGTAATCCTGGTGCTGTTCCTGATGAACGTGCGGGCGACCGCCATCTCGCTCACCGCGATCCCGATCTCGATCCTGGTGACGGTCATCGTCTTCCATGCCTTCGGTCTCACCATCAACACGATGACCCTCGGCGGGCTCGCCATCGCCATCGGCGAGCTCGTCGACGATGCGGTCGTGGACGTCGAGAACATCCTGCGCCGGCTCAAGGAAAACCGGGAACTACCCAATCCACGCCCGGCGCTGGAGGTGATCGCGGCGGCATCCCAGGAGGTGCGCTCCGGCATCGTCTACGCCACGGCGATCATCATTCTGGTGTTCATTCCGCTCTTCGCGTTGTCCGGCATCGAGGGACGCCTCTTCGCGCCACTCGGCATAGCCTACATCGTCTCGATCCTGGCCTCGCTCGTCACCTCGATCACGGTGACGCCGGTTCTGTCCTATTATCTGCTCTCGGGGCGGGCGAAGACGCATGACCGTGACAGCTTCGTGGTGCGGCACCTCAAGCGCGGCAACGCGGCCCTCCTCCGCTGGGCTTTTGGGCATCGCGGCTTCCTGTTCACGACCGTCACGCTCGGTGTCGGGCTCGCGGCCTACGGCGCGACGCTGCTGCCCCGGGCCTTTCTGCCGCCGTTCAACGAGGGCACACTCACCATCAGCTTGGCCTACAACCCTGGTATCGCATTGTCCGAGAGCCACCGCCTCGGTCTTGTGGCCGAGAACCTAATCAAGGACGTACCGGAGGTGATCTCGGTCGGGCGCCGCACGGGACGCGCCGAGCTCGACGAGCACGCGGAGGGCGTCCACTCGTCCGAAATCGATGTCGACCTGAAGCGGTCCGAGCGCTCGAAGGAAGAGGTGATGGGTGACATCCGCGCCCGCCTCGCCGTGCTTCCGGCGACGCTCAACGTCGGCCAGCCGATCTCGCACCGTCTCGACCACATGCTCTCGGGCGTGCGGGCCGAGATCGCACTCAAGATCTACGGCGAGGACCTCGACACCCTGCGTACCCTGGCGGAAGGCCTGCGCGAGCGTCTCTCAAGCGTGGAAGGTCTCGTCGACCTCCAGGTCGAGAAGCAGGTGCGCATCCCGCAACTGCGCATCGATGTGGACTACGAGAAGGCTGCCCTCTACGGCCTTACGCCGGCGACCGTCACCGATGCCCTGGAGACAATGTCGAACGGGCGCACGGTCTCGCAGATCGTCGAGGGCAGCCGTCGCTTCGACGTGGTGATGCGGCTTTCCGACCAGGACCGCTCCACGACAGGTCTCGGGGACCTTTTGATCGCAACGCCGACCGGCCATGTGCCGCTGCGCATGATCGCGAGGATCGAGGAGACGGACGGGCCCAACCAGGTGCTGCGTGAGAACGGTCAGCGCCGGATCGCGGTCCTCGGCAACACCGACGGCCGGCGCGACATGGCAGCGATCATCGCCGACATCCGCCGCATCACCGCCGAGACGCAGTGGCCGCAAGGTTACGTCACCCGTCTGGAGGGCACCTTCCAGGCGCAGGAGGAGGCCACGCTGCGTATCGGGGCGCTCTCGCTCCTGTCGCTCGCGATGGTGTTCGTCGTGCTCTACAGCCGCTACCAATCCCCGGCGCTGGCGCTGATCATCATGGGCAACATCCCGCTGGCGCTGATCGGCAGCGTGATAGCGCTCAACATCGCCGGCCAGCCGCTCTCGGTCGCCTCGATGATCGGCTTCATCACGCTCGCCGGCATCTCGGCGCGCAACGGCATCCTGAAGGTTTCGCACTACATCAACCTCGCGCTCTACGAAGGCGAGCGGTTCGGGCGGGATCTCGTCATCCGCGGCAGCCTGGAACGGCTGACGCCGGTGCTGATGACCGCCCTGTCTGCGGGATTGGCGCTGATCCCGCTCCTGATCGGAGCGGACGAGCCCGGGCGGGAGATCCTGCATCCGGTGGCGGTCACGATCTTCGGCGGCCTGATCTCGGCCACCCTGATCGACACCGTTCTCACCCCTGTCCTGTTCCTGGCCTTCGGCAGGAAGCCCCTGGAGCGCATCCAGGCCAGCCGCGAGGGCAAGGCGGGAGCGCTCAATCCCGCGGAAGCCTTCTGACCCACGACTCAAGGAGAAACACCGTGAAGCATCTCATCCTCGCTCTGGCCATCGCAACCGCTTCCTTGGCGGCGACCGCCCACGAGGTCGCCAAAGGCCCGAACGGCGGCCCCGTCGTCGACAGCGCCGGCCATCACGTCGAGATGGTCGCCAAAGGCAGCGAGCTCGTCCTCTTCCTCACGGAAGCGGACGACAAGCCGCTGTCTTCCACGGGCACGAAGAACGCCCGCGCCATCGTGCAGGACGGCGGCAAGACGGCGACCGTCCCGCTCCAGCCCGCCGAGCCCAACAGGCTCGTCGGCAGCCTTCCCCAGCCCCTCGGGGCGGGCGCCCGCGTGGTCATCTCGGCGACCATGGCCGATGGCCATGCCGTGCAGGCCCGCTTCGTCAATAACTGATCTCAAAGGAGACACTGACATGAGGACTTTCATTCTTAGCGCTGCCCTCCTTGCCCTCACCGGCCCTGCCCTGGCGCAGGCACCCGCCGATCACCAGCAGCACCATCCTGGCGGAACGCCTGCGCCGCAGACGCAGGCTCAGCCCCAGATGCCCGAACAGCCGCAGGGCCAGATCCCGATGGGACAAATGATGCAGAACATGCCCGAGCAATGCCGGGCCATGATGCAGAGCATGCCGCAGAACTGCATGGGTATGATGCAGCAGATGATGCAAGGCGGCATGATGGGCCAAGGCATGATGCACGGCCAGGGCTCGTCGATGCAGGGCTCTTCCGGACAGGCAGCACCCCGCTCGGAAGCCGCAAAGGCCTACATGGAGGCCATGGACAAGATGCATGGGCCGATGATGGAGGCCGCCCTCGATCCCGATCCGGACATCGCGTTCGTGAAAGGCATGATCCCGCACCACCAGAGCGCCATCGACATGGCCCAGGTGGTTCTGAAGCACGGCAAGGACGAGCGGGCGAAGAAGTGGGCGAATGACGTGATCCGCGAGCAGGAGCGCGAGATCCGCGAGATGCGGGAGTGGTTGAAGGAACGGGGCGCCCAGTAGGCCAAGCAGTGGGAGACAAGGGCGCGGACCGACACAAGCCATGGTCCACCCCTTCGGGCCGTCAAGGAGAGCGTCATGAACCAGGATCGAAAAGACCGGCAGCACGGGCATGAAGGCCACGGCCACCATCATGGGCATGCCACCCATAATCACGGACATGACGCCCATGCAGGAGACCACGATCATCACCACGAGCCGACCTCCGATGCCAGCAAGGTGAAGGACCCGGTCTGCGGGATGATGGTGGACCCGCACACGACGCCGCACCGCACCCAGCATGGCGGAAGGCCATTCTACTTCTGCTCGACCGAATGCCGGTCGAAGTTCGAGACCAACCCGGCCCAGTACCTCTCAGGCGAAGAGGCCAAGAAGACGGCCGAACCCGTGCCGGAGGGCACGATCTATACCTGCCCGATGCATCCGGAGGTGCGGCAGGTCGGCCCCGGCTCGTGCCCCATCTGCGGCATGGCGCTTGAACCGGTCCTCGTCACCGCGGACGCAGGACCGAACCCCGAGCTGGTCGATATGACCCGCCGGTTCTGGATCGGCCTGGTCCTCACGATACCGGTGTTCTTCCTGGAAATGGGCGGCCACTTCCTTGGCATCTCGCACTACATCGCCCAGCAGACCTCGAACTGGATCCAGATGATCCTGGCCACGCCCGTCGTGCTGTGGGCGGGCTGGCCTTTCTTCGTCCGCGGCTGGCAGTCGCTCGTCAACCGCAGCCTCAACATGTTTACCCTGATCGCGCTCGGCGTCGGGGCGGCCTGGATCTACAGCATGGCCGCGACCCTTGCGCCGGGCCTGTTTCCTGCCCTGCTGCGCGGCCCCGATGGCGCCATTCCCGCCTACTTCGAGGCCTCGGCGGTCATCACTGTTCTCGTGCTCCTCGGGCAGGTTCTCGAACTGCGGGCGCGTGAGCAGACCTCGGGTGCCATCAAGGCTCTCCTCGATCTAGCGCCCAAAACCGCCCGCCGCGTGCGACCGGACGGAACGGACGAGGAGGTTGCGCTCGACACGATTGCCGTCGACGACCGCCTGCGGGTGCGCCCCGGCGAGAAGGTGCCGGTGGACGGCGAGGTGCTGGAGGGCCGCTGCTCGGTGGACGAGTCGATGGTCACCGGCGAGTCGATGCCGGTGACCAAGGAACCCGGCTCGAAGGTGATCGCCGGCACGCTCAACCAGACCGGCAGCTTCATCATGCGGGCCGAGAAGGTCGGGCGCGACACCATGCTTTCGAGGATCGTGCAGATGGTGTCGGAGGCCCAGCGCAGCCGCGCCCCGATCCAGCGTCTGGCCGATCAGGTATCGGGCTGGTTCGTGCCCATCGTGATCGTCATCGCGCTGCTGGCTTTCGGTGCCTGGGCAATCTGGGGACCGGAGCCGCGCCTCTCCTATGCCATCATCGCAGGCGTCGCGGTCGTCATCATCGCGTGCCCCTGCGCGCTCGGGCTTGCCACGCCGATGTCGATCATGGTCGGCGTGGGGCGAGGCGCTCAAGGCGGCGTGCTCATCAAGAATGCCGAAGCGCTGGAGCGCATGGAGAAGGTCGACACCCTGGTGGTCGACAAGACCGGCACGCTCACGCAGGGCAAGCCGAGCGTCACCGCCATCGTGCCCGTGGGCGACTTGTCCGAGACCGATCTGCTGCGGCTGGCCGCCAGTGTCGAGCGAGCCAGCGAGCATCCGCTCGCCACCGCGATCGTGGCCGCGGCCATGGGTCGGAACATCCCCCTCGCCGAGGTGACGGACTTCGACTCGCCAGTCGGCAAAGGAGCCCTCGGCACGGTGGAAGGCCGGCGCCTGGCGCTTGGGAACGCCAAGTTCCTGGCCGAGCAAGACATCCCGGTCGAGGCCATCGCCGGCAAGGCGGACGAACTGCGCCGGGAAGGCGCGACCGCCATCTTCGTCGGCGTGGATGGTCGCCCGGCTGGCATCCTCGCCATTGCCGATCCGGTGAAGGCTACGACGCCCGAGGCCTTGAGGGGACTGCGCGAGGAAAACATCCGGGTCGTGATGCTGACAGGCGACAACCGCACGACGGCGGAAGCCGTGGCGCGGCGGCTCGGTATCGAGGAGGTCGAGGCAGAAGTGCTGCCCGACCAGAAGAGCGCAGTGGTCGAACGCCTGCGCCGGGAAGGCCGTGTGGTCGCGATGGCGGGCGACGGGGTGAACGATGCACCGGCGCTTGCGGCGGCCGATGTGGGCATCGCCATGGGCTCAGGGACAGACGTGGCCATCGAGAGCGCGGGCGTGACGCTGCTCAAGGGCGATCTCATGGGCATCGTGCGGGCGCGCCGTCTCTCGCAGGCGACTATGAGCAACATCCGCCAGAACCTGTTCTTCGCCTTCATCTATAACGCGGCGGGCGTGCCGGTCGCTGCAGGGGTGCTGTACCCGTTCTTCGGCATGCTGCTCTCACCGGTGCTCGCGGCCACCGCCATGGCGCTTTCGTCGGTGAGCGTCATCGCCAACTCGCTGCGGCTGAGAATGGCGCGGATTTGAGCTTCTCCGGCCGTGAGCAACTGATATGCGTTGCGCCAGATCAAGGAACCGGCGGGAGGCACCTGCGAGACTTGGCTGTACGAAGGAGAGACAGCCGTGGACACGAATGCCCGTGCCCATCCAAGCCATCCAGCCTCCCGGTGGTCGGGCCTGATCCGCTCACCTCTGGCCTGGGCCGCAACGATGGGCCTCGGCCTTGCAGGGCTGTACCTCATCGTGACCCACACGGGGCACGTCCTTGAGGCCCTGCCCTATCTGCTCCTGCTGGCTTGCCCGCTTACGCACCTGTTCATGCATCGGGGTCACCATGGCCGACATGGCGGAGGTGGGCAGTGACGGAGGAAGGCTGGAGCCGCCTGCCGGACCCGAAATGGACATGAGGACGCGGCCCGCGAACGATGCCCTGCCTTTCAAGTTGACTACCATGCGTGGTGGCGTCAGCCACTGAAGTGGCCCGAAGACTGGGAGGTGCCCCGTGCGTGCTCGTCCCTCGCTGGACACAAGGATCATGGTTGCGTTCAGGCAGGCCTGCGCGGAGGACCGGCTCGACGTGGCGGACCACCTTCTGCCTGCACTCGAGCTGCTCGACGATCAACCGGAACCTGGCTCCCCGGTGGGGGAGGCCTATTCCAGGATTGTTCAGGTCTCCAAAGACCGTCGACGCCTGAAGCAGTCCACTTGACCGCATTGTGGGTGTGGCGGAGAGATCCTCCCGATCCCAGGCAATGTGCATCCGGTCCCCTTCGGACCAACGGCGACACGATGATGTGAGTTGTCTATCGGGTCCTCCCTCCCTAGGTTCACTGCATGCCGTTGCTCCGGTCCCTGTGTGCCTTTCTCGTCGTCCTCGCATTCGTGCTGGGAACGGTGATGCCTGCCCCACACGGGACAATGGCCCATGATGGGCACGACATGACCGTTTCGTCGGCCATGGACCCGATGCCGGCGGATTGTGACCGTTGCGATGGCGATGCAGCCTTGCCCATGGCTTGCGCGAAAGTGTTCTGTGCCGGGTCGGCCATGATCCTCGTCCATGCGGCCGTAGGACTGCCCGTGATCTCGGCCACACGGCCCGGAGGGAACCCCGACCTGGACGGCTCCGGCCTGACGCGCCTGCCTGACCCCCGTCCTCCTCGAAACATCCTGATCGGCTAAAAGCCGCGCGGCTCCGCAAGGACCGCTGGCGACACCGCCGGACGTGCGCACTTGCGCGTCCGCGATCCCGACCATGACTTGAGGAGAGCGAGATGCAGACGTCATCTCCCGTCACGCCCCTGGTGCGCCCGAGCGTATCCTGGGTTCCCCGGCTAAGAAGCCGGCGCGGCCTGATGCTGGTGGCCGCCACGATCCCCCTGGCCGGCAGTCTTGCCCTCGGCTGGCCCTGGCTTGTTGCGGCGGGCATAGCCCCGCTGCTACTCTCCGCTGCACCCTGCTTGGCGATGTGCGCCCTTGGCCTGTGCATGAAGGGCATGTCGGGGCAATCCTGCTCCGCTCCGGTCAGCCACAACGCTCAGCCATCAGCCAAATCCATAACGGAGACGAACAATGCGTGACGCCCGGAGGATTACCTTTGCGGCTGGCGCCCTGATCATCATGCTGACCACCACAGGGCTCGCAGCCCAGGACCCAAGCCATGCACCGGAGCGCCAGGTCCCGACGATGGGCATGATGCAGCAGATGAGCCAGATGATGGAGAACTGCAATCGGATGATGCAGGCCCACCTGGCCCAGCCCCACCACGAGCCGGAACAGCAACCCCGAAACAACCAGTAACGAGGGTCATGTGGGTCAACCGGCAGGCTCGGCCCGCTCCCTCCCGAGGATACAAACATGAAGAAGACCATCACGAACAAGCTCGCGCTGGCCGGAGCCGCCGCGCTCACGCTCGCCACCATCGGATACAGCGTCCGCTCGGAAGCAACCGAGACCCTGGAGGTCTCCAAGCTTCCGGCCCACACGCATGTTCACGGTCTCGCCGTGGATCGGCAGGATCCATCCAAGCTGCTCATCGCCACCCATCAC
>NZ_JAJATX010000055.1 GCF_020866965.1 Microvirga roseola
TTCCCCTGCGATGGCTGCGCCATCTCCGGCCGGGAATGACACCCTTCCAACGGATCAGCGGCACGGGACCGATGACGACGAAACGGCCGCTTTCAGTCCTTCCCGGCCTTCTCGTCCTCGACAGGACCGCCGGCCTTCTTCCATGCGGAGAACCCGCCCTCCACATGGGCGACCGGCTGCAGGCCCATGTCCTGCGCGGTCGCGGCCGAGAGGGCCGAGCGCCAGCCTCCGGCGCAGAAGAACACGAAGGTCTTGTCCTGGGCGAAGACGGGCTTGTGATAGGGGCTTTCCGGGTCGATCCAGAATTCCAGCATGCCCCGCGGGCAGTGCACCGCGCCGGGTATCCGGCCCTCGCGTTCCAGCTCGCGCGGATCGCGCAGGTCGATGAAGACGATGTCCTCCCGCCCGTGCAGGGCGATGGCGTCTTCGACAGGAAGGGTCCTGATCTTCGCATTGGCCTCGTCGAGCAAGGCCTTGTAGCCGTGCGTGATGTTTTGCGGCACGAGAGGTCGCTCCCCATTGAGGCTTTCCACAAACTGGGCATGATGGCGGCAGAGTCAACGGGAGGCAAAGGGTGCTGGGGTTCACCACGATCGACTATGCGGGGATGGCGTTCTTCATCGCGGCATGGTTCGGCTATCACACCGCTCTCGAACTCACCCCGGCGGGGCAAAGAAGCCTGAACCGGGTCATGAACCAATACCGTCTCCGCTGGATGGAGCAGATGGTGGTGCGCGAGAACCGGATCGTCGACACCACGATCATGGCCTCGCTCATGAACGGCACCGCCTTCTTCGCCTCGACCTCGCTCATCGCCATCGGCGGCGTGCTGGCCCTGCTGCAATCGACCGACGAGGTTCTCCCCATCTTCGCCGACCTTCCCTTCGGCCCGCCGCCGACGCGCCTTGCCTGGGACCTGAAGGTCGTGGGACTTGCGGTGATCTTCGTCTACGCCTTCTTCAAGTTCGCCTGGTCCTACCGGCTCTTCAACTACATGGCGATCATGCTCGGGGCCGTGCCGGTGCTGAAAGACTCAAGCCGCGAGGAGGCCCTGGCGGCCGCGCGCCACGCCGCTTCGATGAGCACCGTCGCCGGCAAGCATTTCAACCGCGGCCAGCGGGCCTTCTTCTTCTCGCTCGCCTATCTCGGCTGGTTCATCAGCCCCTATCTCTTCATCGTCGCGACCGGCGCAGTGCTGCTGGTCATGTGGCGCCGTCAATTCGTTTCGGATGCGCGGGATGCGGCGCTGGGAGGAGTCCATGGCTAAGGCAGCGACGCCGGAGGAGCTGGAGGCCGCCATGCTCGCGCTGCTCGGCGAGCGGGGGGAGGGGCGGACCATCGGCCCCGCCGATGTCGCCATCGCCATCGGCGGCAACCAGCCCGAGGGCTGGAGCCCCCTGATGCAGCCCGTCCGTCAGGCCGCCGTGCGCCTCATGAAGCAGGGGCGCATCGTCATCCTGCGCAAAGGCAGGCCGGTCGATCCGGACGACTTCAAGGGCACCTACCGGCTGGCGCTGCCGCCTTCGGAGGGTTGAGGGGCCGGGAACGGCTCCGAGGTGCGGTCGGTCATGTAGTAGCCGATGAGACCCGCCCATTCCTTCGTGCCGACATCGAGCCGCCGCAGGCCCTCGGAGACGAAGGCGAAGAGGCCCTGGTCCGCGAAGCTGGCGCCGGTCCGGTAATCGACCGGGTAGGGCACAACGGGGAAACCCGCCTTCCTGAAGACCCCGACGGCGCGGGGCATATGCCAGGCTGAGGTCACGAGGAGCCAGCGCTCGCCCTCCTTCGGAGCGGCCATCTCGCGCGCATAGACCGCGTTCTCGAAGGTGGTCCGCGAACGCTCCTCCACGAGGATGCGGGCGGGATCGACGGCGATGCTCTTGAGGTAGTCGGCGATGACCGGAGCTTCGGCCGTGCCGTCGCCGAGAACCGTCCCGCCTCCGCCGGAGATGAGAATGCGGGCCTGCGGATAGCGGTGGGCGAGCTGGATCGTCTCGAGCACGCGCTCTGCGGACTCATTGGCCACGATGCGGCTGCGCGCCACCGAATCCGCTGCCTCCACCGAGCCGCCGAGAAGAACGATGCCGGTGACCGGTCGGCCGTCATCCTGATAGGGCGGGAAGCGCTGCTCCAGCGGCAGCAGGACATAGCTCGCGATGGGCAGAAGCCCCAGGGCTATGGTCGCCAGCGTGACGACGAGGCTGAGAGCGATGCCGAGCTTTCGCAGGCGCTTGAAGAGCGCGAGCACGAGCCCCAGCAGGATGAGGCTGATGAGCAGATTGGATGGCGTGGTGAAGAACCACGCGATTTTCGAAGCGTAGTAGAACACCCGCCATCCCTATCCGTTCAGGTCTTAAGACTTCGACTCGGCCTCGTAGCGGGCTTTCGTCTCGGCGTTCGGCGGGTAGAGGCCAGGCAGCGGAACGCCCTTCTCGACCTCGCGCATGATCCAGAGCTCGAGGCGCTCCTGCTCCACGGCGGCCCTGGCGGTCTCCTCGACGATGGCGGCCGGAATCACGACGACGCCGTCCCGGTCGGCCACGATCACGTCATCGGGAAAGATCGCGACGCCGCCGCAGCCGATGGGCTCCTGCCAGCCGACGAAGGTCAGGCCCGCGACCGAGGGAGGGGCGGCCACGCCCGAACACCAGACCGGCAGACCCGTGCCCTCGACGCCGACAGCATCGCGCACCGCGCCGTCGGTGACGAGGGCAGCGACGCCGCGCTTCTTCATACGGGCGGTGAGGATGTCGCCGAAGATCCCGGCATCGGCCACGCCCATGGAATCGACCACCGCGATGCATCCCTCCGGCATGTCCTCGATGGCGGCGCGGGTCGAGCGGGGCGACGACCAGGATTCCGGCGTCGCCAGATCCTCGCGGGCCGGCACGAAGCGCAGCGTGAAGGCGCGACCCACCATCTTCTCCGTCGCGTTGAAGGCGGGCATCGGCCCCTTCATCCAGCAGCGGCGGATCCCCTTCTTTAGCAGGACCGTGGTGAGTGTGGCAGTGGTGGCGGCGCGCAGGGCGTCGGCGATGGCTTTATCGAGGGTCATGAAGGTTTCCTGGCGATGGGACGGGATTTCCTGGCGGCGAGTCTTGAGGAACGCCGCCGCGGGAGATCCGCTCAGGCGCATTCATATCCGGTTATTCTGCAAAGCGGTATTCATTCCGCCGAATGAACGTGAGACCCGGCATGAAACTTATGCAAGCCTTCGCCTTCCTGTGCCTCGCGGCCTTTGCTCGACCGGCTGCTGCGGAGCCCCTCGGGCCAGAGGCGGCGCGAGAGGTCACGCAAGAAGCGGTTGCGGACATTCTGGACGCCTTGGCCGAGCGCGACTTCGACCGGCTCGCTGCCCATGTCGGGAAGGGCGGGCTGACAGTGAGTCCCTATGTGATGCTGGATGTCCATGACGTCCTGCTCGACAGCGAGGAGGTCGGGCGCTGCGCCCAGGAAAAGCGAATACGACTCTGGGGCTATCGGGACGGCAGCGGCGATCCGATCGAGACAACCTGCGAGCGCTATTTCGCGCAGTTCGTGTGGGATGCCGATTACCGCAAGGCGGACGAGGTCCTCTACAACGAGCCGCGCCAGCGTGGGAACGAGATCAACAATAACCACGGCTTCGTCCGGGATGCGATCGTCGTCGAGCTGCACTTGGGGGGCACAGCCGCCATGAGCGGAATGGATTGGAAGAGTCTGCGCCTCATCTTCCGCCAGGGCGAGCAGGGCCTTTCTCTGGTCGCCATCACGCGGGATATCTGGACGATCTGACAGCTTCAGTCGCGGTCAGGAGCCCCGAGCGGGAAGAACGGGCGGTAGGGCCGGCCTCGTCGACCGCTCGCGCGAAGGAGGGGCGGGCAAGCAGCCTCCTGCGATAGGCACGGACATGCCCCCACGCTTCGCTGATCGGGTGGGCCCAATCGGCATAGAACAGCGCGGGAGCCGCTGCGCAATCAGCCGCGCTGAAGCCGCCGCCAGCTGCCCATTCACGTTCGGCGAGCGTCTCGTCGAGCCAGCCATAGGCCTTGTCGAGCATCGCTCTTGCCTCGGCGACGCCGAAGGGATCGCGATCCTCCTCCGGGCGGAGGCGGTCGAGGACGATCTTCTGCATCGGCGTCATCACGTCGTTATCGAAGGAGCGATCCATCAGCCGTACGCCGAGAGCCTCGCGCGGATCTTCCGGGAACAGCCGGACCGGTCCCGGATGGTAGAGGCAGAGATGCTCGATGATGACCGTCGCCTCCATGACGATGCGGCCATTGTCCACGAGGACTGGAAAGCGCCCGAGGGGCCAAAGCGCCGCCAGTTCTGCGGCGCTCTGTTCGTCGTCGAGCATCCGGTACGCGAAGGGGACATCGTTCTCGTACAGCGCGATCAGCACTTTCTGGCAATATGACGAGAAAGGATGGGCATAGAGCGTCAAGGTCATCGTCGCCTCGCGGACATGGGCTGGTTAGGCCCCAGCGAAGCATGCGGCCGAGCTTGAGGCAACGGTCAGGAGTGTTTCCTGACCGCCCTCATGCCGGATACGTCTCTGAGCCGGTTCAGGCCGTCTTCGCGAAAAGCTCGCGGCCGATCAGCATGCGGCGGATCTCGCTCGTGCCCGCGCCGATCTCGTAGAGCTTTGCGTCGCGGAGCAGGCGGCCCGTCGGGTATTCGTTGATGTAGCCGTTGCCGCCCAGAAGCTGGATCGCATCGAGGGCCATCTGCGTGGCCTTCTCGGCTGCGTAGAGGATCGCGCCCGCCGCGTCCTCGCGGGTGGTCTCGCCCCGGTCGCAGGCCTTGGCGACCGCATAGACATAGGCCTTCGCCGCATTCATGGTCACGTACATGTCGGCGACCTTGCCCTGCACGAGCTGGAACTCGCCGATGGCCTGCCCGAACTGCTTGCGATCGTGGATATAGGGCAGCACCACGTCCATGCAGGCCTGCATGATGCCCGTGGGGCCTGCTGCGAGTACGGCGCGCTCGTGGTCGAGGCCCGACATGAGCACGTTGACGCCCTTGCCGACCTGGCCCAGCACGTTCTCCTCCGGCACCTCGCAATCCTCGAACACGAGCTCGCAGGTGTCGGAGCCGCGCATGCCGAGCTTGTCGAGCTTCTGGTGCGTGGAGAAGCCCTTGAAGCCCTTCTCGATGATGAAGGCCGTGATGCCGCGCGGGCCCGCCTCCGGATCGGTCTTGGCATAGACCACCAGGGTTTCGGCGGTGGGGCCGTTGGTGATCCACATCTTGTTGCCGTTGAGCACGTAGCGGTCGCCGCGCTTCTCGGCGCGGGTGCGCATCGAGACCACGTCGGAGCCCGAGCCCGGCTCCGACATGGCGAGCGCGCCGAGATGCTCGCCGGAGATCAGCTTCGGCAGGTAGCGGCGCTTCTGCTCCTCGTTGCCGTTGCGGCGGAGCTGATTGATGCAGAGGTTCGAATGCGCGCCATAGGACAGGCCGACCGAGGCCGAGGCGCGGGAGATTTCCTCCATGGCGACCACGTGCTCGAGATATCCGAGGCCCGTTCCGCCATATTCCTCCTCGACCGTGATGCCGTGGAGGCCGAGCGCGCCCATGGCGGGCCAGAGATCACGCGGGAATTGATTGGTGCTGTCGATCTCCTCGGCGCGCGGCGCGATCTTGTCCTGCGCGAAGTCGCGCACGGTCTCGCGGATGGCATCGGCGGTTTCGCCAAGGTCGAAATTGAAATTCTTGTCGTTGCGCAGCATCGGTTCCTCCCTGTCCCGCCCGACGATCCGCGAAGACGGAGCGCGACGGCTGTCCTTGTGCCGGCCATTTTGGTCAGCATTGCTGCCCCAATCAAGCGGGACTCGAGAAGAATAATGGGACAGCCGCAGTGCTCGGGCTACGAAAATGGTCGAATAGCGACCCGGCCGTGAAAAAGGCTCCCGGCCCGGAGGCGAGGGAGCCTGAAATCGTGGCGCTGGAGGCCGATTTACTCGTCGGCGCTCGCCATCTGCACCGCGTCCACGTCCCGGCAGACGCCCAGGGGCTGGAGCCGTGCATGGTCGCGCGGATCGCAGGCGCTGGCGAGGAACATGCGCCACTGGTTCTCGGTGCCGTAGAACGTATTGCGGTCCACGTCTCCGCTGACGCCGGGTACGCGGCCCGTCGTTGTGAACTGCCAAAAGGTCCAGCGGCGGTTGCTGTAGCGCTCGTGCGGCTCTGCGGCGGTGCTGCGGATCCAGTAGGGATGGTCGTTGAACTCGTCTTCCAGGATCTCCTTATGGAAGGTGATGTCGGTATAGATGATCGGCCGCTTGCCCGTATGGGCCTCCATCTCACGGAGCATCACGTTGATCATCGCCAGCGCCTGCTCGCGCGGAACCTTCTTGGGGCAGTTCACGGACTGGCCGTTCCACTCCACGTCGAGAACGGGCGGAAGGGCCTCCGGATCCTGCGGGACGTTCTTCTTGAACCAGGCGGCCTGCTCGTGGGCCGGGCGGCACCAGAACACGAAGTGATAGGCGCCGCGCGGAACGCCGGCGCTCTTGGCTCCCCACCAGTTCTCCAGGAAGCGGCTGTCCACATGGTCGCCGCCTTCGGTCGCCTTGATGAAGGCGAATTTCGTGCCGGCCTTGCGCATGGCCGCCCAATCGACCTTGCCCTGCCACTTGGAGATATCGACACCATGGATCGGCATGCGATGGGCTCTCGCGACCCCCTCATGGGGACGAGCGTCGCCCTTCATCGGGTAGCGGCTGGACGAGGAAGGAGCGATGGCGCAGGAGGCGAGGCCGAAGGCGATGGAGGCAAGAATGCCGCACCTGACGGCCCGAAGGACTTTCGGAAGGCCGGAATTCCTGGAGCGGCTGGGGGAGCGGCGGTTCTTCATCGGCACAACCGTATCTGACGCATGACTCTGTCTTACGGATGCCCCAACTCCGTTAACAGGCCATTACGAAACTGCTTTATGAAACAGCCTTACAGGTTGAACCAGACTGTCGCTATACCCAGGAAGGTGAAGAAGCCGACGATATCGGTGATGCTCGTGACGAACGGCCCCGAGGAGACCGCAGGATCGACGCCCAGGCGGTTCAGGGTCAGGGGGACGAAGATCCCGCCGAGGGCGGCGAAGAGCAGGACGCCGATCAACGCCAAACCGATCACGAAACCGATTTCGATCGATTGGAACCAGATGCCGGCAAGCAGGCCCATGATGACGGCGAAGACCAGCCCGTTGAGGAGGCCGACCCCGGCCTCACGGCGGATGATCCGCCAGGCGTTGGTGCGCCCGAGCTCGCGGGTGGCCAGCGCCCGGACCGCGACCGTCATGGTTTGGGTGCCGGCATTCCCGCCCATGGAGGCGACGATCGGCATGAGGATCGCGAGGGCGACCATCTTCTCGAGGGATTCCTCGAAGAGACTGATGACGTTCGCCGCGATGAGGGCGGTGCACATGTTCACGAACAGCCAGGGGAAGCGGCTGCGCTGCGTGTAGAAGACCGTATCCGAGAGTTCTTCGTCGGATTTCACGCCGCCGAGCTGCTTGATGTCGGCGTCGGCCTCTTCCTCCAGCACGTCGACGATGTCGTCGACCATCATGACGCCGACGAGGCGGTTGGTCTCGTCGACCACGGCGGCGGAGACGAGGTTGTAGCGCTCGAACAGGCGCGCCACTTCCTCCTGGTGCTCCGTCGCCTCCACCCGGTCCGGCTCGTCGTCCATGATCTCCTGGATCGTGACGGGACGCTTCGAGCGCAGCAGCCGGTCGAGGGCGACAGCGCCGAGCAGGTGGCCGGCCGGATCGATGATGAAGATCTCGTAGAAGGTTTCCGGCAGTTCGTCCGTCTCGCGCATGAAGTCGATCGTCTGCCCGACCGTCCAGAACGGGGGCACCGCGATGAACTCGGTCTGCATGCGACGGCCGGCGCTGTCTTCCGGGTAATCGAGAGAGCGCTGAAGCGCCACGCGCTCGATGGCCGGAAGCTTCTCGAGAACCTCCGCCTTGTCCTCTTCGGGCAGGCTCTCGAGGATGATGACGGCGTCGTCCGAATCGAGGTCGCGCACGCCCTCGGCGACAGTCTCCGCTTCAAGGCCTTCGAGGATTTCCTCGCGGACGGCCTCGTCCACTTCGGTCAGCGCCGTGAAGTCGAAGGCGGACCCAAGGAGTTCGATCAGACGTGGGCGATGCTCCGGGGCCAGCGCTTCCAGGAGGTCGCCGAGATCGGATTCGTGGAAGTCCTCGACCAGCGCCTGCAGGCGCTCGGTTTCCGATGCCTCGATGGCGTCGGCGACGGCGGCCAGGAAATCCGGGTTGAGATCGCCTTCCTCGTCCCGGAAGACCAGGGATTCGGTATCAGGCCCCTCGGGCTTTGGAAGCGGCGTCTTGTCTTCGACTTCCAGCATGAGCCTGTCCTCGAAAGGAGATCCCTAGCCTTTTAGGTGCAGGGCACAAACGGCACAAGGCACCGAGGGGGCAGGATCGGAGAATCGGTCGGTCGACGCTCCCGCCGGACGTCGCCGGCAGGACCAACAAAAAAGGCCCCGGATCAGGGGGCCTTGTTTTGTGATGCCCGAAGGCATCCGGTGAGTTGGTGCGGCCAAGAGGACTCGAACCTCCACGGGTCTCCCCACTAGCACCTCAAGCTAGCGCGTCTACCAATTCCGCCATGGCCGCGGAACTCGTGCTCAGAAACCGAAATTCCTGAAGAGGTCGCCGCTCTAGCAGATCGATTGGACCACCGCAAGCCCAACCGTCGCCTCCTGACGCATGAAGAGGCGCAGCCTTGGCAATGCTGAGGGCTTCTCGGGTGCCGAAGGTTGCTCTCGGCCTGGATTGGGACCAAAAGATTCTCCTCCGCACTCAGGAAGGAAGCCGAAAAGGTGTCGAACCTGCGAGACAGCTTGGCCGACCGTTTTGGAGCCGAAGAAGGCTCCCCGCCCGTGGAATGGGCGATTGCGGAGGGGCTGACGGATTACGAGCAGGCTGTCGCTTTCATGGAGGCCAGGGCCGATGCCATCGCCGAGGGCAGGGCAAGGGAGTTGGTCTGGCTGGTGGAGCATCCGCCGCTCTACACGGCCGGGACTTCGGCGAACGAATCCGATCTGGTCGAGCCCGGGCGCTTTCCCGTTCACAAGACCGGGAGGGGCGGGCAGTACACCTATCACGGCCCCGGCCAGCGGGTCGCCTATGTCCTGCTCGACCTCAAGCGGCGTCAGCCGGACCTGCGCCGCTACGTGTCCGCCCTCGAGGCCTGGCTGATCGCAACCCTCGATGCCTTCAACATCCGCGGCGAGCGCCGGGAGGAGAGGGTCGGCGTCTGGGTGCGGCGGCCGGACAAGGGGGAGGCCGTCGAGGACAAGATCGCCGCCATCGGGATTCGGGTCCGGCGCTGGGTCACGTTCCACGGCATCAGCCTGAACGTGGAGCCTGATCTCTCCCACTTTTCGGGGATCGTTCCGTGCGGTGTGACCCAGTACGGCGTCACCAGCCTGGTGAATCTCGGGATTCCGGTGACGATGCCGGAGGTCGATTCGGTGCTGAAACGGAGTTTCGAAGAGATCTTCGGCCCCGCCGAAAGGGTGAGCGCGCCGTTGCTTCAGGGCAACTAATCCCAGGTTTCGCGCATCCGATACGGCTAGGCTTCTCGCCAAAGCGACATTCTGCCCTAAGCTTGTCTGAACGGTTGATCATTGGTGGACGACCCTATGCGACGCGCTTTCCTTGCCTCTCTCGCCGCTCTCGCCGTCTCGGCCTGCGCTTATACCCCCGACCCGCTGGACCTGATCCATGTCGTGGACGATGCGACGGACGTTCGCTTCTGCAGGCGTCTTGCGGAGGTGAGCCCGGTCGTTCCGACGACGCCCGGTTTCGAGGGCGCCCTCGAATCCATGCTGGCCCAGACCGTCGCTCTCGGCGGCACGCACCTCTACCTGAACAAGCAGACTGCCGATTGGCTGCTCGTGCGCGGCATCGCCTATTACTGCGAGGGCAGCGCCGCCGTCAGCCGCGCCGTCGTCGTTCGCGCCAAGGGCTGATCCACACTGCCCTTTGAGTGGGAGTTGCGTTTGCGCTCAAGTTCCAAGTACTGACTTATGGCCCCATGCCTGTGGGGCCATAAGCAAGAACAGGGAGCCTGACGCCGTGCCCGCCATTGCCACTTCAGCCGATCTCACTTCGGATGCCGCACGCGCAAACCGCGCCGCCTGGGCCGAGCTTGCCCGCGATCTCCAGGCCAAGCGGCAGGCCGTGGCGGAAGGCGGTCCTGCCAAGGCGCGGGAGCGGCACCTCGCCCGCGGCAAGCTGCTGCCGCGTGAGCGTGTGATGCGGCTGCTCGATCCAGGCGCACCCTTCCTGGAACTCGGGTCGCTCGCCGCCCATGGCATGTACGAGGATGCAATCCACGGGGCCGGGATCATCACCGGCATCGGCCGGGTCGAGGGTCGCGAGGTCATGATCGTCTGCAACGATTCGACCATCAAAGGCGGCACCTATTACCCGATGACCGTGAAGAAGCATCTCCGCGCCCAGGAAGTGGCGCGCGAGAACCGGCTGCCCTGCATCTATCTGGTCGATTCCGGCGGCGCGAACCTGCCGCACCAGACCGAGGTCTTCCCGGACCGCGACCATTTCGGGCGCATCTTCTACAACCAGGCGACCCTGTCCTCGATGGGCATTCCGCAAATCGCCTGCGTCATGGGCTCCTGCACCGCCGGCGGCGCCTATGTGCCTGCCATGTCGGATGAGACCATCATCGTGCGCCGCCAGGGCACCATCTTCCTCGGCGGACCGCCCCTGGTGAAAGCCGCGACCGGCGAAGTCGTTTCTGCCGAGGATCTCGGCGGCGCGGACGTTCATGCTCGCCAGTCCGGCGTGGCGGATCACTACGCGACCGATGACGTTCATGCGCTCGCCATCGTGCGCCGCATCGTCGGCACGCTGAACACCCGCAAGAGCATCGACATCGACCTCGCGGACCCGGTCGAGCCGAAATATGCCATCGACGATCTCGATGCGATTGTGCCCACCGACCTCAAGAAGCAGTACGACATCCGCGAGGTCATCGCCCGGCTGGTCGACGGCTCGGAATTCGACGAGTTCAAGCGCCTCTACGGCACGACCCTGGTGACGGGCTTCGCCCGGATCTGGGGCATGCCGGTCGGCATCATCGCCAATAACGGCATCCTGTTCTCGGAGAGCGCGCTGAAGGGCGCGCATTTCATAGAGCTGTGCTGCCAGCGGCGCATCCCGCTCCTCTTCCTGCAGAACATCTCCGGCTTCATGGTCGGCCGCCAGTACGAGGCCGGCGGCATCGCCAAGGACGGCGCGAAGCTCGTCACGGCCGTCGCCTGCGCTCAGGTGCCGAAGATCACGCTGCTGGTCGGCGGATCCTTCGGGGCCGGCAATTACGGCATGTGCGGGCGCGCCTATTCCCCGCGCTTCCTATTCACCTGGCCGAACTCGCGCATCTCCGTCATGGGCGGCGAGCAGGCGGCGAGCGTGCTGGCGACCGTGCGGCGCGACAATATCGAAGCCGAAGGCAGGAGCTGGAGCGCGGAAGAGGAGGAGGCCTTCAAGGCCCCGATCCGCAACAAGTACGAGGAGGAAGGCTCTCCCTACTACGCTTCGGCGCGGCTGTGGGACGACGGCATCATCCTGCCGTCCGAGACCCGCCGGGTCCTGGCGCTGGCCTTCTCTGCAGCCCTGAACGCTCCCGTTCCGGAGACCAAGTTCGGCGTCTTCCGGATGTAAGGAAAGGCTCTCCACCCGTCGGGAGTAGGGCTATTCCACCTTTGCCTCTGCCTGCGCGGGCACCGCGCGGGCGCGTTTCCGCGGCTTGGAGGCGGCGCTCCTCGCTTTATTCTGAGCCTTGAGCGCCTCCGCCTCCTCGATGGTCTTCCGGAGCTCTTCCTCAACGCGTTTGTATTTCTCATCCAGTTCGCGCCGCTGCTCGGCTTCCATGGCCGGCTTGGCGAGAGCGGAGATGCCCGTCGGGTCGAAGAAGCTCAGCACAGCGATGTTGGTCGCCTGCTCCCTATGGCGTGCGCGTGTGCGCTCAACCTCTTCGAGGGCGGCCAGGGCACGCGGACCTACGACCGCCGGGTCGACTGCAGGAGTTGCAGGAGGAGAATTTGTTGTCTGCGTGCAGCCTGCAAGGAGCGGAAGCACGGCTAGGAGCCCTAACGAAACGCGGCGCTGGAAGATCATGGCATGCCCCAAGGTTAAGACGCCTTAGGCTTAGCAATACAGTTTCGCTCTGAAAGCTCTCTAAATAGAGAGGTCACTTTCCTAATGGTAAGATTTTCTCCGAGGGGGCAGTTAAGGAGCGGCTTTCCGATGAGGAGCGAGACGGCTTGCGCGGCTTGCTTGCTGGCGTTCAAGGTCTTCGCTCAGCGCCTGGAGAGCGTCCGTTTCCTCCAGAGCCCTCTCAATCTCCTGGTCCACTCGCTCCATTTTCTCCTGCTCGATGCGGGCCTGCTCTTCATCCATCTGGTTGAGTGCGTGACCGGACAGTCCCGTCGGGTCGAAACCGGCAGCGCGGTTTGCAATTGGCGAAGTCAGACGGTGCTTGGCCTGGGTCTGCTGCAGATCTGCGATGGCCGCCAGAGCACCAGATCCGACAACGCCCTGGCTGGGAGGCGGCGCTGTTTGGTTGCAGGCGGCTAAGAGAGGAAACAAAGCAAGGATAGACCGAAGCAGGATGGGCGTTGAATGGACATTGGCGGATTCCTGAAAAGCCCCAGTTAGCATAAGCTGAGGTCTTCAAATCCTCTCCAAATGGGAGAGGGGAAAGGGTTGCCCATGAAGGAAGGCATCAATCCCGATGCGTCCCGGCAGGCGCGAACCTCCTATGCGTCGCAGATCCTGCGCCTGTCTGGTGTCGAGAACCCACGGATCGAACAGGCCTTCGCCACCGTGCCGCGCGAAGCCTTCCTGCCGCCGCCGCCCTGGACTGCGATCAGCATGGGCGCCGCCATGCGGACCAGCGAAGTCTCCGATCTCTACGATAATGTCCTCGTCGCCATCGATCCGGAGCGTGGCATCAATAACGGCGAGCCCGCTCTCCACGCCACATGGATCGCTGCGGTCGATCCCCGGCCCGGCGAGAACGTGATCCATGTGGGGGCGGGGATGGGCTACTACACCGCCATCCTGGCGCATCTCGTTGAGCCCGGCGGCCGGGTCGACGCCTTCGAATACGAGGCGGATCTGGCAGCTGCGGCTACGCGGAACCTCAAGGATCGTGCCCACGTGGCGGTCCACGCCGGCTCCGCCTTCGGCCGCGTGCTGCCGAGCGCGGACGTCATCTATGTCAATGCGGGCGTTGTCGCGCCCGATCTCGAGTGGCTCCGGGCCCTGAACCCGGGCGGACGGTTGGTCTTCCCGTGGCAGCCGCAGAAGGGCTGGGGACCCGCCGTTCTGGTGACGCGGAGAAAAGAGGGGTTCAGCGCCCGCTCGCTGATGACAGTGGGCTTCATCTCCTGCAGCGGAGCGACCGCAAGACCGTCCGCGCAGAATCTGCCGACGGAATCCGATCTCGCGGCCGTGCGCTCAATCTGGGTCAGAAACGACCGCCCCCCGGATGCGAGCGCGGTCGCTGTTTACGACGATGTCTGGTTCTCGTCGGAGGACATCGAAGACTGAGATAGCCGACTGCCTGGCGTTCCATCGTTTCCGCGCGCCCGGTAACCGGCTTGTAATCGGACCTGCATGAGGAATTCCGTCCCAAAAATGTTGCGCTCTAGCAACACCCACAAAGCTTCCTGATCCTGCCGCGCCGGGCTCAAAGCTCCGCCGCGATGCCGCCATAAACGGCGAGCAACTCAGAGGACAGGCTAAAGTGCTTCTAAACCAAAGCTTTACAGCACGACGCACGGGGCAGAGCCCGGATTAAGGCTGTTGAATTGATCCTTTCGAGGGTCGTTGCATCGGTGGCGCGGCACATGGCAGATCACGGAAGTTCCGTTGCTGCCACGCTTGAGAGGGTGGGAAGAGACAACGCCATGGATGCGCGCAGGATCGACAAGTCGAGGCTCCCGAGCCGTCATGTGACGGAAGGTCCCGCGCGCGCGCCGCATCGCTCCTACCTTTATGCCATGGGGCTGACGAAGGAGCAGATTGCGCAGCCGCTCGTCGGCGTCGCCACCTGCTGGAACGAAGCCGCCCCCTGCAACATCTCCCTCATGCGCCAGGCCCAGGCGGTGAAGAAGGGCGTGGCCGCCGCTCAAGGAACGCCGCGCGAGTTCTGCACCATCACGGTGACCGACGGCATCGCCATGGGCCACCAGGGCATGAAGGCGTCGCTTCCGTCCCGAGAGGTGATCGCGGATTCGGTCGAGCTGACCATGCGCGGCCACTCCTACGATGCGCTCGTCGGCATGGCGGGCTGCGACAAGTCTCTGCCCGGCATGATGATGGCGATGGTGCGCCTCAACGTGCCGTCGATCTTCATCTATGGCGGCTCCATCCTGCCCGGCTCCTTCCGCGGCCGGCAGGTGACCGTGCAGGACCTCTTCGAGGCTGTCGGCAAGTACTCCGTCGGTGAGATGTCGGACGAGGACCTCTCCGAACTTGAGCAGGTGGCCTGCCCCTCGGCCGGGGCCTGCGGTGCGCAGTTCACAGCCAACACCATGGCGACGGTCTCCGAGGCCATTGGTCTGGCCCTGCCTTATTCGGCCGGCGCTCCGGCCCCGTACGAGATTCGCGACCGGTTCTGTGCCCTGGCGGGCGAACAGGTGATGGAGCTTATCGCCAGGAACATCCGCCCGCGCGATATCGTGACCCGCAAGTCCCTGGAGAATGCCGCAACCGTGGTGGCTGCTTCCGGCGGTTCCACGAATGCGGCATTGCACCTGCCCGCCATCGCGCATGAGGCCGGCATCAAGTTCGACCTGTTTGACGTCGCCGAAATCTTCCGGCGCACGCCCTATATCGCGGACCTCAAGCCCGGCGGACGCTATGTGGCCAAGGACCTCTTCGAGGTCGGCGGTATCCCGCTCCTGATGAAGACGCTCCTTGACCACGGCTACATGCATGGCGATTGCATGACCGTGACCGGCCGCACCATGGCCGAGAACCTCGCCTCCGTGAAATGGAACGAGGATCAGGACGTGGTCTATCCTGCGAACAGGCCGATTACGCCCACCGGCGGCGTGGTGGGCCTCAAGGGGAGCCTCGCTCCCGAAGGGGCCATTGTGAAGGTGGCCGGCATGGCGACCGACAAGCAGGTGTTCCGCGGTCCGGCCCGCTGCTTCGATGGCGAGGAGGCCTGTTTCGAGGCCGTCTCCAAGCGCCAGTACGAGGAGGGCGAGGTTCTCGTCATCCGCTACGAGGGGCCGCGCGGCGGTCCCGGCATGCGCGAGATGCTCTCCACGACGGCGGCGCTCTACGGGCAGGGCATGGGAGACAAGGTGGCCCTCATCACCGACGGGCGCTTCTCGGGCGCGACCCGCGGCTTCTGCATCGGCCATGTAGGGCCCGAGGCTGCGGTGGGCGGACCCATCGGACTCCTGAAGGACGGCGACATCATCGCGATCGACGCCATCAAGGGCACCATCGAGGTGGAGCTTTCGGACGAGGAGCTGCTTCGCCGCCGTGCCGAATGGAAGCCCCGGGAGACGAACGCCACCTCGGGATATCTCTGGAAATATGCGCAAACCGTGGGTCCTGCGCGGGATGGGGCAGTCACCCATCCCGGCGGAGCCGCAGAAAAAGAAACTTATGCGGATGTCTAAGCTCTTCATCGTCACTGTGGGGGTGACTCTTCTCGGCGCCGGGAGCGCCTGTGCGCTTGATGCTGCGCCGCGTCCGCAGCCGATCACGCCGGCGCTTGCTGCTCCCGTGATCAAATACAGCTCGGTGCGCGAGGCCCTGCGCAACGGCATGCGCAACTACAATGCGGGCGACAAGGTGGGAGCCGTCCAGGCGCTCGAATACGCTGCGGGGCAGGGGCATACCCTGGCGCTCTGGAAGCTCGGGCGCATGTATGCGGATGGCGACGGCGTCGAGCACGACAACCTGAAGGCTTTCGAGTACTTCTCGAAGCTCGCCGACCAGCATGCGGACGAGAGCCCGGATTCGCCGAATGCCGCCGTCGTCTCCAGCGCCTTCGTGGCGCTCGGCACCTACTTCCTCGATGGAATCAGGGGCACCTATGTGGCGGCCAATCCGTCTCGCGCCTTCGAGATGTTCAAGTACGCGGCGACCTATTTCAGCGACTCGAACGCGCAGTACAATCTCGCCCGCCTTTACCTCGAGGGCACGGGCGTCGAGAAGAATCCGCGCCAGGCGGCCCGGTGGCTGAACCTTGCCGCGGAGAAGGGGCATTCCCCCTCCCAGGCGGTTCTCGGGCACCTGCTGCTGAACGGCCAGGGCGTGATGCGCCAGAGGGCCAAAGGCCTGATGTGGCTGACCCTTGCGCGCGAGGCCGCCGCCGATACGCCCAAGGACAAATGGATCACCGCCCTCTACGAGGAGGCCTTCGCGGCGGCGGATGAATCCGACCGCAAGCTCGCCCTCGCCCTGCTGGAGCAGTACATCCAGTCGCGCCACTAGGGGCAGCCGACTTTACGCGCGGCAGCCGTTTGCGGAAAGGCTCCAAACTCGGGAACGGGCCGGGGATGACGTACCGGGCGCGGCCTACTCGATATCGAGATCGATCATCACCGGAACGTGGTCCGACGGCTTGTCCCAGCCGCGCACGTCCTTGCGGATCGAGGCGGTCTTAAGCCTGTCCTGTGCCTGGGGCGAGAGCAGCAGGTGATCGATGCGGATGCCGTGGTTCCGCTGGAAGGCTCCGGCCTGATAATCCCAGAACGAATAGAGCCCCGGCTGGTCGCTGCAATCGCGCACTGCATCGCTGAAGCCGAGGTTCCGCAGTTCGCGGAACTTGGCCCGGCTTTCCGGCTGGAAGAGCGCATCGCTCATCCAGGCCGCCGGATCCGCCGCGTCCTTCGGCTTGGGAATGACGTTGTAGTCGCCGCACAGCGCAAGCGGCTCCTCGAGCGGAAGCAGGCGGCGCGCATGGGCGATGAGGCGATCCATCCAGGCGAGCTTGTAATCGAATTTCGGCGTTCCGATGGGGTTGCCATTCGGCAGATAGATGGAAGCCACCCTTACGGCCCCGCTTGCGGTGGGGACAACACCCTCAAGGTAGCGGGCCTGCTCGTCGCTCTCGTCCCCCGGCAGGCCGCGCCGGACATCCTCCAGCGGGCGCTTGGAGAGGATCGCGACGCCGTTATAGGCCTTCTGGCCGTGGGTGACGACATTGTAGCCCAGGGCCTCGACCTCTGCCCGCGGAAAGGCCTCGTCCACACATTTCAGTTCCTGAATGCAGAGGATGTCGGGATCGGCGCTCTTCACGAAGGTGGCGAGGTGGTCCAATCTCTGCTTGATCGAGTTTACATTCCACGTCGCAATTCGCATCCCACGTCCCCGCTTCGCTGTCCTTCACGTTCATCGGATTTTCGTCAGGGTCTGGCAAGACAGGACCCAGCATCATCCCCACGGTTGCCTTCCATGCCGACATCCTGGCTCATACCCATCGACAGCTACTGTGAGCGGATCGGCGCCGCCTTCTGGGCCGAGCCGCTGAACGCCGTCACCAATGGTGCCTTCATTCTGGCCGCCCTCTACGCCTTCTGGCTTTGGCTGCGAAAAGGAGCCACGGACTGGCCCGCTCTCTGGCTGATCGGGGTCACGACCATCGTCGGAATCGGGAGCTTTCTCTTCCACACCTTCGCCAATCGCTGGTCGCTCCTGGCGGACGTGCTGCCGATCGCGGTGTTCATCTACAGCTATTTCCTGCTCGCCATGCGCCGCTACCTGGGATTGGGGCTCTTCGCCGCCATTGCCGTGACCGTCCTTTTCGCCGTCTTCAATACCTTCTTTGACCGCCTCTGGTTCAGTCTCTTTCCCGGCGTGACGCTCAACGGTTCCGTCAGCTATCTTCCCGCCGCCTTGGCTATGCTGACGGTTGGCATCGTTTGCTGGGCTCGGAGCGAGAGGAAGGCGGGGAGGGCGCTTCTTCTGGCAGGAGGTGTCTTTGCCCTGTCGCTATTCTTCCGCTCTGTCGACGATGCCGTCTGCTCATCCTGGGCGGTGGGGACGCATTTCCTCTGGCATGTGTTCAATGCCCTGGTCCTCGGTATCCTGATGGTTGCAGCGATCACTCATGCACCCCGCAAGGGAACAGGCCATGTCCAAGGTTGAAGTCCATGGCTATGCTATCATCTCGGACGATGATCGGATCGCCGATGCAAGCGGGCATACGCCCGAGGCCCTGCGCAACGATGCGGATTGGGCCTACTTTCAAGCCGGGCTCGACTCGTCGGCCCTGACGGTCCTCGGCCGTTTGGGGCACGAAGCCAATCCGAGCCCCAGAGGTCGCCTGCGGATGATCCTGTCCTCGTCCTCGCCCGGTCTCGAACGGCGCCCAGACGGTTGGTGGTGGAACCCCGAGAAGCTGCCCTGGGACCAAGCGATCAGAACCATGTTGCCGAATGGCGGCCGTGTTGCCGTGCCCGGCGGGCGGAGAGTTTTCGACCTCTTCCTTGGGATTGGCTACGACACCTTTCATCTCAGTCGTGCGGAAGGGGTACGAGTTCCTGGAGGCGTTGCTCTCTTCTCTGCCTGCGACCAGGGCAGGGGCGCCGAAGCCTTGCTGGCGGAACGGGGATTGCGGCCCGGATCTCGCCTGATCCTCGACCCTGCCGTCCCGGTCAGCCTTGTGATCTGGCGGAAATAAAAGGGAAACCCCCTGTTCGTTCTGGAGTTGACGTCAATAACCGCTCATGAGGAGGAGCGTATGCGTCATCTCTCGTTTTCGGCCGCCCTGGTCGCGGGCTGTCTCATCGGAAGCACGTCCTGGGCTCAGGTCGGGGGAGGTTCTGTCGGTGGAGGCTCTATTGGCGGCGGTTCCGTCGGTAGCTCCGGTATCGGCTCGTCGTCGGTAGGAGGCACACCATCGTCAGGCTCTGCGTTGCCACCAGAACCCCGGACCGGAAATGCCCCCTCACTCTCCAATCAGGGCCTGATGGGAACGGGCGGGCGCATATCCAATCAAGGCCTCCAAAGCTCCAGCGGCAGTATCGCGGAGGAGGGCCTGCAGGATATAACCGGCAGCCCTCAGGACTCCGATATCGGTTCGACCGGTCTTCCGACCGGCTCTCCGCCGGCGATCTCTTCGACCCAAGAACCTGAGGTCGATCTCGGGCCGCGGAGAGACATCATTGCCCGTACGCCCCGCCTGCCACCCGGAACGGAAGGTAGCAGGGTAGGGTCTCCGTTGCCGGACGGCAATGTAAGCGAGCCTACCGCCACCGGAACGTTGCGCGGCCCCACTGGAGGTGCGGGCGTCAGTGGGCAGACGGAGGATCGTGAATCTCCACTGGTCGAGAGATTGATCCAGGAGGAGGTCGTACAGAGGCGCGGCATCTGCGAGGGGTGCTAATAAGCTCGCCAGCTTTCTCCGAAGAATGAGGAACCGGTTCCCGAAGGAACCGGTTTCATGGCTTTAAGCGGCCTTTTCGAGGCTCGGGTAATCCGTGTAGCCCTTCGTGTCGCCGCCATAGAAGGTGGCGCGGTCGGGTTCCTTAAGCGGCGCATTCAGGCGGAAGCGCTCGACGAGATCCGGATTGGCGATAAAGAGGCGCCCAAAGGCGACGAGATCCGCCCGGCCGCTGGAAATGGCTTCGATGGCCATCTCTCGGGTGTAGCCGTTATTGGCAATGTAAGCGCCCCGGAACGAGCGGCGTAGCCCCTCATAATCCACGTCCACCGCGTTGCGATCGCCCTGAGTCGCGCCCTCGATCATATGAATATAGCCAAGCCCGAGGCCGTCGAGTTTCTCGACCACATGGCTGAAAAGCGCCTGCGGGTTCGAGTCCGCAGCATCGTTCACGGGAGCCGGCGACAGGCGAATGCCGACACGTCCCTTGTCCCAGACTTTCAGCACGGCCTCGGCTGCTTCGATGGTCAGCCGGGCTCGGTTCTCGATGGAGCCGCCATAGGGGTCGGTGCGCTTATTGGAGCCGTCCTTCATGAACTGGTCGAGAAGATAGCCGTTTGCGGCATGGATCTCGACACCGTCGAACCCGGCCTCCTTGGCATTGCGAGCCGCCTGTTCATAATCGCGTAGGATGTCCTGGATCGCGGAGAGTTCCAGCGCTCGGGGCTCCGACACGTCGGCGAAGCCCTCCTGGAGAAAGGTCTTCGTCTTGGCACGAATAGCCGAGGGACCGACAGGGGCGACGCTGTTCGGCTGCAGCGAGATATGAGACACGCGGCCCACATGCCAAAGTTGGATGACGATGCGCCCGCCTGCCTTGTGAACGGCACCCGTCACCTTGCGCCAGCCTGCGACCTGCTCGGGCGTATAGATGCCGGGCGTCCGCAAATAGCCTTGTCCCTGCTGCGAAATCTGCGAGCCTTCGGAAATCAGAAGACCCGCGCTCGCGCGCTGAGCGTAGTACTGGGCCGTAATGTCCCGCGCCACGTCTCCCTCAGTCGCCCGATTGCGGGTCAGGGGAGCCATAACCAGGCGATTCGGCAGGGTTAGATCGCCCAGCTTGAAGGGCTGGAACAATGCGTCTGAATCCGAGCTCATATTAACCTCGTTTGCCTGTGGAATTTTCTTATGCACAGGTCGTTACGAGATAATGAGATCGTCCCTCGATACAATGGAGGGGCAGCCATGCACCGAAGTGATGGCTGCCCTAGCTCGACTATTCGCCGGCACTGGCCTGATCGAGCTGCTCGATATCAGTTTGGTCGAGCCTCAGCCGTGTCGAGGCGATGAGATCCTGCATCTGCTCAAGGCTTGTGGCACTGGCGATGGGAGCATTCAGGCCGGGACGGGCCATGAGCCAAGCGAGAGCAACCTGAGCCGGGTTAGCCACGTGGCGGGCGGAAACCTCGTCGAGTGCGGCTAGAATGCGCCGACCGCGGTCGTTGAGGTAGTTTGCCATTCGTCCGCCGCGCACGCTCTTGACGAAGTCCTGCTCCGAGCGGTACTTGCCGGTCAGGAACCCGCTGGCGAGGCCGTAATAGGGAATAACGCCGATCTCGTTCTCGCGGCAAAGCGGCTCCAGTTCGCTTTCATACTCGGCGCGGTCGTAGAGATTGTATTTCGGCTGCAGGCTCTCATAGCGCGGAAGCCCGAGTTCCGTGCTGATCTCCAGCGCCTCGCGGAGGCGCCCGGCAGTAAAGTTCGAAGCACCGATGGCCCGCACCTTCCCGTCCCGGATCAGCTCCTCATAGGCGCCGAGGGTTTCCTGCTGTGGCGTATCCAGATCGTCCCGGTGGGACTGGTAGAGATCGATATAGTCCGTCTGGAGCCGCTGAAGGGATGCTTCCACCGCCGAGCGGATATAATTCTTCGACAGACCTTTCTGCCCCGGCCCCATTTCCGAGCCGACCTTGGTGGCAATGATGAGCCTGTCGCGATTGCCCCGCGCCTGCATCCATTTGCCGATGATGGTCTCCGACTCGCCGCCATTGTTGCCGGGCGCCCAGGTCGAATAGACATCGGCCGTATCGATGAAGTTGAGGCCCGCATCCGCATAAGCGTCGAGGAGCCTGAAGGAGGCCGCCTCGTCCACTGTCCAGCCGAAGACATTCCCGCCCAAGCAGAGGGGCGACACCATGAGGTCCGAGCGACCAAGCCTGCGTTTATCCATTGTGATCTCCATATCCGCTGCCGATCTGTGTCAGATGGTGGGCGCTCGCAAGGGGAGGGTTAGGGCTTCTCGATGTAAGGCCTATATTGTCCGCATCAGTTTTTCACGCGCGGTGCCCTCCGCAAGCACGCTATCTGGAAGCATCAACATGATTCCGCTCTCCGCTCTCGACCTCTCTTTCGTCACTTCCGGCTCGACACCCGCTCAGGCCCTGAGGAATACGCTTGATCTCGCTCAGCACACGGACAGGCTTGGATATGAGCGCTACTGGGTGGCCGAGCATCACAACATTCCCTCCGTCGCGAGCGGCGCGCCGGAGATCATGATCGGCCAGATCGCCGCCGTGACCGAGCGGATCCGCGTCGGCTCGGGAGGCGTCATGCTTCCGAACCATGTGCCGCTCATGGTGGCGGAGCGCTTCAAGCTCCTGGAGGCGCTCTATCCCGGCCGCATTGATCTGGGCCTCGGCCGCGCCCCCGGAACGGACCCGGTGACGTCCTATGCCCTCCGGCGAATGCAGGAGGAGCGGGGCAGGGACGACTTCTGGGAGCGGCTTCAGGAGTTGATGCTGCTCGAAGTCAAGGGGTTCCCGCCGGAGCACCCGTTCAGTAAGATCGAGATCATGCCATCGGGCGTTCCCCTGCCGCCCGTGTGGCTGCTCGGGTCGAGCGATTACAGCGCACATCTCTCGGCCCGCCTCGGCATGGGCTTCGGCTTCGCCCATCACTTCGCCAGCCACGATGCGGTCGATGCGATGCTGAGCTACCGCGACGGCTTCACGCCGAGCGCATGGCGGTCAGAACCTCACGCCATTCTGACCGTGGCCGCAATCTGTGCAGAGACGGACGAGGAAGCGGAGCGCCTAGCCTCCAGCGCCGACCTCAACGCCCTGCGGCGCATCCATGGTGATTATGCGCCCATTCCGTCTCCGGAGGAGGCGCAGGCCCGCTCCTATACGCCAGGCGAGCAGGAGATCATCCGTCGTAATCGGGCGCGCCTCTTCGTGGGATCGCCCGACACCATTCGCAAGTCGCTCGATCCTCTCATTGAGGCGACGAAAGCCGACGAGCTGATGGTGACCACGGCAGTGTACGACCACGAGGCGCGCAAGCGTTCCTATGCTCTGATGGCCGAGGCCTATGGTGTGAAGGCCGAGGCCTGAAAGCAGGCACCGCCGGTTCGCTGCCCTGAGAGGGTGGGATCCGGCGCGCCACTGCCTCGCGAATCAGGACGCGAAGTATCCGAACAACGACTTTACCTCGAGAAATTCCTCAAAGCCGAACTTGCCCCATTCGCGCCCGTTGCCGGATTGCTTGTACCCGCCGAACGGGGCCGCGTTGTCGCCGCGCGATCCGTTCAGATGGACCATGCCCGCGCGGATACGGCGTGCGACGCGGCGCGCCCGTTCGAGATCGGCCGAGGTGACGTAACTCGAAAGGCCGTAGACGGTAGCGTTCGCGATGCGGATCGCTTCCTCCTCGTCTCTGTAGGGCAGAATCGAGAGAACGGGCCCGAAGATTTCCTCGCGGGCGATGCTCATGTCGTTGTGCACATCCGCAAAGACGGTGGGACGCACATAATAGCCCCGGTTCAGGCCCGTAGGCCGGCCGGGGCCGCCCGCTACGAGCGTCGCTCCCTCGCGCAGGCCGGCCTCGATCAAGTTCTGGATCCGCTCGAACTGCGTCCTGTTGACCACCGGTCCGATCACGGACGATTCCGCGCGCGGATCGCCGACCACGGTCTCCTCTGCAATCCGCCTTGCAATCTCCGCAGCTTCCTTCTGCCTGTCGAACGGGACGAGCAGGCGCGTCGGCGCATTGCAGGATTGCCCGGTATTGGCAAAGCAGGAACGCGCGCCGTGACTGACGGCGCTGTCAAAATCCGCATCGTCCAGCAGGATGTTGGGCGACTTTCCGCCGAGTTCCTGATGGACGCGCTTGACCGTATCGGCCGCCGCCTTGGCCACGAGGATGCCGGCGCGCGTGGATCCGGTGAAGGACACCATGTCGACATCGGGATGGCTCGAAAGCGCCTGACCGACAACGGGTCCGTCGCCGTTGACGAGGTTGAACACGCCCGCGGACACGCCGGCTTCGTGAAGCACTTCGGCGAAGACTAGGGCGGAAATCGGTGAGACCTCGCTTGGTTTCAGGATCATCGTACAGCCGGCAGCGAGCGCCGGGCCGACCTTGCAGGCAATCTGATTGAGAGGCCAGTTCCAGGGCGTGATGAGACCGCACACGCCGATGGGCTCGCGTGCGATCAATGTTGCGTTAAGTCGCTCCTCGAATTCGTAGATCTTCAGGACCTCGATGATACGCATGAGGTGGCCGAGACCGGCCGGCACCTGCCGCTCGCGTGCCCAGGCGATGGGTGCACCCATCTCAATGGAAACGGCCTCAGCCATATCGTCGGACCGCTTCTTATAAATTTCGACGATGGAGTGCAGGAGATCGAGTCGTTCCACACGGCTCGTCTGCGAGTAGGTTGCAAAAGCCCGGCGCGCAGCGGCTGCTGCCCTGTCCACATCGCCTGCACTGCCGGCCGCAATAGTGGCGAACGCCTCTTCGGTCGCCGGGTTGACCACATCGAGAAGCCGCAGGTCGATGGGATCGACCCACCGGCCGTCGATGTAGAACTGATGATGCTGAGGCATGAGCCGTCTCCCCTCCACAGGTCTTTGGAAGCGACTTTGTGCCGAGGCTTGGTGTGACGCCAGTGCCGTTCAGTTATGCCGCTGCGCTCAGCGTGATGCCGCGGGCATCGGCAAAAGCCACGAGAGCGGATTCGTTGTCCAGTCTGTGGCGCTGGTCGATGATCCAGCCCTCGCCCTCGCGAACGACGATATAGCCCCGCGCCTGAAGGCGCGTGATCAGGGACTGCACAGCATCCGTCTCTGTCCGCGTAACCCCCCGCTCCGAGATGAAGCGTTCGATGGCGGCCTGGGCCGCTTGCGCAAGGTCGATCGCATCTGCGCGGTTGGCAGCCTTGCGCTTCGCCTGAGCGGCGATGCGTGCAGGATCCCGGCGTACGGACTTCCAGCCGCCGCGTCCGGACATCTGGGACGGCCCGGATTCGGGCTCGACAGGCCGAGGAGCCGCAGGAGCCTCCGTCACCACGATCTTCGGCTGTGCTGGCGTCACGGAGGGGGGCGCTGGACGGGGAGGTGCGGCGCGCGACATGCCCCGAGCCGTTGGAAGAGCAGCTTGCTTCGAAACGGGTTTCGGCCTCTCCGCAGACTTCGCCTCTGCCTGTCGGGCTTTCTCCTCGCGGGCTAGGCGTGCTGACACATCCGCCTGACGCTTTGCTTCGGCAGCGGCCTTCTTGATCTCTGCAAGGCGCTTTGCTTCAGCATTAGCCGTTCGCTTACTAAGATCGGCAAGACGCTGATCGATGCAGGCTTTTTCTGCGATGGCAGCCTTGGCGGCCTCGATCATTCCGGTCTCGGACGCTGCGACCGAGCGTTTCAGCGAATCCGCCAGGACCGTCTCGAGACGGCGAAGAGCCCTCTCGAGAGCTGCTCGGGGATCGACCGCAACTGGAGCGCCTGAAGCGGGGGCCGTGCCGGGCGCGGGTGCCGCCACGCGTGCCAGAACCGCGTGAGCGACTGCTGGCTTTGGAGACACCGGCTTCGGCGCAGACGGCTTCTCGATTTTGGGCCGAGCGGTTTTTGCCGCTGTGGCTTTTGCGAGCTTCGAGAGATCCCTGACGCCGATCAGGCCGAGATCCTGCATCTTCCAGCGGATCTGGGTGACGCTTCTGCCAAGGGATTCGGCGATCAGTTTATCCGTGAGCGGCGGGTCGGCGGAGACGAGTTCCCTGAGACGCGCAACACCTGCCTCGTCCCAGGACTGGTGCGGTTGGACAAGGGTGCCGATGAGGCGCGCGCGCGCGTAGGTAGCCGGTACCGGCCGGCCCAACTTTGCTGCCGTGACAGGAATCGGGATTCGGGCTTCCCTGTCCCGACGCAGGATCTCGATTTCTTCTTCAGTCCATACCCTGTTCACTGCAGGGTTCTCCTTTTCTCAGCTTGGCTGGGATCCGGCGACCCTGCATCGCAACCGAAGAGCGGAATGCAGTGAAAGGAAAAGGTCGCCGGGTCTGAGCCGGCGACGGGATGACCGTTTAGACCGGCTGGGAGGGGGAGGGCACCTTGTCGGCGGTGCCGGCTTCAGTAGAGCTGACCGCTTGCGGCGGTGGCGCAAATCCGAGCAGGAATCGCGGCTCCGGACGATGGTCCATGCGACAGCAACTCCTCGCGAAGCAATTGCTTCGCAAGACGGACCATTCGGGTCTGATGGTGTCGCGTTGCTGCTGCATGAGCCTGGAATCGTATGAAAACGAAGCCGTTATGTAGTCAGCTTCGCGCTCAACCTCAATGCGTGGATGACGAAAGGAAGCAGAAGTTTTCGAGAATGCGGTTCCGTCTCTTGAATCCTTTGTCATTGGCACGGTGAAGCTTCTTTCGTAAGCTTTCATTAACCATACGGGCGCATCATTTTCCCGCTGGCAATGAATTTCCCAAAGCGGCAGACGGGAGATACGGCTTATGACGCACAAGACCTTCGCAGAAAACGTCGAGGAGAGAAGTGCAGCGATCGAACTCGTGGTGACGCTCATTTTACAGGAGGGGCGGGAGGCCGGTCTGCACGATCTGCGCGTCCTTCTCATTGACGTCATGGGACTGATGAAGCGTGATCCCGGTCTCGAGTCTGCTGCCGACGATCTCTATGCCGCCGCCGCTGCCCTAGTGAAGGACAGCTCATCGGGCCTGCAGCCCATCGCGAGAAAGCTCCGCCTGCTCAAGGATGCTCGGGAGCGCTTCTGTAGCCGTCTTTCCGACGTAGGATCCCGGTCGGGCTCCGAAGGGGAGCCTCGCTTCAAGGGGCTTGAGGCAGCCTACGCCGTTCAGCTGGAGCGGTGTTCCGTGACGATCACGGATAACGCACTCCAGGTGCGCTTCGTGGCCTAAAGCATCGGACGGTTAAACGGACGCATAGCCGGCAGCCCT
>NZ_JAJATX010000042.1 GCF_020866965.1 Microvirga roseola
TCGGACCCGCAAACCACGCCGGAAAACGCGAAATCCTCCTGGAGAGCAACCAGGTTCCGTGGGACCAGGACTAAGGGTCCAGCCATATGCCATGAAGAAAGGCGGCTCTTTCGAGCCGCCTTTTTCGTTTTGGAAGAGGTGCGGGATCAGTCGATGACTTCGACAACCTCGCGGGTCTGGGGATCGACCAGCACGGTCTGGTCGTTCACGACCGTGTAGCCGTAGGGCGACGCCAGTCCTACCCGGGACGGGAAGGTGTAGGTCCGTACGCGAGGGGGCAGGGGGCGGCCGACGACAACCTCTTCGGTGACACGGATCGATGGCCGCCGTTCGGCGACGATGTAGCTGCGGACGCGGGTGGATTCATCGGCGGTCAGGACGCTGCCAACCGCTGCGCCGGCGACGCCGCCGACGGCTGCCCCGACTGGGCCGCCGATGACCGCACCTGTGATTGCCCCGCCTGCTGCGCCGGTCGTAGCGCCGGATTGGCAGGCTGCAAGGGGAACGGCAAGCAGCGCCACCGCGGCGGCGGCTTTTAGGACGGGACTGTGCATGGAAGACTCCTTTCCGAGTAGCACAAGCCGAACGCCGGAAAGCTTGGCAGGTTCCAGTTCGTGGAGGCGCTACTCCTTCACCGCACCCGTCATCGAGGCGACGTAGTAATCGACGAAGAACGAGTACAGCAGGACCACCGGCAAGGAGCCGAGGAGGGCTCCCGCCATGAGAGCTCCCCATTCATAGACGTCGCCGCGTACCAGTTCGGTCAGTACGCCGACAGGCACCGTCTTGTTCTCCGAGGACTGGATGAAGGTCAGGGCGTAGATGAACTCGTTCCACGACAGGGTGAAGGCGAAGATACCGGCGGAGATCAGTCCTGGGACCGCCAGCGGCAGCATGATCTTGGTGAGGATCTGCCAGCGCGATGCCCCGTCCACGAGCGCGCATTCCTCCAACTCGTAGGGAATCGAGCGGAAATAGCCCATCAGCAGCCATGTGCAGAAGGGAATGAGGAAGGTTGGATAGGTCAAGATGAGGGCGAGTTTGGAATCGTAGATCCCGAACTTGAAGGTCATCACCGCCAGCGGAATGAACAGGATCGAAGGCGGCACGAGATAGGCCAGGAAGATCGCAAGGCCCGTCCAGCGGGAGCCTGCGAAGCGGATGCGCTCAATGGCATAGGCCGCCAGGACGGCTGCAAAAAGCGAAAGGATGGTGGAGCCGATCGCCACCAGCATGGTATTCCATAACCAGCCCGGGTAGGACGTCTCGAACAGGAGATAATAGATGTGCTGCAGCGTTGGACTGGAGGGCCAGAACGGGCTGTAGTTGTTGAAGTCCGTCATCTCATGGTTCGGCTTCAATGCCGTCACCGTCATCCAGTAGAACGGGAACAGCAGCACGAAAGTGAAAACCGCAAGCGGCAGATAGACGATCACGACGCGCCTCGGCAGGCGGTCGAGGTAGCTCATGCCGACGCTCTCATCCGCCGTAGCCGTGTTGCGGGGAACGGCGTTGGTAACGACACCCATCAATCAAACTCCGCCTGTCAGTCCGCGCCGCCCTGCTGCCACTTGCGGCGTTGCAGGCCGAAGTAGCTGAACAGAATGGCAGCGAGCAGGAATGGGATCATGGCGACGGCAATGGCCGCGCCCTCGCCGAGCTGTCCGCCCGGGATCGCGCGCTGGAACGACAGCGTCGCCATCAGGTGCGTGGCATTGAGAGGTCCGCCGCGGGTCAGTACGTAGATCAGCTGGAAATCCGTAAAGGTGAACAGGACCGAGAAGGTCATGACCACTGCGATCAGGGGCGAGAGCATCGGCAGCGTGATGTAACGAAAACGCTGCCAGCCCGTAGCGCCGTCGAGGGTAGCCGCCTCATGCAGGGAAGGCGAGATCGTCTGCAGGCCCGCGAGCAGCGTGATGGCGACGAAGGGGATGCCGCGCCAGACATTCGCTGCAATGACGGACGCCCGCGCGTTCTCCATATCGCCCAGGAAGTTGATTGGCGTATCAATGATCCCGAGCTCGATCAGGCCCCAGGAGATCACCGAGAACTGGGAGTCGTAGATCCACCAGAAAGCGATTGCTGACAGCACCGTCGGCACCACCCAGGGCAGCAGCAGAACGGCGCGGAAGAAGGACTTGAACGGTAGGTGCTCGTTGAGAATGAGCGCCAGCCACAGGCCCAATGCGAATTTCAGGATCGAGGCCGCAATGGTGTAGAGCAGGGTGTTGAAGACCGACAGCCAGAAGAGGGAGTCCTCCCACAGAAGCTGATAGTTCTCCAGGCCGATCCAGACGCCGTCACGTCCGATCCGGGTATCCGTGAAGCCCAGCCAGACGCCAAGCCCGAGCGGGTAAGTGAGGAAGACGAGAAGGAAGATCAGAGCCGGCAGCATGAACAGGAAGCCAGCCATGCCGCGGCTTTGCAGCACGGACGGCCCTTTCGCCTCCTGCGGCGGCGGTAGGATTTTCTCTTGAACGGCGGCTTGGGCCATCAGCGGATCCTTGAAATGGAAGCTCCTCCCTCAGCATGAGGGAGGAGCTGTCCGTTCGTGTCAGAGGCGGTAATAGCGGTTAGCGCGGGTCTCGGCGCGCTTGGCCGCTTCCTCCGGCGAACGCTGCCCGCTGGCCGCTTCGGCGACCATGTCGACCATGACATAATCCGCCATGGTCGCCGCCGAGGCGTAGCCGAGCGGGCCCGCATAGCCGTTGGGCACCAAGGTCTCGGAGGCCTTCGCGAAGGGCTTGTGGAGCGGGTCCGAGGTCCACACAGGGTTGTCCGCATAGGCCTTCAGCGGCTGGCAGCAATAGGCGCTGGATGCCTTGATCCACTCCGACATCTGCGGCTGCTCGTACATGAACTTCAGGTAGGCCTTTGCCGCTTGCGGGAACTTGGTGTGCTGGAAGATGACGGAGGACGTCGTCTGATGCAGTTCCATCGGGCGGCCGATCGGGCCGATGGGCATATTGGCCGAGCGCATGTCGGCCGCCATCTCGGCGAGCTTCGGATCGTTCTTGGCCGAATAGTACAGGGACACGCCGTTGGCCGTGAGGCCGACATCGCCCGCGAGAAAGGCGCGGTTGTTATTGATGTCGAGCCAAGCTTCCGTCCCGGGGATGAACTGCTGGTACAGGTCGCGGGCGTATTGAAGCGCCTTGATCGTCTCGGGCGAGTTGATGACAACCTTGCCGTTTTCATCGACCATCTTGCCGCCATGGCTCCAGACGATCCAGTGGGCGAAGTTGTTGCCATCGCCGACTGCCTTGCCGAGGGCGAAGCCCATGGGCTTGGCCTTGGCCTTCAGGGCCTTGGCGAGTTCCAGGAAGCCCGCCGTGTCATTCGGCATTTCCTGGAAGCCTGCCGCTTTCAGCATGCTGTCGCGATAGATGATGCCGTTGCCGATGGCCGCGAGTGGCAGCGCCACGAATTGGTCGCCGCGCTTGGCGTAGCCCTGCAGGCCGTCGTACCAGCCGCCGTACTTGTTGCCGAGATAGTTGGCGAGATCCGTGACGGGCAGGAGCTTTTCCGGATACTGGTGCGGGTCGTCGAACCAGACCAGCATGATGTCGGGGCCGGAGCCGACATTGGCGGCAACCGCGGCTTTCGGGCGGATGTCCTCCCAGCTTTCCTTATCGATCCGCACGTCGACGCCGGTGGCGTCGGTGAACTTCTTGGTATTGGCGATCCACTGATCCTCGTCGCCCTTCACGAAGGGCGCCCAGCGCAGGACGCGCAGGGAGGCTCCCTGCTCGGGTGTGTACTGGGGCTCCGCAGCCTGCGCCAAGGCGGGCAGAGAGCCGAGGAGAGGGGCACCCGCCGCACCGGCGGCGAGGCTTGCAGTTCCGACTAAAAGATCACGTCTGGACAGGGTCATGTGGTTTCCTCCACGGATCCGGGATCTCTGATGAGCGGCGCGGTCGTCCCGGTCGTCCCGCACGCTTGAAGTCAGTTGATGCGCCGTCCGGTGTCCCTGTCGAAGAGATGGACGAGGGCAGGATCGGGCGCGACATGAATGATCTCGCCAGGGCGGGCCTGAACCCGTTCGCGGAATACGCAGGTGATTTCCTGCTCGCCCGCTTTGGCCACGACCTGCGTCTCCGAACCCGTGGGCTCCACGACGATCACCTCCACCGGCATTCCCTCGCCGGTCAGTTGGAAGTGCTCAGGGCGGATTCCGTAATAGGCCGGACGTCCGACAGAAGCTGCCGGAGCATCCTGGATCGGTAGCACCATCTCGCCTGCCGCGAAGCCGGAGGAGGTAAGACGCCCCTCCAGGACATTCATGGCGGGCGAGCCGATAAAGCCCGCCACGAACAGGTTGACGGGCCGATCATAGAGATCGAGCGGCGCGCCGACCTGCTCGACGATGCCGTCGTGCATGACCACGATCTTGTCGGCCATGGTCATGGCCTCGATCTGGTCGTGCGTCACATAGACGGTCGTCGTCTTGAGCCGCTGATGCAGAGCCTTGATCTCGCCTCGCATCGAGACGCGCAGCTTGGCATCGAGATTGGAGAGCGGCTCGTCGAAGAGGAAGACCTGCGGGTCGCGCACGATGGCCCGGCCCATGGCCACGCGCTGGCGCTGGCCGCCTGAAAGCTGACGCGGATAGCGGTCGAGAAGATTGGTAAGCCCGAGAATTTCGGCTGCCCGGTTGACCTTGGTCCCGATTTCGGACTTGGGCGCCTTCTTCAACATGAGCGAGAAGGCCATGTTGTCCGCGACCGTCATGTGCGGGTAGAGCGCGTAATTCTGGAACACCATCGCGATATCGCGTTCCTTGGGTGGAACGTTGTTCACGACTCGCGGGCCGATGCGGATTTCCCCGCCGGTAATGTTCTCAAGTCCTGCCACCATGCGCAGCAAAGTCGACTTCCCGCAGCCAGATGGCCCGACCAGAATGACGAACTCGCCATCCTGAATGTCGACGGATACGCCGTGAATAACCTGCGTGGCCCCGTAGGCCTTGCGGACGTCGCGGATCTCAACAGAGGCCATGGATTACCTGCTTCGCTGCCAATGTCTGATGGGTTTGGATAGGGCAGAGCGGGAGCAGGAGCGGCCCGCGAAAGCAGGCGGCAGGCGTACGAGACGTCCATCCCAACGGACAGCATTGAAGCATGTGCTTCCTCCCAGCTCCGCTTATTCAGCCGCTCGTCTTGTGCGAGCTTAACGCTGTGTTTGTTCAAGGATATTCTAGGAGGATCGGACCAAGATCAAGCACTGAAATCCGTGCATTTCACAGATCGGGAGCAATCTGCTGGTGCTGCACAAAAAGAAAGCACCCGTCCTAGATGAACCCGTGCAATTGGCGTTGGATCATGCTGCGGTGCACCAAAGATTACTTGCTGCTTGTTGTAGCAGGCATCATTGCCAAGGCCGCTTCCCCCCGTCAGACTGAGGCGAACGCTAGGGGATCTTCACTATGCAAATTCTCATCCTCGGTGCCGCCGGAATGGTGGGCCGTAAGCTCACCGAACGTCTCATGAAGGACGGTGGGTTTGGTGGACGGTCAATCACGCATGCAATCCTGCACGACATCGTCGAACCCGAAGCACCTCAGAATTCCCCCTTCTCGGTCAGCACCCTGACATCCGACTTCTCCCTGCCGGGCGAAGCGGAAAGGCTCGTTGCAAGCCGCCCGGATGTCATCTTCCATCTCGCAGCCATCGTTTCCGGCGAGGCTGAAGCCGATTTCGAGAAGGGCTACCGCATCAATCTCGATGGCACCCGTGCTCTTTTCGATGCCATTCGCCTAGTGGGCGACGGCTATAAGCCGCGCGTGGTCTTCACGTCTTCGATAGCCGTCTTCGGAGCGCCTTTTCCGGAGTCTATCGGAGACGAGTTCTTCCTGACCCCACTCACCAGCTACGGCACGCAGAAAGCCATCGGCGAGCTCCTGCTCGCGGACTACTCGCGGCGAGGATTCTTCGATGGAGTTGGCATTCGCCTGCCGACCATCTGCGTGCGCCCGGGCAAACCGAACAAGGCAGCCTCCGGCTTCTTCTCCGGCATCATCCGCGAGCCCTTGAGCGGGCAGGAGGCGGTTCTGCCGGTGCCGGAGGATGTGTGTCATTCCCATGCCTCGCCCCGCTCAGCCGTCAACTTTCTGATTCATGCGGCGACTATGGATACCGCCCCGCTCGGCGCCCGTCGCTCGCTGGCGATGCCGAGCGTATCGGTCTCCGTGGCCGAGCAGATCGAGGCTCTGCGCCGGATCGCCGGGGACCGGGTCGTGGCGCGGATCCGGCGGGAGCCCGATCCCGTCATCATGGGAATCGTCGAGGGTTGGCCCCGCCGCTTCGACGCCCGGCGCGCCGAGAGCCTGGGCTTCAAGGCGGAGAAGAGCTTCGACGAGATCATCCGCATTCACATCGAGGACGAACTGGGCGGCAGGTTCGAGGCCTGACCGGCAGCGAAGGAGGAGCGCATGAACGGGGACAGGCGGTTTGATGGGCGTAGGGCGGTCGTGACCGGCGGAGCCTCCGGCATAGGCTTCGGTGTCGCCCAGAGGCTCGTTGCCGGCGGGGCGCAGGTGGCTGTCTGGGATTTGAGCGCCGATGCGCTCACCGCAGCCTGCGAGCGAATCGGATCCGGTTCGAAGGGAATCCGGGTCGACATTGCCGATCCTGCGGCCCTCGAGGCGGCTCGCGAGGAGACGATCGCTGCACTCGGCGGCATCGACATTCTGGTTGCGAGCGCCGGCATCACCGGGCCGAATGTGACGACCTGGGAGTATCCCGTGGCTGCCTGGCGGCAGGTGATCGACGTCAATCTCAATGGCCTGTTCTACTGCAACCGTGCAGTGGTTCCGTCGATGCTGGCAGGGGGCTATGGCCGCATCGTCAATGTGGCTTCAATCGCCGGCAAGGAGGGCAATCCGAATGCGTCGGCTTACAGCGCCTCGAAGGCGGCCGTGATCGGCTTGACCAAGTCGCTCGGCAAGGAGCTTGCGAAGAACAATATTACCGTAAACTGCGTAACGCCCGCGGCTGTCAGGACGCCGATCTTCGACCAGATGAGTCAGACGCATATCGACTACATGCTCTCGAAGATTCCGATGGGGCGCTTCGGGGCTGTCGATGAGGTCGCCTCACTGATCTGCTGGCTGGCGAGCGAGGAATGCTCGTTCACGACCGGCGGCGTCTTCGACGTTTCGGGCGGGCGTGCAACCTACTGAGGATGGAGCGGAAAATGGCCGAAAACGAGAAGATCGCCATCGTGACAGGCGCTGGAACCGGAGTGGGCAAGGCGATCTCCGCCGGTCTGCTGGCAACAGGGTTTACGGTCGTGATGGCCGGCCGGCGGCAGGATGCACTCGAGGCGGCTGAGCGGGAGATCGGGTTCCCGGGAGCCTCGACCCTTCTGGTCCCGACCGACGTGGCCGATCCCGCCTCCGTTGCCGCGCTGTTTGCGCGAGTGAAGGAAACCTTCGGGCGGCTCGACCTTTTGGTGAACAACGCCGGGAGGGGCACGCCCGCGGTTCCGCTTGAGGAGATTTCCCTCGAAGACTGGAGGAGCACCGTCGACACGAATCTGACCGGCGCCTTTCTCTGCACGCAGGAGGCTTTCCGGATCATGAAGGCCCAGAACCCGCGGGGAGGGCGCATCATCAACAACGGGTCGGTTTCGGCCTATGCGCCCCGTCCGTTATCCGCGCCATACACGGCGACGAAGCATGCGATCCTGGGGCTTACGAAATCGACATCGCTCGACGGGCGGGCCTATGAGATCGCCTGTGGCCAGATCGACATCGGTAATGCGGCGACGGAGATGACGGCCAGAATGGCCACCGGCGTGCTGCAGCCAAACGGCACCATGGCCGTAGAGCCGACCATCGATCCCAAGCATGTGGCCGATGCGGTGGTCTACATGGCGAATCTGCCCCTGACGGCGAATGTACTGACCATGACCGTCATGGCGAGCAAGATGCCATTCGTCGGTCGCGGCTGACAACACGATCCTGTGAATGCGTGCCTAAATGTTGGGCGAGCGGCAAAGCCGCTCTGTCCCTGCCACGGGCCGGTCCTAAATCAGCCTCTATGTGCAGCTTCCATTCAGCATGACTCATGCACGACTGGGCGCGCCGATAAGGCATTTCGCGATTGCCTGCATCGGGGCCGGGACGGCCCTTCCGGTTAGGATCTGTCCAACGATGGCGGCTGAATGAGCACGATTCTCGTCAAGATTTTCGCAACCGCCCTGACCCTCAGCCAGGTACTGGTCGACCCGGAGAGCGTGAAGACATCCTTCGATCCCGTCCAGGACCAGGGGGAGGTGGCGCAAATCATCAAGAGCGGCTGCACCCATATGCGGCGCGCTTTCGACATCGAGGACATCAACCTCGACGAACTGATCGCCACGGCCATGGACGATCCGCAGGCCATCGCGGGCGAGATCAAGGTTCTGCAGGGCTTGAGCTTCAGCGATCTGCACGCGAGCTACCGTCAGTTCTGCAAGGGCGAGACGGTCGAACCGTCACTCATCGATCTGGGCGAGATGATAAAATATTACAATGCGGCCGTTGCCGATCTGCCCGATGCCGCCAAGCTGAAGGGATTGAAGCTGCCGGGTGTTAGCGTCATCCTGGATGGAGAGGGAAAGCGTTTCGCGGAGATCTATGAGCCTGACCACCGGCGCATGTGGGTTCCCTTGACCGATATCCCAAAGCCCGTGCAGCAGGCCTTCGTCGCGGCGGAGGACAAGCACTTCCACGAGCATAAAGGCGTCGATGAGCGTGGCGTGGTCCGGGCGTTCATCAGCAACCTTGCGGATCCGGGACGACCGGCGGGCGGCTCGACGATCACCCAGCAGGTTGCCAAGAACCTTCTCGTCGGCGACGACGTCACCTATGAGCGCAAGATGCGGGAAATGATCGTCGCATCCCGCATCGAACGCACGCTCACGAAAAGCGAGATCCTCGAGATCTACCTCAATTCGATTTATCTCGGCCGCACGTCCTGGGGCGTGGAGATGGCGGCCCGAAGCTATTTCGGGAAAGGCGCAAAGAGTTTGAGCGTCGCCGAAGGCGCTCTTCTGGCAGGCTTGGCGAAGGGACCCAATCACTACAATCCCGACAAGCATCCCGACCGTGCACAGGAGCGGATGGCCTATGTGCTGAGCCGGATGCAGGAGGACGGCTATCTCACGCCAGCCCAGATGCAGAAGGCGGTTTCATCCTTGCCCGCACGGATCGCCTTCGAGCGGCCCCGGCGCGACACGGGTTTCTACTTCACCGACCACCTGAGCCGCGATGCGCGGACGCTTGCAGCCATCGACAGCCTCACCGCCTCCTCCTATACCGTGCGCTCCACCATCAATGCCGCGTTGCAAGAGGCTGCCGAGACCGCCCTGCAGGAGGGACTTGCTCGGTACGAGTTGAACACCGGACGGCAGCGTTTCCAGGGGGCTGAACTCAACCTGGCGGAGTCGATCAAGGCGCTCGGAGGCAAGAAGGACGACAAGACCGCTCCCGCATGGCAGAGGGCGCTCGAGGCCGCGCGGCTGCCGCTCTATGACGTGCATTGGCCCGCAGCGGTCGTGGTCGAGAAGGGCAAGGATCGGAAGTCGGGGGCCAATATCCTGAAGGTCGGACTGGCCGATGGGCGCGTGCTGCCCCTCAAGTCCTGGGAGGCGGCGCGGCGCGACATCAAGCTCCACGACGTGGTGCGCGTCCGGGTGGTCGAGAAGAGCGGCAAGAGGGCTGCTCGCGCCGATCTTCGCACGCCGCCCTCCGTGCAGGGCGGAGCCGTCGTTTTGGAAAACCGGACAGGCCGTATCCTCGCGATGGCCGGTGGCTTCTCCTATCCCTTGAGCCAGCTCAACCGCGCCACCCAGGCGCACAGACAGCCCGGCTCCGCCTTCAAGCCTCTGACCTATCTCGCTGCGCTCGGGAAGGGCCTGCAGCCCAACACCCTGATCTGGGACGCACCTGTTACCCTGCCGCCTGTCGGCGGTGAGGTGAACGCCCGGGCGCGGGATTACTGGAGCCCGAAGAACTATGACGGGGCGCGCTCGGGCATCGTGACCATGCGGCGAGCGCTTGAGAACTCGAAGAATCTTGTCACGGCCAGGCTGCTCGACGGTGGAATCGAGCCCATGGCGGAGGAGAGCCTCAATCGCGTCTGCGAGATGGCGCTCGAGGCGCGGCTCTATCTCGAATGCACTCCGCACTATCCCTTCGTGCTCGGGGCGCAGCCCGTACGAATTCTGGATCTCGCGGCATTCTATGCGGCCATCGCCAATGAGGGCGCTATTCCCACGCCCCATGTCTTTGAGACGGTGGAGGAGGGCGGTCAGATCGTCTACCGCCGACAGTCGAATGCGCTCGCGCGCCTCAGCTCCGCTGATCCCGCGGCCTTCTACCAGCTGAAGAGCATGCTCCAAGGTGTCTTGGAACGTGGAACGGCCCGTTCGCTGAGGGCGCTAGCCCCTTATGCCGCCGGCAAGACCGGGACCTCGGACAACGAGAACGACACCTGGTTCGTCGGCTTCACCAACGATGTCACCATTGCGGTGTGGGTCGGATATGACAACGCGGAAGGCAAGCGCCGTACCCTCGGGCGCGGGCAGACCGGTGCCAAGGTGGCGGCTCCGATCTTCAAGGACATTCTGGAGGCAGCCTGGAAACACCATGCGCCAAAAGCCCCTTTGAGCCCGCCATCGCCCCAGGCTGCGCGGCAGCTCATCGCTCTGCCAATCGACCTGGACTCGGGTGACAGGGTGACGGATGGGCGGAAGGCATTCACCGAATACTTCCGGTTGAACCGGTTCGGGCAACTCTCAGAAACGCAGTTCCGCCTTGTGCCACAGCGCGAGGTTTATGCCTCTCGCCCTCCGACGCCATGGAGCGATGGCGAGGAGTTCGGCGGAGCCTATGGCCCCTATGATGACGGTCCCTATGCACAGGAGCCGGGCTGGCGGGAGCGGTTGAGCCCGTATCCGCCAACCTATCAGCCGCCTGCCCGCTATTCCGTCCCGGAATACGGATGGTGGGAAGATGAGCCGCCGCGCCGGCGGCCTAGACGGATAGACCCCAACTATCTCTGGGGCAACGGACAGGTTTATTGATGAAGTCGATGATGGTGCTGGGCCGAACGCTGGCCGGGTTTGCCGCTCTATGCGTTCTTTCGGGCAGCCTGCGAGCGGAGGAGTTCCAGATCGAGGAGGCACCTTCCATTGTTGCCGTGACGCCTGCTCAGCTGAGGCCCAGGACGGTCATCTTCAGTGACCGGGGCGACGACAAGGAGGCAGGCCTGATCCGTTTCGAGGATTGGGCGCGCGAACGGCCGGTTCAAAAGCAGTTCCTGAGCCCTTTTCCAGGATACCAGGAGCCGACGATCAGGGTCGCCGTCCATGGCATCCCGAAGTCCTACGTCGAGAAGCTCCACATGTACGTGGCGGAGGCGCGGTTTCTGATCGCAAAGCCGCCGGAGACGGTCGATCTGACCCGCTATGCCAGCCTCGACATGCTGGAGAAGATCGATCCCACGATCAGGCACCGCCGCATCTCGGCTGGCGAAGCGCGCCCTTACACGGATCCTCAGAGCGCTCACAACCGTCACCCGGACCGACGCTGGTGCGAGGCACCGCAGAGCCTGTGCATCGAGTCCCGCTATCCGCTTGAAGGCAAGCTGCCGATCGGCATACGCCTCGCCAACAAGCTGGAGGAGGGGGGCAAGAAAATCTCGGAGTTCATGGAGTTCCAGAGCGAAATTCGGGTTCTCCCACCTGAGGACGTAGATCAGGAGGGGCTCTCAAAGCTCACCGGTCTCGATACGCCTGTCTCGGGAGTTCTGGAGCAGACCCTCTTCGACGTGAACCAGGTGATGCAGTTCGGAAAGCTCCTCGCCATTCTGCAGGAGCACCCATCCGATAAGTCCAAGACTGTCACCACCCTGTTCATGGCTCTGGCCGTGGAGACGGATGTTCTGGAGCGGAAAAGGGAATTCGGGAGCATTCCCGTGCTGCGCAATCTCATCCCGGCGCAGGTTCTGATGGGACGGAGTTCATTCAATACCGGGGATTCCATCAGCGCAGGGCTGCCCGATTATGCGCGCAACCGGATTCGAGGCTTGGCCGGACTGCTGGATCGATAGCGAGGCGGCTTACCTCTAAATAGATGAGGATCTCCAAGCTTTTAGCCTTCGGTGCCAATGTCAGGCCGGGCGCTCGTTTCCTAGGATGTATCGGGGAATGCTCGCTCATCTGCCCTTCGAGCATTCTTCAACACTAGCGCCGCCCAGCGCGCCCCGCCCGCAATGGGCGGGGTTTCCTTTTGAGGCACAGAAAAAACCTCGTTCCGGGGACGCGGGAACGAGGTTTAAAGTGTACGGAGGCGGCAAGGGGTTGCGGGGAATTGCCTCCGCAACAAACCAAGTCCCAGATCCTTATTCCCGTTCCCTTAGGGGCGTCTTGGCCGCCATCACTTTTCCTTGATTTCGTCGCAACCGCGAAGCCTTGCCTCGAGATCCGAATATCCAAGCCGCTTCCGTCCCGGGGCGTCGGCTGCTATGGCGTCCCGCATTCGATGAGGTGCTGTCACATGGCCAAAGCCATTCACTCCATGATCCGGGTGCTGGACGAGAAACGCTCCGTCGCCTTCTACGAGCTTGCCTTCGACCTCAAGATTGCCGACCGTTTTGCTTTCGACGGCTTCACACTGGTCTACCTGCGTAACGAGGAGACAGAGTTCGAGCTGGAACTGACTGTCAATCACGGCCGCGTGGAGCCCTATACCTTAGGCGACGGTTACGGACACCTTGCTTTCTCGGTGGACGATCTGGGTGCCGAGCACGCCCGCCTCAAAAGTCTGGAACTGGCTCCAACCCCGGTGAAAGAATTCAGCCATGAAGGGCAGTTCCTGGCGAAATTCTTCTTCGTCCAGGACCCCGACGGCTACAAGATCGAGGTGCTGCAGCGCCGCGGCCGTTACAGGTAACCTGCGGTGGCTGTTCGCCCCATCATCCGTTATCCCGACCCCCGCCTGCGCCAGAGAGCGGAGGAGATCGCAGTCATCGATGACAGCATCCGCATCCTTGCCGAGGACTTGGCCGATACGATGCTGGCCGCGCCCGGCATCGGCATCACGGCTCCTCATATCGGTATTCTCAAGCAGCTGGTCGTGATCAGGCTCGAAGCGGACCGGGTGACGCATACCTACGTCAATCCGCGAATCGTCTGGTCCTCTCCCGAGAGGATCCGTCACATGGAGGGAAGCGTCTCCATGCCCGGCGTCACGGACGAGCTCGATCGCCACGCAAGAGTGCGGGTGAGCTATCGTGATCTCGATGGAGAAGAGCGGGAGGAGGAGGCGGAGGGGCTCATGGCCGTCTGCCTCCAGCACGAAATCGATCAGCTCGATGGGATTTTCTGGATCGACCGGCTCTCGAAGCTCAAGCGTGACCGCCTGATCAAGCGTTTCGAGAAGCTGCAGCGGGTCCGGGTCTGACAGGATTTAGGAAGAGGTTTCCAGTTCGTGATTGAAGTCTACCGCATTGAAACCATCGCCTCCGAGGAGTTTGGGGGAGGGGTGGTTCGCAGGATCATGGTTCGCGCCGATTCCTTCGAGAAGGCAAAGGAGCGGGCGCTGAAGGTGTTCTCTCTGGCGCGCCGTCCGCAGTCCCATGGTCCCGAGATCGAGGCCGTGCGCGTGCTGAACGGGGCGGGCTACGAGTTGTTTTCGATCAGCACGCGGGATTGATGCTCCCAAACCGGCAAACAGCATTTGACAGTCCGCCGATTCAAAGCTACGAGCGCCACCTCCTCGCACGATGCGTCGGTTTAGACCAGCAATGCAGCGATGAATGCGCGGGCGTAGCTCAGTCGGTTAGAGTGCCGGCCTGTCACGCCGGAGGTCGCGGGTTCGAGCCCCGTCGCCCGCGCCACTTCTTTCCCGAACGATCGAACAGATCTGCTGCCCTTGAAACGAACAAGGGAGCCCTGAGGCTCCCTTGCCGAGATGCGGGCAGGGCCGGAGCCCTGCTTTTTAACTCNCTTTCCCGAACGATCGAACAGATCTGCTGCCCTTGAAACGAACAAGGGAGCCCTGAGGCTCCCTTGCCGAGATGCGGGCAGGGCCGGAGCCCTGCTTTTTAACTCATCGATTAGGCGATCTTGCCGCCCCCCTGCTTTGTGATGACGAGCACGGAGGGACGGGTCGGCATGTCGTCCTTGAAGTCCGGCCAACGGGTAGCCGGGTTCTCGAAGGTTGAGTTATCCTCCTCGGCCGGGTGCTGCACCGCAAGGAACAGCGACTCGTCGTTGGGCGTGAAGCAGGGACCGCACATCTCGCCGCCGACAGGTACGCGGAAGAAGTGCTTGGACGTGCCGCGCAGCTCGCCCTCGGTCTCGAGCGCCCATAGGCCGTCAGCCCGTCCCGTCGCCTCGGCGCTGTTGCCGTCGGTGGAGATCCACAGGCGGCCCTGGCTGTCGATGGCGCAGTTGTCGGGCATACCGAACCAGCCGTCCTTCGTCGTCTCGGACGAGAAGGTCGCGCCGACTGCAGCCACGGAGGGATCGCCGCACTTCACCAGGACTTCCCAAGTGAAGTCGGTGGAGGCGTGGTCGCCGCCTTCCGGCATCATCTCGACGATATGGCCGAAGGCATTCTTGGCGCGCGGGTTCGCCGCATCGACCTGTTCCTCCGTGCGGCGGGTGTTGTTCGTCAGCATGACATAGACGCGGTTCGTCGCCGGGTTAGCCTCGATGTCCTCAGGGCGGTCCATCTTGGTCGCGCCGACGAGGTCGGCCGCGCGGCGGGTCTCGATCAGCACATCGGCTTGGCTCTTGAAGCCGTTGGCTTCGGTCAGCGGACCCTGGCCGTGAACTAGCGGAATCCAGGTTCCCTTGCCGTCGGCATTGTACTTGGCGACGTAAAGGGTGCCCTCGTCTAGCAGGCCGAAATTGGCGGCGCGGTTCTGCTTGTCGACCTTACCTGCGGTGACGAACTTGTAGACATAGTCGAAACGCTCGTCGTCGCCGAGATAGACCACGTAGCGGCCGTCCTTGTTCTCGATGCCCGCAGCGCCTTCGTGCTTGGTGCGGCCAAGCGCCGTGCGCTTCTTCGGAACGAAGTTCGGATCGAAGGGATCGATCTCGACGACCCAGCCGAAGCGGTTCGGCTCGTTCGGCTCCTTGGCGAGGTCGAACCGGTCATGATACTTGCCCCACGCATAGGCCGGCTTGCCGATGCCGTAGCGCTTGTAGTTCACCGTCTCGGCATGGTTCTCGGGAAGCTTGCCCCAGAAATAACCGTTGAAGTTCTCCTCGCAGCTCAGCCAGGTGCCCCAGGGGGTCACGCCACCGGCGCAGTTGTTGATCATGCCGCGGACCTTCTGGCCGCTGGTATCGGCGGAGGTCTTCATCCGCTCGTGACCGGCGGCGGGGCCGGTGATCTCCATCTGGGTGTCGGCGGTGATGCGGCGGTTGTACTTGGAGTCCTTGACGACCTGCCACTTGCCATTGACCCGCCTGATCTCGACGACGGCGCCGCCGTGGGCCGCAATCTCGATATCGACCAGATTCTTGGTCATCTTCGAGAAATTGACATCCTTGCTATTCTGGACGCCCACGCCCGGGAACATCAGCTCCTCGTTCGTGTACTCGTGGTTGGCGACCAGGAGGCCGTGATCGCTCGACCCATCAAGCGGGATGAAGCCGATATAATCAGTGTTGTAGCCGAACTGACGAGCCTGCTTCTCGGCAGTCTGGTTCATCGGATCGAATTCAGGCGCATCGGGGAACAGCGGATCGCCCCAGCGCAGAAGCACCTGGGCATCATAGCCCTCGGCCACATGATGGGTCCCGTCGACGCCGGCCTCGATCTCCTTGAAATCGAAGGAGGTCGCCAGCGGCTTCTTGGCGGGATTTTCGCTCTGCGCGAGCGCCCGGCTGCCAACGGTCGCGGAGATAGCAGCGACCGCGAGGGATCCCCTCAGGAGATCGCGCCGGTTGAAGCGGGTCGCGATGATCTCGCCCATGGTGAGGTTTTGCGTGGGGTTGTTTCCGACATCCCCCGAATCTTCCAGCTCGCTCGCGCGAAGACGCCCCTTGTGCTCGTCCATTTTCCGATCCTCCATGTGTCGGGACGGAAGCGATTTAGAACCGTTCAATGTAAGCTTGGTGACAGTCGGCGTCCTCTGAATGCCTCAGGACATCCCGAGACGGATCGTGTATGGAGGAGCGATGAGCAACGATACTTCCGAAATCCGCGGGCAACTATCCGATGAGTGGCAGAAGCTCGCCATAGAATTGATCAAGAAGGGCATTTCGCCTGAAACGGTGTTCGATTCGATGCTGACCGTAGGGCTGGCAGGGCAGGTCGAGGTCTACGGCAAGGATGCGGCTGCGACCAAGCTTATGGCCATCGCGGAGCAGTTGTCCGATCAGGTCAGACGGGAGAAGGAGGCACTGCGCGAAGCCTCCAGCGCCACGAAAAATTGAGCGGCTCTCTCGCCCGGAGCTGTCTTAAAATGCAAATCGAGGCTCTTCAGGAGTGCAACGCCTCGGGAGATTGCTGCGTTAGTCCGGATGAAACATCCGAGGCGGCTCCGGCTGCTTCTTTCCCGGAAGACGTGATGAGGTGGTGCCTCCATGCAGTCGGCGCTCGATAGGAATACACTAGACCGCTTGATCGCCGTTGGGCGAAAGCAAGGCCATCTGACCACCGAGGACCTACGAACGGGTCTGCCGGTCGAGTCCATGAGCGCCGAGGAGATTGCGCTCATTGTGGCGCATCTGGAAGAAACCGGCGTTCCCGTCGAACTCGAGGACCGCCTCATCTTTCCGGAGCCGAATCCAAGGCCCGTACCGCCGGGCGGCGCTCAGATCATTCCATTCCCCGCAGAGCGCTCAGTTCGTGCAAGGAGCCTGACGAAGCCTGCGCCGCTCAAGGTCGCCCCGCCGTCCTTCGAGCCTCTACCGTCCGAGCTGCAGCCAAAATCCGGCACTCACTGGATCGCTGCGGTCGTAGGATTGTTCGTCTTCGCTCTGCTGGTGTGCCTCGGCGTCGCATTGTCCATCTGAGCGCGCATCGGACAGTAGCGGCTACCGCTAAAGCGCGACCTGGGCCTGCTCGACGGCTGGTACCGGCTTGACCGCCGGTCCGGTGAAGCGTTCGGTGCTCAGCTCCTCCTGGAGCTGAGCTGCGAATGAACCGAGGGAAGCGCTTCGCGGATCGAAAAGTGCCTTGACGGCGGCCTTCTGGTCCAGCCACAGGACGGGCTGCGGCATGGAGGCGACCTGTTTCGATGCGGGGGCTGCGACGGAGGTCTGCACTGGCGCCGGTGGCAACGGACTTTCGGCCTCCATCCTGAGGTCCTCGGGCCGCCTAGGGGGAAGGGGCGGAAGAATGGGGACCCGCTCAAGCTCTTCCGCAGGCGCCGCATAGGCGAGCACCTTCGGAGCCTCAGCTTCAGGATTCATCTGCTGCGCCGGAGCGCCGCGACTGAAGAGCTTGGCGACGATGCCGCCAATGGACCCGCCTCCGGCGGAGGCCTGGGTGGCAAGGGAGGCATTCCTGGTCATGATCTCGGCCTTCGCCTGCTCGTAGCCAGGCAGGGGCCTGCCGTTGGAAGGCAAATGAAGGGTCTTGCCGTCCGGGAAAAGGCGCGCGAGCTGTTCCTGCGACATGCGCGGCCAGGCGCGGACGCTGCCCGTGTCCACATGAACGAAAGCGGAAGACGGATAGTAGCCGACGCCACCATACTGCATCTTCATGGCGATGGCGCGGAGTTGCCCCGTATCAACGTCGGGCAGGCGGATATCCATGGCCTTGCCCTGCATGTGCTGGCTGTTCTCGGCTACGCCTTTCGACCGGCGACGCAGCGCCCCGTTCGTTTGGGGCGAGCGATAGGCGGAGATGATGTGGATCGGCTGCCGGGAGCCGGATTCCCGGTAGACCTCCCAGATGATGTCGAAGAGGCGCGGATCCATCTTGGCTGGTTCGTTCGTGCGCCAGTCGCGCAGGAACCAGTTCAGCTGCTTCAGGGCCTGATCGTCGTACTGGCCGTTCCGCCGAAAGGTAACGGTCGTGCTTTCGCTGGTGTGGGTATGAAAGAAGGACAGGCTGCGTGTTTCGCCATTGGCGACAGCATCCTGCGTACCTGCCGTCGCTGCCAGCAAGAGCGCCATGGCAGCGCTCAGGCAGAAAGCCGCTCTGGTGATCTTCCTGCCGGCCTGGCGGTACAATCCAGGCCCAGGCCTGAGCTTGCATCCGCCAAGCAGCCGTTCGGATCGGGTGTTGGTTCCCCGCATATTCCCTTGCATCCCGCGTCCCAAGGGCCTGTGTGGCGGCGAACCATGGCGAAAATAGGCGCAGGTGCTGCCTTATTCTTGCCCGGGAGGCGTACTCAGACTGGAGAGGCTATGCGGTTGCGCCTGCGATCCGGGAGAGAGGACAACCACCTTCGTGCCAAGCGGCGTGTGCTCGTAGAGGTCCATCACGTCTTGGTTGATCATCCGAATGCAGCCGGAGGAAACACTGGTGCCGATGGTCCAGGGCTCGAACGTCCCATGGATACGATATAAAGTGTCTTTATTGCCCTGGTAGAGATAGAGCGCGCGTGCCCCGAGTGGATTGCCGGGGCCGCCGGGCATGCCGGGACCGCTCTGCAACTCGCTCATCATGCTCATGAGTTTGGGCTCGCGGCCCAGCATTTCCTTGGGTGGATACCAGTCTGGCCATTCCTGCTTGTTCTTGATGGTCGCCGCTCCGGACCAGCCAAAGCCGGCGCGTCCTACGCCGACACCATAGCGCACCGCCATGCCGTCGCGCAGAACGAGGTAGAGATAACGCGTTTGCGGATCGACCACGATCGTGCCGGGCGCTTCGCTCGTCTCGTAGCGGACGACCCGCCGCAGATAAGCCGGGTTGATCTGGGTGAGATCGACGGGGGGAACCGGATAGAGATCGTCCATGGGGCCGTACATGGCCTCAAAGACGGAGCGGGACCCGTCGGTCTGGGCCCGGCTTCCGTACAGGGGCAGGCCTGATCCGATGGTTGTGGCGGATAATCCAAGTAAGAGGGCACGGCGGTTGAGGTCCATCTCGCTTCCTCCGGAGCAGTCGAAACTCGACAGTAAATAGACGCGGGAGAGACCGCCTGGTTTCATCGCACCAGCCATGCCGATGGACGGGGCCAGAAAATTCATGCATCCACGGCCCTCCTTCGGAATGGATGGGAAGAGCATTCGGTGACAGGGGGTATTTCGTGGTCATGGGCGGCGGCATGCCTGCTGCTCATCGGGCTTCTCGTCCTCGCGCTTGTCTGGGCGCGCCGCCCGCGCTACCGCTCGCAGCCGGTCATGACCGCCAACGAGCGCGAGTTCTATCAGCGCCTCCGGTCCGCCTTTCCGGATTGTGAAATCTGGCCGCAGGTCCCGATCCTGGCACTCGTGCGCCCCGACGCGAAAGAGAACAGCCGCGCCTTCTGGCTCGCCTTCCGGCAGATCTCGAATGCCCGCGTGGACTGGGTCATCGCCGAGGACACGGAGGTGATCGCGGTCATTGAACTCGACGACCGCTCCCATGATGCGAGAAAGGATGCCAGGCGCGACCAGATCCTGGCCTCGTGCGGCTACCAGGTTATCCGGTTCCATTCCGGCCGCAGGCCCGATCCGCAGCAGATCCGGGAGGCGGTGTTCCGCTCACGATAAGACGGTGATGTCCGAGGGTTCGTTCTCGCAGAATCTCTCGAGTACCTCCCGCCTGAGCGCCTCCGGATCAGCGAAGTAGCGGGCCGAATGATGGAAAGGCGTCACGTGCCGGGCTCCGGCTTGGCGGGCGATGGCTCCGGCCTCCCAGGCCGTGAGATGGTGCGAGGCGACGGCGAGATGACGATCGCTTTCCAGAAAGACGGCCTCGATGAAGAGTTGGTCCGCTCCCCGGGCGAGCCGGACGATCCTGGCGCGATTGTCCGCGTGAGGGGCGGCATCGGTCACGTACGCGACCACCTGGCCCGGCGCGACACGGAACGCCTTGCCCCTGAGTTCGCCCAGCAGGATCGTGCGGCCCTCGGGAAGGGCGATGACCCAGTCATCCGGCATCCCGAGGCGCACGGCGCGCTTGGCGTCGTTGAGCCAAGGACCTGGGGACAGGCCCATCTCGCTCAGGACGCCGCGCCACACATTCACCTGCAGGACCTCCCGAAGCGCAAAGGCGAGGGAGGGAATGCCATGATCGAGCGCGACTGCCTCGATGCAGAACTCGTCCTCTGCCCATGCAATCCCCTCCGGAAAGGAAGGCGGCTTCACATCACGACGGGCAAAGGCCTGCCGCGCATGGAATTCCGCTGCCCTCGTCAGATGCCAGCCGTCGTATTCCATGGCGCAGAGGCGGAAATCCACTGAGTTCTCGTCGAGCAGGTTCCAGGTGAAGCTGCGGATCCGGTGCTCAATCCGCTCGCTGAAACCAGGTGGTCCGATGAGCGTCAGCGGGGAGGGCCTGTGGAGACAGAGGCGGAACAGCCGGTCGAACCCCGCCATGTGATCCACATGGGTGTGGGAGACAAAGACATGGCTGACCCGCAGCAATTCGCGCGAGGAGAGGGGAGCGAGGTCGCCCAGATCGAAAAGAATTGCCCGGCGGCCGAACCGGAAATCGAGATAGACGCCGGGATCGTCGATGGGGCCATTGACGAGGCGGGGTTGAACGAGCCAACTCATCGCAGGGCCAACGGCCTCGCCTGCCGGCTGTTCCCGGCGAGCCGGACTCAGATGGCCCGGCTTCCCGTGTAGCGAGCGAAAGTGCGCTGGCCCTCGGGACCGAAGAGCATCACCTCATATGTATCGGGCTCGACACCCGCGACATCCATGCCGGGCGAGCCCACCGGCATGCCGGGCACTGCAAGACCCTTCGCCTTCGGCTTCTCGGCCAAAAGCCGCTTGATGGAATCCGCCGGAACATGGCCCTCGATGACGTAGCCGCCGATCTCGGCCGTGTGACAGGAGGCCAGCGCCTGGGGCACGCCGAAGCGGGCTTTCACGCGGTTCATCTCAGGCGACTCGACCACATCGACGGGGAAACCGGCCGCGCGGATATGATCCACCCATGCGCTGCAGCAGCCGCAATTCGGGTCCTTGGTCACGATCATCTTCGGCAGGGTGTCTGCGGCTCTAGCGGACGCGACGCATATTGCTGCGGAGGTTGCGCCAAGGCCTGCGATAAGGCTGCGTCGGCTGAGCGTCCTACGAAACTGCATCATGTCTCCTCTTGAGGGCGAGGAGGGAGCGGCTTTCGCCGCTCCCCTGGCCGGCAGCTCGCTGCCTCAGCCCTCTTCCTCTTCATCCGGTTCGTTCACATCCACGAGGAACATGATGTAGGGACCCTCGTCCTCTTCTTCATCCTCGTCGTCGTCGAAATCCGCATCCTCGAACTCGGAGATTTCGTCCTCCGTCGCCTGCCGGACATTCAGGCTCGCGAAGCCGTCCCACAGGGGAGCGCCATCGCTCTCGAGAGACTTGAGGTCCTCCTTGAAATCGTCACTCATGAAGAGTTCACGAGCCTCGTCCTCCTCGGCATTCGTGATGGCAACCGGCTTGTCGCTGATCGTAAGCGTGAACATGGCTTCTCCTTCTCGTTTCCCGCAACGGCTACCCATTAACGCGCAACCTGCCGGATCGAAACAGGCCAAGTCCGCATATCGCTGCCTGGACGGCAGCCATTATTGGAGTGCGCCCCTCTTTCTGAGCCATTCCTTCATTTCGGCGATCTCCCGCTCCTGTTCGCGAACGACATCGGCCGCCCACTTGCGGACCTGCTCGTCCTTGGAATGTTCCAAGGCCACGCGAGCCATGTCGATGGCGCCCTGATGGTGGGGAATCATGCCGCGCACGAAATCGATATCCGCATCGCCGCTGAACTTGATGTCCATATCGCGGTGCATTCTGGCATTCGCGTCGCGATAGGCCTTGGTCGCTGCTGAATCGGGCATCTGGGGGGCAGCGGCAGGCGCCGAGTGCCCGGAATGCCCCCCATGATGCGCGCCCTGCGCGAGGGCCGCCGCCGGGAGGGTCGCGAGCGCTGCGACCAGGGCAAGAGTAGGGGTTTTCATTGAACTCTCCTGAAAGGTGAAAAGGTGGCTTAATGACCGTGGAAAGCGTGGATCACGGCATGTCCCCGTCCTCGCGCGATCAGCCAGCGATTGACGGGGAAAGCAAACGCGCCTGCCACCAGTAGGGCAACGATGAGGCTGCCCCAAAAGTGAATGCTCGCGAGGCCCGCGCTCATCGCGCCCGGGATCGCCAGCATCAGCAGGTTGTCCACAATCTCCATGATGGTGATCGAGGCCGTATCGGATGCAAGTGCGAGGCCTAGAGCGGTCCCGAAGGGCAAGCCGCTCCGCAGCAGGGGCACCATGGTGAGGCCGTACCCAAAAACGAAGGCGAGCGCGACAGCCAGGGCAATCGTCGGGCCACTGCCCCAGCCCATGGCTGTGCCGATGACCATTCCCAGCACCTCGCCTATGGCGCAGCCGGTGAGGCAGTGCACCGTAGCGCTGAAGGCCAGACGGTTCAGGCCAGGAGCCTCATGGGCGGCGGAATGATGGCTGTGACCGGAGTGGACATGAGCGGGGAGGGCCATGGCCAGTCTCCTATTTGACCGGAAGCGAGAGTGGTCGAGCGGGGTGCCCGGCTGCCTGCAGGGCGCTCAGCAGTGGCGCCTCACCCTCGGTCGAAGTCACAGTGATCTCCCGCCTCTCCAGATCCCCCTCGACGTGAGCCTGAGGGTCGAGGCCCTGAACGGCAGGGGGTCACCGCTCCGAGGCAGCCGCCGCACTTCATTCCTGGGACATGAAACGATGCATGATGAGGACCTCTCTTTCTTGAAGGTCCTCACGGTTTAGACCTTCCCATCATGGCAAGGTCAAGCCGGCTGATGCCTGCCCCAACATCTGTCGTGATTTTTCAAAGCGGCTATCCTGCAGGCGAGCAATGCGGCTATATGCTCTCGCCCGCTGCAATGCTGGCGGGGGCAGTGTTTCAAGTGCGTATCGCCGGCAGGAACGGAAATCATGAAGGTCATCACCCATAGCGGGACATTCCACGCCGACGATGTCTTCGCCTTCGTCGTCCTGCGCGCAGCTTTCAGCGACTTCGAGTTTGTCCGCACCCGCGATACCGCCGCGATTGCCGCAGCCGATCTCGTCTTTGACGTGGGCGGGATCTATGAGCCCGGCAAGGGCCGCTACGATCACCACATGCGGGATCTCCCGCGCCGGGCGGACGGCACCCCCTACAGCTCGGTCGGACTGATCTGGCGCGACTTCGGCAGGAAAGCCCTGCCTGGGCTGATCCCAGGGATCGAGGACGGGGCGCTGGACCCAGTGTGGCAGGACATCGATTCGGGCTTCATCCTCTCCATCGATCAGGCCGATAACGGCGTTGCGCCCGTGAGCCCCGGTCACCTGGCGCTCCTCATCGAAGCCTTCAACCCGACCTGGAACAGCAGGCAGTCCTACGACGAGGCATTCCTCGAGGCGGCGGACCTTGCTCGCGGCATCCTGGTGCGCGCCTGTCAGCAGTCCCATGCGGAATCGCAAGCCATGGCTCTCGTGCTCGATGCAGTGAGGAGCGCCTCTGACCCGCGAATCCTCGTGCTTGACCGGAAGCTGCCTTGGGAGAAAGCGGTCTACGAATGCGGTTTGAATGAGCTGCTCTTCGTGATCTATCCCAACGAGGACAGGACCTCCTGGTACTGCCGGACCGTTCCGCCCGAACCCGGCTCATTCGACCAGAGGCTGTCATTGCCGGAAAGCTGGCGCGGATTGCAGGACGAGGTGTTCTCGAATGCCGCCGGAATCGAGGATGGCGTGTTCTGCCATCCGAGCGGGTTCATCGGTGGAGCCCGCTCTCAGGCATCCGCCATCAGTCTTGCCGAACAGGCCATCGCGGCCGTCGGGTCGGGCAAAGCTATCTGACGAAAGGCATCGACGTGTTTACTGCCAGACTTCTCCTCCTCGGATCGGGCGAGCTCGGCAAGGAGTTCGTGATCTCGGCCAAGCGCTACGGGTGCCATGTGGTGGCCTGTGATTCCTACGCCGATGCGCCCGCTATGCAGGTGGCGGACAAGTCCGAGGTGTTTTCCATGCTCGATGCCGATGCCTTGAGGCGCGCCATCGAGAAACACCGGCCCGACTACATCATCCCCGAGATTGAGGCGATCCGGACCGAGGTGCTGCAGGAATTCGAGGACAAGGGCTTCACGGTCGTCCCGTCCGCCCGCGCGGCTTCACTGACCATGAACCGGGATCGCATCCGGGAGCTCGCCGCGACCGAACTCGGCCTTCGCACCTCCCGCTACCGCTATGCGGAGAGCCTGGAGGAGGTGAAGGCGGCCGTCGCGCATACGGGCCTGCCGTGCGTGATCAAGCCGGTCATGTCCTCCTCTGGCAAAGGGCAGAGCACCGTCCGGTCCTCCGATCAACTGGAGCAGGCCTGGAACGAGGCCGTGGCGAACATGCGTGGCGACCGCCGGAAGGTCATCGTCGAGGAGTTCGTGGCCTTTGAATACGAGATCACTCTCCTGACGATCCGTTCGCGCGAGGGCGTCTCCTTCTGCGAGCCCATCGGCCACCGCCAGGAACGTGGCGATTACCAGGAGTCCTGGCAGCCGACTCCCATGACGGCCAAGCTTCTGGACGACGCCAGGGGCATGGCGCGCAAGGTCGTGGATAATCTTGGAGGCTACGGCATCTTCGGTGTGGAGTTCTTCGTCACTCACGACGAGGTGATCTTCTCCGAACTCTCGCCGCGCCCCCATGATACGGGTCTGGTCACCCTCCTGTCACAAAACCTTTCCGAGTTCGACCTCCATGCCCGCGCCGTTCTGGGGCTCCCGGTTCCCCATGCTCGGCTCAACGGTCCGACCGCATCGGCCGTGATCCTCGCCGATCGCGAAGCCTCCAATTTCTCCATCGAAGGTCTGGCGGAGGCCCTGGCGCTCAGCTCTGGTGAAGGAGATGTTGAGGTCCGCATCTTCGGCAAGCCCACGACCCGCAAGCACCGCCGCATGGGTGTGGCGCTCGCCTCGGGCGCTACGGTCGAAGGGGCGCGCGAGCTGGCACGCCAAGCCGCCGAGCGGGTGCAGATCGACTATCCCGATTGATTGGAGGTCGACGACGACGGCGTCTCGCTTCGGGGACGACGCACCGTCCGCCGGGGTCGAGGCTGCACGGAGCGCGGCCTCAGGACCTGCATGGCGACGAGGCCTGCGCCGGCCAACGCCCCCAGGGCCATTCCGGGAAGGGCGCTGAGGGGATTGAGCTGGGCTTCGAGGAACAGGCTCGTCTTGCGCGACCCGCCCGGAAGGGATGAACGTTCGATCCCGTCCTCCCGCGGCTCGTAGAGGTTGTCACGCCGCTCGCGGCGACCGGGATCGTCGCTTTCCTGGGATATGCGCCCGCCCATCTCCATCACGTAGTCAGTCAGGCGCGGCGCGATGGTCCCCATCGCGGAGATCGCCCAGCCGCCGAATCCGATGACGATGTCGCGCCGATCGTTCTCGCAGGCGAAGACCATTGCTCTGGCGACCAGCTCGGGATCGTAGGACGGCGGCGGGTTCTTTGTGCCGGGGGAGCCGAGATAGGAGCGGGCATGCTCCATATAGGGCGTATCGATGGCGGACGGCTTGATGAGCGTCACCGAAATCGGTGCCCGGTCCTCCTCCAGCTCCATCCGCAATGCATCGGTCAGACCCTTCACGGCATGCTTCGAGGCAGAGTAGGGGCCCTGGAGGATATCAGCGCGGTCGCTCAGGACGCTTCCCGTGTTGATGATCTTGCCGCCGCCGCGCTGACGGAGATGCTTCGCCGCCACCAGGCAGCCGTTCAGGACACCGAAGTAATTGGTCTCGAAAAGCCGCCTGTGATCCTCGATGGGGATTTCTTCGACCGTCCCGTAGATCGCGACGCCGGCATTGTTGATCCAGGTGTCGAAGCCGCCGAACGTCTCCACTGCCGCCGCGGTGACGCGCTCCATGTCCTCGAAGCTCGCGACATCCGCCGCAACAGGAATGGCCCTGGCACCCTTCTCGCTGCACTCGCGGGCAATCTCCTGCAGCGCGCTTTCATTGCGAGAGACCAGGACGAGCCTGGCGCCACGGTCCGCTAAGGCGCGGGCCGTGGCAAGACCTATTCCGCTGGATGCGCCGGTCAGGACCACGACCTGTTCTTGGACCGGCTTGAGGCGGATCATCATGGTGGCTCCCTGGGTGGAACCCGGTTCAACGCCGCCGTAATGGCAGGGTTCCGCCTAGCCTCGCGGACGGAAGGTCTGACCTTCCAGCAAGATGCAGGAGCCTTCGACCGGCTCAAGGGTGAACCCTTCGCCCGCTTCAACGAGACGGCACCTCATGGGGAAAGAGGCCTCGCCCGTGTTGCCCTGCGGATTCTGGAAGGTGACGATACCCTCGGCCATGGAGTACTGGCCGGTGACCTGCCTGCCGCCCTGGCTGTCCGTCATCTCGAAGGTGCCGCCCCGCGCCAGCGTCAGCACCACAGCGTCGCTGGCGAAGGGACGGCCCACATAGCGCTGGAGATCGGCGCCTGGCGCAGTCACCGCGCCAGTCCCGGCGGGTAGCTCCTGGGGCGCTGTCGCCACGGCCGGAGGCATGGTCATGGTTGCAGGTGGGGCGGCATTCGGCTCAGGGACCGGCTCGGTCGGAGGCGGTGCGGTCGTATTCGTACCAAGCGGTGTGGCTGCGGCCACGTCCGCAGGGGCCGGCTCCGCGGGCGGGGCTGCGACATCCGCAGGGGCGGGGGCCGCAGACGGAGCCGCGACATCCGCGGGAGCAGGCTCTGCGGCCGGGCTGGTGCCTTCGGGCGGAGGAACCACCACAACATCGGCCGGAGGCACAGTGGGCGTGTCAGTGACCGCTGGTGGACCGGCCACGGTTTCGGCCGGAGGTGTTACTGGGGCGGGAGGCGTGACCGGTGGAGCTTCTGCCACCGTCGGTTCAGTGGGCTGCTGCGCAACCTCGTCATCTCCGCAGGCGGCAAGGCCAAAGACAACAAAGGGCGCAACGGCTAAAAGCTTGAACTGTGACATCATCCACCTCTCCTGTCGTTCCGGTTCGAAAGAGCGCTAGGCCAACGCACCGCAGCGCGACTTGTTCTATCAGCGGCAAGCAGAGCCGTTTGTCCTGGGCCGAAAGCGGAACCTTGCCGCGTCCGGAGCCTTTCAAACTCTGGCTTCACGATGGAGGTGAGCGCCCGCATGGTAGCCGTCGCAACGCTGATCCTGGTTCTGCTTCTGTCCCTGATTATCGTCAGGATCGCGGCCGAGGCCCTGATCCTCACCGGGCTGTCGCGAGAGACGGCCCGTTTCCAGGCGCGCTCGGCCTGGACTGGCACGGGTTTCACCACGACGGAATCCGAGCAGGTCGTTGGTCATCCGGTCAGGCGGCGGATCATCAGCACGCTCATGTTCCTGCGCAGCGCCGGTCTCGTGACGGCCGCCTCGACCCTGATGCTGTCCTTCGTCAGTGTCGAGGAACGCGAGGAAGGCTGGTCCCGGCTGCTGGTCCTGATCGGGGGAGTGGCTGCCGTCTGGTTCATCGCCCGGAGTCGTTGGATCGGCTACTGGATGTCGCGAGCGATTGCACGGGCCCTCAAACGCTACACCGATCTCGATACCCGCGACTATGCGGGGCTGCTCCATCTGGCAGGCGAGTACGCGATCATGGAGCTGAAAGTGAGGGAGGGCAGCTGGCTTTCCGACCGGAAGCTGCAGGATCTGCGCCTGCCCGAGGAGGGCGTCCTCGTCCTGGGCGTTGCCCGCGCGGACGGCCTTTACGAGGGCGCTCCCCGAGGCGATACGCGCATCCAACCCGCCGATACCCTCGTACTCTACGGGCGGTCCCCCGCGCTGGCGCAGCTTGGCCGCCGGAGGGCGGGCGATGAGGGGGAGGTCGAGCGCAAGATAGCGGTCGAGGTCGAGCGCGATATCGAGGCGTCGCCCAATGCTGATCGCGGCTCTTTGATTGACTCCGAGCTTGCTCACTCCAAAGGCGACACAAACGTTCGGTAAGGTTCAAGCGACAATCGGGAGGACTGTCCATGACCTCGTTTCTCCGCTCGCTTGCCTTTGCTGCGGCGGCTCTCGCCGTCACCTCCGCATCCTCGTTCGCCCAGGACAGGCAGGTGTACCAGGTGCCTGAGGGCTCGCGCCCCCATGATGTTGCGCCGGCTCCGGACGGCAAGGTCTGGTACACGGCCCAGCGAAAGGGAGCGCTCGGCATCCTCGACCCGCAGACCGGAGAGGTGCGAGAGGTGGCGCTCGGGCCGAAATCTGCGCCCCACGGCGTGATCCAGGGGCCGGACGGGGCTGCCTGGATTACCGATGGCGGGCAGAACGCCATTGTCCGATACAACCCGAAGACCGAGGACGTGAAGGTCTGGCCGTTGCCGGAAGAGACCGGCTACACCAATCTGAATACCGGAGCCTTCGACGGAGACGGCATCCACTGGTTCACCGGGCAAAACGGAATCTATGGCCGTCTCGATCCTGAAACCGGCGACATGCGGGTCTTCGAAGCGCCCGAGGGGCGAGGGCCTTACGGCATCGCGTCGACCCCTGAAGGCGACGTCTATTACGTGTCGCTCGCCGGCAGCTATCTCGCGAAGACCGATACCGAAACCGGCGAGGCGCAGGTGATCGAGCCGCCGACACCCAACCAGGGCGCGCGGAGGGTCTGGTCCGACAGCCAGGGGCGTCTCTGGATTTCCGAATGGAACTCGGGCCAGCTCTCCCCGTACGATCCGCAAAGCGAGACCTGGGAAGCCTGGAGGCTGCCGGGCGACAATCCCAAGGCCTATGCGGTCTATGTGGACGAGCGCGATGTGGTGTGGGTGTCCGATTTCGGGGGCGACGCCGTTCATGCCTTCGACCCGGAGACGGAGACCTTCAGGACGTTCCCGGCCTCGCAGACGGGCGGAAACGTTCGCCAGATTCTCGGTCGTCCAGGAGAGGTCTGGCTGCCGGAATCCGGCATCGACCGGCTCGTCGTGATCCGCACCGGCGCGAGCCGGTGAGCTCCCTGCCTCGCGTCTTGGCTGCGGCCCTCCTGCTCGGAGCCCCGCTCCCGGCCGTCGCAGGCGATGCTGCGCGGGGCGAGCGGGTCTTTCAGTACTGCTATTCCTGCCACTCGGTGCAACCCGGCGAGACGAACCTGCAGGGTCCGAATCTCGCCGGGATTCTCGGCCGTCCCATCGCAGCGCAGGAGGGGTTCGACTACTCGCCCGCCATGCAGGCCTTCGCAGCCCGCGAGGAAGTTTGGTCGCAGGAGCTGCTCGACCGCTTCATTGCTGCGCCCGAGGAGGTCGTGCCGAGAACCTCGATGGACTGGCGCGGTCTCGATGACGCGTCCGAGCGGGCGGATCTCATCGCCTATTTGCGCGCGGCATCGCCTTAGCGCAGCGACGTTGCAACTTGTGCGGCGAGGGCCGCGTTGTTCTTGACGAGGGCGATGTTGGTCGCAAGGCTCCGCCCGCCGGTCAGCTCGAACAGATAGGAGAGCAGGAAGGGCGTGACCGCCTTGCCTGCGATGCCGCGTGTCTTCGCCTGTGCGATAGCCGTCTCGATGAAAGTCCTCATCTCGCTTGCCGGAATTTCATCGGCTTGCGGGACGGGATTGGCGACGAGGGTGCCGCCGCCGAGGCCGAGCGCCTCCTTCGTGCGGATGAGATCTGCAATCGCCTCCGGGCTGTCGAGCCTCAGGGGAACAGACAGCTCGCTCGTGCGGCTCCAGAATGCAGGGAACCTGTCCGTGCCGTATCCCACCACCGGCACGCCGCGGGTTTCGAGATATTCGAGGGTGCGCGGCAGGTCGAGAACGGCCTTGGCTCCGGCGCAGATGACCGCGACGGGCGTGCGCGCGAGTTCGTCGAGATCGGCCGAGATGTCCATGGTCTCCTCGACGCCCTGGTGAACGCCGCCGATGCCGCCGGTCGCGAACACCCGGATGCCTGCGAGATGCGCACAGATCATGGTGGCGGCGACCGTCGTGGCTCCGTGGCGTTTCGACGAGACCGCATAGGGCAGGTCGGCGCGGCTGAGCTTCATCACGTCCGTGGCTGTGCCGAGCCATTCCAGCTCATCGGGCGAGAGGCCGATCTTGATGCGTCCGCCGATCACCGCAATCGTCGCCGGCATGGCTCCGTTCTCCCGCACCACAGCCTCCACCTCGCGCGCCGTCGCAACGTTCTGCGGGTAGGGCATGCCGTGGGTGATGATGGTGGACTCGAGCGCCACGACTGCACCGCTCCGGTCGAGGGTCTCACGCACCTCGGGTGCGATGTCGAGGGGAGAGGCGAGGGCGGTCTGGCTCATGGGGGACTCCGGTGAATGGTGGACAGCTATCAGGCGAGCAGGGCCCGGTCCAGCAAGGCGGGCGACAGGTCCGGACGGACACTCTGCCGGCTCTGCAATGTCAGCGCCGCGGCGGCGGTTCCGGTCCGTGCCGCCTCCTCGAGGCTGCGGCCTTGCAACTGGGCGGCGAGGGTGGCGGCGATCAGCGCATCGCCCGCACCGGTCGCATCCACGATCTCCGTCTTGACCGCCTCGATCTTCACCGCGCCCGAGGGAGCCGCCGCGATCAGCCCGGCAGGGCCGAGGGTGAGGACAACGCTGGCGGCGCCATGATCGAGGAGGGCTTCCACCGCCTCGATGGACGGAATGCCGGGGCTGTCGAGAAAAGCCCGCGCCTCGTCCAGGTTCAGGAAGAGCGTGCCGATGCCGGTCAGGTCGCGCGGGAGGCGCATCACCTTCGGGGCCGAGACCGCATCGATGGCCAGGGGCAGCGATTGTCGGCGGCAGAGGACGATGAGTTCGCGCAGGGTCTCCGCCGGCAGGTTGCAGTCGGCGAATAGGGAGCCCTGCGAGAGACCGGGCCAGACCTCGCTCAGGAGGGCAGGCGTCAATCCGTCGAAGATCGACATGTCGGCGAGCCCGAGAGCCAGTTCCCCGTCGGGATGAAGCACGGCCACGTATTCGGCCGTCGTCCGGTCCGCCGCCACCGCGACGCCGCGCGGGTCGATTCCGAGACTTTGAAGCGCCGCCAGGATTGCCCGGCCGTTCTCGTCATCGCCGACGATGGAGACGAGCGAGGTCTCCACGCCGAGGCGGGCGAGGTTCTCTGCCACGTTGCGGGCTACGCCGCCGAAGGAGCGCTCCGAAGCAACGGGGTTCGAGGTGCCTGGCCGGACAGGTTCGCTTGCGCGGTATTTGCGATCGACGGTCGCCCCGCCGATACAGACGATCCGGCTCATGTCCCTGCTCATGCGCTCACAGTTTTCGCATCGTGATTCTGTCTTGCAGCTCCGGGCTTACATGAGATTCAGGCTGCGGATGAGCATATAGATTGCGACCGCAACGATGAGAGCGGCGAAGACCGTATTGAGCGCTCCCTTGCGGGTGGACAGCACCTTGGCGGATCTTGTGCCGAGCAGTCCGCCCAGCACGCCGCCTGCAACGAACAGGGCGGCAAGCGGCCAGTCGATCAGCCCGGAGAGGGCATAATTGGCTGCCGTCGTCAGGCCGAAGGCCGTCACCGCAACGAGGGAGGAGCCGACGGCATAGAGGATCGGCATTCCGGTCGCCAGGATCAGACCGGGTACGATGAGAAAGCCGCCGCCGATGCCGAAGAAACCCGAGAGGGCTCCCGCTCCGAGGCCGGCTCCGACGAGCTTGAAAGCGTTGTCGCGACCGAGGCGAACGGAGGCCTCGCCTCCGCCGCTTCGTCCGCGCAGCATGAGCGCCCCGACCACGAGCATCAGCACGGCGAAGAGGGCGAGGAGCTTCTCGCCCTCCACCATCTTGCCGAGGCTCGAGCCCCCGAAGGCTCCGACCATGCCGGCAGCCGCGAAGACAAGGGCGCAGCGCCATTTCACGTGGCCGGCGCGAGCGTGGTTGAGGAGGTTCGCCGCGGCGTTGGCCGCCACCGCGACGGCGCTCGTGCCGATCGCCACATGGGGCGGAGAGACGCCGACGAGATAGACCAGCAGCGGCACGGCGAGAATGGAGCCGCCCCCGCCCACGAGGCCGAGCGAAAATCCGACCAGGGAGCCCGAGGCGAGCCCGAGAGCGCCTTGGACGAGGGACAGCACCATGTTTCTCTCCTCCGGTGATCGGCGAAGCCTTAGGCGGTCTGCACCGGCTTGGGCTGCAAATAGACCGCGCGGTTCCAGGGGGCCTGCTTCAGGATGCGGGCCATTCCGCAAAAGCCGGTGACGCCCGCCACCGTCAGGCCTGCGCCGACGAAAGCCGGCACGATGAAAAACCAGGGCGAGGCCAGGAGGCCGAGCATCGTGCCGAGGAACGCCATGCTGCCGGCCGCGATCTGCACCTGCCGCTGAAGTTCGAGCGGCTGGCGGCGGTCGGCCGCCACCGGCAGGCCGGCCTTCTTCCAGGCCTCGATGCCGCATTCGACGATGAAGGCTTCGCAGCCATTGTTCACCTTGCGTGCCAGCCGCTGCGCATGAGCTTGCGTGCGTGCGCCGCTGCGGCAGTGGAAGAGGACAGGCCGGCCCTCGTGGAGGGCGATCTCGGCCTCGTCCAGCTTGGAAACGGGCATCAGCCGCGTACCGGGGATCTTCTCGCGGGCATGTTCGTCGGCTTCGCGGATGTCGACGAGGATGGCGCCCTTGTCCAACAGGCGCTTGGCGTCGACGGGGGAGATTGAGGGAAGCGTCATGGTCGTTCTCCAGGTTCGGGTCATCAGGCCGTGCGGCAATACAGGCCGTGCAGGGTGGCGAAGAGCTGCTCGATCCGCGGATCGGCGATGCGGTACCAGAGCGTCTGGCTTTCGCGTCGGAACGTGACGAGACCCTCCTCGCGCATCTTGGCGAGATGCTGCGACAGGGCCGATTGCGACAGCCCCACCGCCTCGGCGAGCGTGGTCACGTTCGCCTCGCCCCATTCCACCAGCTTGCACAGGATTATCAGGCGCCGCTCGTTTGCGAGCGCCCGCAAGATGTCGGCGACCTCCTTGGCTTTTGTCTCGAAGGTGTCCGGATCGAAGATCGGCTGTGCCACCGGTTGCCCCTTTATTTAAGACACTGGTTATTTAGCATTTGCTAATATATGTTGTCAAGGACAGCGGCCAGTCAGGCCGAACAGGAGGTTTGAAACCATGTCAGGCCAACCCATCATCCAGGCGTTCTTCGACGAGCCCACCAACACGGTCAGCTATCTGGTCGCCGATCCGGCGACGAAGAAGGCGGCGATCATCGACCCGGTCTTCGACTACGACCACAACTCGGGCACGGTGGATACGCGCTCGGTCGAGGTGATGCTGAAGGCGGCGGCGGAGGCGGGCTACACGATCGAATGGGCGCTCGAGACCCATGCCCATGCGGACCACCTCCCCGGCGCGCCCTACATCAAGGCGAAGACCGGTGCGAAGATCGGCATCGGCGAGCACATCAAGGACGTGCAGCGCATCTTCCGCCCGATCTTCAACGCCACCGATCTCGACACGGAAGGCCGCGACTTCGACCGTCTGTTCAAGGACGGCGAGCGCTTCACGATCGGCGTATTGGACGTGGAGGTCCTGCACACGCCCGGCCATACGCCGGCCGACATCTCCTACAAGGTCGAGGATGCGGTCTTCGTGGGCGACACGATGTTCATGCCCGATTTCGGCACCGCCCGCGCCGATTTCTCCGGCGGGGATGCGCATAAGCTCTTCCGCTCGATCAAGCGGCTCATGGCCCTGCCGCCCGAGGCCCGGCTGTTCATGTGCCACGACTACAAGGCGCCGGGCCGCGACAGCTATGCGTGGGAGACCACGGGCGCGGAGCAGCGGGAGCGCAACGTCCATGCGCGGGAGGGGGTGACGGAGGAGGAGTTCGTCGCCATGCGCCACAGGCGCGACGCGACGCTTGCGGCGCCGCGGCTGCTGCTGCCCTCGATCCAGACCAACATTCGGGCGGGCAGGTTCCCGCCGGCCCAGGCGAACGGGGTCCGCTACCTCATGATCCCGGTGAAGATGAAGGGCGGCGCTGAGGCCGTCGTGTGAAGGGCGGGACCGACCGCGCCGGGCATGGCGCGGTCGGTTGTGCTTGTTTCGAGGTCGGTCCGGCGAAGCCGCGGCCGGTCCCGTCGTTATTGAGGCGTGGTGTATTGAGGCGTGGTGTCCGGATACGTCTCGGGAGCGGTCACCTGAGACCCGCTCGCATCCGGCGCCGGCCGCGGCAGACGCCTCTCGACGGAGCCCGTTGTCGCCGGAGCGGCCATGGCGTCCGACGGATGCGGGCCCGGCGTGATCGGGTTGGCCTCGGGCCAGCGCTGCTCCGGACCCGGGACGGGCGGAGGGCTCGGCTTCGTCTGGGCAATGGCGCCTGCGGTGCTGAAGGCGAAGGCCAGCGCTGCGGCGCCGAGAATCGTGCGTTTCATCGAACGTCTCCTCGATGTCTGCGGACGCGCCGGGTGGCGGCGCGCCCTTCCATAGGGAGCCAATGCCTCCCTTGCAGACAGGTTGCCGGGCCTCGCAGGGACGTGATGACGCCCGCTCCGGGAGCCGCATCAGGGCCGCTTGGGGATCTCCAGGCCGCGCTGCACGGCAGGCCGCGCAAGGCCGCGTTCCAGCCAGGCGGGGACATTCTTCAGCGTCTCGTATTCCACGAGTTCGCCCGCGCCGTAGAAGCCCACGATGTTGCGCACCCAGCCGAGCAGGGAGATGTCGGCGATGGTGTATTCGCCGCCCATGATCCAGTCGCGGCCGGAAAGCCGCGTCTCCAGCACGCCGAGCAGGCGCTTGGATTCGGCGCGGTAGCGCTCGAGCGGGCGCTTGTCCTCGATCTCGCGGCCGGCGAATTTGTGGAAATAGCCGAGCTGGCCGAACATTGGCCCCACCGCCGCCATCTGGAAGAACACCCACTGGATGGTCTCGTAGCGCCGCGCCGGATCGGCGGGCAGGAGCTTGCCGGTCTTCTCCGCGAGATAGAGCAGGATCGCGCCGGATTCGAACAGGCCGAAGGGCTTTCCGCCCGGCCCGTCGGGGTCGATGACCGCCGGGATCTTGCCGTTGGGATTGAGCGACAGGAATTCCTCCGTCCAGGTCTCGTTCTGCCCGATATTGATGGTGTGCGGCTCGTAAGGAAGCCCCGTCTCCTCCAGCATGATCGAGACCTTCACGCCGTTCGGCGTCGGCAGGGAATAGAGCTGCAGCCGGTCGGGATGCTGCGCGGGCCAGCGGCGGACGATGGGGTAGGCGGAGAGGTCGGCCATGAAGAAACTCCTGATGAGTCGCGGGTGTGCGCAGGCGAGCACGGGACGGGCTGGGAGGCAACGGCAAACAAGGCGAACGCCTCCGGCCCCGCCTTCCGGGCCTTACCGTCCCCGTCGGCGCGGCGCTCCCCTGCGGTCGCCGCCGGAGAGGGCGATGGCGGGATGGCCTTCCGGCAGCTTCAGGGGCGGGCCCCCGAGCTCCTGCTCGAGCTGCGCGGCGACCTCGAAGATGCCCTGCTCGTTCATCAGCCGGCTCGCCACCCAGACCCGGAACAGCAGCCGGTTCAGGCGATCCCGGTCGGCCCGGTAGCAGGGCGGGCCGTCGCTGCCCTGGCAGTGCCGGGTGCGGCGGCACTCGGCCACCGGGCAATGCTGCGGCACGCCCGCCGCGTCGAAGACCCGGGCGAAAAAGGCGCGCCGGTAGGGCGGCAGGTCGAAGGGATAATCCGGCCGCACGAAATCCGGCACGTCGACGGCCTCCGGGTCGTCGCCGGGGAGGATCGCGGGGTCCTGAAGCAGGTCGTAGAGAAACATGCGAGCCAATCCGATCTGATGAAACGAGTTTTGGGAGAAAGGGCAGGGGAGAGCGTCTTCACGCCGGGTTTTGGCGGAAGGGCTGTCGGTCCGGTCCTGGCTTTGT
>NZ_JAJATX010000063.1 GCF_020866965.1 Microvirga roseola
TTACCCCAATCCGACCCTCTGCGACATTCTCAAACAGGCACTGAGACAGCCCTACCCATGGCTCTGATTTCACCCGAAGCAGATGCAAGCCCAAGTAACGTTGCTTTTCTGGTGAAGAATGAATTCTTTCCGGGATCAGCAGCTTGGCTGCTTCCGGTGGGACGCTGCCCTTTTGTAATCCTGTCGCCGACGAACTCAGGTGTACCTCAGGCACAAATTCGTATGATTACCTTGCAGAGCAAGTGCAGTGCGGCTCTCTGCGAGGCACTTCCGCCGTACCAAAAACCTAGATCACGACTTCCCAGTCAACGAATCGCTTGGGGCGGCACCGCCGCCCCAAGGGCCACCGCTACTCAGCCGGGGTGACCCGGACTGGGCGCCCTGGTGCAATTGATGCGGCAGGACGGAAGACGAAGTAGGCAAACAAGAACATTGCTGCGAGCACAACCAATGATGCGACGGCGGCAATCGGGTCCGCCGCTGGATAGCCGAGGTGAATCGCGGCCACAGCCACCGTCAGAACAATGGTGCCGGCTGACCAGAGGCCAACCTGCATCAAGGCAAGGCGGCTGGTATCAAGAGCAGGACGGCGCTCATAGTAGATGCCGAACAGAAAGAGCGACACCCACCCAAGCAGGTTGAGATGAGCATGGGCGGGCATGATGGCATGGTTCTGGGAGGCGGCCATGCCGATGCCCATAGCAATTCCAACGATGACGAACACGACAGCAAGTCTGAAGCTCAGCGATGATGCAGTCATGGTGAAAGTCCCCTCGCTTTTCCTGGTCCCTATCGCCAGATGACACAACAGTACTCCTGCCGTGTCATTCTGTCTCCAGACTGTTCTCGGTCCCGGGGCAGAGTCGCAGCAGGCGAGCGGCCATGAAATGGCTATCGTCTGAATCCGCCAGTGGGTGAGGGCGCATCTTCCCTCGGTGTACCTCCCAGACTCAGCGTGTACTCTGGACCAGGGACGAGCGGTCCCTTGATGTCATCGGGTCTTAGCTGCCGCTGACTTCCACACTCCCTAGCCCGACCACATCGAAGCGGTAAGTGAAGGGCGCGGTCGGAAACCGGGTTGTGATGATGCTACCGGTCATGACGATGTCGCCCTTGCGCAGCCAGCGGCCGGTGGCGGCAAGATGGCTCGCTAGCCATGCGAGCGGCACGAGTGGATGTCCGAGTGCATCTGCACCTTGGCCGCGACCAATTTCGATGCCGTCCTGGTAAGCGATTCCCTCGAGAATATCCAATCGGGCAGGGGGGGGCGTAAAAGCACCCAGGACGACTCCGGCGTTCCAGGAGTTATCGGCGACGAGGGAGTTGATATCGAGAATGCTGTAGTCGGCTTGGCGATCGTCAACGAGTTCGATGGCTGCAGCAACCGCATCAATGGCCTCGCCCACCTGCTCGGGCGCGAACGGTCCCTCGCGCGCATCCAAATCTCGGCCCAAACGGACGCAGATCTCGAATTCGAGGCCGAGGCGACCGAAGTCGGACATCAATAAGCGGGTGCCGGTCCTGAACACTTTGCTGCTGAAGATCGTGCCACAGATCGGCTGATCAATTCCGCACATCTGCTGCATACGCTTGGAGGTCAAGCCAATCTTGTAACCAGCACAGGTATCGTCGCCGATGATAGCGGCCACGTACGCATCCTGCACACGATACGCATCGGACAGGTTGCTGATTTCGTCGAACTTGTGGAACTTCATTCCATTGCGGTGCTCTGCAATCAGCTGCTCTACAACCGTGCTCAGTTGTTCGCTCAAGTCCTTGCCCTCACTGTGAATGCTGTCGCAGACAGTGGCAGGCTCGACAGCATGCCTTGCCTGCGCCGCTTTTGGTTAAGTACGAGAGACCTATGCGGTTTGCGGTTCGAAAAAAAGATTAGCATCGGAGACTAAGCTGTAGCTGCTGCCGATGGAAGGGGGAGGGAGAGAACTCTCTAGGATGAGCCGCTTACTGTGGCGCTCTCCTGAAAGAGCACCGTCAAATTGACTCAGGGCGACCGGATCGGGGCATCGGTAAGGGATGAATAAGACCCATCATCCCCATTGTGCCGGCTACTGCTTTCCGGCTGAAGTGATCAGCCAAGTTGTTTGACTTACTTCCGCTTCCCCTTGAGCCTGCGAATGGCTGAGGAGATGCTAGCCACCCGAGGTATCGAAGTGAGCCATGAGACGGTCCGGCAAAGGGTGCTGATATTTGGCCAGGGCCGCGCCAATCTGATCCGCTGGCGCCTGCCCGCACCCAGAGATAAATGCCATCTCGACGGTGTGTGATCAACATTGCTGGCCAGAAGCATTGGCTCTGGCGGGCTGTGGACCAGCACGGGGCCGTGCTTAATGTCCCGGTTCAGAGCCGCCGGAGTGCAAAGGCGGCCAAGCGCCTAGTGCGCAAGTTGCTTAAGAAGCAGGGCTTTCCGCCTCGGGTGATGGACGCGGACAAGTTTGCTAGCTACGGCGCGGCCGAGCGAGGGATCATGGTAAGCATGGAGCATCGGCGGCATCGCGGATTGAATGACCTCGCAGAGAACAGCCACCAACCACCCCGGCGACGCGAGCTACTCATGAACGCTTAGAATCCGCCGGGGAGGCCCAGCGCTTTCTTTCAGCCCACAATCAGGTCGCAAATCTCTTCCGCCGTCCTGCCAACACCAGCACCGCTGATCATCGCCAAGCCCGCGCTCGGGCTCATCAGCTCCGGGCCGACGTAGCAGGCTGAGGGATCGGCATCCTCAATGATGCACTCAGCGAAGTCGTCGGGCCCTCCCTCACCACCGGAGGACGCTTCGACGGGACCCTCCACGTCCTTGAGGCGGTGCGCACGCTCAACGATCCCGGATACTAGACCCGACGCCCGATTGAGCTCGAGATCGTGAACTGGACGAACGAGGAGGGGGATCGCTGGACCTGGGGCGGCTCGATTTTCGACAGCGATCTTGCCGCCTTGATCAGATCTCTCGCGAGCGCCTTGGGCTACTCCCACAGGGGCCCGCCCAGCCAGGTCGGACACGATATGTATTTGCTCGCAGGGATCCGCCCGACCGCAATGATCTTTACCCCTTGCCGCGACGGCATCACCCACAATAATGCCGAACTCGCCACGCTAGAGGATATCGCGCCTGGCGCAATGTCCTGCTGCACGCTCTTGTCGCGCGCTGGCCGTTGAACCCGACCCGCAGCCTCACAAGGCAGACCACCGTAAGCAGTGAGCAAGAACGAAAGGGAGCATCAGCTTTAAGTGCACCGTTCCGACGATCCAGCAGGAGAATTCCGATGTTCGGATCACGCGGTGGGATTTCGCTCCCGGCGCGGTGATGAGACAGCACCGCCACGATGGCCCTACTTCGTGGTGATGCTGGCCGACGGCACTCTTCGTATCCGCGCAGGGGACAATGCCACCGAGGTGTCCCCGTGGCTGGAAAGACCTATTCGCGCGACTCGGGGCTCGAGCTCGACGTCATGAACGGCTCAGATCATCCGATCGCGTTCATCGAAATTGAGATCAAGCGCTCCGAAGCCCTCTCGAATCCGGGGTAATGCAGCTCACGCCGGTGCGAGGACACGGCCCGGATTAAGAATTCCCTTCGGGTCGAGCGCGTCCTTGAGCGTTCTCATCAGGTCAAGTTCCGATGTAGTGCGACTCATAGAGAGATATGGACGCTTCAGAACGCCAATGCCGTGCTCGGCAGAGATTGTGCCGCCGACTTCCGACACAATGCCGTAGACGACCTCGTTCATCTCCTGGCCAACGGCCTCGTCGTAGCTCACGTCGCAAAGGGAGAGATGAATGTTGCTGTCCGCCACATGGCCGAACACAATGAGCACTGAGTCCGGCCAGCGGGCGTGGCTGCGCCGGCGCAGAAGATCCACAGCCTCCGCCATCCTGGAGAGGGGAATGCTGACGTCAAAGTGGGAGCCTTTCGGGAGAACGCGGTCGAACTCGTAGTTGGCCTCGCGATAGGCCCAAAACCGCCTGCGGTCGTTTCCCGACTGAGCGATGGCGGCATCGATGACGATGTCTCCCTCGATGAACTCCGCAAGAGCCTCGGCGAATGCATCCTCCGCTCCCCGATCCGCGCCCATCGCGGCCTCGATCAGCAGCGTGATCTCGTGCCGATCGGCGAAGGGTTGCGTGAGACCCGAGCGGTTGATGGCGATATCCATGTACTCGCGCCACATGGCCTCAAACACGAGTAGGCGACCCGGGAAGCGGCTGTCGAGCCGACGCAGCAACATGAGCGCATTCGCGAAGGTACCGACTGCGCAGAGCGCTGATGCAAGGCCCTGCGGGCGCGGGTGCAGTGCAAGCACGATGCGGGTGATGACGCCTAACGTGCCTTCACTGCCGATGAACAGCTGCGTCCAATCGTAGCCGGCATTGTTCTTCATCATCTTGTTGAGCGAGCGAAGCACACGTCCATCGGGCAGCACGGCCTCCAGGCCCAGCACGTTCCGGCGTGTCATTCCATAGCGCAGAACCTGATTGCCGCCAGCATTAGTCGCCACGTTGCCGCCGATGGTGCACGTGCCACGTGCGCCGAGATCGATTCCGCACAGAAATCCCGCTTCCTCGGCAGCAGATTGGATGACAGCAAGGGGCGTGCCGGCGAGTGCGGTCAGCGTGGCACTGTCGTGATCGATCTCCTCTACCCCGACCAACCGCTCAAGCGAGAGCGCAATCTCGTTCTCCTGTGGATTGGCCCCGCCAGCCAATCCGGTCATGCCGCCTTGGGTAACGACCCTCTGACCATGCATGTGGCAGATCTCCAGGCAGCGCGACACGTCCTCTGTCGAGCGCGGGAGAACCAGGGCGAGAGGTGCACACACTCTCGCGCCGCTCGTATCCCCGAAATGTTTCCGGGGAATGTCGGTTCCGATTCTGACGCATTCCATTCCCAGCGCCTCGCGCAATCCGTCGAGAACCGCCGTCATAGGTATCTGCTCCTGGGACTCGTTGTGAGGGTGCGCCCGAGGGTGAGGCCATGTTTGCTCAGAATTATATACATCGGCAATACGACGCACTGCCAGCGTCTGGATGCCTCCTTTGCAAGCATTTGAGGAAAATTCTATATCGCCACTGGGCAAAAAATCACCACCTCTACCCGTTATTGCCACCTCCGGTTGATTGTCCTGCTCATAATCTTGAGCAAGTCTTATATTAGGGAACACAATAATCCAGATAAGGCGGGAAGAATTCAATGGGTTTCATAATCGGGCGTGTCCCTGGCCTTGAAACAAGCGTGCCGCTCCCGGCTGCTCACGCAACTCACCATGGCTCTGCCCCGCTGAGACTTCGCACACAGGCGACTTGAATTTCTGGTTCGGTGCGTGCTGCTCGCGGTACTCGAACGGGCAGGCGCCCACCCAACGCTTCATCGGCAACAGAATACGATACCGCAGAGATGTTCCACCACTGGGGGATCCGCGGCACGGGAGAGGGAAAATGCAGAAGGCTGATGCGATCATCTCTGGAGGAAAGATCTTTTCTGGCCTCAGGGAAGGTTTCGTCGAAGCGCTAGCTATCGGGGGCGATCGGGTCCTTGCCGCAGGCAGCGTGGCAGATGTGGAGGCCCTGCGTGGGCCCTCGACCCGGATAATCAATCTTGACGGACGCGTGGCCATTCCCGGTCTCAACGATGCGCACATGCATCTCATTCCGCTCGGGCTCGGCATGCAGGAAGTGAACCTCCGCCCGGAAGAGGGCGTGACGAGTATGGACGAGCTTCTGCGCCGGGTCGGCGAGGCGGCGAAGTCGAAGCCTCCGGGCGCATGGATCACAGGCCGCGGATACGACCACAACGAGTTGGCCGAGGGCCGTCACCCGACAGCCGAAGAGCTTGACCGCGTCGCGCCAAACAATCCGGTCTATATCAAGCGCACCTGCGGGCATGTGGGCGTCATCAACACGCTAGCGATGCGCGAGGCCGGGATTGGTCACAACACGCCGAGCCCCGAAGGCGGACTAATCGAGCGCCGCGACAACAAGCTCACTGGTCTCCTGGCCGAGCTTTCCCTGCGTCTCGTCGTGAACGCGATGCCGAAGCCTTCCAGGGAAGAGCTGATCGCTGCCGCGGAGCGGGCAGGGGTTTACATGCTCTCGCAGGGCTTCACGAGCGTTATGGACGCCGCCGTGGGTATGCTGGCTGGAATGGACGAGCTTGCGGCCTATGAGGAGGCGGCCCGCGGCGGGCGGCTGCCCGTGCGCACATGGGTCTGCATCTACGGCAATGCGGACGGAATCGGCGACGAGGCTCACGCCGCCGGCTACCGCTTCGGCCGCAAGGTCGGCCTCCTGCGCTACGGCGCCATGAAAGTTTTCGGCGACGGCAGCGCCGGCGGGCTGACCGCCGCCATGAGCGAGCCGTATGTCGTGGGAGATCCGGAGAACCGGGGCATCTTCTGCTACACCGATGCCGAGATGCATGGCTATCTCGCGCATTACCACAAGCTCGGATACCAGCTCGCGATCCATGCCATCGGCGACGCGGCGATCGAGCAAGTCCTGACCGGCATCGAGAAGGCGGGAAAACCGGAGCAGCCCATCGCCGGCCGCCGTCACCGGATCGAGCATTGCGGATTCCTCACGGACGGACAGCTGGCCCGCATGGCGGCGGCGGGGATTGAGCCCGTGCCTCAGCCTCTCTTCATGTACGAGTTTGGCGATCTCTACGTGCACAATCTGGGCGAGGAGCGCGCGAACGCCGCCTATCCCATGAAGAAGTGGCTCAACGCCGGCCTCCATCCGGCTGCAAGCTCGGATGCCCCGGTCTGCGCCACCAATCCGTTCCAGAACCTCTTCACCATGGTGACGCGCCAGACGAAGCGTCATACGGAGATCGGCGGTAGCGAAAAGCTGACGATGGAGGAAGCTGTCCACGCCTACACCTATTGCGGCGCCTACACGCAATTCGCGGAAGAGGATGTGGGTCGACTGATCCCGGGGCAGCTCGCTGATATCGCCATCCTGTCGCATGACATCTTCGCAGTCGATCCTGTGAAGGTCGAGAAGGAAGTCCGGTGCGACATGACCATCCTTGCCGGCAGGGTGGTCTACGACCGTGAGGGTCAACTCGCCACCGCCGCAGAATAGGACGGTATTACATGCTGCGCCATACGCTCGAGCGATTGCTCCTCGCGGTGCCCGTTCTCTTCGGGGTTCTTCTCCTCGGCTTCTTCCTCATGCAGGTGGTACCGACGGATCCGGCCATCGTCCGGGCGGGTCCGACCGCAAGCATGGAGGTGATCGAGGCGATCCGTCAGGAACTCGGCCTCAATGAGCCGCTCTGGAAGCAGTTCTTCATCTATATGGAACGTTTGCTCCAGGGTGACCTCGGCGTGTCGATCATCAACAATGTTCCCGTCACGCAGGAACTGGGAGCAACCATCGGCCCGACGCTTGAGCTGATGCTCGCTTCCCTGATCTGGGCCATTCCGCTCGGCATCGTCATGGGAACGGTCGGGGCTTACTATCGGGGCACGTTCCTCGACCGGATCATTATGGCCGCCTCCGTGGCAGGCGTGTCGATCCCGGTCTTCTTCCTGGGCCTGATTTTGATCTGGTTCCTGGGCTTCCAGTACCAGATCCTGCCCTTCACTGGGCGGCCCGGACCGATCTGGACCTGGGAAGGGTTCAAGGCGGTTATCATGCCGGCGATCACCCTCGGTGGCGTCTTCGTGGGGCCGGTGGCCCGCATGACGCGGTCCTCCGTTCTCGACGTGCTGGGGGCGGATCACGTCCGCACTGCTCGGGCCAAGGGCCTTCCGGAGCGCACCGTGGTGACCCGTCATGCCCTGCGCAACGCTCTCGTGCCGGTGGTGACCCTCATCGGCCTCCAGATTGGCTTCCTGCTCGGCGGCGCGGTGGTGACGGAAACCGTGTTTAGCTGGCCGGGAATCGGCCGGCTAGCGGTGGGAGCAATCCTATCCAGCGACCTACCGATGGCACAGGGAACCATCATCGTCCTATCGGTCGGCTTCATTCTCGTGAACCTTGCCGTGGACGTGCTTTACGCAGTGCTTGATCCGAGAGTGAGGGGCGCATGAGCGACGGTATCGTGATCCCACAAAGCCCCGTAAGCGTGCAGCAGCCCGAGGCCGACCGGATCGTCCGTCGCCCGTCAGTCCTTCTTCTCCTGCTACGTGAGCCGAGTGCATGCGTGGCCCTGGTGACGGTGGTGGTCATCCTGCTCGCGGCGCTTTTCGCGCCGTGGCTGGCGCCGGGCGATCCCTATGGCGGCGACCTAGCGCTCACGTTGCAGCCGCCAGGAGAGCTTGCCCTGCTCGGAACTGACGGCCAGGGACGCGACATGATCACCCGCCTGCTCTATGGCCTGCGGACGACCCTCATGATCGGGTTCGCTGCGGTTTTCATCGGCTGTGGCATCGGGGCCGTCGTCGGCTTCGCCGCCGCCTACTATTCACGCCTTTCGGGCCTCCTGATGCGCCTAATGGACGTGCTGCTGTCCTTCCCCGCCATCCTCTTCGGGCTCGCCATCGCCGCGATCTTCGGGCCCGGCCTCACGGCCGTCATCATCGCACTGTCCATCGCGACGGTGCCGCTGATGGCCCGCGTGGTTCGCGGCGCCGCAATTGTCGTCATGCAGCAGGACTACATTGAGGGTGCGCGCGCCCTCGGCATGAGCGACAGGCGCCTCATCCTAAAGCATCTCCTGCCGAACTGCCTCTCGGCGATTTTCGTGTTCGTTACGCTGCGCTTCGGCCAGGTCATCCTTCTCGGGGCCGCGCTGTCGTTCATTGGCCTGGGTGCGCAGCCGCCGACCGCGGAACTCGGCGCCATGGCGGCGGATGGACGAAATTTCCTGTTCTTCGCGCCGCATGTCTCGGTTCTGCCGAGCCTGTTCATCTTCATCATTGTGCTTGCGTTCAACGTTCTTGGTGATGCGCTCCGGGACGCACTCGACCCGAAGCTCAACAAATAAACTACCAGAGGAGAACCAGAGAATGTCTAAAGCCTTGAAATTCGTGCTCATCGCCGGTGCAGCCGCTCTCACGGTCGGCTCCATGCCGGCCGTGGCCCAGCAGGCCAACACGCTCACGGTCCTACGCGTCATCGACGCCGACAAATACGATCCGATCCGCTCCACCGCGACGGCTGCGGCGGAGATCGTCTACATGCTCGCTGATACCCTGGTCAGCATCGACTTCGATATGAAGACAATCAAGCCGCTCCTGGCGAAGTCCTGGGAGGTCTCCGAGGACGGAAAAACCTACACCTTCAAGCTCCGTGAGGATGTGAAGTTTTGCGACGGCCGCCCGATGAGGGCAGAGGACGTCGTCTATTCCCTTAAGCGCTGGACAGATCCGGCTTCGAAGTCGCCCGTCTCTTTCCGCGGCGGTCCGGTCAAGGACATCAAGGCCGCCGACGACTACACCGTCGTCTATGAGATGAAGGAACCCTACGCCGACCTGCTGTTCCAGCTCGGCCTTTCTTTCGCATCTGTTGTCGACAAGGCGACTGTGGAGCAGCTCGGCGAAAATTTCGGCGTGCAGGGCTTCAACGCCACTGGTCCTTATTGTTGGGTCCGCTGGACACCGCGCCAGGACTTTGTGATCAAGAAGAACCCCCACTACACATGGGGACCTGAGATCTACAAGGATCCGAAGCCACAGGTCGAGCAGATCGTGTGGCGGGTCATCCCTGAGCAGAATACGCTGATGGCCGCCATGCAGGCCAAGCAGGCGGATGCCACCTACTACATGCCCTACATTGCCCTCGACACGATCTCTCGCATCCCCGGCATGAAGGTGCAGCAGCAGAAGAACTACATCTACGACGCCTTCATGGGCTTCAAGGTGGACAAGCCCGTGGTGAAGGACGAGGTGATCCGCCGAGCCGTGAATATGGCAACCAACAAGGATGCCATCGCCAAGGCTGTGTATTTCGGGAAGGGTGCGCCGATGCAGTCGCTCCTGAATCCGACCGTGCTGGACTTTGATGCGCAGTCCGCGTCGCTGATGCCCAAATTTAATCCTGCCGCAGCTGCGAAGCTTCTCGACGAGGCAGGCTGGAAGGTCGGGTCCGACGGTGTTCGCGAGAAGGACGGCCAGAAGGCGACGTTCACGGTCTATGGGCTGCGCAACGCCGTGAACCCCCGCATCTCCGAGGCTATGCAGGCGGATCTGCGTAAGATCGGCATCGACATGAAGATCCAGCTCTGGGATGCCACGGTCGGCTGGGGCAAGCTCGCGACGCAGGAGTTCGACGCCTTTTACATGTCGTATCCCTATGTGACAGCGAACGAAGCTCTCAACCTCTATTTCCGCAGCACGCAGACGCCAACGCCGAACCGGATGAACTGGAAGAACGAGAAGACCGATCAGCTTCTCGCAACGGCCACGACCGCGACGGACGACACGACGCGTAAGGGCGCCAATGCCGCCGTTCAGCAGCAACTCACCGAAGCGAGCGTCTGGGTTCCGCTGGTGTCCGAGCCGATGTGGCTGGTCACTGGTGAACGCGTCGAAGGGGCTCGGCCGCACGGCGTATATGGAGCAGGGCTCTACAAGGGCCTCGACATTAAGCTGAAGCGCTGAACGCAAGATTCGGAACGACATCCATGACCATCACCGTGATCAAGAATGCGTCCTTCGTGGTTGGATGGGATGCGGAACATAACAGGCATACCTACATCCAAGAGGGCGACCTCGCATTCGAGAACGGTGAGATCATATTCGTCGGGCGAGACTATCAAGGCCCCACCGATGAAAACATCGATGGGGCCGGGCGCATGGTGATGCCCGGCCTCGTCAACATTCACTCCCACCCCGCAAGCGAGCCACTGAACAAGGGATTCTTGGACGAGCTTGGCTCGCCCGCGCTCTACAACTCATCGCTCTACGAGTACATGACGATCCTACGCCCGGAGTCGGAAGCGGTCGCCGATTGCGTGCGGGTCGCCTATTCGGAACTTCTCCTGTCCGGAGTAACGACCCTGACCGACATGTCCAGTGTCCACCCGGATTGGCTCGATCTTGCAGCCCAGAGCGGCTTGCGGATCTGTATGTCGCCCATGTTCCGATCTGCCAGCTGGGGTACTCGCAACGGCCACGTAGTGGAGTACCAGTGGGACGAGAAAGCCGGCGAGAAGGCGATGGAGCAGGCCCTCGGCGTGATCGAGAAGGCGCAGGCCCATCCGAGCGGCCGTCTTTTTGGAATGGTCAGCCCGTCTCAGATCGATACCTGCACGCCCGACCTGATCCGTGACAGTCACGCCGAAGCGAAGCGGCGGGGGCTGCCCTGGCAGATCCACGCGGCGCAATCCACAGTCGAATTCCATGAGATCACCCGTCGCCATGGGCTGAGTCCGATCCAGTGGCTCGAAAGCCTCGACGTGCTGGGCGACACAAGCATCATCGGTCATGGCATCTTTCTCGACGACTATTCGCGCACCGGCTGGCACAGCCGAAAGGACCTCACCATTCTGGTCGATTCCGGGACCTCAGTGGCTCACTGCCCGACGGTCTTCATGAGGCGCGGGATCGCCTTGAAGGATTTTGGCCGCTATCGCCGGGCGGGACTCAATATCGGGCTCGGGACCGACACGTATCCGCACAACATGCTCGAGGAAATGCGCCACGTGGCCTATGTTGCCAGGCTGATGGCGGAAAGCCCTCAAACCCTCACGACCACCGACCTGTTCGAAGCTGCGACTGTGGGCAGCGCACGAGCCCTGCTGCGCAATGACATCGGTCGCCTTGCGCCGGGCTGCAAGGCCGATCTGGTGCTGGTCGACATAACGCATCCCATGATGCAACCGGTCCGCGATCCGATCCGTAGCCTCATCTATGCGGCGGCCGAACGTGCGGTCGACACGGTGTTCATCGATGGCCAGAAGGTTGTCGAGGGAGGAAGGGTCCTGGCCTTCAATTATGAAGAGGCCGCCCTGCGCCTGAGTGAGGCCCAAAGGCGAACGGAGGAGCTTGCTCCGTCCCGCGATTATGCCAACCGCCCGGTCAGCGCCTATTCGCCTCTGACCTTCCCGCTCGCGTAACGGAGACGGCATGTCCGAAACCATCCTTGACATCCGCGGTCTTGTCACAGCCTTCAATACCCGAAACGGAGCGATCCGCGCTGTGGACGACATTTCGCTATCCGTCAAAAGGGGCACGACACTCGGCATCGTCGGCGAGAGCGGCAGCGGCAAGAGCATGCTGTCTCTCTCCGTTATGGGCCTCGTCCCGCCGCCCGGGCGAATTGCCGATGGGCAGGTGATGTTCCGCGGAACGGATCTGACGAAGCTGCCGCCGTCAAGGATGCGAGACCTGCGCGGAAACCGTATATCGATGATCTTCCAGGAGCCGATGACAAGCCTCAATCCGGTTCATACCGTCGGGTTCCAGATCGTCGAGGCGCTGCGTGCGCACCGCAAGGAAACGTCCGCGCGCCTGAAGGAGGAGGCGATCGAAGCCCTTCGCAAGGTACGCATTCCCTCGCCCGAGCGCCGGTTCGATGAGTATCCGCACCAGCTCTCGGGCGGCATGCGCCAGCGCGTGATGATCGCGATGGCTCTTGCCTGCAAGCCGGATCTCCTCATTGCGGACGAGCCGACGACAGCTCTCGATGTCACGATTCAGGCGCAGATTCTGGAGTTGCTCCGGGAACTTCAGGCCGAAACCGGCATGGCAATTATCTTAATCACCCATGATCTCGGCGTCGTCGCGCAGGTCGCCGACGAAGTGGCCGTCATGTATGCCGGGAAGGTTGTGGAGAGAGCGCCGGTCGGTCAGGTCTTCCAGGAGCCGCAGCACCCCTATACGATCGGCCTCATGGGCTCCATGCCGCGGATGGAGGAGGACGTGAATCGCCTCGTCGCCATCTCCGGCGTCGTCCCGCCGCCCTTCAGGTTACCGCCAGGCTGCCGCTTCAATCCGCGCTGCCCTTTCGTTGGTAGCGAGTGCCGCGTTGATCAGCCTGCACTCGCGGCGTTGACCGATGCTCATGCCGTCGCCTGCTGGAAAGCGCCGCTGGAGGATCACGTATGACGAAGCCGCTTCTCGAGCTGGAGGACGTTCGCAAGCTCTACCCGGTCAAGAAGGGCCTCATCATCCAGAAGGAGGTCGGCACAGTCCGTGCCGTCGACGGGGTGAGTTTTCAGCTGATGCCCGGCGAAACGCTCGCCGTCGTCGGCGAAAGCGGGTGTGGAAAGTCGACGACCGCACGACTTGCGATGCGCCTGATCGAGTGCACATCCGGAACGATCCGCTACGATGGGCAGGACATCACCAAGGCCACCCGGCAGGATATGCGGCGCCTGCGCCGCGACATGCAGATCATCTTCCAGGATCCGTATTCGAGCCTCAATCCGCGCATGACGGTTGAGGAGATCATCACCGAGCCGATGGTGGTGCACAACGTGGGTGACAGGGCTTCACGCCGGGACCGCGTGCGCGAGCTCCTGCGCCTCGTCGATCTGGCGCCCTACCATGCGGACCGCTACCCGCACGAGTTCTCGGGAGGGCAGCGGCAGCGCATAGGCATTGCGCGGGCACTATCTGTCTCGCCGCGTCTGGTGGTCTGCGACGAGCCGGTTTCGGCTCTCGACGTATCGATCCAGGCGCAGATCGTGAATCTCCTCAAAGATCTCCAGCAGGAGTTCGGTCTCACCTATCTCTTCATCTCTCACGGCCTTGCGGTCGTGAAACATGTGTCCGACCGTGTTGCCGTAATGTATCTCGGGCAGATTGTCGAGATCGCAGACAAGAAGAGCCTCTACGACAACCCCCGTCATCCCTACACACAGGCCCTGCTCGCGGCTGCGCCGGAGCCCGATCCCTCCCGCCGCACGGCGATGAAAAGCCTGGGCGGTGACCTCCCGAGCCCGCTCAATCCGCCATCCGGGTGCCGGTTTCATACCCGATGCCCGCTGGCACAGGAGCGCTGCCGCTCCGAGGTTCCGGCCCTTCGGGAGATCGGCGCCGGCCACCAGGCCGCCTGCCATTTCGCTGAGAGCGTCCCCGCCTTTGACCGCTTCCGGAGTGGAGAAGGGATCCACCCGCGCCTGCAGGAGCGGCTGGCGCTCTATGCCCGCCACAAGGCGGCGCTTGCCACGACCACCGCATAACGAAAAGACCTCTAAGGAGCGCTCAGACCACGAATGGTGCCGACCGCCTTTGCGACGAGCTCCTCGCAAGCGATATCGATGTGTGCTTCGCCAACACCATCGTCCTCGCCAACCGGAAGTACGAAATTCTTTCGGGGCGAGAGGCGGGCCGTCGGAGCGAAGGAGTTCGGGCGTAACGCTCAGCGGATGCTCAACATCGATGATCCCGCACAGGACTGGATTCGCATGGCAAAGAGAATGGGTGTCGATGCCGCCCCGGCCATAACATTCAAGGAGTTCGTCAACCTGTTGAATGGCGCGATGGCGCGGCGTGGACCACTCCTGACTAAGGCTGTCATCTGAAACTGGGATACCGCAACAATAACGTCTTTTATCGGTGGAGACTCTGATAGCCGTGGAGTGAGAGGAGGTCTGCACGGACCATGCAATCCGTGCCGAGTTCCGCAAGCAGATGACCACCTAAAAGAAGCTCTGTAAGTGAGAGTCCGAATTTGGCGCGCCTCAGAAGTAAGCAAGCGTCCGCTGTAGAGAACACCACACGTTCCTAAAGAGTAGGGGACCGTTGCTGCCTGGATAGGTCGATCAGTTGCCGGAAGCGGTCTGTCCGCGGGCCCTTAGCTCTTGGATGGGGGTATCATGCGGCTATAGCAAGTATCGATGTATGAGCCGGGGCATGGCGGTTGGGAGGGGATCGGCTGCGGCATATGGTTTGCATCCAATTCGCTTCCGCTCCATATTTGAACCATGTGCTCGGCGGCTACGGTGTTTTCTCCTCTCAGTATGCGCAGAATTCCCTAATCGTACCCGAGACGTAGGCGGCGCTCCAGGAAGCGGCTGTAGGCTCCCATTCCGTATGACAACACCAGATAAACGACGGCTGCGAAGATGTAGCCTTCCATGACTGCGATGCCCACCCAGGCCGGATCCTGCATCGCCGTGCGAACGGTCGTTAGGAAATCCAGAAGACCGATGATCGTCACGAGAGTCGTATCCTGGAAGAAACCAATGGAGATATTGACGAGAGGTGGAATCGAGACCTTCAGAGCTTGCGGCAGTACAATGAGCCGCATCGCCTGCCAGTAGTGCAGGCCCATGGCGTTCGCAGCCTCGTACTGTCCCCGTGGAATGGCCTGGAGGCCGCCGCGAACCGCCTCGGCAATGTAAGCCGCCGCAAAGATGACGATGGCGATCTGCGCCCGCAGGAGTTTGTCCACCGTGATGCCACTGGGCATAAACAGGGGCAGCATCACCGATGCCATGAACAGGATGCTGATGAGGGGTACGCCCCGGATCACTTCAATGAAGATGACCGCCAGAACCCTAATCGCCGGAAGTTGGGATGCGCGGGCAAGCGCAAGAACCACTCCAAGAGGGAAGCCAAGGGCCAGGCCCACGGCAGATAACAGGAACGACAGAGGCAACCCGCTCCACTGGGTCGTCGGCACATGGCGAAGCCCGAATACGCCACCCGAGATCAGAACGGCGGTCGCAATGATCACGCTGCCCCAAAGATACAACAGGCCTTTCGTCCAGAACCGCGGGATCATCGTGATGCCGATCGCCCCAAGAAACAGCACCATGACGAGTAGGACGCGCCAGTGCTCCTCATACGGGTAAACGCCGAAGATCATGAACCGCAGCTTCGCCTCAAAGAACGGCCAGCATGCTCCCTGACCGACCTTGCAGGCTTCTGGTCCGCCCTCGGTAACGGCGCGGGCAATGAGCCAGCCGTAGGTTCCCTTGATACCAAGCCACAGGACCCACAGACAGGCCAGCGTGACTGCCGCATTCACCGGCGTTCCAATGAGCGGCTTGAAGGTGCGGTGGAGAAGGCCTCGTCCTGAATCGGGCCGGCGCTCCGCCGGCCGCTTCAGCTGTGCCTCGGCAATATCCGTCGCGGTTGTCATGGCCTACCGTTCCTTCAACGCGACGCGGCTGTTGTACCAGTTCATGAACATGGAGATTGAGATCGACAGGCCGAGATAGACCAGCATGAAGATCGCGATGCCTTCAATGGCTTGTCCTGTCTGGTTCATAGTGGTGTTAGAGACCATCACGAGGTCTGGATAGCCGATGGCAATGGCAAGCGACGAGTTCTTAAAAAGGCTAAGATAGCTGCTCGTGAGCGGCGGAATGATTACCCGGAGCGCCTGAGGAAGAACCACGAGACGCATCGTCAGACCATCTCTCATACCAAGGGCGCGGGCCGCCTCCCGCTGGCCTTTGTGTACGGATAGAATGCCGCTGCGCACGACCTCTGCAATACCTGCCGATGCTGAGAGGGCCAAGCCGATTAGCAGGGCTGTGAATTCCGGACTGAGTTGTGCTCCCCCGGTCAGGCGAAAGCGCCCCTTCTCGGGAAAGCTCAGCACCATATCGGGCTGAATGAGCAGAAAAGTCAGGAGCGGAGGTGCGAGTAGAACTGTGGTGGTCAGCGGCCAGGTAGTTCGCTCGTTGCCTGTTCTGATGCGCTCGGCCGTTGCCCTTCGATGAACCAGTGTCGCGAGCCCACCCCCGGCAACAAGCGCGATAAGGATCGCCGTGTGGGCATCGGTCCATTCCAGAGACGGCACGTTCAGGCCGCTGTTGCTCAGAAAAACGTGGGGTAGGATCTCCCATGCTTCCCGCACAGACGGAAGGCTTGTGACTATCAACGCATACCAGAGGAATAGGTAGAGCAGGAGCGGTACATTGCGAAACGCCTCAACATAAAGAAAGGCAAGGAAAGCTAGCAGCGGATTGCGTGAAAGGCGGGCAATGCCGACGAATAGACCGATGATCGTCGCAAGAACGACGCCCCAGGCCGAAACCCAAACTGTATTGACGATACCGGCAAGAAGCGCCCGGGCATAGGTATCGCTCGGCTTGTAGTCGATGATCGTTTGGCTGATCACGAAGCCCGCTTCACGATCAAGAAACCCGAATCCCGTGGCGACGTTCTGCTCTGCCAGCTTCTCTGAGACGTTCGAAAATAGATACAGTCCTAGGAGAACGACACTTCCAACGGCAACGACCTGATAGAGTATTGCCCGGAAGCGCAGGTTGTAGAGGAGGCTCGTCCCGCTCAACGCATCAATGCGCATGCCAATCCTTTCCGGTAGCAGCTGCGGCATCGAACTCGAAAGTAGATACCACTTCTGGAATTGAGCCTATGCGTCCGCCCATGGTGAGAGCACCGTTGGCCTAGACCTTCGGTTCCACACTATGTTCTATGGAAAAGCGGGCAGCCGATGGCCGCCCGCTGATCTCCTGTTACCGGAACGGCGGCGAGTACAGGAGTCCTCCCTCGGTCCAGAGCGTGTTGGGGCCACGAGACAGGCCCAGGCGCGTCTTCGGGCCGAGATTCCGCTCAAAGAGCTCTGAGTAGTTTCCGACGGCCTTGATGGCGTTGTATGACCAATTGTTGTCGAGGCCGAGCATCTTCCCGAAGTCACCGCTCGCACCAAGCAGACGCTGAATCTCAGGATCTTCGCTCTTCAGATGGGCATCGACATTGGCTTGGGTGATACCCTTCTCTTCGGCGGCGATGAGGGCATAGACCGTCCAGCTCACGATATCGCGCCAGTTGGTATCGCCCTGGCGAACCGTCGGGGCGAGAGGTTCCTTGGAGATTGTTTCCGGCAGAACGACGTACTGATCAGGATCATTAGCGATGGCGCGAACGGAGGCGAGGTCTGAACGGTCCGAGGTGATGGCGTCGCACCGCCCACTGAAGAATGCATTGCGCCACTCGTCCGAATTTTCGAACACGACGGCTTCGTACTTGATGTTCTTGGGCCGGAAGTAATCTTCCAGGTTCTGGAGCGTGGTCGTGCCGGGCAGAAGGCAGATGGCCGCATCCGCGAGTTCGGAGGCACTCTTCACGTTGAGCTTGGTCGGAACCATGAGGCCCTGGCCGTCGTAGAAGACGACCGGTCCGAAATCGAGACCGAGGGAGGTATCGCGCGAGAAGCTCCAGGTGTTCTGCCGGGACAGAATGTCGACCTCGCCCGACTGGACGGCCTGGAAGCGCACATTGGTATTGAGCGGAACGTATTCGACCTTCTCCGAATCGCCGAAGATCGCAGCCGATACCGCACGGCAGACATCGACGTCGAAGCCCTTTCGGGCTCCTTTGTCGTCCGCAAAGGAAAAGCCGGGAGAGACGGGAGCCACGCCGCAAAGGATCTTGCCGCGCTTCTTGACCGTCTCGAGCGTTGATTGTGCAGAGGCCGGTGCTGCCGAAAGGGCCGCGGTACCCACAATGAGACTCATTGCGAGCCATCGGACAAAAGGCTTCGACTGTGTCATTGTATTCCCTCTTATGGTGCGCCTTATCTGGTCGCTAACAGCTCAAGCTAGACCTGAAACAGCTTGCGTTTCAAGGGGGGAGGCCAACGGAGCACATGTTGAAGCTTGCTGACCCTCGACAAGGTGTGCAATCTGTCAATACTCATCATGCAGCGGCTGCTGTGGCCGCTCTTTCCTGTGCGAGCGCTCTATGTCAGTTCTGCCCAAAGCCGATATTGTCCTTACAAATGGATATGTATTCTGCGGGCTTTCTGAAGGCATCAAAGAAGCTGTCGCCCTATGGGCAGGGTGCGTACTGGCGACAGGATCTGCAGCCGATATCGAGCCTCTGATCGGGCCGTCGACGCGCGTGATCGACCTTGCAGGACGCCTTGCGACGCCAGGTCTTTGCGACTCGCATATGCACCTTCTCCCCTATGGCGTCATCATGGGCCATGTTGATGTGCGCCCAGCGTCTGCGCCGACGCTCGCCGCCTTACTCGAAAGAGTTAGAGAGCGTGCCTCCGTTACCCCGCCCGGCCAGTGGATTCAGGGAAGAGGTTACGACCAGTTTGCTCTTAGTGCTGGGCGACACCCTCTGCGCGAGGAGCTCGATGCAGCTGCACCGGACCACCCTGTTGCGATTGTGAGAGCGTGCGGGCACGTTACGATCTGCAACTCCCTTGCCTTGAAGCTTGCCGGAATCGATGAATCTACACCCGTTCCGCAGGGTGGTGCCATCGAGCAAAGGAATGGACGGTTGACGGGCCTCCTGGCTGAGACTGGACGGGATCGCTTGAAGGCAGTAATCCCGGAGCCGACGAATGAGGAGCTTGTGCAGGCTATCGACGATGCCGGCCGAGCCTGCCTGTCCTATGGCATTACCAGTGTAATGGATGCAGGCGTCGGCATGCGGGCCGGTTACCGCGAGGTTGCGGCCTATCGTGCGGCTCAGCGGCTGGGGCGGCTGCCTGTTCGTACGACCCAGTGCCTGCTCGGTGGACCGGGCGGTATCGTCGAGCAGGCCTATGCGGATGGGGTCGTGACAGGTGCAGGAGACTCCATGCTGCGAGTCGGGCCCGTGAAGATCTTCACGGACGGCAGCGCAGGTGGGCGGACCGCGGCGATGACGGAACCCTATCTCGGCGAGCCCGAGACGAAGGGGCTGATGCTTCTGCACAATAATGAGATGAATGACCTCGTGCATGATTATCACGCCAAGGGCTATCAGCTGGCGGTTCATGCCATTGGCGATGCGGCGATCGAGCAGACCCTCAATGCCTTCGAGCTTGCGCTCGAGGCCATGCCGGACCCCGGACGACGCCACCGGATCGAGCACGCCGGCTATGCGAGACCCGACCAGAATGCCCGAATGAGGCGACTCGGCGTCGAGCCCGTGCCGCAGCCGGTCTTCATCTATGACTTCGGAGACCTCTACATCTCGGTGGTTGGTGAGAAGCGGGCAAAGCCTTCCTACCCGCTTCGGACCTGGATCGATCTCGGGTTCAAGCCCGCAGCCGGCAGCGACGCTCCCGTCTGCGACATCGATCCCTTCCCGAATTTCTACTCGATGCTGACCCGCAAGACCTCCCACGGGACAGTCATGAGCGAGGGGGAAACCGTCTCAATCGCGCAGGCCATCGCAGCCTTCACTGAATTCGGCGCTTACGTGAACAAGGCCGAGAATGAATGGGGCCGCCTCGTTCCGGGTCTTGCCGCTGACGTTGCGGTGCTTTCCCGGAACCTGCTGACCGCCTCTCCGGAGGAAATTCTGCACGACACGCGCTGCGATCTCACGATCCGTGGTGGAGAGGTCGTATTCGAAAGGGCTGGCGAGGCAGCATAAGGTCAGCAGTTCACCGATAGGACCAAAAAGCCCCGGAGGAATCCGGGGCTTTTTGCTTTCCACCGATCCGCTCAGTGGAGGATCT
>NZ_JAJATX010000019.1 GCF_020866965.1 Microvirga roseola
CCTCCGAGCTGTCGAACATGCTCGGCACACAAGCAAAAGGCGCCGCAAAGCGACCCCGATTCTCTCGTTCCTTTGAAAGGCGTCAGCCCAGGTTGACCTTCGCTTGATCACCCGGATCGGGCTGCTGGCCCGTCGTGACGGCTTTCGCATAGCCATAGAGATGCACCAGGGTCGAGGACGGGCTGTCCCAGTATTCCCCTTTCACCGGGTGGACACGAATGAGCGCGATCTGCGGATCATCGGTGCCTTTCGGGAACCACGCCCGCAGGGGCTCGGACCACTTCTCCTCGATCTTGGCCTTGTCTCTCACGATCTCGGCCTTGCCCGACACTGAGACATAGTTCTGGTCATCGGGATCGGCATAGGCGAGGTTGACCTCGCTATCACGGGAGATCTCCGTCATCTTGGGCGACTGGATCTGGGTGAAGAACCAGAGATCCCCATGCTCGTCCGCCTGCTGGCTGTACATGGGACGGCTATGGAGGGTGCCATCGGTATCGACGGTGGTCATCATGGCGATCTTTACGTCCTTGATCAGTTCGTAAAGCTTGGCAGCATTCGGATCGTTGTGGCCGTGCTGGTGCATTCTCGTCTCCTCGATCTCGTCACAAGCCCTCGGGCAAGCGGCAAGAGGAGTTGCCACCAGCCTTTGCCCCGCTGCGACACGACGCGGGCAACCGGCCGGCTAGGACCGGCTCTCAAGGGACACGGTGGACAACGGACGAGCTATGGTTTGGTTTCGGGGCGCAGGAGGCTCCCGATCAAAGGCCTGAGAGCCATTGGGATCCTGATGGCGGATGAAGACTGTCGCTGTGGTGGATGAGGCGCGAGAGCAACTTTCCCAATGCCTCTTTTAGTTCGGGCCCTTAACGAACCCCCTCTCAACCTTTAGATGACACAGCAGACCGTGCCTCGAGCGGTCCCGGAGGTATGAACGTGGTGATTTCTCGCGATCATGTGCTGCAAGCCCTATCGACCGTGCCTGTGGACGCGGGCGGAACGAACCTCGTCGCCTCGGGGAGACTGTCAGACGTGGTGGTGGACGATGTGGGACGCGTCATGTTCTCGATCACGATCAGCCCCGCCGAAGCCCCTCAAATGGAGCATGTGCGCCAGGCTGCCGAAACAGTCATTCAGGGGCTGCCCGGCGTGAAAGGCGTCTTCGCCAGCCTCACCGCCGACAAGCCGGCTGGCTCCGGCGGCCCAGCTCCGTCCCCGGCAGCAGCCCAACGCCCGCGCTCGGCAGCCCAACCGAAGAACCAGCGAATTCCCGGAGTGCAGCATGTCATCGCAGTCGCCTCCGGCAAGGGCGGCGTGGGCAAGTCGACGACGGCATGCAACCTCGCCCTCGGGCTCAAGGCCGTCGGGGTCAGGGTCGGCCTGCTCGATGCGGACATCTATGGCCCTTCCATGCCGAAACTCTTGGGCATCCAGGGCAAGCCACGCCTACTCGACAACCGCATTCTTGAGCCCATGGAGGCCTATGGCATCAAGGTCATGTCCATCGGCTTCCTGGTGGAGGAAGAGGCGGCCATGATCTGGCGCGGGCCGATGGTCATGTCGGCGATCACCCAGATGCTGCGGGAGGTCGCCTGGGGCGATCTCGATGTGCTGGTGGTCGATATGCCACCGGGCACCGGCGATGCACAACTCACCATGGCGCAGGCGACACCGCTGGCCGGCGCCGTCATTGTCTCGACGCCGCAGGACCTGGCGCTCATCGACGCCCGGCGCGGCGTTTCCATGTTCAAGCGAGTGGAGGTCCCGATCCTCGGCATCGTCGAGAACATGGCCACCTTTGTGTGCCCCCATTGCGGGCAGAGCTCACACATCTTCGGCCATGGCGGCGCACGCACGGAAGCGGAGCGCCTCGGCGTTCCCTTCTTAGGGGAGGTCCCGCTCAACATGTCGATCCGCGAGTTGTCGGATGCGGGGCGGCCCGTCGTCGCTGTCGATCCGGAGGGACCCCACGCCAGGATCTATAAGGACATGGCGCAGCAGGTCTGGACAACCCTCTCAGGCGGCAGTGCCGCGCGGCCCGCCCCCCGCATCGTGATCGAGTGATTTCCGCCCTATGCCCTCCTGCCCTCCCACTCTGGGCGTCATCCTGGCAGGCGGTTTGGCCCGGCGCATGGGCGGAGGTGACAAGCCTCTGCTGAAGCTAAAGGGCAGCTCTCTTCTGGCCCATGCCGTCTCGCGCCTCACGCCGCAGTGCCAGGGCGTGATCCTTAGCGCCAATGGCGACCCGTCCCGGTTTGAGAAGGCTGGCCTGCCTGTCGTAACGGATTCTCTTCCCGGTCACCTAGGACCGCTTGCAGGCATTCTCGCCGCCCTCGAATGGACCGCCCTGCACCGGCCGTCCATCGAATGGGTGGCGAGCGCTCCGGGAGATACGCCCTTTCTGCCGGGAGATCTGGTGCCGCGGCTGCATGAGGCACGTCAAGCAGGCGGGCGGATGCTCGCCTGCGCCTCATCCGGTCCGCGGGATCATCCGGTCATCGGTCTCTGGCCCGTCGCCCTGCGACACGACCTTCGCGATGCCATAACTGTCAAAGGCCTGCGAAGCGTCCGAGACTGGAGCGGTCTTCATGGCGTAGCCAAGGCGCTCTGGCCCTGCGAACCCTTCGATCCGTTCTTCAACATCAACACGCCGGAAGACCTGATCGAAGCGGAAGCTCTTGTTGAGCGGCATGGCATCGCAATCTAAGAAGCGGCTTTGGAGCATTGAACGGGAATCACGCGATGATCGAATTGGATCTGTCGGGACTGAAATGTCCGCTGCCCGTTCTGCGTACCCGAAAGGTTCTTCTCACCCTTTCTCCCGGAGAGCGCCTGCAGGTGATCTCCACCGACCCCCTGGCAGGAATCGACATTCCCAACCTCATCCGGGAGACGGGCGATGTTCTGGAAAGCCAGAAGCAGGAGGATTCCCGGTTGATCTTCCTGGTCCGTAAGACAGCCCCCGCATGACTATGGCCCGGTCAGAACCGGGCCATAGTCGGCGCAAACTCGGTTACTTATTGCGAAGGGAATCCTTCATTCCGCCGATGGTGTTTTGAATTTTGCCCTCGGCCTTATCCATCTTGCCTTCGCTCTGCATTTTCGAGTCGCCGGTCATTTTGCCGACACCTTCCTTGATGCGGCCCTTCATGTGCTTCATGCTGCCTTCAGTACGATCATCGTTCATGCCTATTCTCCTCAAGCAAACAACTTGAGGAAAGAACGATCAAGAAAGTTAAGGGTTGCCCTAAATTCCATTTCGACCTTGAAAATCGGATGCACCTACAGCTTGTATGCTTGTCTATTGGGCAAATCATCTTACCTCAGCCGGTAAAATTGGCACTAAAAGATAGGCTGTGACTTGCACATCAGACCTGAGCACTGGATCATGTTGGCCAAGTCTTACCTGCCAGCCCTGTTCACCAAAAACGAAATTTCTCCTCTTTCAAAACAGTGAGGGGTGGACATGCCGGACCGCTACGCTAGGTCAGGAACCTTCTATCAAATATAAGGTTATAATGATTCCAACGAGTGCCCGTGCCTACTTCCAGAAAGTCTTCCAAGCAGCCGCACAAGCCTGCAGGCTCCTCGAGGAGCCGGGCGGGCCAGGGCCGCGCTTCGCCACCGGTCGATCGCATGGCCCTTCTGGCGCACCAGATCAGGACACCTCTGGCGACCGTCACCAGCTTGGCACAGGGCCTCATGCGACGGGCCGATCACCTGAGCATCGACGAGATCCGGGGGCGTGCCGAAAAGATCTGGCGCGCCAGCCGGCGGGTTGACGAACTCGTCGAGACGATCATGTCCTACACGCGCCTGAATGCTGGCGCGATGACGCTCAACCTCAGCTCGTTCAATCTGGACGCTTTGATACGCCGCGTCTGCCGTGAGGAAAGCAGCCACGAGCCGCACCGCCCGTTCAGCATCGACCTGCAGGGCCTCCCTACGCGGTTTCTGGGCGACCCCGTTCTTCTGGAGCAGGCCCTCGCAATTCTTCTGTCGAACGCGATGAAGTACTCGCCGCCGGAGGGCCCCATCAGCGTTACCGGCCGTGTCAGCGATGAAGGCATCGTCACCGTCTCCGTCAAGGGCAAAGGGATCGGGATTTCCGAGCGGGACCTTCCTTTTCTCATGCAGCCCTTTTTCCGGGGGCAGAACGCCAAGAATATCCCGGGCACTGGCCTTGGCCTGAGCCTAGCCTAGCCTGGCATGTTCTCCGTCTTCACGACGGCAGCCTGGAGGTGCAAAGCCGCGAAGGCCACGGAACGACCGTGACCATGATGCTGCCGAAGGAGAGCCCCTCCGGATACGCGAACAGCATCTGAGCGGGAGCGACGCGCTCCTCACTTGCGGATGAGGATGCCGCGGAAGTCGTTCACGTTGGTAAGGGTCGGCCCCGTCACGACGAGCCTGTCGAGCTCGGCGAACGCCGTATAGGCATCATTGCGGTCGAGATGCAGGGCAAGATCGATGCCCCTCGCCCGCGCCTGATCGTACAGGCTTGGATCGAACCAGGCTCCCGCGTTATCCTCCGACCCGTCGATGCCATCGGTATCGCAGGCGATCGCGGAGGCGGAAGGCCCGCCTTTCAGCGCCAGGGCCAGCGCCAGCAGAAATTCCGCATTGCGCCCGCCCTGTCCCTGACCACGCACCGTCACCGTCGTTTCGCCGCCGGAGAGAAGGACGCAGGGCGGACCGACAGGCTCGCCATGCATAAGGACGGACCTCGCAATGCCCGCCATTGTGCGGCCGACCTCCCGCGCCTCACCCTCGACCGCATCGCCGAGGATGAGGGGTGTGAGACCGAACTCCCGCGCTTTTGCTGCAGCAGAATCGAGCGCCATCTTCGGGGTGGCGAGCATGTGGACCGCGCCGCCGGAGGCCGGCAGGTCAATGGCGTTTCGCCTGACAGCTTCTTCCACATGAAGCGGCACGTCGATGTCATAGCGGCGCAGGATGGACAGGGCCGTCTCCGGATCGATGCGTTCCGGAATGGTCGGACCGGAGCCGATGCTGGACGGGTCATCTCCGGGCACGTCCGAGATCAGATAGGTGACGAGCTGCGCCTGCCCCACGGCGGCCGCGAGCCTGCCGCCCTTTATGGCGGACAGGGACTTGCGCACGAGGTTCATCTCCCCGATGGGAGCGCCGGATTTCAGGAGCGCCCGGTTGAGCGCCTGCTTGTCGGCGAGGCTCACCCCTTCGACGGGCAGGGACAGGAGCGCCGACGCTCCGCCCGAGATGAGGCAGACGACGAGGTCGTCGGGGCCGGCCTCCCTCGCCAGCGCCAGGATGCGCCTGGCCGCCTGCAGCCCTGCCTCATCGGGCACCGGATGAGACGCTTCGACGATCTCGACGGAGCGGGTCGGGGCCGCATGGCCGTATCGGGTGACGACCAGCCCTTCGCAGGTGCCGCCGACCCGCGCCCAGGCCTCCTCGAAGGCCGCCGCCATGCGCGCCGAGGCCTTGCCGGCGCCAAGAACAATGGTCCGGCCCTTCGGCTTTTCGGGCAGGACCGCATCGAACTTTCCCTCGGGGAGAGCTGCGTTCAGGGCGGCCTCGAAGAGTGTCCGCAGGATTTCGGCATCGTTCGGCATGGTGTCACTCTACGATAGAAACCGCATTCGTGAAGATCAGGTCGTTAAGAACGGAATCCGCATGCGATGGCGATAGGTCTCGCCGGGCCTGAGCACTGCGGAGGGAAAATGCGGCACGTTCGGCGCGTTGGGATAAATCTGCGTCTCGAGGGCGAAGCCTGCATGCTTGCCGTAGGCTGCGCCGCCCTTGCCGATGGCGGGCTGCTTCTCGAAATGATTGGCCGTATAGAACTGCACGCCCGGCTGGTCGGTCCAGATCTCCAGCCCGCGGCCCGATTGCGGATCGACGGCCCGCGCCGCGCGGCGGAACGCTCCTCCTTCGCTGTTCAGGCAAAAATTGTGGTCGTAGCCGGCCTCCGGCAGCTGCGAGGTGTCGTCGATCATCGCGCCGATGGGCTTCGCCGTTCTGAAGTCGAAGGCCGTTCCGGCGACGGGCGCGATCTCACCCGTGGGGATCTTGCCGGGGCCGACCGGAGTGTAGCAATCCGCCTCGATCATCAGGTGCTGATCGCGAATCGAGCCGGAGCCGTGGCCCGCCAGATTCCAATATCCGTGGTAGGCCATGTTGACGATGGTCGGCCGGTCCGTCGCGGCCTCCATGACGATCTCCAGGGCCGGCTCATCCACGAGCAGGCGGTAGGTCGCGGATGCGCGGACCTCCCCGGGATAGCCCTCGTCCCCGTCAGGCCGGACGAGGGTCATGCGGACGGCATGGCCGGACGAATCCGCCTCCGCCGTCCAGACCCGCTTGTTGAAACCCCTGAACCCGCCATGGAGGTGGCTCGGCGGCTCGTTGGGCGACAGGACGTACGTGTGGCCGTCGAGGGAGAACTGCGCATCGGCGATGCGGTTGGCGTAGCGCCCGCAGATCGCCCCTGCGGAGCCGCGGTAGCGGGTATAGGATTCGATGTCGTCGTAGCCGAGGACGATGTCCTCCACCCTGCCCTGCCGGTCGGGGGCGTGGAGCTGGCTCAAGGCCGCTGCATAGGTGATGACGCTGGCCCTCAGAGAGCCGGCCTCGATCTCATAGGCCTCGACCGGCTGTCCATCGAATTCGCCGAAGGCCTTCCTCGTAACACCCATCCCGTCTTCCTGCCTGAGAGCTTGCCTGGATGGGCATTCCAACCATGAATGCCCGCCCGTGAACAGGCCCGGACGGGCGTATCCCCTCGAACATGCGCGACGGGCCTGCGTCCTCTTCCAAGGGTCTTTGACCCTGGCAGTCGTTGTGCTTAAAGCCACGATCTTAGCCGCCTTAGGATCACGAGAACGGCTTGAACGGAGCCGAAGGAAGTCCCTGCCCATGTCCAAGATCCGCCAGCACCACATCCGCTCTTCTGTGGAAGCCCAGGCATGAAGCCCCTGTCCCAGCTGTCCCTCGACCGGGCGCGCAAGGTCCGTGTCGTCCTCACCGACATCGACGATACGGTCACCACGGAGGGGATGCTCACGGCGAAGGCCTATGCCGCGCTCGAACGGCTGCAGCGCGCCGGATTTCTCGTGATCCCCGTGACGGGCCGCCCGGCCGGCTGGTGCGATCACATCGCCCGCATGTGGCCGGTAGATGCCGTGGTGGGAGAAAACGGCGCCTTCTCTTTCCGCTATGATCGGGCGGCCCGGAAGATGCACCAGCATTTCTGGGCAGCGCCTGAGGAGTTGAAGCGGAACCGGGAAAAGCTCGACGCCATCGAGAGGGAGGTCCTCGCCTCCGTGCCGGGCTCGGCGCTCGCCAGCGATCAGCCTTACCGGCTTGCGGATCTCGCCATCGACTTCTGCGAGGACGTGCCCGCCCTCCCGGAAGCGGACGTGGACCGGATCGTCTCCGTCTTCGAGAAGGCGGGCGCGCAGGCCAAGGTCAGCTCCATTCATGTGAACGGCTGGTTCGGCGATTACAATAAGTTGAGCATGGCGAGGACCCTGCTGGCGGACGCGTTCGACATGGCCTGGGCCGAGGCGCAGGAGGCCGTGGTCTATGCGGGCGACTCGCCCAATGACGAGCCGATGTTCGCGGCCTTTCCGCTCAGCGTGGGCGTAGCGAATATCAACGCCTTCGCTCACAGGCTGACCCACAAGCCTGCCTATATCACTGAGGGCCATTCGGGCGACGGCTTCGCCGAACTGGCGACCCTGCTGCTCGGCGCGAGGCAGTGACAGCTGCTCGAGCGGGTGACTTGAGGACCAGGACCGGAGCCGGGTTGTGCTTGCAGCCCGGCGGCACAACCCCAAGGATCTCTGCGACTTAAGGATAACGCCTCTCGCATTGCTGTGGGCCAAAGCGCCCTTAGTTCCCTTGACCGTGAGCATTCGTGGCCCCACGATGCAGTCAATAAGACCGGACCACCCGGCTTCATAGGAAGGGAAGGAAATCGATGCGAATCCTCAGCAAGCTTGCGCTCGCCCTGAGCTGCACCGTCATGGCCCAGGCAGCCTATGCCCAGCAGGTCTCGAACAATGTGGTCAAGATCGGCATCCTGAACGATCAGTCCGGCGTGTACGCCGATTTCGGTGGAAAGTTTTCCGTCGAGGCGGCCCGCATGGCTGTCCAGGATTTCGGCGGGAAAGTTCTCGGCGCTCCCATCGAGATCGTCAACGCCGACCACCAGAACAAGCCTGATGTCGCGGCGAGCATCGCCCGCCAGTGGTATGACACGGAAAACGTTGACGCCATCATGGAGCTGACGACATCGTCCGTCGCTCTGGCCGTGCAGGGCCTCTCCAAGGACAAGAAGAAGATCAACATCGTCACCGGCGCCGCGACGACGGAGCTCACCGGCAAGCAGTGCTCGCCTTACGGCTTCCACTGGGCCTACGATACCCATTCGCTGGCTGTCGGCACCGGTGGCGCTCTCGTCGATCAGGGCGGCAAGAAATGGTACTTTCTGACCGCTGACTACGCCTTCGGCTATTCTCTCGAGGATCAGACCTCGCAGTTCGTGAAGGCCAAGGGCGGCGAGGTCGTCGGCTCCGTGCGCCATCCTTTGGCGGCGAGCGACTTCTCGTCCTTCCTGCTCCAGGCCCAGAGCTCGGGCGCAGACGTCATTGGTCTGGCCAATGCGGGCCTCGACACCCAGAACGCCATCAAGCAGGCCTCCGAGTTCGGCATCACGCAAGGGGGCCAGCGTCTGGCCGCTCTCCTCTTCACGCTGGCTGAAGTGAAGGGCCTCGGCGCGCAGGCCGCGCAGGGCCTGACCCTGACGGAAGGCTGGTACTGGGACCAGAGCGACGAGAACCGCGCCTTCGCCAAGCGCTTCCAGGAGAAGACCGGCCGCATGCCGAACATGATCCATGTCGGCACCTACTCCGCCGTGCTGCAGTACCTCAAGGCAATCCAGAAGGCCGGCACGGATGCCACCGAGCCAGTGGCGGAGGCCCTGCACGAGATGCCGGTGGAAGACGTGTTCGCCAAGAACGGCAAGGTGCTGCCCAACGGCCGCATGGTCTACGACATGTATCTCTTCCAGGTGAAGAAGCCCGAAGAGAGCAAGGGCGAGTGGGACCTGTACACGCAGCTTGCCAAGGTGCCCGGCGACGAAGCCTTCATCAAGGCTGCCGAGAGCGGCTGCGCTCTCACGCAGTAAGGTCGTGTGAATGCAGGGTGGGGACGGCGCGGCTGTCCCCACCGCTTGTTTTGATGATGCGGCGCTAAGGGTTTTGGCAAATGTTCTGCCTCTCCCCGAATCCGCCGATCCATTGCACGAGAGTATCGGCCGTCAAATGGTCACCAGTCAGCCTATCCTGAGCGCCACAGGCCTCACCATGGAGTTCCGCGGGTTCGTCGCCGTGAACGACGTGACGCTGTCCGTCAACGAGGGAACGATCCATGCCCTGATCGGCCCGAACGGGGCGGGCAAGACTACCGTCTTCAACCTGCTCACCAAGTTTCTCACGCCGACGCGCGGTCAGATCGTCTTCCGCGGCGAGGACATCACGCGGCTGAAGCCCGCCGAAGTGGCGCGGCACGGCCTCGTGCGCTCGTTCCAGATCTCGGCGGTGTTTCCGCACCTGACCGTACTCGACAACGTGCGCGTGGCCCTACAGCGTCCGGCCGGCCTCGCCACCCAGTTCTGGCGCTCGGCGGGCGTCCTCTCCTCCCTCGACGGCCGGGCGATGGAGCTGATCGACGCGGTGAACCTCACGCCCTATGCGGATCTGACCGCGACCGAGCTGTCTTACGGCCGCAAGCGCGCGCTCGAGATCGCAACGACGCTCGCCCTCGATCCGGCCATGCTCCTCCTCGATGAGCCCATGGCCGGCATGGGGCATGAGGATATCGGCCGCATTTCCGACCTGATCCGCCGCATCGCCCGTGACCGCACGGTGCTGATGGTGGAGCACAACCTGAATGTGGTGGCGGATCTGTGCGACCGCGTCACCGTTCTGGCCCGCGGCGAGATCCTGGCCGACGGCTCCTACGACGCCGTCAGCGCCGATCCGCGGGTGCGCGAAGCGTATATGGGAACCGAGCATGAGTAACGCGCCCCTTCTCGAAGTCCGCGGGCTCAATGCCTGGTACGGCGAGAGCCACGTCCTCCATGGCGTCGATCTCGACATTCGCGAGGGTGAGACCGTGACCCTGCTCGGGCGCAACGGCGCGGGCAAGACCACCACCCTGCGGTCCATCATGGGGATCCTCCGCCTGCGTGAAGGCGCGATCCGCCTGCGTGGCGAGGACATCCTCGGCCTGCCGCTGCACAAGGTGGCGCAGGCCGGGATCGGCTATGTCCCAGAGGAGCGCGGCATCTTCGCGAGCCTCAACGTCTCCGAGAACCTGACGCTGCCGCCGACCGTGTCGAAGGACGGCATGAGCGTGGAGGAGATCTACGAGCTTTTCCCCAATCTCTATGAGCGGCGCAGCAGTCAGGGCACGAAGCTCTCCGGCGGCGAGCAGCAGATGCTGGCGATCGCCCGTGTGCTGAGGACGGGCGCGAAGGTTATCCTCCTCGACGAACCGACCGAGGGGCTTGCGCCCGTGATCGTGCAGCGCATCGGAGACGTTCTGACGGCCCTGAAGAAGCGCGGCATGACGATCCTGCTCGTGGAGCAGAACTTTCGCTTCGCCCGGAAGGTGGCCGACCGTTTCTACCTGATGGAGGATGGGCGCATGGTGAACGCGTTCCCCGGGCACGAGCTCGATGCGCGCATGGACGAACTCCACGAAGTGCTGGGAGTGTAACAGGGCGTCATGAGCACTATTTTCGGAATTCCCGCTCCCGCTCTCTTCGGCCAGATCCTGATCGGCCTCATCAACGGCTCCTTCTATGCCCTGCTCAGCCTTGGGCTGGCGGTGATCTTCGGCCTGCTGCGGATCATCAATTTCGCCCATGGCGCACAGTACATGCTCGGAGCCTTCGCGGCCTATCTGCTGCTGACCTATGCCGGGATTGGCTACTGGCCGTCGCTCATCCTCGCTCCCCTGCTCGTGGGCCTGCTGGCGGTCGTGATCGAGAAGACCATGCTGAGCCGCCTCTACGGCGTCGATCCGCTCTACGGTCTGCTCCTGACCTTCGGACTCGCGCTCATTCTGGAAGGCCTGTTCCGCTACTGGTTCGGGGCGGCGGGCCAGCCCTATGCAGCGCCGCAGCAGCTGGTGGGCGCATATAATCTCGGCTTCATGTTCATGCCCATCTACCGGGGCTGGGTCGTCATCGCGTCCCTCGTCGTCTGTATCGGCACATGGCTCTTGATCGAGAAGACGCGGCTCGGCGCGTATCTTCGCGCCGCCACGGAAAACGCGACTCTGGTCCAGGCCTTCGGCGTGAACGTGCCGCGGCTCCTGACCCTCACCTACGGCCTGGGGGCCGCACTTGCCGCGATCGCAGGCGTGCTGGCCGCGCCGATCTACCAGGTCAGCCCTCTCATGGGCACGAACATCATCATCGTGGTCTTCGCCGTGGTCGTGGTCGGCGGCATGGGCTCGATCCTCGGCGCCATCATCACGGGCTACATGCTCGGCGTGCTCGAGGGCCTGACCAAGGTCTTCTATCCGGAAGCGTCGAACATCGTTATCTTCGTCATCATGGCCATCGTTCTGCTCGTCAGGCCGGCAGGTCTCTTCGGGCGGGAGGAGTAACATCATGGCTGTCGATACGCAGTACTACGCGGCCCAGCCCAGGTTTCGCACGTCAGCCGTCGTGTTCGGCGTGATCGCGATTGCAGCCCTGCTGGCAGCGCCATTCTTCTTCTATCCCGTGCTGCTGATGAGCATGCTGTGCTTCGCGCTCTTTGCCTGCGCGTTCAACCTTCTCATCGGCTATGTCGGTCTCCTCTCCTTCGGCCATGCAGCCTTCTTCGGGGGCGCGGCCTATTTCGCCGCGCATGCCGCCAAGGTCTGGGGCTGGGATCCGCTCGGCGCCGTCCTGCTCGGCGCGGCGGGAGCAGCGGGAATGGGCCTCGCGATCGGCTTTCTCGCCATCCGTCGCCAGGGCATCTACTTCGCCATGATCACTCTCGCGCTGTCCCAGATGTTCGCCTTCATCTGCCTCCAGGTGCCTTTCACCCATGGCGAGGACGGCATCCAGGGGGTGCCCCGCGGGGAGCTCCTCGGGCTCGTGGATCTCAACGAACCGCTCGCCATGTACTACTTCACCCTGGCGATCTTCCTGTTCGGCTTCTTCGCTATCTGGCGCATCGTCCACTCGCCCTTCGGCAATATCCTCAAGGCGATCCGCGAGAACGAGAGGCGCGCCATCTCCCTGGGCTATCGGGTCGACCGCTACAAGCTGGGGGCCTTCGTCATGTCGGCGGCGCTTGCCGGGCTTGCCGGCGGCACGAAGGCCATCGTGTTCCAGTTCGCGACGCTGACCGACGTGCAGTGGCAGATGTCGGGCGAGGTGATCCTGATGACCCTGCTCGGGGGCATCGGCACGATGGTGGGCCCGGCCGTCGGCGCGGCCCTGGTGGTGGCCCTGCAGAACTACCTCGCCGCCTCGAACTTCCCGGTGACGGTGCTGATCGGCATCATCTTCGTCGTCTGCGTGCTGGTGTTCCGCCGCGGCATCGTGGGCGAGATCCTGGAGCTCGCCAGGCGCAGGTCAAAGGACGCCAAATAAGTTAATATCGGCGCATCTTGCGGGTGCCGGGGGAATCCGCGCCCGTGTCAGGGATTCGAGGCTGCCATGCCAGGCGACACCACCTTCGATTACGTGATCATCGGCGCAGGGTCGGCCGGCTGCGTGCTGGCGAACCGCCTGTCCAAGGACCCGCGCAACTCCGTCTGCCTGCTGGAAGCCGGCGGCAAGGACAACTGGATTTGGTTCCACATCCCGGTCGGTTACCTCTTCGCCATCGGCAATCCACGCTCCGACTGGATGTTCAAGACCGAGAGCGAGCCCGGCCTGAACGGGCGCGTGCTCAATTACCCGCGCGGCAAGGTCCTGGGCGGCTGCTCGGCCATCAACGCCATGATCTACATGCGCGGCCAGAAGGAGGATTACGACAACTGGCGTCAGATGGGCCTCGAAGGATGGGGCTGGGACGACGTCAAGCCGATCTTCCGCTGCCATCTCGATCACTATCTCGGCGCGGGCGAGCACCACGGCGCGGGCGGCGAGTGGCGCGTGGAGGAGCCCCGCGTGCGCTGGGCGATCCTGGATTCCTTCATCGAGGCGGCCGTGGAAGCGGGCATTCCTCGCGTCGACGATTTCAACACGGGCAGCAATGAGGGCATCTCGTATTTCCACGTCAACCAGAAGAACGGGCGGCGCTGGTCCTCGGCCCGCGGCTTCCTGAAGCCTGCCCTCTCGCGCCCGAATCTTAAGGTCGAGACCCATGCCCATGTCACGCGCATCCTCTTCGAGGGCAGGCGCGCCGTGGGCGTCGAGTTCATGCAGAACGGCACGCTGCGGCGCATCCATGTCCGGCAGGAGATCGTTCTGTCGGCCGGAGCCGTCGCTTCGCCGCAGATCCTGCAGTTGTCCGGGATTGGCAACGGCGCACACCTTCAGGAGCACGGCATCGAGGTCGTCCACCATCTGCCGGGCGTCGGCGAGAACCTGCAGGACCACCTGCAGCTTCGCCCCATCTACCGGGTCGAGGGCGTGCGGACGCTAAACGAGGATTACCGCTCGCTCATCAAGAAGGGCCACATGGCCCTGGAATACGCCCTCTTCCGCCGCGGGCCCCTGACCATGGCCCCCTCGCAGCTCGGGGCCTTCACCCGCTCCTCGCCCGAATACGCGACGCCGAACCTGCAGTTCCACATCCAGCCGCTCTCCCTCGATAAGTTCGGCGACGAGCCGCACCCCTTCCCCGCCTTCACGGCCAGCGTCTGCAACCTGCGCCCGACGAGCCGCGGCACGATCAGGATCCGCAGCGGGAGCCCGCAGGATGCTCCATCGATCCGCTCCAACTATCTCTCAACGGTCGAGGACCAGCAGGTCGCCGTCGATGCGCTCCGCATCGTCCGCCGCGTCGTCTCCATGCCGGCGCTCCAGAAGTACCATCCGCAGGAGTACAAGCCGGGCGCGCATCTCACGTCGGACGAGGATATCCTGAACGGCGCGCGCGAGACCGGGACCACCATCTTCCATCCCGTCGGCACGGCGAAAATGGGTGTCGAGAACGACCCGATGGCCGTGACCGATGCGCGCCTGCGCGTGCGCGGCATTGCGGGCTTCCGCGTCATCGACGCCTCGGTCATGCCTGCCATCACCAGCGGCAACACCAACTCGCCAACGCTCATGATTGCGGAGAAAGGCGCGGCGATGATCCTGGAGGACCGGGCGTCGAACGCTGTGCCGGTTCTGAAATCCGCCTGAGCACGCGCTGATCGAACAGCCGAAACGAAAAGGGCCGGTGGAGTTCCACCGGCCCTCTTTCCGTTCTGGACGATGACGTTACTGGCTCGCAGGCACGCGGTTGACCACGGGAAGATGGCTCGCGGCCCAGATGGCGGCCTGCGTCCGGTTCTTGGCGCGGATCTTGCGCAGGATCGCCTTCACGTGGACCTTCACGGTCGCTTCCGTGATGTCGAACTTCCTGGCGATGATCTTGTTGGAATCGCCTTCCATCAGGCAGCGGAGGATGACGGTCTCGCGAACCGAAAGGCCCTTTGCCGGAAGCTTCTCCTCGTCGCTATCCCCTCTCAGGTCGTGGCTGCCCTCCCCGTCGCCGACATTGGGCGAATGCTCGTGCACGAGCCGGAGAATGGCGGACGGGTAAACCGCCTCGCCCAGCATGACGAGATCGAGCGACTTGACGAGCACCTCGCAGGAGACGGCCTTGACGAGGTAGGCATCCACCTTCGCCTGGAAGGCGCTCAGAATCGGCTTCAGATCGTATTGGTCGACCAGCACGGCAACCCGGGCATTCGGCAGTTCCTCCTTCAGAGCCTTCACCTGCCGGAAAAGCTCGTCGTGATTGCCAGATGCACCGACGATGACGAGGAACGTCTGGTCGTTCGGGACCCACATCTGCCGGGCCTCATCAAGGCTGGAGGCCGATGCGACCAGAGAATAGGACGTCTCCGTCAGAATCCGCCGCAGCCCTTCGCGCAGCAGCGTGTTGGGCTCGACCAGGAGAGTCGGTACATAGCCCGTATCGACATATCGGGCACGTGGGTTCTCGACTGAGCGAGCTACCTCCACATAGCTCGAATACGCAATATCCTTTGAGGAGGACCCATTCATATGGGGCAACCCATCAAGATCGTAGGTTTTGCGCATTGCACAGCCTTTCTGGTCTTGATTCGCGTTGGGAGGTGAGGACTCATTCCGTAACGGAAAATTAACTTATTATCTTTTGCGAGACAATGATCAGACCGATCAAATCGCTTTAATTTTCATTAATCATCAGCTCCCGCACAAGTAATCTTGTTTCCAAGAGCCGAATCAATTCTGCAAAATCCGAATCCCGTCAGCATCTTACCAGGACAGGTCAGGCGTCCCTGCGTTTTCCGCCGCTTCAATTTAACACAGGGAATGATGTTTTATTGAACTGCGAAAGTTTTCAGGGGCGCGCCCGACAGAAGGGAAGAAGGCGCACCTCGCATTTTTCACGGCGCCCAATGAAAAGCTGGCGGATGCGCCCTATATAACAATGTAGCGCGTTGTGCGCGAGCCACCTGTTCGATTGCTATGAAGTGTTACTTCAATCTCGTAAACGGCCCGGAACGGATTGCCGATAAGAGTGGAGTCGAGGTCAAGGACCTGGACCAAGCCCGCCTTCAAGGCTTGAAGGCAATCGAAGAACTGCGCGAAGAGAACGGCGCTGCCTCCAGGGAATGGAAGAACTGGAGACTCGAAGTCACCGATTCCACGGGAGCGCTGCTGTTCTCGATCAGCCTCGGCGAGACCTTTCATTAGCAGCGCTCGAGCGACCGGCTTGCCGGCCGCGTCGCACCCCTTCCCTATTTGGCAGCGGCAAGGACTTCGCTGGAGCCTGCAGGAGCAGGGAGATGATTCACGGCCCACATGGCCGCCTGCGTCCGGTTGGCGACCCTGATCTTGCGCAGAATGGCCTTGATATGAACCTTGACGGTGGCCTCGGCTACGTCGAGTTTCCTGGCAATGACCTTGTTGGGAGCTCCCTGCATCAGGCACTGCAGGATCTCCGCCTCGCGGCTGGACAGGGTCCGGATGGGTGAATCCTTTGCCTCGGCCGTCTGGGAAACCTGGAGAGTCCTGATCCTGTTGCTGTAGAGGCCCTTCGCGACGTCGATTGCTTCTTCCGACGGTGAAAGCGCGGAAAGGAACAGAGCGGAGGGGAAAACGACTTCCCCCAGCATCACGAGATCAAGATATTTGATCAGGGCATCGCACCCGATGGTCGCCAGGCAATAGCCGTCCGCGCCGGATTGGAAGCTTGCCATCATGTCGCCCAGGTCAAAGCCGTCTGCGAGAACCACGACGCGGGCGTCGAGACACTGCTCCTTCAGAATTTTCACCGCGTCCGCGATCCCTGCGGGGTATAGCTTGGAATCGATGATGAAGAGAACGTGCTCCGATTCGGGCGCCTGGAGTTCCAGCTCGCTATGCGACAGATCGAAAGGCTGAACCTTAAAACGGGTCTTTGACAGAATGTGTTTCAACCCCTCACGCAGCATAGCGTTCTTGCAGCCCAGGATCGTCGAGACCGGCGTCGTATCGGACATTTGAGGAGCCTTTCTTCGCAGAGACTACCCCGAATTATATGGTTCAACCTTTTGTCAACCACCGTGGAAAAGGGAGTATCGATTAATGCTTAGGGGTTATCGGAAGTGCGCGGGCGTCTGAACTGCCCAAGAAGCATGCGTCGAACGCGAACATGATTTCATCCGCGCGACAATTGGAAGAATGCGGTGATTCGCAAATGTCCGAAAGAGTGATGGCGGCGGAACCGCCAGGGTTCCGCCGCCATTCTTGATTTCGTGATTAGAGCACCCAGTCCCAATCGTTGGTGAAGTGATCCATCGGCTTCGCTGTCTTGTCCTCACGGACATTATAGACAGCAGCCTTGGACACGTCCCACCCGATATTCTTCGGGTTACCCGGATTGGTGTAGGTCGTGTTCAGATACTTGACGTCCGAACCGCTGATGTTGAACTGCAGCCCGTTCGACGACGGCTTGCCGCGCCCCTGATCGATGTTGAAGCTGTCGAAGGAGCGGACGTCATCGAAGGTGACATTGTTCGTGTAGGCCGAAAAGGCCCCATTCCCCTGATGGATGGCGTCGACATTGAGGACCTTGCCACCCGTGGAGCCATGCTCGAACATGACGCCGACACCGGTGACCGAGTTGTTACCGTCGATGACGCCGTCCTGAATCGTCACGTTCGTCGAGGAGAAGACCGACACGTTGTCCTCGACCCAGGAGTTCTTGGGGTCGTTGTAGACGTAGAAGTTCTTCAGCACCGAATTGCCGGATTTGTCGAACTGCACGAACTGCCCACGAGGCATCGGACCATGGAAGTTGTAGCCGTCGACATTGGTGATGGTCGCGTTCGGGGAGCTCACCAGATAGATGCCGGAGGAGCCCTCGCGGACGGTGACGTGATCGACCTTCAGTCCTGAGGAGTTGAGCACATAGATATTGCGGATATCCGTGCTCGTTTCCGGAGCAAGTCCCTTCGGCGGATCGGAATTGATGATCTCGCTGTTCAGGATCTGCACGCCCTTCGCACCGGAGACGCTGATGCCATCGCCTGTCTTGTGGTGAATGCGGCAGTTCTTAAGAACAACGTTATCATGGGTGATTGAGACCGCATCGCCGTTTTCCACCCAGATGTCGAGATTCTCGAACACCTGGCCGGCATGGGTCGACTTGATCGGGGACGTAACCTTCGTCAGCTTGATCCCATTGCCGTTGTCGGGAGACGGCGTCGGGCTGGGAGCAGGTGTCGGCGCAGGCGTGGGGGCCGGCGTCGGAGCCGGGCTCGCCGAGCCGGATACGGCGGTTGCATCCGAAACGCTGAAGCTCTTTGCCTGGGTCGAGTTCACATAGAGGCTGCTGCCCGATACGGCCTTACCGTTGTAGGTCGCGCTCTCCACGTAAACGTTGCGGTCGGTATCAGCCGTGCCGCCATAGAGATCGTTCAGCAGCTTTACCGAAACGTTGTGATTGCCGGCAGGCCAGTCACCCTTGACTTCGAGAGTGTCCATCTGGCCGCTTCCGTGCAGCGCCTTTGCGGTGAAGGTGCCGCCGACCTGCTTGCCGTCTACATAAACCGCATACTGGGCATCGCCCTGATAAGCGTCCTGCGTGACCTTGAGCGTCAGGGTATCGGATCCGCTGCCGACCTTGGTCACCTGGCCCGTGGAAGGCGCCGTCGGGGTGGGAGTGGGAGCCGAAACCGTTGCGTCGAATACGTTGAAGTCCGTCGCCTTCAGGGCAAGATCGGAGTCGAGTTCGGCGAACTTCACCATCGCGCCGGCGCCATTGCCGTCCACGTCGTAGAAGACTTCGCCCGTCCCCTGGTTGTAGATGATGAAGTCGTCGGCGTCGGCCGCCTTGTCACCAATCCTGAAGTTGGCTTCCTTCAGGGCGCCATTCGCCTTCAGAGCCTTGAACGTCGTGCCGCCATTCAACCAGACGCCGTCGACGCCAGCCTCAAAGTCGACAATGGTATCGACGTTGCGGTCCTGGTCGAGTGCCGTATCCAGGATGAAGCGGTCAGCGCCCGCGCCGCCGATCAGGACATCGTTGCCCTCCTGGCCGTTGATCCAGTCCGCGCCCACGCCGCCGCTGAGAACGTCGTCGCCCTCGCCGCCGCTCAAGCTGTCGCTACCGTTTCCGCCACGAAGCACGTCATTGCCGCCGAGACCTTGTAGAATGTCGTCGCCGCCTAGACCCGTGAGAATGTCGGAAGAGGTTGTGCCCCGAAGCGTGTTGTTCGCCGATGTGCCTTGAAGTCTGGCCATAAGTCTTTTTTCCTATTATTTGGTTGAACGAGCGGATCTGCCCTAAGGGAGGGCAGGTGCGGAATGTCCGATGGAGTCACCGGATCAGGGAGGGAAGAACGACAGTATTGCCGCTTGAGAGAGCAGAGATGCTTTCGGAAAGCCGAGCAGCACCCTGCAACTGGCGTCAGCGTCTAGGTAGAGCTGTCAACGCAGAATGGTCGCGCAAATATAAAAAACGCGGCGCATATATTGGCGACGGAAAATGATTGGCAGAAAGTGCCATTTGCATGCCCCTATTCTCTCGTGCCGCCTTCTAAGCTTGGCGGCTTACCCTCTGTCAATTGGAGGCCGAATAAGGCGAAATGAAGACGTCATTCAATGCTTATCTGACTTTCTATACTGAAGACTATATTCATATAGCCTTCTAATTCTTTTATATGAAAGTAATCAGAAGCCGTCCCGGTGAAGTAATCACGCTCTACTCTGCCGATATAGGAGCAACGGAAATAATCTAGCCTCCCGCACGCGAAGATTCGTTACATGGTATCTAAGAATCGCGTCCGATCACCGGGTACCGGCGGCTCAGGCATTCTGGCTGGCTGCAGGTCGAACTTGAAAATACAATGCTCTCGCGGCAAATCCGAGCATGCCGTCTAAGCTTTACTAGAGACCACATCCTCCCCTCGCGGGCCTGACACCGGCTCAGTTCCGACGATAGCGGTCGAGTTTCAGAAGAGCAGTCCCTTCCGCTTCCTCCGGTGCGTTGCCGATGGCAGGGCGCGAGGACTTCGCTGATCTGAGACAGAGCACGATTCCCGTTGACACGAGGCTTGCGATGACAGGAGCTCCGATGACGCCCAAGACGGAGCCGTAGGGCCAGAGAACGGCGAACGAGACCAATCCTGACAGGACCGCCGAGACGATGAGGATGAAAAACATTGTAGTCTCAATCGCAAGATCAGCATGACTATGAGCCTTAAGAGGTACCACTCTTTGCCTCTGGACACTACCCGGCAATCTCGTCGCCTCCCTTCTTCTGCCAGAGCAGGCAGGTTTTGGGTCGAGGACAATAATCCTGGAACATCAGGCGCAGCACCATACATCGATCCCGATACCTTGCCGCCCTACCACGAAAGAACTCGATCTATCCCTTGAGAGCACTGCCACGAAGGCAGGCTCGGCCCTAGTGTTATTCCGGTCGAGGCGTGAGAAGGCGAGCGCTGGTGCAGGTCTGTCGGCTGGCTTCGGGATCAGCTGTCAGTGGCCTGCCCCTCGCCCGTGTTCGTTTGTGAGAGATGGAGCAGCATGGCTTCGGGCAGAGCAGAGTTTCTCTCACAATATCCGCTCCGCAGATTCCCGGCAGGATACTCTCTCGCACTTCCCCGCCAGGCGGCACGTGCGCGTGCGCTGCAGAAGGATCTCCTGGATTACACGCTGTTTCTGCCCTGGATCTGGCTGATCGGCGGCCTTGGAATATCCTTGAGGATCGGCGGTGCAGCCCTCGTCTTCGCGATCCTCTTTCTTTTCATTGCCTATGCGGTCCTGCGCCGCTCCTCTCCGCCGAAACTGCTGACTGCCTTCGTGATCGCCAGCGTCATAGCCGCAGTGCTCTCACATTACCGTCTGTTCCCATCGTCATGGCAGGTGCACTTCAGGGACGCAGCCATTGCCCGCCAGCTGGCGCCGGTCATTTGCTTTTACGTCGTCGCCTGGGCATCAAAGGCATATTTCGAAAGGCGACTGCCCTTCGGAGACGCATTCGCCGGCGGCGGCCCCATTATCTTTTTAAGTCTCGTCGTCGCTCCGATCATCATGTTCCAGCAGGGCTTTCGGTACGAAGAAGAGAGCATGGTGAAATCCGTCTTCACCATGTACGGATCGTTCACTAACAACATCATCCTGGCCATGTTCTTCATCACTGCGTACATCTTCGCAGGATCAGGTTCGCGCCAGAAGTTCGGAATCCTCATCGTGCTGATAATGGCCGCTGCAACATCCTTGGTCCAGTTCTGGGTCATCACGCTGGGCCTTATTGCACTGATGTTGGGGATGCCGGCCAGGCTTACGGCTTTGGGACTGACCCTGGGCCTGATCGTCCTTTACATCATCGGCCTGTTCTTTCTGCCACAGTTGCTGCTCGCCGCGCCGAATTCCGGGATCAGGCTGGTCTTCATTGTCGACACCTACAAATCCTTCATCGACACGATGGGCCTTGGAATCGGCTATGGAACCGAGTCCGTCAGGTGGGTCTATTACTTCCCCGACAGGCCAGTCTTCACGTTTCTCCCCAACCCGGCGAGCATGACGCCGGGCCAGATGCTCGAAGCCCTTTCGACCGGCGTCCACAACTCCTTCTTCCAGGCGCTGCTGAGAACAGGCCTCGTGGGGTTCCTTCTGCTGGCGGCGGCATTCTGCGCCGTGTTTCCTCCGCGGAACGTGCCCCGCAAGCTGCGCAATCACGCGGCCGCTCTCTTCGGCATCATGTTCGTCTCGAGCTTCGTGAACCCGGCCTTGGAAAGCCCGATCCAGGGAATGGGGGCAGGCTTTCTGTACGGATACCTGGTCGCCCTGCGATCTTTCGCAAACTCCCGGGCCATGAAGTCTCCAGAACCGGCGTCTCTGCGAGCCCAGACCACATGACAAGGTATCCGGCGCTCTCCATTCAGCCCGACCGGGAGGGCTACCTCGAAAGAGGTCCTGTCTCGAACCCGACAATCCTTTGCACCCAGAGAGTTGTTGCTAACATCATGTCGGGTCGTGAGTTGATCGATCCCACAGCCCGGCGCGGCACATTTTTCAGCAGGCAAAGAGGACATCGCGAATGGCATTTCTGATGAGGCGTCGGCGCTCCCTGACACTCGGACTGCACCTCCCTCTCGCTCTGCTCCTGGCCTCCACTGCAGCTCGCGCCGAGTACAGGATACAGCCTGGCGACATTCTCGAGATTACCGTCACGGGCGTGCCGGAGCTCAAGCAGCGCAGCCCTGTCGGGATTGAAGGAGATGTGTCCGTCGCCCTGGCTGGACAGGTCAAGGTCCGGGGTCTGACGATTGCGGAGGCTCGCGCGAAGATCGTCGAGGATCTGTCGAACAAGGTCTACCAGCAACGAGCGGCCGACGGCCGGGAGATCGCCCAGTTGATCATGCCCGATGCGGTCCTGGTGAACGTGGTCGAGTTCCGCCCAGTCTACCTGAACGGCGATGTCGCCAAGCCCGGCGAGCAGATCTTTCGTCCCGGCATGACCATCCGCCATGCCATTGCAGTTGCCGGAGGATATGACGCCCTGCAGTTCCGCGGCGACAATCTTCTCTACGAGCGTCTCGATCTGCGCGCCGAATACGACTCGCTCTGGACGGAGCTTGCGCGGGAGCAGGCCAGGATCTGGCGGATCCGCACGGAGCTTGGCTACGGCGATGCAGTCAAGCCCGACCGGAGGAAGATCCCTCTTTCCCAGGAGGTCATCGAGCACCTGATCAGGACGGAGGAGGATCACCTCAAGGCGCGCACCGAAGAGCTCCGGAAGGAGCAGGAGCATTACCGCAACAGCATCGAAAGCGCCAACAGCCAGCTCAAGGTTCTCGCCGAGAAGAAGAAGCAGGACGAGGAAGCCGTTCAAGCGGACGTGGCGGAGTTCGACAAGGTGCGGGAGCTGTTCCAGAAGGGCATTACGGCGACGACACGCCTTTCCGAGGCAAGGCGCTCCGTGGTCATGTCGTCGACGCACCTTCTGCAGACCGTGGTGGAAATCACGAATATCGAGCGTCAGAGAGAAGAATTTGGAAGGCTCCTGGAGCGCGCCGAAAGCCAGAGCCGCATAGAGGCGCTCAAGGAGCTGCAGGAAGCAAACCTTCGTCTCGAGCAGGTCAGCGCCAAGCTGCAAGGCGCAAGCGAGAAGCTGCGCATCCGCAGCGGTGAGCCGGAGATCTGGCTTTATCGCGCAGGCGAGAAGGGCACCGAGCAGCTTCCGGCCAATGAGGATATGGAGCTGATGCCCGGCGACGTCGTGAGCATCACCCTTCGGACGGAAGGGCTAAAAGAGGCGCAGACGAGATAATCGCTCGAAACCCGATCTGAGGGCCTAGGTCTGCTGAGAGACGGCTCACAATTCGGTCGAGCCGTCTCTCATGTCACGCACGCCATTGGGGTAAGACACGCAAAGTCCGCCGCGCTGGCAGGACTCAGGCTGCGACGGAGCTGTCGCGCCCTGCCCCTTTAGCCGCCCACCTTGTTCATGACGATGGAGATCTTCTCGCGGGGGAGAAAGCGCATCGCGGTCTGCAGAATATCCGGCGTCGTGCGCTGGGATTCCGTGACCAGGATTAGGTCGTCGAGGAGCGAGCCGCTGGCTGCAGCATCCGCTGTTTCCTGGGCGGCATGGAAGTCCACGATGATCCAGACATACTCCGATCTCATCCGGAGAAGGGTCGCCATGATCGACTGGGAGGCAATCAGGTCATCCTCGGGAGCCTTTCCACGGAAGACGAGCACGTCGAGGTTGTCCGACTTCAGGCTACGAGGGAAGAAATGGGTGGAGAAACTCGGACCGGACTTCATTTTGGCGCCGGATCCACCCGCATCACGCTGGCGCCAGTTCGCGTCGACGAGCAGCGTCTTCTGCCCGCTCTGCGCAACGACCCGCGCCAGATGCGCGGCAAAGGACGATGCGCCATTTCCGTCCTGCAGAGCAGCAATGCCGACGGTCGAGCCGCTCGAGTCGATGCGCGAAGACTGGAGATAGACGGCAATGCGCGAGACGGCATCGATGATTGCCGGCGACGATTTGGAGTATGCCTCCTGAAACTCGTCGGGAGTGGAGCCGAGCAGCTGCCAGGACCGACTTTTGACGAAAGGTATTCCGGCCAGGCAGTCATAGCCGGTCGCCTTGTGCAGTTCCGAGCAATCCCGCAAGGTGCGATCCGTCAGGTATCTGACGAGCGCATGCGCAAAGCCGAGCGCCGCCCCTCCGATTCCGCCTGCGGCAACCAGTAAGAGTGTGGGCGGCCAGCTCCGGTCGAGCGGAGCTTCGGCCGGCGAGATGATGCGAGCGCCCGGACTGGGCACATGCTGCACGGCCTCGGTATAGCGCTGCAGAAGATTGCCGTAGAGCGCACGGTAGGCCTCGGATGTGTTCTGCCACTCCCGGAACCTGTCGCGCGCCTGACCGCCCGCATTCAGGGCGCCGGCCCCGCCCTGGATCGGCTGATCGGCATTGAACGCCCTCTCACGAGACTCGTCGAGGCGCGTCCTGAGTTGCGCGACTGCCTCCCCCAGAGAACGCTGCTTCAGTTCTAGCCGGCTGCTGATATAGGCCTGCGCCACCGCATTCGCGATCAGCGCGGCTCGCTGAGGATCGCGGGATGTAAAGGCGATATCGAGCGCATTGGACACGCCGACGCGGCTGACGGAAAGGGCCTCGCCGACACGCAATATGGTCGCATAGCGTTCGACATTCCTGATGTCGGCCGGTACTTCTTCCTGGGGCGATGACAGGAAAGGAACAAGGTCTCTCAGGATGTCGCCCAGCCCTCGCGAGGTCTCCCCGAATTCCTCGTCCTCCGTCAGGTTGTTTTCATCGACCACGCGTCCGAGGACTTCCTTCGACTGCAGAACCTGGACTTGGCTGTCGGCGAAGGAGGCGTCCGCCTGAGCGGGACTGCTCACCGCGTCCGTGAAAGGCCGCACAGTGAGGTCCTCGAGAAGCAGGCTTGCATGCGCGGTATAGTATGGAGTTGACGCCACTCTCAGGCCAATTCCGAAGCACACGCCGATAAGCATCCAGACAGCGATGAGCTTCCAGTTCCGCTTGAGGAAATTGAAGACCGCCTCGAGATTGATCGGGTCCTGCTCGCGCGAGCCGAATTGATCCCCTGTCAGCTCATATTGATTGGGCGCGATGGGTCCCTTGCGAAGCATCGTTGGCACCTCAAGATTCATGGCGAGACGAGCGCCGATGGAGCGCTCCCCCTGCTGGAGAAGCGATATGCGTTTGAAAGCGGCTCCTGCATCGGAGATCGACGATGCGTGTGCAGTCCCCGGCGTGCGGGCGTATCCGCACAAGGCAGGATCTGCTGCGCCTCCTCTCTAGAGAAGGCGTAATCAGGATGACCCGAGCGCCGTTTCCTCATCTCGGCATGTCCCGGTGGATTATTCATCGTCGTATCTCATCATTGGTCGAGCTGGCCGGCGGACTTGCTGATCCGGCCCGGCTTGCGCGCCCGCCCCTTCGACAGCATCATTTCCTGCAATGTTGCCCAGACAAAGATCGAGTTCGTCACGAGATACCGCCCCGCCAAGCGACGGGGATCCTGGGACAGCCGATAGAGCCACTCCAGACCGTTCCTCTGCATCCAGAGCGGAGCGCGCTTGATCGCTCCGGAATGGAAATCGAATGCCGCTCCGACGCCGATAATGACGGCATTGATGCGGCCGCGGTTGGCGTGCATCCAGATTTCCTGCTTAGGGCAACCGAGTCCGACCCAGACTATGCTGGCGCCGGAATCGTTGATCTGTTCGACTATCGCGGCATTCTCGTCCTCCGTGAGTTCCCGGAACGGAGGAGAAATGGCGCCTGCGATCTGCAATCCGGGGAAACGCGTCAGCAAGGCCTTCTCAAGCTGCTGGAGCGTGCTGAAGCTTCCGCCGTAAAGGAAGATCTTCTCTCCGGTCTCGGCAGCTCGCTGGCAGCACTTCATCATCAGATCCGGCCCGTTGATGCGGTCCTGCGCAACATGCCCCTTCCTTCGGAGCGTCCATGCGACGGGCGCGCCATCCGGCGTCACCATGTCCGCGGCCTGCAGCCTGTGCCCATGCGCCTTGTCCTGCCGCGCCGTCACGATACTATGAACGCTGCAGACGCAGACAACTCTGCTCTCACGGTTGGCAGCCCAGCTGAAGATACGGTCGCCGGCCTCATCCCAGCTCATGGCATCGACACTCACGCCGAGCACACTCTCGACCGTTCGCCTTTCCAGCACCTGACCTGCTTCCATATGACAATTTCTCTTCTGCCGTCGCGACAGCGGTTAGATATGGCGTGAAAAACTGCAGCCCACCCGAGTCTAGGAAAGCTCTCATCCAAGAGCCAGCACTCGGAAGGGTTATACCGAAGGGGAGCGCTCCATCGGTATAACCCTGAAGAGGCTTCGGGGGCCGTTAGTCCGGCAGTTCTGGTTCCAGTGCCGACTAGGTCACCTCCCATGGGAGTTGCAGGCGGACGGGGGAATGCGGCTCGAAGTTCTGCAATCGGAAGGATGAGCCAGGCTGGATCGCATCCCGCTTCCAGATGAGGTTCCGCGGGTTGGCAAGATTATAGTAGACGCAGTCCTTGATGATATGCTTGCTCGCCCCTTCGGAGATGAGTGTGTAGATTGAAAGGCTGTTCGACTTCGGTGCGTCCCGTCCATCGCGCATCGAGTTGTAGGTGTCCCGGGTCCGGCAGCGGTGAAAGCGGCACCCTCCGGAGCCCACCTCGCCTTGCGTGACTGCAGCAAAGGCGCCATTCCCTTGCTGCACGGCATCGACGTCTTCAACGAGACCGTCGAAGCTGCCCTCCAGCATGACGGCGAAGCCGGTCGGGCTATTGTTATAGGAGACGAGACCGCGCCTGACGGTGCAACGGTCCGAACGGTATACGGAGATGTTGTCCTCCGTCCAGGAGGTCGGGCCGTTCTCCGCTGAGAAGTCCTCGAGCACGGAACCGTGGGAATTGTCGAACTGGACGTTCTGTCCCCGCGGGAACGGCCCGCGCGCATCGTAGAGTTCCAGCTGGCTTAGGCGCGTTTCCGGGCTGGCCTGGATATAGATGTTCGACGAGCCGCGTCTCGCCCTGATCCTGGAAAGCACTGCGCCGGGGCAGCCGTAGAGATTGATGTTGTTCCGATTGAAATCGTCCCCTGCGCCCTTCTCAGGAGCTCCTACATGATCGATGTCGAGATCCTGCAGCACGAGGGCAGAGCCGCCTTCTGCGTGGATGCCGTTGCCGCCTGAATGCCTGATCCGGCAGTTGCGGATTGTGACGCCGTCATGCGTGATCACGACCGCATGATCGCCGGACGCGTCGATATCGAGATTCTCGATGATCTCGCCATCGGCCTGCGACTTGAGAGGGCCGCTCTTCCTGAGCACGGTTACAGAGGAGATGCTCTTCGCACCGCCTGATGGTGGCGTGCGGGAGGAAGGCTGCGGGAGTTGCGGCTGGGCCTGCGCCCGATTCAAAACTCCAAGAGAAATAAGACCAGTCAGAAGATGGCGCCGGTCCATATGGACCCCTTTCGAAGATGTGAGAGGCGATGGTGTTTCAAACGCCTTTCTTCCGTGTCGCTGGACTCCGGAGCCTCAGCGGAACAGGCGCTGATCCGATGGTATAGAGCCGCATGGAATTGGCCGAGTTCTATTCCGGAGAGATCGGATCATGCAAAGGGGTATCACCAATGAACCCCTCCCGAGCTGCTACCTTTCGTGCGCTGAGACCGTTCTTCCGACGCATCGCGACAATCGAGATTGGATTCCCACCCGTCACCAGCCGACCCGAGCTATGTGGTACTCCCTCAATAGCTCGGAAGGGATCTTTTCTCGTCAGTGCTCTGCCTTATTAGTGTTTAGACGAAGCGCCCGAGGATGGATAAGGTAGCTATCGACCCAATGGAATCGCGCGTCGAAAATCTCTCCGCTCGTGGAGCTGCTCCTCGACGCACAAGCAGTAGATCCTCTCGGGCATCATCGCGGCCCGAGATGGTCAAGCGCGCGCTCGATCTGACCGTCGCGCTGCTTGCTCTCTTCTTTCTGCTCCCACTGTTTCTCGCAGTCGCCTTTGCGATCAAGATCGACTCCAGGGGACCAATCTTCTTCTGGCAGACGCGCCGCGGTCTGAATGGCCGCCCTTTCAGAATCCTCAAATTCAGAACCATGACCGTTCTGGAAGACGGCGGCGTCATCGAGCAGGCCAAGCGAGGGGACGCCCGGGTGACGCGGTTGGGAAAGGAGCTCCGCCGGACGAGCATCGACGAGCTGCCGCAGCTCGTGAACGTCATTCGAGGAGAGATGTCGCTGGTCGGACCACGGCCTCACGCCCTTGCGCATGATGAGTATTACGGACAACTCATCGAGAATTACAGTGCGCGGCATTCCGTCAAGCCCGGCATCACAGGCTGGGCCCAGGTCAATGGAGCACGCGGCGAGACGCCTGAAGTGGCCGACATGCGACGCCGGGTTGAGCTCGATCTTTGGTATGCCGACAACTGGACGGTGGGACTCGATCTCAGGATCATCGCCACCACCGCGATCCAGGTCGTCCGCAATCCGGACGCGTTCTGACCAAGCGGTAAAGGAGAGGTTTTATGGACTTGAGAGGGTAGAATCCTGATGAGTCGCTTTATCATCGCCCACCAACTCGATGAATGGGTCGTCACCTTTGCCGGCGAGCGGTTTGCTGCATTCACAAGTCGCGAGGAGGCAGAAGCAGTAGCCCTGGTTTCCGCCGAGAGCCTCGCTCGAAGCGGACAGGCGGCCTCAGTCCTGATCGTTCCCGACGGCCTGAATAGCCTGGAGGGAAGTCCGCCCATGGAAGCCTCTCCTTCTTCCGTATGAAGAAGAGGCCTCTCCCATGACCCTGCTCGATGCATCCGCAACAGGCATGCCCGCCATCGCCCGATCACCTCAGCTCTTGACCGAAAGCGGCCCGCAGATGGGGCTGAACGCAAGGAAAATTCGTCTTGAGCTGCGCACCGAGGAGGCAAAAATTCCGCATTCCGCTGGAAGCATCACAACAGTATTGAAATTTCATTTCATCAAATATTCGTAATAATTCATAAGAGGTATCATTCTAATACTTCAAAATACCTCTTCATCGCTACTCTCAAATGAGAAACATTACCTTACGTTACTTGCCGGATCCACGGTACGGTGCCAGTATCATACGAAATGTCAGCGGCGAGCCGCCAGGCCTTGGAAGACAGGTCGCCGCCTACGCCAGATTCACATCCAGCCCAGGGCAAGAATGCATGCGCAAGATCATTCCCGTTCTGATGTCCGGCGGCAACGGCAGCCGGCTTTGGCCCCTGTCGCGCGAGGCCTACCCGAAGCAGCTTCTCCCGCTTCTCGGCGAAAACACCCTCCTGCAGGAGACCGCCCGCAGAGTCATGGACTCGCCCCTCTTCGAGCCCGTGATGATCATCGCGAATGCGGAGCACCGTTTCATCATCGCGGAACAACTGCGGAAGATCGGCTGCAGCGACGCCAGGATCGTTCTGGAACCTTTCGGCCGCAATACCGCTCCTGCAGCCGCGATCGCCTGCATCCTCGCTCACCGGCAGGATCCGGACAGCATCGTTCTTTTGATGCCGGCGGATCACAGCATCGAGGATGTCTCCGCCTTTCATGCAGCCGTGGAGGCAGGCCTCCCGGCTGCGGCGGAAGGATCCTTCGTGCTCTTTGGCGTGACGCCCAACAGCCCTGTGACAGGGTACGGCTACATCCATTATGGCAAGAGCACCTACAGCAACAACATCCATCCCGTGGTCGGCTTCAAGGAAAAGCCGGACCGCCAGACTGCCGAGCAATACCTTGCCTCTGGAGAATACGCGTGGAACAGCGGCATCTTCCTGCTGCCGGCCGGGCGTTTTCTGGAGGAACTCGAGCGCAGCGACCCTCACCTCCTTCAGGCCTGCATCGACGCGATCGACGACGCTGCAACCGACCTCGACTTCCTGCGCCTCGCACCGGATGCCTTCGCGCGCGCGACGAATATCTCCATCGACCATGCCGTCATGGAGGGCACTTCCAATGCGGTGGTCGTGACGGTCGACTTCAGCTGGTCCGATATCGGAAGCTGGTCAACCCTTCACGAGAAGTCGAAACAGGACGGCGACGGCACGGCTACGCAAGGCGACGTCATCACGATTGACACGAAGGACTGCTACATCCGCTCGGATGGACCGCTCGTCGGGGCAGTCGGCGTCGACAACCTCCTGGTCGTCGCGACGTCAGACGCCATTCTCGTCGCCCGCAAGGATCGCGACCAGGACGTCAAGCTGCTGGTGGAGAGGCTCAAGGCCGCCGGGCACAATGCCGCACTGAGCACGCCGCTCGTGCATCGTCCCTGGGGCTCCTTCCAATCCCTTGAGGTCGGGAACCGCTTTCAGGTCAAGCGGATCACCGTGGCGCCGGGCGGAAAGCTCTCTCTCCAGAAGCATTTTCACCGCGCAGAGCATTGGGTGGTCGTCAGCGGCACGGCCCTTGTGACCAAGGACGCGGAAATAACGCTCCTGCGTGAGAACGAGTCTATTTACCTCCCTCTCGGCTGCATGCACCGCCTCGAGAATCCGGGGCGGGTTCCTCTCGACCTCATCGAAGTTCAATCCGGGGCCTATCTCGGAGAGGATGACATCGTGCGGTTTGAGGACGTCTACGCTCGCGATTGAGCGATACCGTACGAGGACCGTTGCCTTCCGCAGCGGCTCGTTACGAAGCAGCTCTCTCGTCTGGCAAAAGAAAGAGCCGGTTTCTCCCACTGAGAACCGGCTCTTTCTTTTCCATGGTCGGCAGCCGCACGCGGCTGCCCAGCTATGAATAGGCCGCCACGCGCACCGTCTGGATCTGCGAGCCGGCCGCATCTCTGAAGAAATAGGCATCCTGCTCGGCCCGCAGCTTGTCGCACAGGCGCCCCGCCGGGAGTTCGATATCGGCATAGGTCAGGATCTCGTCCTTCCCGATATCCCGGCGAAGGCGGCACCCTTCCGCGAGGCCGATCGGCAGCAGGCGCTCGGCCTGCACCAGATCTGCGTTCTCGCACAGCCCGTAGGTCGTGTAATGCCCCAGGCCGTCGATCACCTCCCCCGCCTTGAGATCCCGCTTTGCCGCCGTGATGACATCGACGCAGGGGCCTGCGAGCGGTGCGATGGCTGCATCTCCGAAGATGACCGCACGGGCAACGGTGGTCGGCACCTCGAAATGGCACAGGTGGTACGGCCAGTAGAAGCAGTACAATGGTCCAGGCCCCATCTTGTACAGAGATAGGTAATGCTTCTCGACCTGGTCGTCCGTCGTGCCGAGGACGAAGATGCCGGGGTTCGGCATGGCGCCGACGCAGTAATCGACGATTCCCGGCCCGGACATGAGATCCTCGAGGGGGTACCAATTGACGGATTCCTGGATCGGCGTTCCAGGCTCCACCGTCGGACCATACATCCCGCGCTTTGCCACACGCATACCGGTCGCATTGGCGACGATGGCATTCTCGAACGAGATCTTGGTGCCATCCGCGAACGAAGTTACCATCGGAGCCTTCATGCCCCACTTCTTTGCAAATCCCTCCTGGGTCGTCGGGTTACGATAGGGATCGTGCAGCCCCTTGATGTTGCCGCACAGGACCGGCTTGACGCCCAGGCCCTTCACCCAGCGATAGAGATTCATGATCACGCCGGGCTGGTCGCCCTCCGTGTTGGTAATGACAACGCCGGCGCGGTCGGCATAGACCTTGAGGATGGGTCCGAGCGTACCATCGAGCTCGGCATTCATCATGATGATGTGCTTGCGCTTCGCAATACCGCGCATCACGACGTGAGCGGCGTACTCGATGGAACCGGTCACCTCGAGGATGGCATCGACGCCTTCGGCATCGCAGAACAGCATGGGATCACTCGTGATCGAGCGCTGGCCGCTGGCGATCGCATCATCCAGCTCGGCCGCGGATTGTACGACCCTGACGTTCTCCCCGCCCGCTTCCGCGTAGGCCTGGCGGGCGCTTTCAATACTCCTGTTCGCGATCGCGACCAGCTCCATACCCTGGATGTAGTGGAGCATCTGGCGCGCGATACCCCGCGCCATGAATCCTGCACCCACCATGGCCACGCGAATGCGCTTGCCCGATCGCTCGAGCTTCTCCAACTCCCGGTCGACGATGAACATCTTGTATCAGCTCCAATAGTGTCCTGATGAACAGAGGGTCTGCCGCTCACGCGGCGAAGTCGGGCCAGCTCCGGTCCTTGTCGGAAATGACGGCGGGCTCCGAAACCGGCCAGGTGATCCCGAAGGTAGGATCGTTCCAGCGGACGCCCCGCTCTGCTTCAGGCGTGTAGAATTCGGAGACGAGGTAGGTGACCTCCGTCTCGTCCTCCAAGGTCAGGAAGGCGTTGGCGCAGCCCTTCGGGACAAGGAGGCTACGGTAGTTGCGGGCCGTCAGCTCGATTGTGATATGCTGCTTGTAGGTCGGCGAGTCAGGACGAAGGTCGAGGAGGACGTCGTAGATGGCTCCTCGGGTGCAACGGAGAAGCTTGTCCTCCTGGTAGGGAGCGACCTGATAATGAAACCCGCGAAGGGTGTGCTTGTACCGGTTGTAGGAGATATTGATCTGGGCGATGTGCTCGGGCAGCCCCATCTGCTGGAACTCCCTCTGGCACCAGCCTCGGGCGAAGAAGCCCCGTTCGTCCTCGCGCTTTTCCAGTTCCACGATATAGACACCGGGAATTTCAGTTCTCTCGAAAAACACCTTTCGACCTCCATCGCAGCCCGCATCCGAGGCGGGCCATTCATCTCGCCTTCAATGCTGGCGCTGCCGGTTCGCCTTACAGGCCCGAGGGGTAGAGAACGCAGGAGCCATGAACCTCATAACCGAGCGAGACGCAGGCCAGGTCGGAGAGCGCCTCGCGAACACGTTGCCGGTTCTCGGGCATAACGATGAACATCAGGAAGCCGCCGCCACCGGCGCCACAGAGCTTCCCACCCACGGCCCCGGCCGCCATCGCCCGGTCATAGATGTTGTTGATGAACTCGTTGGAGATGGCCGAGGCAAGCTTGCGCTTGACCTCCCAACCCCGGTGGAGCATCTGCCCGATCTGCCGCGCGTCGATCTCACTCCCGGAGCAAAGGGTGCCCAGTTCGTAGGCATCGTCCCGGATCCTGCGTAGGCTCTCCATATTGCGGGAGGTGTTGGTCTTCTGCTCGCTCAGGATGGAGCTGGCAGGACGCTGGTGTCCGGTCCAGAACATCATGATGTTGCTGAAGAGCAGTGCGACTGCGCCGTTGGCAGTATGCTGCGGCTCGACGGTCACGGTCCCGTCCGGACCGAACCGGAACAGATTGAGCCCGCCATAGGCAGCCGCATACTGGTCCTGTTTCCCGATGGGCTGCTTCAGGACCTGCATCTCGATGTAGCAGGCCTCCTCGGCGAGCTGGCCGGCCGTGACCCTCTCACCCCGGAAGGTGTGAAGCGCATTCAGCAGGCCCACGGCAAAAGCGCTGGAGCCCCCCATGCCGGTCGAGGCCGGCATGTCCGCGACGGTGCTGATGTAGATCGGCGGATCGATCTCAAGAAACCGAAGGCACTCGCGAGCAATGTCGTTCTTGATCTCATCGATCCCGTTGACCTGCTCCGTCTGCGAATAGTTGATCCGGATCGGCTCGTTGAAGATCTCGCTATGCCGCTTGACGGTCACATAGACGTACTTGTCGACCGTTGCGCTCAGAACAGCTCCTCCTTCTAGACCGTAGAAGTCGGGAATATCGGTTCCACCCCCGGCGAAGCTGACCCGAACGGGCGTGCGCGTGATGACCATCGGCGCCGTGCGCTGGCTGGCGATATGCGGCCTGACAGTCCATTCCTGAACAGACATTGTTTTCACTCCGCCGCCACTGCCGGCTTCATTCCCTCGGGCGCTGCGCTCTGCGTCCAGCGTAGCTCGTCGTTGATCAGCCCGTCATCCATGAGGTGCTGCAGCCATTTCAGGCGGGTGAAGCGCTTGTCGACGTAATCCTCATACGTAAGGCCCGCCTTCCGGAACGTCTCGTAGAGCTCCTGAGCCCCTTTCTCGGCGTTCCACAGGAAGCGGAACTCCGGAAAGGTTCGAGCGAACTTCGAGAAATCCGCCTTATAGGTCCGCTGATCTGCGCCGGGATGGGGATCCATCACGATCTCGCAATTTGGAACCGTCCTGAGCACGATCTCCGCCAGGTCGCGCACCTGATGGTTCAGCTCGTTCGCGCCTACATTGAAGGCCTGGTTGTGTACGTCCTCGAGGGGAGCCTCGAGGATGGCCTGGAATGCCCGGGAGACATCCTGGACATGGACAACCGGACGCCACGGCGTACCGTCGCTGTGGATCGTCACGCGTCCTTTCGTGAAGGCGATCCCCATGAGGTTGTTGAGAACCGTATCGAACCGCATGCGGGGGGAGAGGCCGTAGATCGTCCCATTGCGGCAGAGCGTCGGGGAAAAATTGTCGTCTGCCAGTTGCGTGAGGCTCTCCTCCGCTTCGACCTTCGAGCGTGCATAGACCGTCTGCGGCGCAAGGGGAGACGTCTCATCGACGACCGATGCCTCCGACATGCCGTACATGATGCAGGACGATGAGAAGATGAACCGCCGGATGCCTGCATCCTTGGCGATTTCGGCGAGGCGGATCGTAGCCTTTCCGTTGATGTCGCTGGTCCATTCCTCGTTCAGATTGCCGATGGGATCGTTGCTCAGCGCGGCAAGGTGGATGATGGCGTCGACACCCTGAATGTCGTCAGGAGTGACGTCCCGGATGTCCTTCCGGATCGTCGGGATATCGGCCAATTCCGGGACCAGCGTGCAGCCCTCGTAGTAATCCGTGTCGAGGCCGACGACATCATAGCCCTGGGCTTGGAACCAGGGCGCCATGACTGAGCCGATATAACCCTTGTTGCCGGTGATCAGGATTTTCTTGGAAGTAGTCATGTGCTCAGTGCATCCGTTTTGCTAGGAGGTCGCGGGTAATCTCGAGAAGCGAGCGGGACTCGGTCACCTGCTCGAAGGGGCATTCGGCGCTCGCCGCCGCCATTCCATCGCGCTCGTCGTCACCCACGAGGAGCGTGCGGGAGAGGTCGAGATGGAAGTCCTTCTGGGCGCTGAAGAGCATACCCGGCTTGGGCTTCCGGCAGTCGCAGCCTGCGTCCCAGTCGTGCGGGCAATAATAGATGGCCTCGATCGATCCGCCGTTCTGCTCGACCTCCAACGTCATCCGGTCATGGATGCTCTGGAGGTCGGCGCCGCTCATTGCACCCCGTCCGACGCCGGCTTGATTGGTGACGACGATGACCCGGAAACCCGCCTCATGCAGAAGACGCAGGGCCTCCAGCGAGCCGGGCAGCCATTCCCATTCCTGCCAGCTCCGGACATAATGGGCGCGCGGCTGCTTCCGGTTCAGGACACCGTCACGATCCAGGATGATCGTCGGCTGGCGTTGCAGAAATGCTTCCGTGTCCGGCAGCCGGTTGAGCGAGCCGACGCTGTAATAGCGGTGATCGCTGACATAGGCAGCCAGCCGTCCCTGCTGCGCCAAAGGCGTATAGAGAGCCTCTTCGAGAAGAACCTGCTCGTCGGGAAGCAGCTCAAGCGCAAGGTCGGTCAGGATCGCATAGCTGATCTCGACCCCCTGGAGATTGGGAGCCGTCCGCGTCCGGTCGAAAACCTGGACGTTGCCATCCTCGTCGACACGCACGCAGCCGCGGGAATATGCATCCTTGTTGCTGTAGACCGTGAGGAGCCCTGCCTTCCCCATCTGCCGGAACCGCTGCCACAGGCTGTCCATGCTCATGGGCCAGTAATTGTCGCAGTAAAGGAGGAGAAAGCAGGGATCGATCAGGTGGCGGGCGTGAGCCACGCGTTTGGAGGTCAGGTCATCAGGCTCGGTGACGGCATACTCGATCTGAATCCCCCAGCGACTGCCGTCGCCGAAGTAGTTCATTACCACATCAGGCAGGTAACCGAGGAGCAGCAGAACCTTCTTGAAGCCTTGCTCGCGCAACTGCTCGATCTGGTATTCCAGAAAGGGCTTGCCCAGGACGGGAACCATAGGCTTGGGCCTGTCGTCCGTGAGCGGCCGCATCCGGGTTCCGCGCCCTCCTGCAAGGATGACTGCTTGAGTTGGACGGCGATAGACCCGCCCTTCCACGTAAGCTTCATCGGCGGAATGCAGGTTTGCATTCATTCACCGGCCTCCGGGTAGTCGGAGACCAGGCATCGTGTGATGGCGTGGGCAATGATCGAGTGAGCATCCTCCACCAGCTCGTACATTCCCTTCGGGGTCTGAATCAGCACGGGCTCGTCGACGAGACTTCTGAGTTCGCCGCCATCGAACCCGAGCAGGGCGACCGTCGTCATATTTCGCCTGCTGGCCACTTCTACGGCACGGACAAGATTGGGCGAGTTTCCGCTCGCGGAAATGCAGATCAGGACATCTCCCGGATTGGCGAAATTCTCCAGCTGGCCGGCGAAGACCTGGTCGTACCCTTCATCGTTGCCGAGCGCCGAGAACCAAGACGTATTATCCGAAAGCGACATGACCCGGAACGGAAGGCGACCTGAGCGCTTGGTGGCCTTCCCGAGATCGTTGGCCCAGTGGGATGCCGTCGATGCGCTGCCGCCGTTGCCCGCGATGTAAACTGTCGCCCGCTTGTCGCGGGCTTCCCGGAGGATCTGAACGACACGCTGCACGACCTCCAAGTCGATCTCGCTCAGCACACTGCTGACGCTGGAGATGTGGGAAGACAAGAGAGCTTGGGGCGAATAGGCACTGCGCTCGATAATCAGCATATATTTGGGCCCTATCAGATGATCGGGAGAACGGCGGCTGCGCACGTAGTTATTGCTACATATTACCTTTTCACATCATCTCCGCCCGGGTTATCTGGAGGGTTGGAAGTGGATCAAAATAGGTATGGCGGGATGCGCGCAGAGCGCTTTGCCACTGCCTTCGTCAGCCAGCATTGACGGCAGTCGGCCGCACCTTCATTTCAAGGGCTGCCTCAGCCGTATTGGCAGCATCGTTAAGTCGCGATTTACGCTGCTGCAGCTTGGGCAAAGCTTCTACTCCGATCGTGTTGATCATCTGCTCCCAGCGATATGACCAGTCATGCCTCCTGAGCGATTGGATGACATTGACGTGCCGGATGCGCTCCATGCGAACGCTCTGGGAGTCCAGCTCCTTCAGAACCGCCCTTGCATCTTCAGGCTTGGCAGGAACCCTCACCACCGCATCCGGCCAATCGAAGAGCTCATTGAATTCGGGGCATTGCGGTGGCTCCCCGATCATGACCGCGCCGCCGGCAGCACCCTCGAAAAGGCGAGAGGGCACCACTTGTTCGTCCTGTACCTGCCGCGCCTTCGAAGTGGCGATAGAGGCAGGACTGAAGGCGATGAAGTATCGGCTTCGCTTGATATTGTTCATGACCAGGAGGCGGTGCTCCCGCCAGTCCTTCATGCGCGAGTCCGAACTGGCCAGACTATCGTAGAGATAGAAAATCTCCTGCTTCTCGGCCATTTCGACCAGCTGCCTGTGCAGGCCGGCCGGCCTGTTGCCGATGGAATAGACGTCGATGACCCGCTCCGGAGGCTTGGGGTAAGGCGTAGCGGCCAGGCAATCGGTACCGGTCGGCAGGAAGGAGCACGGGGTATCCGTGTAGCGCTGAAGCTTTGGAACCGCCGCCCGATGCAGAAGGAAGACATGATCGAACTGATCCAGCATCCTGAGGTATGCCCTGTTTTCCTCAAGAGTACTGACCCACAGCTCATGCATGAACAAAACGGCCTTCGCACTTCTCTCCCGCCAATGGCGGATCCGGGAGAGTTCCACGAGGGCGTTGGGGCTCCAGGCAATATAGGCGAATAGCTCATACTCCTTACTGCCGAGGTCCACCGGAGTGATGGTTGGCGCGTTCTTCATACCCAGCCCTTTGCGGACGCCGTTGACGAGCCTGTTGAAGTCCCGCTGCACGTTCAGATCATCATTCGGCGGAAGAACGCGTCCGAAATACTGCTTGAGATACTGGTGTACGGGAGGCGCAATCAGCTCGGCATCGTCGCATTCGGCGATGATGCGGCAGAAGTCGTAAGACAGTGCGAAATGCGCACGCTCCTTGGCGTTGTAATCCGATGCTATCAAAACGCGTGCGCTCAACATCCTTCTCCTTAGAAGCGGTTCAACTCCGCACAGCGCCAGATTTCGGCCATTCCATTGTCGATAACAGCCGAGGACGATCCGGTGACACACGAACGAGTTCGATCATGAGATACCAAGGTATCGCATTTGAGAGCGGATGGTATCCGCCGAGGAGTGGGCAAGCGATTGCTGAGGAGGCGAGGAGGGATTACCCAATGAGGATGTTGGAGCAACAACCGCTTCAAGGTCCCGGCATCAGCTCAGCGCGTGTACTGCTCCGCCGCCGCAATCCCCCAGCTCAACAGCTTTTCCGCACGCTCCGGCGTTGACGCTTCCACATAGACCCGCAGTTCCGGCGCATTGCCTGACGGACGGAAGTGCAGCACATCCCCTGTATCTGCAATCAGGCGCAACCCATCGCGGTCATCTCTCTGCGCAAGGGCGCCGAGTGGCGCCAGTATCTGCTCAAGGAAATTCTTGTCCTTCGAAAGCCTGGAAACGAAAGCGGCGCTTTTCTCGGTTGCGACGTTCTCAAGCCGGTCGCTCAGGGCAGCCTTGAAATGGAATCCGGAGCCGATCTGTGCGAGCGTTTCGCCCCTCTCAACGACCTCGGCGAGAATGCAGAGGATCGGCAGCATTGCGTCCCTCGTGGGCAGAGCTGAGAGCTGACGCTCGTTCCGCACCGCTTCCGTTCCGAGGAGGACGCCGCCATTGGCTTCGAAGCCTACGATGGTGCGTCCTTGGGAGGAGACAGCAGCTTCCGTCATTCCCGCGATCACATAGGGTGAGCCCACCCTTGTGCGGACGACCCGAGCGAATGATCCGCCCTCCTCCAGGGCGGAATTCGAGGTGACCGGGGTAACAACTGTATCGGCCTTGAGGAACTTTGCGGTGATTGCCCCCACGAGGTCGCCACGCAGGAAGTTTCCAGTTCCATCAGCGATCAGGGGGCGGTCTGCATCTCCGTCGGTCGAGACGATGGCGTCGAGCGATGCTTCCTCGGCCCAACGCCGCACCAGCACCCGATCCTCCTCGCGCAGAGCCTCCGTATCGACTGGAATGAAACGGTCCGCGCGGCCGAGGGGAACAGCTCTTGCACCGAGCGCTTCGATCATCTCGACCAGCAGATCGCGGGCGACCGAGGAATGCTGATAGATCCCGACGGCTAGGCCCGCCAAGGCGCGATGCCGGAAGAAGTCGAGGTAGCGCGATTTATAGGAGGCGAGCGGGTCGGACTCTGGTGCTCTCCTATCATCGGAGCCGGGACGACTGGGCACTGCGCCGATCGCCAGGCGTGCGTGCCAGGCAGAGATCGTCTGCTCGTCGTTCTTGTCGATCTCGCCCAGAGTGCGGTAGAATTTCAGCCCGTTTCGGTCCTCCGGAATATGGCTCCCGGTGACCATGATCGCGGGCCGGCCCAGTCGCTTTCCGTCATAAGCCAGAGCAGGCGTCGGAAGCTCGCCGCAATCCTGCGGCATCAGGCCTGAATCCAGGAGCGCTGCGGCGCACAGGCGGGCGATCTCCGGGCTGCTGCCCCTCAGATCCCGCCCAATCAGAACCGTATTCTGCGCAAGCGCAGCCGAACCGTCCTGCTTGAGCATCTCGGCAAAGGCTCGGGTATAGGCATAGGCTGGAACGCCGCACAGGTCCGTGACCAGGCCACGGAGACCGCTTGTTCCGAACTTCACGGAAGAATGGCCGCTCTTCGGGGCTCCATCCATCTCGGCCTCACCTGCGCAGGGCGTTCATGGTCCATACAAGGACGTCACGGTCAAGAGACCGCGACGCCCTCAATGAGCGAGGGTCTGCAGGCTTAGGCAGCCGCCCGATGGTTCCGGCCCCTCGTCCTCTCGACCTGCTCCGCAATCCAGGCATAGGTCTTGCGCAATCCAACCTCAAGCGGCTCGTCCGGCGCCCAACCCAAGCGCTTGCGGATCAGTTCGTTGTGGGAGTTGCGTCCGCGCACGCCCACGGGCCCCGGAATGTTGCGGATCCGCAGGTTCTTGCCTGCGATGGTCATGATCATCTCGGCAAGTTCGTTGATCCTCACCATCTCCTCCGAGCCGATATTGACCGGACCCTCGAAATCCGAGCGCATGAGCATGATGGTGCCCTTGATGCATTGGTCGATATAGAGGAACGAGCGGGTCTGCTGGCCGTCGCCCCAGATCTCGATCTCCCCTCCATTCTCGGCCTGCGCCACCTTGCGGCACAAGGCGGCGGGCGCCTTCTCCTTACCGCCGTCCCAGGTCCCTTCGGGGCCGAAGATGTTGTGATACCGCGCCACCCGGCACTGCATGCCGTAATTGCGGTTATAGGCGAGATAGAGACGCTCGGAGAACAGCTTCTCCCAACCATACTCGGAATCGGGAGCAGCCGGATAGGCGCTGTCCTCCCGGGTGACCGGACGGTCGGGATCCTCCTGGTTATAGGCCGGATACATGCAGGCCGAGGAGGAATAGAAGACCCGCCGCACGTTCCGGCGCAGACACGCATCCAGAACGTTCAGGTTGATCGTCGCCGAGTTGTGCATGATGTCAGCATCGTTCTCGCCGGTGAAGATGTAGCCGGCGCCACCCATATCGGCCGCGAGCTGGTACACTTCGTCGAAGCGGCGGTCGATGGCGGCGCGACAGTTCTGAGGATCCCGCAGATCCGCAATGATGAAATCATCCGCTGCGGTCTCGCCGAAGGCCGGCATCTTCAAGTCGACGCCCCGAACCCAGAAGCCCTGCCTTTTCAGCTCCTTTACGAGGTGAGACCCGATGAAGCCGCCGGCGCCAAACACTAGAGCTGCCTTCATTCAATTAATCCTCATCATGCAAATTAGGCTTTCCAATAATTATTAAGCATGCCGCGGCGCAGCAATAACTAGGAAGATATACGACTTGCTTTAAAAGCCCTTCGCATACCTCGTAATCGCAGAGTTCAATCTATTCCGGCCGGCGCGGAACCTTACTGCGCTCTGGGCGTTATTGGGGCCGCCCGCAATGTGAGCAGCCCCAACAGCACTTTCGTACTCTTTGAACCTGATAGGTGCCGCAGGAACTCACAGCTCTCGGAAAGCGCGGCTCATGCTGTCCTTGAGCGGTTGCAGGAGATACTGGAGGAAGGTGCGCTCGGCTGTCTTGATATAGACCTCGGCCGGCATTCCGGGCGTCGGTGCAAAGCCCTCGATCTTTGCAATCTCTGCAGGCTCCGGCGCCACTCTGGCCACATAGACGTCGCTGCGTGTCAGCTGACTGGTTTCGTCCGGCAACGTATCCGCAGAGACGTAGACCACTTGGCCCGCGATCATCGGCGTGATGCGCTGCTTGAGGGCCGTCATCCGGATGATGGCCTGCTGGCCCATCTTGACGTTCTCGATGTCCTGGGGCCGCACCCTGACCTCGATGAGGAGGTTCTCACCGAGCGGGACGATCTCCATAACCGTCTTGCCCGGCTCTACGACGCCGCCCGGCGTGTGATAGCGCAGCTTGACGACGACGCCTTTGACAGGGGAGGTCAGCTTGATGCGATCCAGAACCCTCTGGGAGGCGAGCAACCGCTCCCGAACGTCCGCCAGTTCGGCCAGCGTCTCGTGCAGTTGCTCAACCGAGGTCTTGACCGCCGTGTTCCGTACACCGGCGATCTGCTCCTCCGAGCGGGCAATGCGCTCCTTGGCATCTCCGATATCGCCCGTCAGGCGCCCGACTTCTCCCTGGAGGTTCGCACGGGCGCGCTGCAAGGCCAGGACCTCAGATTTGCGGATCAGCCCGCTCTTGAGCAACTGCTCCTTCGTCTGAAGCTCCTCCTCGAAATAGGCGATCTGCTGGCGGACTGAGGCCAGCTGAGTCGTGCTTCCCTTGACCCGCTCCTCCAGGGCGTCGATGCCAGTCTTGATCGAGACGATTTCGCTTGCGAGACTCTTCCGGCGAGCTGCAAGCGTCGCGCGCTGGGCCTTCATGATCGTTGCGATTTCCGGGTCTGTGTCCCGATGGAGCTCCAGTTCGCGCGGAAATGTAATCTCGTCGGTATCGATCATCTCGGCGCGAAGGCGCGCCTCGATCGCCAACAGATGAGCCTGGCGGAGGGTAAGCCTGCGCAGTTCGGCCCGAGGTGTCGTCTCATCGAGTTCGAGGAGCGCCTGCCCCGGCTCAACAAGGTCGCCCTCGCGGACAAGGATCTCCTTGATGACCCCGCCTTCGAGATGCTGAATGAGCTTGTTCTGACCTGTCGCGACGAAAGCGCCAGGAGTGACGACGGCGCCGGCGATGGGCGCCATGCTTCCCCAGAAGCCGAAACCCATGACGCTGAAGGCCAAGATGCCGGTTCCTAGAAGAGTTGGAAGGCGCGTGCTGCGGGGCACGCTCGCATACCATTCCTGCTGCTTTTCGAGGATGAGAGGTGTTGTACGGGACATGATAATTGCTTGCCTCAACCTTCGATGATTGCCGGACCGTTCTGCGCCTTGCGGCCGGTGATGAGCGGGATCACCTCGTCACGGGGGCCGAAGGCCTGAACCGTCCCCTCTTTGATCATCATGATCTTGTCGACGCTCTTCAGAAGCGACGGGCGCTGGGTGATCGCGACGACCGTAATGCCCTTCTGCTTGGCACGGGAAATGGCCCTTGCTAGCGCCTGCTCGCCGGGGAAATCGAGGTTCGAGTTCGGCTCATCGAGGACGACGAGGCGAGGAGAGCCGAAGAAGGCCCGGGCGAGGCCGATCCGCTGCTTCTGCCCACCTGAGAGAGGGCTGCCGTCCATGCTGACGATCGTTTCATAGCCCTGTGCGAACTGGGAGATCATCTCGTGGACGTCGGCCAGTTCGGCCGCCTCGAAGATCTCCTCATCCGTCGCGTCGTCGCGCATGCGGGCGATGTTGGCCTTGATGCTGGCAGGGAACAGCTGAACGTCCTGCGGGAGATAACCCACGCTCTCGCCGAACTGCCGCGGATCCCAGTTGCGCAGGTCCATCATGTCGAGCCGCACATTGCCGGCGGTCGGCACGATCGATCCAACGAGCATGCGTCCCAGGGTCGACTTCCCGGAACCGGACGCCCCGACGATGGCGAGCGTCTCTCCCGGCTCGAGCTGGAAGGTGATGCCGTTGAGGATCACCTTTTTGTTCGGCGGCGGAACGTAGAGAACCCGCTCGACGCTCAACCGGCCCTCAGGCTTCGGCAGGCGGAGGCGCTCCTGGTTGAGAGGCGAGTTCTTCAGAAGCGTCTTGATACGGCCATAAGCCGAGCGGGCATGAATGAAGCTGCGCCACCCTTCAATGGTGCCTTCGATGGGCGAGAGTGCGCGGCTCGCAACAATGGAAGCTGCGATGACCATGCCGCCCGTCAGTTCGCCCCCCATGGAGAGCCAAGCGCCCCAACCCAATATGGCGATCTGCGTCGTCAGGCGAATGAACTTCGTAATCCCCGCCAGGATGATGTTGCGATCCTGCGCCATCACCTGCGCTTTCAGGGACTCGCAGGTTTCCCGGCCCCAGATCAGAACGCCCTCCGGGATCATGCCCATAGCGTTGATGACCTGCGCATTACGTGCCATGGCGTCGGCCTGAAGATTGGCCCGCGTGGCATAGGCGTTCGCCTGAGCGTAGGGAATGGCCGTCATCTTCTGATTGACCAATGCCATCACGAGCAGCATCGCCCCCGTTGCGGTGATGATGTACCCGAGCTCAGGATGAATCAGGAACACCGCCAGGAGATAGACGGGCGCAACCGGCGCATCCAGCATCATGAGCAGAACGGGACCGGTCAGGAAGCTTCGTACATGCTGGAGATCCCCAAGCGTCTGGAACTCCTTGCTCGACCCGTTCTGGGAAGCCTTGGCAGCAGCGCTGAGGACCGGAGCGCCGAGTTTGCTCTCTGCCTCCACAGCAATCCGCATCAGGATGAAGCGGCGCATCATATCCATCAGGACGTGGGCCAGGATCGCTCCGACCACGATGAGCGACAGCATGACCAGGGTGTCGGTGCTGCGGCTCGTCAGGACGCGGTCTGAGATGTTGAACAGGTAGATCGGAACGGCTAGCACCAGCACGTTCACGAAGAACGAGAAGATTGCGACCGTGATCAGGTTGCGCCGGCAGGAAGCAAGACCGCTTTTGAGGACGTCACGGAAGTCCCTGTCGCTGAGGCGCTGCTGCAAAGGGGGCGAACCGGACCGCCCTCCTCCTCCCGATCCGCCACCGCCCTTCTTTTCTTCCGTCGCCGGACTGCCCGGATCCATGTCTTTGGCCCTGTGATCCACAAAGGGAACGGAAGGCCGCACCTGAGCCGGCTTGAGCTGGGGAGCTTCCGCCCTGCCCTTGAGGGGCGGCTGCTCCGAACTTGTCTGCGGCGGCGCATCCAGCCATCTCTGCGGAGCGACCCGCGAGGATCGTGAGGCCTCGCCCTGCCTCATATTCAATCCCGCCTGCTCTTCATCGCTCGGCAGTAGTTTCAAGTGCCCTTTGTACATGCTCTTCCCCAGTCGATGCCCAGCGCGGAGAACGGCCTAAGTCAGGACGTTGCCGAATGAGTCGTGATTGTTGAAAACAGTCGACGTCCAGTTTTCTCCTTCATAGGCGTCCCCTTGCGGGTGATCGAGGAAGGCAACCAGTTCGGACACCAGCGCGAGCGGATTGCTCTGAGTGAGGGCAGATTCTTCCGACACCAGGTTCGCCTGAACGAGCGTCGAATCCTCGTAAAGAGAGCCGCCGAGATACTGCTTGTGGAGGCCGCCGGCGTTGATGATCTCTGCCATGTTGATGAGCGTGTTTCCGCCCGTAGACAGCCACTGCGTGCCCGATCCGCCGTTCATCTGAACGCCCAGGTCAGCGTCGGCGATCATGTTGACCTGCGAGATGACGTTAAAGTCGTAGTAGTTGCCCGTCACGAACAGAACATCCAGATTCCCGGAGGCGGCTCCGTAGAAGCTGGACCAGGCGTTGGCATTGAGGCTGTCCTGATTGCCGATGGCATCGATGAGGCTCTGCAACTCACCCGTGATGCCGGCAAACGTCGTTGCACCATGTTTCGTAATGGAGGCTTCGTTCTGAAGGGCATTCTGGCCCGTATAGGCGGCCTGACCGTCCCCGGCGGCGGCGCCATAGTAACCTCCTCCACCGGACCCGTACCCTACGACATCGTTGTCCAGGAGCAGGTTCACCTGCGAGATGATATTGGCGGAGTGATAGTCCCCGAGCACGATGATGACATCGTAGTCCTTGCCCCAGTCCACGAACTTGGCGGCGTTGTACTGCCCATTTCCGCCCGTCAGAACCTTGGAATAAGAATCGTACTGGGTTTGGATCGTAACATCGCCGTCATCGATGTAGTTTCTCTGGCTCAGGGCCTTGACGTCGAAAAAGTCACCGTCGACAAAGTCGACGTTGACGTTCAGATCACCAATCCCTCTGTTGGCATAGGTCTGCGCCACGATCTCCTCTATCGCAAGATTGGCGATGTTATCCGTACGGTTCTCGCCGCTTGCGAGATCAATCGGAAATGCTCCCCCGTCGAAGATCTTGTCCTTATCCTGCAGGATGTTGGCCTGATAGATGCTGTTTGTTTCGTAGTAGTCCCCCAGGACGATCAGGGTCGCAGGAGCCTCATTCAGGTCCCCGATGATAGCAGCGTTCTGCGCCTTGTTGGCTCCGAGCTCTGCGACCTGGCCCGGATCCGTATCGCCTTCTGTGCGCTCCGGGACGCTCGGCCTCTGCTGTCCTGTTTCGTCGTCGGATGAATTGTCAGCCTGAAGCTCGCCATTCACGTACCGACCGGGTGCGAGGACCTCACCGGTGATTTCACCCGAGCCGATAGCATCGTCATGGGCAATCACGGCATCCGTCCAGAACTGGGAGCCCATTCCCTGCTGCTGATGAAGATCCGGGATGAACTCAGCCGCTGCATCCATCATGTCGGAGACGCTGCTCCCGGTGCCGACATGATGCAGCCCGTCGAAGTCCTCACCGCCGTTGGAGAAGAAATCCCGATCCGAGGCGATGTTCTGCTGTGTGAGCGCAGCCACCTTCCCCATGGCGTCATCGGCATACTGGATCGTATAGACCGGCTCACGATCAGGCTGCTGCGTCGTCGGTTCCGGATCTAGAACCGGCTTCAGGTCATCGCCGGATGGCGGCGAGCCAAGAAACTCGTTTGAAACGATGATAGCCTCCCGGTCCGGCAGGTCTATGTTCGCTTCCGGTAGTTTCAGCGTCAGGATATCTGCATGGCCCGCGGCAATGGAACTGCCGATCTGATACTTCGCAGCATCGATATGCCCCATGACCTCATGGTTCTCATAGCGAGGCGAGTATGTGACACGGATCTCAATGCCTTTCAGCTCCACCGGATCGACCTGCGGTATCTCCTCCGGAGCGTCCTCGCCATCATAGACCTGGGACCGAACCTGGTATCCGACCTCGCTGTAGGTCAGCCGGGAGGCTGTATAATCCTCCGTCAGATGCAGATGTCCAGCAAAGTGCCAGATTAGTTCAGAGACTGCTTCCGAGTTCATCGATGGCTCCCGCTGGTGTAGTTGTCTTGAAATCGTCGGGCTAAGGAAAAGTGGCCCGCGCGGATGACCGCGCGAGCCTTTCGGAAGATTCTAGACTTAGGCCTCGCTGTCGATGTCGCCGCCGCCGGTCACGTTCAGGTTCATGACGTGGTACTGGATGTTGGCGCCCATCGAGATGGTCTGGTTGAAGGCGGCGTCCAGCGCTGCGTCTGCCTGAGCGTCTGCGCCGACATCGATGTCGTCATGCGCATCCTCGCCCTCAACTTCGACTTCCTGCGTGACACCCTGAGACCAGGCACCGGAGCCGACGTCATTGCCGGTCGCGACGTCGTTATCGACCATCTCGCTGACCTGCGTCAGGCTGAAAGCGTCGCCGCAGGAGCTGACGAGCGAGGCAACATCGAATTCCACGTTCTCAAGGTCCATCCAATCGGAGTCAAACGTGTTGAACGAGTCCGATACATCGACATCGATCCCAACATCGACGTTGGTGTTGCCGATGTTCTCGAAGGTGTCGTTGCCGATCGACACGTCGTCGTCGCTGTTGTCGTTGCCGACGTTCTCGAGAGCGACGTCCAGATCGGTATTGCCGACGTTGCTGAGCGTGTCGTTGCCGATGCTGTCGTTGCCGATCGCCACATCGTCATCGCTGTTGTCGTTGCCGATGTTCTCGAGGTCGGCATCGATGTTTGTGCTGTTGTCGTTGTGGCTGTCTTCGACGCTGTTGTCGTTGCCGATGTTCTCGAGATTGGCGTCGAGGTTGGTGCTGTTGTCGTTGTGGCTGTTCTCGACGCTGTTGTCGTTGCCGATGTTCTCGAGTTCAGCATCGACATCTACGTCCGTGCTGCTGTCGTTGTGGCTGTCGTCGACGCTGTTGTCGTTGCCGATGTTCTCGAGATCGGTGTCAACATCCGTGTCCACATGGTTGAAGCTGTCGTTGTTGATGTCGTCGCCGGCGGCAGCTGCTCCACCCAGGAGGGCGGCAGCAAGAACGGGGTTGTTGTTGTCCGACATGATATTGTCCTCTTTCTCGGTAAGAGAAGCATCGATGTCGCCATGAACCGCTCATCTTCTACGTGTGCGGCCTCAAAGCTAATGATGCTATCTGGGTTTCAAGTGGTTGGAAGTTCCAGTAGGGCCATGTTCTGCAAGACACAGATTTCCGGCCATCTTCAGAGATCTGGGTGAAGTATTGTTGGCACCTCCCCTTCTTTGCAGCATCCGCCGTTGCGGCTCGCTGCTTTCCGCGAACAGTCCCAGTCCCGCTTCTCGGGACAGGATGCGTGTTGTCGTTGAGGGAAATGCTCTCCATTTCCCCGTTCGAACGGCCTCAGATTTTGCAGGTCGCTCCTGGACCAGATGGCCCACTTCTCGATGGCGTACTCGACTTAGCCCCTAGGAGTAGATCTACTGCTTTGGAGGCAATGATCTCTTCAGGAAGCATTTGAACCGGGCAGCGCCGCTACTGGTTGCGCCCGGCACACTTTCGCCAAGATTTTTTCTTCTTCTCGCCGAAAGCCAGACTAGTAAAAGGCACTTCCCCCGAGTCGGTCCAGTCGAGCAAAAGTGGTAGCCCGCCCGAAACGAAGCCTAGTAGAGGCAAATATGCTCATGAACTGAAGGGGATGCACGGCTGACGAAGCGACGGAGAAAAGTTTGTCGACCGCGCCATCTAACTCCATCGGGTAACCCGGGTTCGGGAGTTGAAAGCACAGGACAAGGCGAGCCGCTTCAGATGAGGCGGGACAAGACTTCCTGCATTCAGAGACGGGCGCGAAGATAGCTCAGCCGCTCTGCATGGATGAAAGACGGAGATGCCACTCGGGATCTCCCGCGCACCAGCCTGCCGGTCATTGCGGTGCGGAAAAAGCGCCCTTCCGAGGCAATCGTCACAAGGGAAGACTGCACTATAATCTGCGGCTGAAGAGGAGCACCTGCTGCATGCCAGCCCGCTTGCCAAGCAAACCCGATTTCGAGGCCATCGAAGCGGCAGCGATCGATTCGGCGGATCACCGGACCATGGTCCTCGCCCTGATCGGCAATCTTGTCTTCAGCTGGTCCAACAATGAGAGCATGTTCATCTATGTTCTCATGATCCTCCTGGAAACGGACGAGGTTTCAGCCGCCATCGTCTTCGCAACGCTGAATACGACCCGGGCGCGGCTGGAGCTCGTCCAGCGTCTGGGGAAGGCGAAGGTCAGAGATCGTGACACGATGAAGTCGCTCGAACGGCTGATCGACAGGTTCAACGAATGCACCCGTGTGCGCAATGAGCTCAATCACTGCATGTATGCAGTCAGCGAGCGCGGTGAGATTACGCATACCCATGCCATGAGGATCAGAGAAAGCGCGGGGCGCCTGGTGCTGGGCGAGGTGCGTCCCATGGATGAGGCCCGCATCAAGGAACTGGCAAGGACCGTCAACGAATTGAAGAAGCTCAATCGCGAGCTTTGGGACTACCTGCCGCGCCTGCAAACCGCCATTGGCTCGGCGGAACGCAACCGGGCCCAAGCGCCGTCACCGTGACGTAAAAAATCCAGCCGACGGCTTAACGTCGGCTGGACCGCAGGCCTGCTGTTTGCCTCAGTGCCTTTTCTGCGCCCGCCTCGAGAGCATGTTCAACCCTTCGATCAGAGCCGAGAAGGCCATCGCTGCATAGATATAGCCTTTCGGAACGTGAGCTCCGAAGCCCTCCGCAATCAGCGTCATGCCGATCATCAACAGGAATCCGAGGGCGAGCATGACCACTGTCGGGTTGGCTTGGATAAAGCGCGCGAGGGGGTCAGCCGCCACGAGCATGACCGTCACTGCAGCCACGACGGCGACGACCATGATCGGCACATGGTCGGTCATACCGACGGCCGTGATAATGCTGTCGATCGAGAACACCAGGTCGAGAATGAGGATCTGGACGATGGCCGATGAAAAACTCAGATGAGCCCGCGGGCCTTCAAAGAGATCAGGGCCCGGATCGGGATCCACATTATGGTGGATCTCCTTCGTGGCCTTCCAGACCAGGAACAGGCCTCCGGCAATCAGGATGAGGTCCCTCCAGGAGAAGGCATGTCCGAAAGCCGTGAAGAGCGGCTCCGTCAATTGAACGATGATGGCAATCGTGCCGAGGAGGCCTAGCCTTAGGATCAGGGCCAGGGCGATGCCGATCCGGCGCGCACGGGCCTGCTGATCAGCAGGAAGCTTGTTCGTCAGGATTGAAATGAAGATAAGATTATCGATCCCGAGGACCACTTCCATGACGACCAGGGTCGCCAAGGCAGCCCACGCGGCAGGATCAGCCATCAAGACAGAGATCTGGTCCATGAAACATTCCCGTGTGAATCGGTTCCTTATATCCCCTCCGAAGTCCCTATCGGCAAGGGGCTATCGGCACCCGGCGATTGAAATGTAGTATCGCACGAAGCCAATGCCCCCTACGACAGAGACAAGATGGAACCGGAGGAGGCAAAGGAAGCGTTCTCTTTCGGATGACCCTGAGAGAATCGCGATGATTGGACACCTTCGGCTTTTCCTGGCGGCGGCTTCGCTATCGAGCCTGGCTGTTGGCTCCTCCGCCAGCCTCGCCCAAACCCGGCGCCCCTGGGTTGATCCACCGGCGGCCGGGGCACAGGCTCAGCCTTCCGTTTCCCGGCCGGGTGAGGCTCCATCGGCGCCGAGGGCGCCAGATCCCGAACCTCTCGCCAGTTCTGAAAGCACACCTTCTTCCGAAACTGCCGAGAAGGCTGACGCGCCCAGCGGGCGTTCCGACGGGGCGGAGGCCTCAGCCGTTGCAGAATCGCGAAAGCCAGCCGTCGAGGAGAAGCGTGACAAGGCTGCAGTCGAGCGCCAGAAAAAGCGTTCGTCCCGCCGCAACGCAGTTGCAGCCAAAACACAACGCGAAAAGGTGAGCAGAGAGCGGAAGGTCTCCCGCAAGGAAAAGCGCAGAGCAGCCGAACGGCGTACGAGAGTTACGCGCTCCGAGCGGATCCAGGACGGCCTCGAATCCGGTCTGCGCCTCATGACCCTGCGAACCATCCAGCTCCCGGACGGCCGACGCATCCAGGTCCTGGTGAGGCCTGACCCGGAAGTGGTTTCGGAGTTGATGGGCCGCTGAGAGACTTACTGTTGCTTGGGTTCGGCGCATAAGTATCGAACCGCGAAAGCCAGCTGAGCGGTCAAGCTCTGCCGCATATTCGCTCGGCAACGGGTTTGTCCGGGCTGACGGCGCAGGTGAACATCGACCAATAGTAGGCATCTTGAGCTAAGTCGAAGGACGCGTACACCTGTAGGTCTATACTGCTCGACGACGTAAGGCTTAGGCATGTTTACGCCGATACTCCTCATCGGCATTATATCCTATTGCGCGCGTTCAGAGCCTCCTCAGATCTGCTAGCTCTATCAACAAAGAGCACTTGAGGAGTAGAACATGACCCGGAGTATATCCGTATCCGGCTTTCAGAAAATCGGGCACCCGTCTTTTGGAAACGATACGGGCCACTCACGCACGGCTAGTTCCTCAAGCGGTCTAGCCGCGACCCTGAGTGGAGAGGCTAGCGCAGTCGGCGACAATACTCTCGCCGACTCGAATATATACTGCCGCACGTTCGACCGTGGCGCCGTTCAGGTCGCCTTCGGATCGGCATGGCTTACCGCCGCTGCCCAGTCGCAGCCTGGTGAAGTCGCTTACGCATCCGCCAGCAGCCATGTGGGCATTGCCGGAGCCGATCTCTCGCTGTCGTCGACAACGAAATGGTCGGGGAGCGGTGAGTATAACGGCCAATCCTGGGCGACCGAAGTATCGCACACGTCGTTCTTGGCACTCAACATCGTCGGCTGGAACGTTCCGCTCGGATCCAAGGAGACCTATGACACCGTAGAGCTGAACGGGCCGCAATATGCGCCTACAATTCAAGGCAATCTCTCCACCTTTGCCATCGACGCCAGAGCATATGGCGACAATTCCTACGTCAACGTCGACCAGATGTCACTGGCGACCGACGACTTCTCAACCAGCGCCACCACCGTCACAGCTGCCGTGGACAGCAGCGGCAGCGGAGCAGTCCCTATCCTGCGGGGTTTCCGCAGCGATATGATCTTCACCACCAATGCCGATACCTTCGTTCATGCAGGGGGCGGCAACGACTTCATCATGGCCGGAAAGGGCGACGATTGGATTTTTGGAGGTGACGGCAACGACATCATCTTTACCGGATATGGCAACAACACGGTCTTTGCCGGGAAGAGCGATGATGCCGTCACGGGGATGAGTGGCGATGACTGGATCTTCGGAGGTGATGGCAGAGACGTTATCGGCGCAGGATCGGGGAATAACATTGTCAATGGCGGCAACGGAAACGATGTAATCACCTGTGAAGCCGGGAATGATGTCATCAGCGGGGGGCTCGGGAACGACGTGGTTCATGCCGGAGGAGGTCGGAACTCCATACAACTGGGGACAGGCTCTCCGTATAGCGACGGCAACGACATCATAACAGCAGGAGGCGGCGATGACCTGTTCGTCCTGCACGGCAACTTCGGGCGTGACACCCTCAATGGCTTCAGCGTGAGCCAGGGCGACCGTCTCGTTGCACATGGCGGCTCCTGGAACATTGAGGACGCACTGGAGGCGCTCGACCAGGGCATCATTTCCCTCTCGCGCGCGAAGTTCGACCCGCGGGACCTGACCATCACGTTCTATAGTGAAGCAGGCAACTCCGTACTGACCTTCGACAATTTTTTCCAAACCAATTCCCAGTATGGGAAAGCGGCATGGCGTACACCTCTCACCGAGGCTCAAGCCTCTGCCATCGCTCAAGACATCTTCCTTGAGGGAGATTCGGCCCACACGGTCTCGGCTCGCGTCGACTATTTCGCAATAAGCGACTACCTGAGCCTTCTAGGCTAGATTTGCTTGCTCGGCGGCACGGTTGCCGCCGAATCCGCTCTCAACTCTTTACGACGTCGGATTAGCTTTCGGAGCGTGGTAGACGCGCTCCCGGTTCGGCATTGCGCACCACAATGGCGGGTAGCGGACTGCCTGATTGCGCCCAGTCAAAGCGGCGCCCGTACCTGTTGTACGGCGGCATTATTTATCAGGCTACAACTCGCAATCGTAACCACAAGCGGCAGAGAGAGAGCTAAGCCCTCATGCGCGCTTGGCGCATCCATTCACCTAACGGTTGATAGGCGGACAGATCTGTAGGCTGAGCATACGTCTTTTTTCAGCCCTCCAGCACCGCTCGATACAATTGGAGAGAACCCTGACTTCCCTTAGAATCCTTGCAATTCCTGTTTTTCGATGATCATCGCAGCGCTCTACGGATGGAAGGGTGATAGCAATGTACGCGTCTGAGCCCGAGGCTAGCAGAGAATCGGCAGTCGCAGTCGTTGACGCCATGAGCTTCAGGCGGGCTGGACTGATAGCAGTTCTCGATCCTTGGGCAGCGTCCCTGGGACTGACGCTCCTCCCAATGGACGTCTTGGACTTTCAGGCTTCCCTCTCGAGCAGGATGTTCATACTGAATATTGGAGGCCAGCTTATTTGTGAGCCCGATCACATCCAATGGCTCAGCACCGTTCGCGAGCAGAAATCAGGTGTGCCATTCGTCGTCATCTCCGACCGGGAGGAGCCGGAGGAGATGCTACGAGTGTTCGATGCGGGGGCTCATGGCTTCATACCTACAAGCACGAGGCCCGAGCTCGCCCTCCAAGCTTTGACCTTTATCCTGGGTGGAGGATCATTCTTTCCACCGACTGCGCTCCTTTCGTTCGCCCGCGACGCGGAAATCCCTGCCAAGAAGTCGGACCAGAGCTTCAGAAAAGCGTCTCTGCCGCCACCTCATTCCAATACACTGACGTAGCCCAGCACTATCCGCTGCTCAACCCTGCTGGCTCTTCCACTCATCTTGTGTCCCGGTCTATAGGCTTACCAAAAGGATTATGTCTCACCTTTGGGGCAGATGATGTCACTGGACATACCTTCGCCGGATGGTCGCCTAACTCCTATGATAAAAAACCTTGCGCCTTCAGTCTAGGTTGCGAAATCAGTTTATACTACTATCCTTACATGCGCCGGTTGTAGATCCCGGCGCAAAAGCAAAAAGCTTCTCCTCAGCTCAATTACAATTCGCGTCTCGCGTGTTCGGCTGGCTACAACGCATTGACCGGGGGGATTATGCCAACTCATTTCAGCAGCCATGAGGCTGAGAGCCTTGTCATTGCTCTCATCGACGCCCTTGAGTTCCGCCGTGCGGGCATAGCGCGCCTGCTGGAGGAATGGGCAGAAGCCAGCGGCATCTCCATAGCATCACTTGATTCGCCCTCAAGTCTCGCAGAAATTCGGCCTCCGAGGCAATGCAGGATGGCGATCCTGAGCATCGGGGCAGCTTATGTTGGGGATTCCAATATCAGCCATGCGCTTGAACAGATTCGAACAGCGGTTCCCGATGCGAGCTTGGTCATTCTTTCCGACACCAAGGAGCCGAGGCAGGTTGTCTCTGCATTCAAAGCAGGAGCTCAGGGTTTCATCGCCACAGGAACCGATCCCAATGTTGCCCTTCGTGCCTTGAGCTTCATTCTTTGTGGAGGAACATTCTTCCCGCCTCATGCACTTGCAGGCCTGCCTCAGCTCTCCGATACGCCCACCGGGGTACAGGCACATGCGTCACCTGGCCCTCATGGCGCCTTGATTGCTTCCGGAAACCTCACCGTCCGACAGAAAGAGGTTTTAGCCTGTCTACGTCTCGGCAAGTCGAACAAGCTGATCGCGCGTGAGCTTCACATGCAGGAGGCAACAGTCAAAGTCCACATTCGGCAGATCATGAGAAAGCTCGGCGCGGCAAACCGTACCCAGGCTGCACTGCGGGCAGCTGAGATGTCCGAAGCCGCCGACACCATAGAGGGAAGCCCGGCGACCTTGCCGGAACCACCTCCGCAAGGATCGCCCCTTAGTCCGAGAAGTGTTTCACCCGGGCCGTCCGCACCAGGCGTATTGTCTCCCAACCCCTCGAGATGAACTCAGGGCGATGAGTGCTGCAGGCGGCACCCTCCCCTGCAAAAGAAAGGCCGTTCTACAGAACGGATGAGCGCCATGATAGACGCAGGCAGCAATTTACTGGCAAGCGCGGCGGGGATAGTTCCCGGCACGGCACAATTCCTGATCACCGCCCCATGGCCGCTGATGGTAGCTCTTTTCGGCCTGCCGCCGGCTTTAGCAGCACTCTCGCGATCACGACTTCACACCTTCGCCGCGGCAATCATGAGCCTGCTGTCGCTTGTGCTCATGGCTCAGGCAAGCACCGGGAACCAGGATTACAGCTTAGCGATGATCGCCTATTGCGGCGCCGTTCTGGTGGCGCTGGGCAGCTACCTCGAAGCGCAAAGAGCAAGAGATACTTTAAGCCAGCGCCAGGAGCAGGATCGGCTACGCGAGGAAATACGAGCTTTCCTCAATGCTCTGGACCAGCGCACGCTGGTCATCGACAGACTGGCGGCCAACGACTCCAGCCCCCCTGCTCAGAATGCTGGCCACGGCCAGCCTGAAACCCGCACGAGCGCATAAGAGGTGAGAATGTCACTGAAGCGGCACTCGCGTTTTCCTCTAAGCCGGGCCTGTTTCAGCCGGCGGCCAGTAATGCGCTCATGTTGATGCTCGAGATCTGGTCTTCGACTGTAAAAGCATACAGATCGAGAGCAACGTAGCTGTCCTGTGCGTAGACGGTCAAATCAGTCTCGAAAATAGCAATATTTCCATCCCAGTCGTCCTCGCAGTCTTCGCTGAAATCACATGAACCGTCGACGGAGGCGGTGCTTGCCTCAAGCACCAACATGTCTTCCTCGGGGCCACCAGAGCTCTCCGCAATGGGAATCTGCAAGTCCTCAACTGCCACAGTGGAGAACGTCGGCTCCTCGACCGTTAACGCAAACATGCTCGATGTAGAGGTGGAGGTGGCAGAGGTCCCTGCTTCGTCCTGATTCACAAGCGTCGAGCCATAGTTCAACGATACGCTGTACTCGGCCCCTCCGATCAGGTCAGTCGAACTCGTTGCGGACGCATAGGCCTGATCTGGCGAAGTACTCGCTGCGCTTGCCGTGATCGAGCCCTGTGCCGAGTTCGTCGTTGCGCTGGTTGTAAGGCTGCCTTCTGCCGACAGAGCTGCGACCGTATCGTCCCCCACAGCAGTAGCATCCGCGTTGAGAGCCAGTGCCAGCTCATCCGTGCTGCCTTCGATAGACCCGGTCGATACATTGGCGAAGATATCATAAGTATCGGCAAGGGATGTCGCTTCTCCTGTCATAATGTCGGTTTCTGTCTCGATGACGCTCGCACTCAGGTTGAATCCGCGATTGATAGTCATGGCCGCTAACCTTCAGCTAAATGATAATTGGAGTGTAACAGTTGAGACTTTTCGATCTGCAGCGCAGAAGCAGTGCGACAACGCTCTGAAGTTTGAGCGCAATGTGTAGGCCTATCCTACACCCTTCGCCGCTTGAGATGCTTCTTCGCACCTCGCCAGAAGCAGCATATGTGCCCTGGAATAAAACCATAAGACGTAGATGCGAGTGCAGGTTCATCCCGAGAGCTGTTTGAGCAGGAGGCATACTTCGATAGGCGATTAGATCTTGTGAACCTTTGGGCCATCGAAGCGAAAGATCTACATTGTGGGTGTTGGAACGACCCAACACAGCATTTGGAGGACACAATGACCCTTCCTTGGCCCCCGTACGGCGGTAATGACGACTTCAACTGGGATCTCGACGTTACCTATGACTTTGAATCCTATGTCGACGTGGACTTCGACACCGAGGTGACCTACGACAGTGAACTGGATGTCGAAGCCGATATCTGCGTCGATGTCGATATCGACGGTAATCTCGCGGCATTTAATATCGACGTCCAGGCTGTGGGCGACGATGGCGCAACGGAAGTCAACCTTGCCGTTGTGACCACGGACGAATACTCGAGCATCGCGGTCACCGGCTACTCGGCCGTTGATTGATAAGCATCGTCGCCCATCTAACGGGCGTTCGTTGAAGCCTCGGGGCTTGCCCCGGGGCTTTTCTCATTGGCTAGGTATTCAAGCCGCAGCCGCAAGCCGGTACTCCCTGAGCGATCTACTCGGGTTGGCGAATTCCACTAGTTTCAAGAGATGCATTGCACGTGCAGTTCGGCTCTCAGCATAGAAGCCCCGCCTTTTGGTGATGGAAGGTGTAGGTTTGATGTGGATCATCTACACCCAAAGAAGGCTCACCGATAGCGTCGTAGATCGTAGCACCGGCCAGGTTCTAGAATAGCCTAAATTACCTGCTCAAGCCTGCAGGAAGCCAGGAGATCATGCGATGGCAAAGAGAACCTTCATCCGCAGCTTCACGTCGAAAATGGCGCCTAGCAACAGCTCCGGCAGCCAGAGCACGACGGGCAGTGAGGACCAGGTGGCTCCCTCACTCTCCCCTTCCCTGCTGGCCGCCCCAATAAATTACCAGGTTGCCGAGCAAACAAGTGGCAACGATACCTATGAGGTCACAACGAATGGGTCTTTTCATATAAAGGGCCTGGGCGGGAATGATACCCTCAGTGTTCGTGCAAATACATCGGGGTCAGACTTTCTCGACGGAGGTGATGGCAACGACCGGCTGACGGCCGCAGCAACTGACGACCAACTCGATGGAGGCAATGGAGCTGACACGCTCAATGGCGGTGCAGGGAACGACACGCTGATTGGCGGTGCAGGCGCCGATTCTCTCATTGGCGGCGATGGCATCGATACGGCAGACTATTCTGCCTCCAACGCTGCAGTCTTCATCACTCTTCCCTCGAACCCAAGTTTCACTGCACGTGGTAGCGGTGGCCACGCTACCGGCGATGTTCTCAGCGGCATAGAGAATATCACCGGCTCAAGCTACAATGACAATCTGACCGGCAACAGCCTAAGCAATCTCTTGATCGGCGGCATCGGCAACGATGTCGTGCGCGGTCTTGACGGAAACGATATCCTTTATGGAGACGCCGGCGACGCCGATGCCGAAGGTGGAAACGATGTCGTTGACGGCGGCAGTGGCAATGATACAGCCTTTGGCGGAGGCGGCAATGATACTCTCCTCGGCAGCTTCGGAGAAGATGCACTCTATGGGGGAGCCGGCAACGACTTCCTCAACGGTGCAAACGAGAATGATACGCTTGAGGGCGGTAGCGGCGACGACCAACTCTTCGGCGGCTTCGGGAATGACAGCCTGAATGGCGGCACCGGTAACGACACTCTCAATGGCGCATCGGGCCATGACCAGCTTCAGGGCGGCGACGGAGACGACGACCTCAATAGTGGCGATGGCGATGACGGCCTAGATGGCGGCATCGGAAGCGACACTCTCTTTGCAGGGGCAGGAAACGACATTCTCGATGGTGGCGAGGGAAATGACACGCTGAATGGTGGATCAGGAGCCGACCAGATCGATGGTGGCGCCGGGATCGACACAGCCGACTATTCCGGCGGTGGCGCCGCTGGCATCAATCTTCTGACGGGGGCGGTCTCTGGAGCAGCTGCAGGAGACGTGCTGAACAGCATAGAGAATCTAATTGGAAGTGCTGCCGATGATATTCTCGCCGGCGACAACAACAACAACATACTTGCTGGCGGAGGTGGCAATGACAGCCTCTACGGCGCTGGCGGCGATGACACGTTGGACGGCGGCGCGGGCGTGAACCGCCTTGAGGGCGGCGATGGCAATGACCTCCTGCGCACCGGTACAGATGGAGCGACGCTGATCGGAGGTTCTGGTACAGATACGGTTGACTACTCCGGTTTCTCAACCGGTGTGACCGTACTAGGGGTGACGGGCTCACCCGGAGTTTTAGCAAGGACTGACGGAGGAATTCTCTACGACGTTCTCGCCGAAATCGAGAACGTAATCGGCACAGAATTCGCCGATACCTTGACGGGCACTGACGCAAACAATCGTCTTGAAGGTCGCGGCGGCGACGATGCCATGCGAGGCGGTGCCGGAGCCGACGTTCTTGTAGGTGGGGAGGGAACAGATACGGCGCTCTATCTCGGCTCGGACGCTGGTGTCACGGTCAATCTGAACCTTGCCGGCCCCCAAAGCAGCGCAGGCGATGCTGCAGGAGACCAGCTCAGCACGATCGAGAACTTGGTTGGCTCCAGCTTTAGCGATCTCCTGATCGGCAATGGTATCGCGAACCGGTTCGACGGTGGAGCCGGCAATGACACTCTCCGTGGCGGGGCAGGTGCGGATGTTCTCATCGGCGGCGACGGGATTGACACGGTCGATTACTCTACATCATCGGGCGGCGTCACAGTGGCCCTTACATCCAACACGACTCCAGGCGCGGCCACGACCGGATCAGGCGGCGATGCTTCTGGCGACCTCATTGTAAACACGATCGAGAACATCATTGGCTCATCTCAAGCAGATACATTGGTTGGCAATGTCGGCAGCAATATTCTGACCAGCGGTGCTGGAAACGATACCATGCTGGGCGGCAGTGGCGCCGACACCCTTATTGCCAATGGGGCAACTGCTGGAGGCAGGCTGATTTATGGGGATGGCGTCAATGACGGCGGCACGAGAGGCATCGATACATACCGTATCCTTTCCGGCACAAACACCATCGCCGACTACCAGCAGAGTGAGGATGTCCAGCTCGCAAGCAACTATCTTGGGTACGGCTTGATCCAGCAGAGCAATGGCCTATTCCTCTTGAGGATAGTCGGAGATGGTTATGATCTCCGCATCAGTCTCGGCACAAATATCCTTTCAAATGCACAAGGGGTCGCAGGCTATATTCTAAACAACGATATCATAGTCGACCCTGATCTCATCGCTTAGCTCCCTTACGATAGCCTTGGAGGCAGTGGAATGGCGTTGAAACCGGCTAAGGCGCAACGACGGCGCACCACGGATCTTCAGCAGGCGCTTGCCGCCTGCCGCTCGACAGTGTGGATACTGGCGGGCTTCAGCCTGACCATCAACCTGCTGATGCTCACCTCCCCGCTCTACATGCTCCAGGTGTATGACAGGGTTCTGACATCGGGCCGACTCGAGACCCTCATGTTGATCACTCTGCTGGCAGCAGCATCCTTGCTGCTGCTGGCCTGCATCGATACCCTGCGCTCGACCGTGACCGTGCGGATGAGCATCTGGTTCAATGATCGCCTTGGGCCGGTCGTCCTTGAGAACAGCATTCGCGCGAAGCTCCACGGCGACGGGTCTGGTGCACAGAGTTTGCGCGATCTCTCGCAGATCCAGAGCTTCGTGTCCTCTCCAGGATTGACGGTTTTCTTCGACGCCCCTTGGACACCGGTCTTTATCCTGCTGATCTGGCTTCTGCACCCGTTGCTCGGAATCATGGCGGCGGTCTCGGCCATTCTGCTCTTCGGTCTGAGCTTCGCCAACGAATACGTCACCCGAAAGCCGACGCTCACAAGCAACCTGGCGCAGATCGCCGCCACGCAGCAGGCGGAGGCCACGATCCGCAATGCGGAGGTCGTGCGCGCCATGGGTATGCTGCCGATGCTCACAGACAGGTGGCGGAAGAACAACATGGCCGCCCTGAAGGCAACCCAGCGCGCCGCTGAGCGGGGCGGTATTCTGGTTGGACTGACGAAGTTCTTCCGCCTTTTCGTGCAGGTCGCCATTCTGGGGCTTGGAGCCACCCTGGTCCTGCAAGGTGAGGTCTCGAGTGGAGCGATGATTGCCTCCTCCATTCTTCTCTCGCGCGCCCTCGCCCCGGTGGAACTCGCCATGACCTCATGGCGGCACTTCGGCGGCGCCCGGATCGCTTACGGGCGTCTCAAGGCGCGGTTACAGGCTCTTCCACCCGAGATCGAGCGCACCCGGCTGCCTTCGCCTGTCGGCCACCTCACGATCGAGCAGGTGAGCTACGCCCCTGCCAATTCGAAAAGTCCTGTCCTGCAGAGCGTATCCTTCGAGGCGAGGCCTGGGGAGGCGGTTGCGGTGATCGGGCCCTCCGCCAGCGGTAAGAGCACCCTATGCCGCCTGTTGGTCGGGATCACCTCTCCGAGCGCAGGAAAGATCCGGCTTGATGGCTCCGAACTGGGACATTGGGATCCCGATCAGCTCGGTCAGCATATCGGCTATCTCCCACAGGACGTGGAGCTCTTTGCCGGCACGGTGGCTGAGAACATTGCGCGGTTCGATCCGGGGGCCAATGACTCCGCGATCATCGCTGCCGCTACCTTGGCGCATGCTCATGAGATGATCCAGCAACTGCCCGAGGGGTATGAAACCCAGATCGGCGACGGAGGCACGCGCCTGTCGGGCGGGCAGCGCCAGCGTATCGGCCTGGCCCGTGCCGTCTACGCAAACCCAAAGCTGATCATCCTCGATGAGCCGAACGCCAATCTGGATCAAGTTGGCGAGGCGGCCCTTGCCGCAGCTATCAGCGAGCTGAAGCAGCAGGGTGCGACCCTCATCATTGTCGGCCACCGTCCATCGACTCTGGCTCAGGCGAGCAAGATCCTTCTGCTGCGCGATGGAAGGGTCGATCTCTTCGGACCGCGCGATGAAGTGCTGCAGCGCATGCGTGAGGCGAGCACGGGCGGAAAGCACCAGGCGGTTCCTATCCACAAGCCGTCGGTGGTCGCCCGCCACGGGGCTCACGTCGGGAACGCGCCTGCGTCGTTTGCAGTAACGGAAACGACCGCATCCATGAGAGCCGAAGCCGGAGCGTCGTAGGCGATCCGACATTCTCAATTTCCAATCGCCAGGCAAACGCCGCCATTCGCTAAGACAGGTGACGGATGAGCACAGGACAGACCCTCACGGAATTCAGGGGCGGGACAGCGGAGCCACGGCGCTACACGCTTTCAGACGACGCTTCCGCGCTGCAGGACAGCATTCGCAAGCCCGTTCGGATGGCCATCGCGCTCAGCGTCATCTTCCTTGGCGGGTTTACGGCCTGGGGGACGCTGGCGCCGCTTGCCGGAGGCGCGGTTGCTCCCGGCATCATCAGCCCGGACGGGAGCAAGAAAACGGTCCAGCACCTGGAAGGCGGCATTATCGGAAAGCTGCTCGTTCGCGATGGCGACGTCGTGCAACTCGGGCAACCGCTGCTGGTCCTCGAAAACATTCAGCCCAAGGCGACACACGACATGCTGGTGTCGCAGTATCGCACCTTACTGGTGACCAGACTCCGACTGGAGGCTGAACAGGCCAACAGCGAACGTCTCAACGTTCCCTCCGAATTACAGGGAGAAGCGAGGGATGCGAGCCTTGCGCTGATCATCCAAACGCAGCGGGACCTGTTCCGTGCCCGGCGCGAGACGCACGTTTCGCGGAAGCGCGTCCTTGCCCAGCGCATAGAGCAACTCAACGAACAGATTGCAGGCTTCGAAGCCCAGGTCGCGAGCGCCTCCCGCCAGCTCGAACTCATCGGGGAAGAGCTTGAGGGCAAGGAAGTATTGCGGCGCAAGCAGATCGTGACGAAACCTGAGATCCTCCGCCTGCAGCGGATGCAGGCGGAAATCGACGGAAAACGCGGCGAGTATCTGGCAGCCATCGCTCAAGCCAAACAGCAGATCGGAGAGGCCGATCTGGAGCTGCTCTCGCTCGATGCCGAGCGGGCGGATCAGATCGCGACCCAGCTCGTTCAGGTCAGGACAGAGCTGGCCTCCGTCCGCGAACGGCTTTCAGCCAGCGAGGACGTCCTCAAGCGGACAGTCATCACGTCCCCGGCCAGCGGCACGGTCGTCAGCCTGCAGTTCAAAACGGAAGGCGGCATCGTGCGCCAAGGCGAGGCGATCCTCGACATCGTGCCGTCCGAGGATGCGCTGCTGATCGATGCACGGGTATCGCCGACCGACATCGACGTGGTTCATGCGGGGCTGTCGGCGCAGGTTCACCTCTCCGCATTCTCCAGCCGCGGCCTGCCCCGTATTCAGGGCGTGGTGCGCTCGGTATCCGCCGACCGGATCGTAGATGAGCAGACGCACCAATCCTACTATCTCGCTCGCATCGAGGTGGATCGCGACGAGTTGCGCCGCATCGACCCTCACATCGAGCTGATCGCGGGCATGCCGGCCGAGGCGCTGGTGGTCACCAGCGAGCGCACCATGTTCCAGTACTTGCTCGAGCCGTTCCTCGAAACCTTCAGGCGCAGCTTCCGGGAGGCGTGACAGCAGCCGCTTCGGGCGGACTTACGCCGGTGACGGCCTCATGTTGAAGGCTCTGCCGCCTGTCTCACGCAGGTTTGCAAGGAGGCTGGAAACCTGCTCCTCCGGCAAGGCGCGCGAGAACAGGAAGCCCTGCATCTCGCTGCAGCCTGCGGTCGAGAGGAAGCGCCTCTGATCTTCCGTCTCCACGCCCTCCGCAATCACGGTCAGCCCCATGGCCTGGCAGAGCGAGACGATGGAGCTCACGATAGCGGCGGTCTCGTTTTCCCCTTCCAGGTGCTGCACGAAGGACTGGTCGATCTTGACCTTGTCCACCTCGAAGCGGCGGAGATAGCTGAGGCTGGAATAGCCTGTCCCGAAGTCGTCCAGGGCGATCTTGAAGCCTGCCTTGCGCAGGATTCTCAGGGCCGTGTGGGAGAGTTCATCGTCGTTGAGCAGAAGGCTCTCGGTAATCTCGATTTCGATCCTGCGAGGATCGACGCCGTTGTCGCGAACGATTTCGATGAGGCGCTCCGCAAACCCGCTCGTGCGGAACTGAACGGGAGACAGATTGACCGCAATCGAGAGGTCCGGCCAGCGCTTCGAGGCCAGACAGGCCTGCTGCAGGACCCATTCGCCCAGCTGGTTGATCAATCCGGTTTCCTCGGCGACTGCGATGAACCGACTGGGCTCGATCAGACCGTGCGCTGGATGCTGCCACCTGACGAGCGCCTCCAGTCCGATGACGGTCGGCCCGCTCATATCGACCTGCGGCTGATAGAAAACCCTCAGCTCGTCGCCATTGGCAATGGCGGCCCGCAGCTCATCCTCGACGATGCTCCGCAGCTTGACCGTTTCATCCATTTCGGCCGTAAAAATGCGACAGGCGTCCCTGCCCTCTGCCTTGGCCCGGTAGAGCGCGATATCCGCCTTGCGCATGAGGTCGACGCGTTCAAGCCCCGCATCCGGCGCAATGGCGACGCCGATACTGACGCCGACGAAAATCTGATGGCCGAGCACCTGGAAGGGCTGGCGTACGGTTTCGAGGATGCGGGTGCACAGAGCTTCCGCGTCGTCGTTACCGTCGATCTCGGCTTGCACGATCGCGAACTCGTCTCCTCCGAGGCGGGCCAGGAAGTCGGTGGACGGCAGGACGTCCGACAGCCGTCCGGCAAGCTCCTTGACGACATCGTCTCCGGCCTGATGCCCCAGGGTGTCGTTGATGTTCTTGAACCGGTCGAGATCAAGCATCAGCACGGCAGTCTTCTTGCCGCGCCGCGTGCGGATCAGGGCCTGATCCAGTTTCTCATCGAGCATGGCGCGGTTCGGCAGCCCGGTCAGGACATCGTGGAAGGCAAGATAGTGCGCCTGGGCCTCACTGGCGCGAAGCTCGACGACGGCTCGCTGCAGCTTCGACATGGAACGCCTCAGCGATCGGACGAGCCGAACGGTGAGCACCACCATGATCAGGCAGGCGACGGCTGCGCTCGGACCGACCACTTGCAGGATCTTCGAGCCAGGCAGTTCAGGGCGCCAGATGAAGTAGCCGATCAGACGCCCCGCATCCGATTTGAGCGGCACCGACACTTCCCCGGAGTGCGGTATGTCCTCACGGGAGAAGCGCAGGCTCTCGATCAGGTTCCGCCGTGCGATCTCATCGATGAAGCTCCCGTCGAGAAACCGAATGCTGACAAGCAGGAATTCGCTTCCGGGCGCTTGAGGAACATCGGTTGACTCGGGCACGATCTTCATTGCGCTGACTGCCGCCGGACGCCCCTGGAGCTCAAGGAGATGAGCATCATGAACGGCTTTTCCGGTCGTCAGATAGATCGGATCGTCAGGCCTATCCACATGATCGGCATGGGGAGAGCTTCGGTCTCCCCGCAGGCCCTGGAGCAGGCTTTCGAGGCCGGGCCGGACCCGATTGAACTCGCCGGGAGAGACACGGGCTTCATCGATGGTCGCGTCTATCGGCTCGTTCTGCGCATTCAGGATGTAGACCTGATCCTGGTCGAAAGTTCGGCTGAGCCAAATCCCCAGATTGGCATCCAGCCACTGCAGGTCGAGTGTAGGCTTGTTGAGCTGCAGGACGGCATCGTCCCAGACGGCAACCATCTCCTGCTGCTTGGCCAGCTCTCCCACGATGGCCTGGATGCTCCGCTCCGTCGTGCGGAGCTGGCGCTCGACCGAGACCTCGTCGCTTTGGCGGACCGCCCAGATGAGAGCGAAGGCCGCAATGGCTATGGCTGTCAGCGTGATTGAGGCAACGGGTAGCACGATCCTCGTGGCTGACCGCCAAGTCGGCGGGTCGGAAGAGTGGACCTGACGCAATTCTTTTGCCCCCCAGGCCTCCGCTCCAGTGGTTATGCCGTTCTTGTTGCTCTGCAAGAAAGCCACGCTTTCGGGATCGTGGACTTCCTACGGCTTCGGACCACCAAATGCTTCAGCGCATTCCCTGACTTGCAGCTCATTGCTGAGTCTGCATCATATAAAGTGCCTAGCTTACGAAATGATTGAAGATAAAGAGACACAAACGCACTCAGTAATTTTATGATGTAGTAATATTTCGCGGGACGTCTAGTGTTTGCCTCGTCAGGCAGCAACACTGCTTCGCTAGCTTGTGTGGCCAATTTGTCGGGCAACGGGTATCGTCCGGCAGCCACAGCGATGTGCCTTCTCACGGTTTGTTGTTGAAGCAGCACCACGTTCCCAGACCGGCGCGGCCTTGCCCCGCTGAAGGAGCGATCCAGGTCTAATTCGGTCGAGGATGGAGGCTGGAATGGGTCGAAAGCTTCACGGTTGCGTTGCTGTTCTGATTGCAGGGCTTCTCTGGCTGTCGCCCTCGAGCGCCAGGGCGGAAACGGAGGTCGATCTCGCTCTCGTCCTGGCCGTCGACGTCTCGCGCTCCATGGATCCGGAAGAGCAGGAGCTGCAGCGCGAGGGGTTCATCGAAGCTTTCCGCTCACCTCTCGTCCATGAAGCGATCCGCAACGGGATGCTGGGCCGCATCACGGTGACTTACGTGGAGTGGTCGGGAGTGGATCACCAGGCTGTCATCACCCCCTGGACCATCATCGACGGCCCCGAGAGCGCGGTTGCCTTCGCGGACGGTCTGGATCGCAGCCCCATCGGCCGCATCCGCCGCACCTCGATCTCTGGCGCCATCGACTTCGGCGTGAAGCTCCTGGAGGACACGGGCGTCGTTCCGATGAGGCGCGTGATCGATATTTCCGGAGACGGGCCCAACAGCAGCGGGCGCGGCGTGGTGCAGGCGCGGGATGAGGCAACCGCCCGCGGCATCACCATCAACGGCCTTCCCATCATGCTCAAACGCCCGAGCGGCTTCGGCGACATGGACAATCTCGATCACTATTACCGTGATTGCGTCATCGGCGGAGAGGGAGCCTTCCTCGTGCCTGTACGCGAGCGCCAGCAATTCGCCGAGGCGATCCGCTCGAAGATCATCCGGGAGATCGCAGGGTTGCCTTCCGAGCCGCTCGTCAGGAAAGTCCAGGCAGAAGAACCGGTGGACTGCATGGCCGGCGAGCGCCGCATCTACCAGTGGAACAGGAACTGAGAGGCACGCCTCTCGACGTAGACCACAGGACTACCCAATCCGGACCGGCGCCGGCCCATCGTGGTCCTGTCCCTCTATTGTCGCGCTTATCGATTGGTGAGATTCTTTCCGTGACGTGTCCAACGCGGAACCATGCCGGGGGCGAACAAGAAATCGCATCCCAGGGAGGATCTCATGAATTTGGATCGACGAAGCTTCATCGGCGGAATGAGCGTTCTGGCAGGCCTTGCCACCACCTCCGCGTCCGCCCAGATGATGCCGCGGTCGGAGCCGCCGAAACGCTATCCGGACGAAGCCTGGAAGGTGCTCGACGACCGCTTCCGCAAATACATGATCGGCAACACGCCGTTGCAGCGCCAGTGGACCGGCTCCCTCTGGGCGGAAGGCTCAGCCTGGAACGGCGTCGGCCGCTATGTGGTCTTCTCGGACATCCCCAACAACCGGCAGATGCGCTGGGACGAAGTGACAGGCGCCGTTACGCCTTTGCGCGTGACATCCAATTTCTCCAACGGCAATACCTTCGACTTCCAGGGCCGGCAGATCTCGTGCGAGCACTCGACGGCGCGGGTCGTGCGCTACAACTGGGAGGGCGAGCCGGAAGTATTGGCAGCATCCTATGACGGCAGGCCGCTGAACGCGCCGAATGATGCCGTGGTGCATCCGGCCGATGGCGGCATCATCTTCACGGATCCGGGATACGGCAGCCACTGGTGGTACGAGGGCAATGTCCGGGATCTCGAGCTGCCCACCAGCGTCTACCACATCGATGCGCAGTCCGGCGCGCTTACGAGACTGACGGACGAGATCTTCAAGCCCAACGGCCTCTGCTTCTCACCCGATTACCGAAAGCTCTACGTGGCCGATACCGCCGCCACCCATCACCCGGAGCCCGCCCGGATCCTTGTCTGGGATGTGCAGGAGAACGGCCGCAGGCTCACGAACCGGCAGGAATTCACCACCCTGGCCCAGGGCTTCCATGACGGCATCCGCGCCGATGTGGACGGCAATATCTGGGCCGCAACGGCCTTTGGCGGCGAAGGGATCGACGGCGTGCATATCTATGCGCCCGACGGCACCAAGATCGGCCAGATCCTCATGCCGGAAGGATGTGCGAACCTCACCTTCACCGGAAAGCAGCGCGACCGCCTGTTCATCTGCGGCAGCCAGTCCGTCTACACGCTCTACACCGCGGCCCGGGGAGCGCATCTCGCGTAATCCGGCAAGAGAAGCCCACAATCGGGATAGGGGGGAGCCTCGCGGTTCCACCCCTCCC
>NZ_JAJATX010000115.1 GCF_020866965.1 Microvirga roseola
CTGCTTCAGTGGCCTTCTACCTCAATCAACGACTCCTGAGCCTAGACGACCTCGGCACAGGGCTCGTGCCGCATTGATCCTTCCAGACTGCCGCCATCATCCCCAGGGCTGGTATTACGGAGGAGCCGTGGCGAGATTGGGCCCGTTCGGGCGCATCGAGCGAGTAGGGACCGACCTTGTTGGGAGCTCCCAACGAGGCCCAGCGAGAGTTTCGAGTACAAGTACGGCATCTCGAGCAGCATTGCTAGGCAACTCACTCTCCCGCCGGAGCAATGGACCCAATAAGCACTCACGACGCAGGCGACAGACGAACTCGGATCATTGCTCAGTCGCATCGCCATTCTTCCATGGACCCCCACACCGGTCGAAAACGGCTCGCCTGCGCACCCCAGACTCCGCATTTTTAGCCGCTCGCGGACTGCCGCACGAACGTCCATTCGCGGCACCCGCCTGGGTTGACGCCGCCCCCCCCTGGGAGAGAACATGATATCTAGCTCTCTCCCCGCAGCCGGAGCAAGGCGCTGCCACCCCCTTCGAATGGGGCACCCTTCGCGCCGACCTAGCCACCCGGGCGGAAGCGGAACGAAGAAACGGCAGATGACCCACCGTAATCTCAGGTGCCACGTTGAGGGTTTGGGCTCGCTTGGCACAAGCCCTCCGGGGCGAGCTTCCGCCGTTGATGGAGCGGCGCCATTCGAGCGCTCCGCCGGATAGCCACTATCTATCTACAGGCGAGAGAAGGCTACACGCCCTATCGTACGCGCGCCTGCTGTAGCAAAGTCGGCGCCTTGGGATACTCAGCAAGGGCCACTTATCCTGCGCCGAGGTCGTCGGCCCGTCTCACTGGAGGCGCCGGCTCCACAATGGTTAGGCTAACTTATCCGGCTTGGAGCAAGCCCAGGAAGGGACGAGATGAGGGCGCTCCGTGAGCAACTGCTTCGCCCACAGGCAGGTGTTGGGAGCTCCCAACTTCTTCAACGAGGCAACTCAACCTGAGCCTCTGGTCCAGTACCCACACTGCTGCTCTAGCGTAGCCAGCCCTCAAACGCCTCGGCTGCACCCGCTGAGCTTTCGCGCTGCTCCATCCTTCTCCACCCAGCTGCCAATACAGCCCCACTCAGGGATCAGCACTGCGTCGCCGAATAAACTCCCTTCGATCGACGGCACGGAGAAGCTGGCCATACTCTCGGCCGGGTCGCAGCGACTGAGGATCAGGCACTGAACATTGTTTTCGGGTATACGACAGCGTCACGCATGCGTAGTACTCTGGTCCAATTCAAAGAACGAGTCGGCTCGTTGCTGACAATTCAGGCCGTTCATAGCTCGCGGTTTTCAACAAATAAATCCGGTACGGATGTCTAGACAGGCTCGACTCTGCCGGAGAATCCAACAAACCATTAACCTTTACGATAATAGACGTGTATAGGTCGATTTGCCGTAAACGAGAGGACCGCCGTGAACCAGCAAGCTGCAATACTAGACGTCGCGCTGCCGTCTCCAGAAACGGGCTCCGCCATCGGCGAGCATGCTGCGATCCTGCGCTCGCAGCTGCAAGCAATGGCAGCTGCCTTCTATCCACCAAGCTCAGCAAAAACCCTGCGCCGCTTCTCCTCTGGGGAGGCAGCGAAGCTACTGGGCATCTCCGACAGCAGGCTTCGCCAGCTTTCAATTGAGGGGCAGGGGCCACAGCCCGAGGTTACGCAGTACGGTCGACGCTCCTATTCGCTCGCCGACATTCACGCGCTGCGCGCTTATTTCGACGAAACAACTAAGTCGGGCCGGAAATTCTCGCCGCGCCGTCAGGACAGCGAGCACTTACAGGTTATTTCGGTCGTTAACTTTAAGGGCGGCTCGGGCAAGACCACGACAGCAGCTCATCTTGCCCAATTTCTCGTCCTTAAAGGCTACCGTGTTCTCGCCGTCGATCTTGACCCTCAAGCGAGCTTGTCGGCGCTCCATGGTGTTCAGCCGGAGATCGATGTAGGAGCCGGCGAGACTCTCTATGGCGCAATTCGCTATAGTGAGGAGCGCCGTCCGCTCGCTGAGATCATCCGACCGACCTACTTCACGGGTCTCGACATCGTGCCCGGAAATCTTGAGCTTATGGAATTTGAGCACGAGACTCCTAAGGCGTTAATATCTCGCCAGCGCGATCAACTGTTCTTCGAGCGAGTCGCCAAGGCACTCGACACCGTTGCCGACAGCTACGATGTTGTCGTAATTGATTGTCCACCGCAGCTCGGGTTTCTCACGCTCTCGGCATTATGCGCAGCGACCTCTCTCCTCATCACGGTTCATCCGCAGATGCTCGACGTGGCGTCTATGTCTCAGTTCCTCGCGATGACAGACGACCTTCTAGAGGTCGTACGTGGAGCTGGCGGTCAGATTCGGTATGATGCGTTGCGCTATCTAGTTACGCGATATGAGCCGCAGGATGGGCCGCAGACCCGCATCACCGCTCTTCTGAGAAGCCTGTTTGGTGACGCAGTCCTCACTAGTCCGATGGTGAAATCATCTGCGGTCTCGGATGCTGGCCTCACGAAACAGACCCTCTATGAGGTCGGGCGTGAGTCCATGAACCGACAGACCTATGACAGGGCGATTGAAGCTCTGGATGCTGTTAATAGCGAGGTTGAAACAATGATCCGCAAAGCGTGGGGACGTGCAGCATGAGCCGCAAAAGTGCAATGGATAAAGTCTTCGCGGCGATGACTGAGCAGTTGGGAGCTCCCAACTCGGCTCCGCAGGTGCCATCGCCGCCGCGCGTCCGCTCAGGAGCGATTGCAGCTATGGGGGCATCTCTCCAGCAGTTGACCGAGATCCGGGACCAAGTGGAATCAGGCTCGGCAATCGTTGAGATTGAGACTGATCTGATTGATGGCTCGTTTGTGTCGGACCGCATGGCCGATGCGACGGACTCGAGCATCGACAGTCTAGCCGAAAGCATACGGGAAAGCGGACAGCAGGTGCCAATTCTGGTCAGACCACACCCTGACCAGAAGGATCGCTACCAGGTTGCTTTCGGCCACCGTCGTGTGAAGGCAGCTGCCCGTCTCGGGATCAAGGTCAGGGCGGTAGTCCGTAACCTCACTGATCAAGAACTCGTTGTAGCTCAAGGCAAGGAGAATCTGGACCGGCGCGACCTCTCGTTCATTGAGAAAGCCTTTTTCGCACTACACCTCGAGACCCTCAAGTTCGACCGCACTGTGATCATGCAGGCCCTATCGACCGACAAGGCTGATCTGAGCCGCTACATCGCAGTTGCCAGAGCGATTCCAGAGGCAATTGCTAGTGCCATCGGTCCGGCTCCGAAAGCGGGCAGGGCACGCTGGATTGCGCTGTCCGAAGCGCTGAGCGGACCTGCAGCGAAGAGAGCGGCTGAAGCGGCAATCGCTGAAGTCAGCTTCGCAAATCTTGATACGGATAGCCGGTTCTCGCAGGTACTATCAGCTGTCACGAAGAAGCCCTCGGTGGGAAACTCCGAGCCCAAGGCAAGAACAATTTCAATTGGTTCTGGCCAGAAAGTTGCCAAGGTCCGGCAGACCGGGCGTGATCTGAAAATCAGTATTGATCAGGGGTTCGACACAGCATTCGCGGCATACCTGATCGAACAACTCCCAAGCCTCGCGGAGGCATACGCCTCCGCACAGAAGGACGTCAAATGATGTAGCCGCGGCACCGCAAAAGGCTCCTGGAGTTAGTAACTCAAAGGATCTTCGGATCTCATCGCCAGGGGTGATGGCAGACAATGCGTTTCGCACGTCCATTTTTGCCGTCCCAGCGAACCGCGTGTTACGAAAAGCGCCGGCTCCAGTGAACGACCCTGCTTTGCGCTCACAGAGAAGGGCAGGGTGCAGACTGCTGCGATAGGTGGCCGGAGGCCGTTTTATGTCGCCTTGGCCGCGAAGCAGCTTGCTGTGGGCGTGCACCGCGCCGTCACGCGCAAAGAGCTTTCGGCCGCAGCCCAATATGTGGAAGGCACTGAACTTACGCCCAGATCAGTGTCTAGTCCCGCTCCAAATCGTCGCCTGCTATGGCGAGCAGGAATGGGATAAGCTACTGGCCTGGGCGTCCAACGATCGCCTGATGAGCCGCACAGGGCACAGTGGGCGCTCGATCCGGCCCATTCCTGGCACAGCTCGCGGAGCTCAAGCTAGCTGAGGCGTCGGACTCGCTCAACGGTAAGCACTTTGCGATGCGTGCTCTCGTCTGCGTTCTCATTGAGGCAAATGGGTTTGATCTGACCCTAAACTCCGCAATGCGAGGGGAGTGGACGTCTCACAATCCACGACTACGGGCGCCGCGAAAACTTAAGTCGTAATAAAGTTTGCCCGACAAACATGGCTCAGAGGAACTTCGTTCATAACTCGGGAAAGTCTTTCCTACGATGCCCAGAATGGCCTAAATTAATGGCTGCCCGCGCGGATCGGTGAGCAATATCGCATAGGGATCCTACTAGCGCGCGATCTCACTCGGCTTCACAGCTATATTAGACAGCCTTGTCGCAGGATCCGGGGTGTATCGATCGGACCGTATTTAACGCTCCTTTTGCTTCTCTTGATCAAGCTGTGCTATGCAAAGTCAGTTGCTTAGCTCTCGATGCCGTGGGACGACTAGCAGGTAAGCGGGGCAGATTAGGGGGCAAGGGATTCCTCCGGGGCGGC
>NZ_JAJATX010000054.1 GCF_020866965.1 Microvirga roseola
TCTGAATCACACCTCAGCCCAAATTAATAGGTCCTGAGCCTAGAGCGGCTGACGGCGAAAGACACTTCCACGTTCGGGTCCAAATGGGACGTGCGGATCCCTCGCCTATCGAAATTGCGAGCTGAGGATTGCCTTCGGAGGGGCGTCCTGCGTCTCACTTCACTGCCTTTGGGCTGGCCAGAGTTCGGTCTGCTCACGACTTCAACAGTTGTTGCCTTAAGAGCGAGCGGCCCCGTCGAAGATCCTAGTGCCTATGCTGGCGCGGACCTGCAGGCGAGCGCTGGGGCCTGCCCCGAGTTAAGGCAGTTGGCGGCGACTGGACCGGATTGACAGCAGTCAGCCTCTCGTTTGCAAGCTCCTGCTCCCGAGGTGATGTGATAAACCCCAACTGACGAGCCCTATCGAGCTGTTCCTGCGGATGACCGCGGTCGCCGTGTGCCGCCGCGCGGCGTACGCTCCCGTAGTCATTCAAGTGGAATGGCGATGTCTCTGAGCGAGAGATCTGGATCGCTCAGCGCAATGCTAGCAGCCAATGTCATGAGCTAATCATCGTTCGTGCCGGGAGGGGGGCAGGGTTGCGCCAGCCATCCGTTGCGACACCATCCCGGGAGTAGCCCGGCGCAATCGCTCCCCGGTCCACTCCTGCCCATTGCCGGCGAGCACCCTCGCGACATCGTGCCGGCTGTGAGCAGGGTGCATCCGGTGAACGGTTGGCATTCATTGAGCGGCAGTAGGGATGAGTTCGTCGAGGTGCCCCATATCGCGAGATGCTGCGAGCTTACAGAAAGCCTCCGGCTGGCGCTATCTCGTGCCCGGACTGCCGAGCGCCTGACCGCGTGCCTTGGCGGCTCGGAGGTCAGCTTTTGTACGTTCGGAAATCAACGTGCGCTCTACCTGTGTGACTTCTCCAAGATCTTGCAGCGAGAACATGCCCTGTGGTGTAGAGGTGTCGATCGGATCAGTGAGCGATCTGAAATGCGCCCCCATTTTCGCTAACCCTTCGATTTCCTCGAGCAGGTGACAGGCCGATCGCGCGAGGCGATCAATGCGGACGGCAGTAAGGGCGGATCTCTCTGGGAGGCGAGAACGAACGGGCCGGGCACGAGAGGCGCCGGAGCCATGCTCCTGATGAGCAACCCCACAGCCAGCTACTCTGAGGTCATAGATTTGTACGCCCGTTATCTGCTCCTCGATCGGGGCACAAGCACAGCCGATCAGGAGATTCTTTGGGGCAGGTGAGGGGGGCATTTCTTGCCTAGACTTGAATATGTCGGAGAGTTTCTGGAGCGTCGAAGTTGTAGTTTGCAAAACAGGAAGGACCAAGAAGCGGAGCAAAGTGTACTTGAGTAGAATTCCGCTCACGCCCTTGGTATCTGCCCGCAGTGGCGGCCATAGCCCTTACACGGGGACGAGCCTGCAGGGGTTCTTGAGGCAACATCGAGCCGGAGGCAGAGCGATCGCCGCCACGACTTCGGCTTGCAAGCTCTGGGACTGGGCCGTCGCGAATCTGCTGCTGCACGGCCAGCCTTGTGAAGAACTGGGCCGAAGTCGTAGGCAGTACTTGTTGCTGTGAGTGTCTCGAGATGCTCCACCCGCTGGGCCGAGTGGCTCCGGAGCCCAGAGCGGTCGCTGTAGCTATAGGGGAGATTGGGAATGCGCTCACGTTAGTTTCCACTCAAGTTCACATAGAAATGTCGTGAACTACCGCCGTTGGCTTTTCTATGAACCTGCTTTCGGCGCCGGCTGTTCAATCCTCTCCTTGCGACATACGATCCCCTGTAGATGTCTTTTACGGAATTCGTTTACCAGCCGAAGAAGGCGGGGCTTCCCCTCAGCAAGCGAAAATGGCTTAAAACAAGCACTTTTCGTTAGCGCTCAGAGCGCCGGACCTTCACCAGGGTGCTCCCAGTGGGTTCTCAGGCAGCGATGAGCGCGACGGCACCGGAAAGCAGCTTTCCGCGCCCACCGGCTTCAGTCCATCAGATTGTAGTGAGGGCTTGCTTCGCTTCTCTTTAAGAAGCTATGCTGTGCAGTATCAACAGTTTAGCTGCAGGGTACAGCCATGGCTTTCGGGAGCAGAAGTCTGGAGTTCGATGAAGCCGAGTCACTGGTACCTCGGACCATCGACCTGCCAGAGCTGCCGTGGGAGAAAATCGCCGGCCGACTTGAGCAGGTGGCGATCAGCATCATGCGCCTGGACGCCCGATTGGAGGCCTCGGGTCTCTCCGCCGGTTGGCAGTCGCGCTGCGACATGACCGAAGCCGTGCGGGCTCTCATCCTCGACGGCCATCTGGTCGATATGGGCGATCTGGTCCTGCACGATGCCGGCATGGACGTGCGCAGTCCCACCCACGAACTCACCCGCGCCGCATCGGCCCTGCGTGCCCGCCGCACGGCGCTGGTCCGGCCCGCCCCTTGGCCGCTCTCCATCGACGGGCTCGCCGCCCTGCGCGGCATTGGCCCCGGGCGAGGGGAGGGGGGGCTCTCTCCGAAGCGGGGCAAATCGGATCCGGAAAACGAGGAGGCCTATCCGCCCTTCGCCAATGATGCCGACCCTTGGGCGGCGCATTTCGCCGAGATCGATGCCCTGCTCGACCGAACTAACAAGGTGCTCGCCGGCGAGACTCCGCTGCCGAAGAGCCGCTCTCATCTGGTCTACGATCCCGAGGTCGACGAGGCTGAGAGCGAGGACCTCTGGCTCGACGTGGTCAAGCGCACCACCCACTGGCCGGCGGTTGCCGCAGCGGCGATCGCCTGGGATGCCTGGTTGAGCCTGAACCTCTATACCCGTCAGCCCTGGCTCGGGCTGATCATGGCCGCCGCCATCCTGCGGGCAAGAGGGCTAACCTCCCACCTACTGCCTCTCGCAGCAGGGTTTAAGCAATCCAAGTTTCGCCCCCAGGGTAGGGAAGGGGCGCTCGAGAGGCTGGAGGGCTTCTGCACGGTTGTGGAGGAGGCAGTGGCCCTCAGCCACAAGGACCTCGATCGGCTGAGCCTGGCGCGGGACCTGATGCAGCGAGTGACGAAGCAATGCCGCTCGAACTCCAAACTACCTGAGTTGGTGGAGCTGTTTCTCTCGCGCCCACTCGTGACGGTGCCGCTCGGAGCCAAGCTGCTGAAGGTCACACCGAAAGCCGTCGATCTCATGCTCGCCCAGCTCGGTGGAGCCCGCCCGCGCGAGCTCACCGGCCGGTCGCGCTACCGCGCCTGGGGCATCGTGTGAGGCGAATGCCGTCCGATTGTTATTCCTGCGCAATGGCGCCTTGTGAATTTCCAGGCAGTAAGCAAACATGCAAACCGCGCCCTCAATAGCCGGACCGCCGATGATCGATACCCTCATCATTGCAGACGACTTGTCCGGCGCTGCCGATTGCGCTGCTGCTTGCGTGAGCACTGACATCGAAACGGTGGTGATCCTCGACCCAGAGGCTGCTCTCGGGAATGCCGTCACTGTTGCAGTCGATGTGGACTCCCGCGCGCTGGCCGCTCCGGAGGCCGGAGCCGCAGCGGCCGAGGCGGTGCGACAGCTTCACAGCCAAGGTACACGCATTCTCTACCAGAAGATGGACTCTACCTTGCGTGGCCATTGGCCATTGGAGCTAGTTCGCATCCGCCAGGCCGCCGCCCTGGCCTTGGGGTATCGGCCCCTCGCCATTGTCGCGCCAGCCTTCCCCGGGATGGGGCGCGTGACGATCGACGGACATGTGTTCGCCAATGGCATGCCACTGGAGGGCACGGAGCTCTGGAAGCGGGCGGGCCTGATGGGCTCTGCCGATCTCAGGGCTATCCTCACGGATGCAGGGCTCAAGGTCGGACAGGCTGCGCTCGAGCAGGTTGCGCTCGGGTCCGAGGCTCTCAGGGTGCGCCTCGCGAAGTTCTGGGAAGCTGGTTGTGACGCCGTGGTGTGCGATGCTCAAACCGAGGAGGATCTGGTCACCCTTGCGGCGGCATCCCTCGCACTGCCGGATAAGCCGCTCTGGGTCGGATCAGCCGGCTTGATGCGGGCGCTTGCCGGAGCAGGGGAGCGTGAGCTCGTCTCCCCACCCATCTCGGTCCGAAGGGCCACAGGGAAACCCATTCTCACCGTCATCGGCAGCGCGTCCGAGATCTCACAAGCACAGTCCGACGCATTGACCAGAGAGGAGGGTTTGACGTCCATCCTCCTTGCGCCATCCGCCCTGATTGAGGGGGATCCGGAGCGGATGCAAAGCTGTGTAGATGCGCTGGACCAGGCCTTGGCATCGGGCTCTGACGCCGCCGTGGTAGTCAGAGGGGAGTCGCTCGACTTTCGGGAAGGGCCGCAGATAACAGCGGCTCTCGCCGAGTTGATTGCCCCGCGTCTCTCTTCAATTGGTGGGCTCGTCGTGACCGGCGGCGAGACGGCGCGAGCTATCCTGGTCAAGGCCGGAATTTCGAAGCTGCGCATGCAGGGCAATATTGAGCCCGGCGTTCCGGCTGGATTGTCAATTGGGACCCTTGCCATCCCGGTAATCACAAAAGCCGGGGCCTTCGGCGATTGCATGACACTGGTCCGGTGTCGCGCAGCGCTGCGGGATGGGCGCGATCAATCCAGCGCTGCGACAAACGAGTAATGTAGACGCTGGGCCTGAGGGGGAAGTGGGTATGACGCGGCCGATGATAGCAATCACGATGGGCGATGCGGCAGGCGTCGGCCCCGAGATCATCATGAAGGCGCTGGCTCACCGTGAGCTGTACGAGCGCTGCCAACCGCTGGTCGTCGGGGATGCCAACCGCCTTCGCCAGGCGGGCCAGATTGTTACCTCTTCTTTGAGCATTCAACCTGTGACGGGTCCAGGGGAGGCCTTGTTCGAGCCAGGAACTGTCGATTGCATTGATCTCGGTCTGATCCCGGATGACCTGCCCTGGGGCAAGCTGTCCCCGATCGCCGGCGATGCGGCATTCCGATACATCGAGCAGGCGGTCGCTCTGGCCTTGGCCAATGAGGTCGACGCCATCTGCACGGCCCCGCTCAACAAGGAGGCGCTCCATGCGGGAGGGCATCCCTTCCCGGGCCACACTGAGATCCTAGCGGCGCTGACGCACACGCCGGAAGTCTCGATGATGCTGATGACCCCGAAGCTGCGCGTCATTCATGTGACCACCCATATCGGCCTAGTCGATGCCATTGCGAGGATCGAGCCGGGCTTGGTCAAGCGGACGATCCTGCGCGGATACGAGGCGCTAGTGCGCTCGGGCCTTGCAAGCCCCCGCATTGGGGTTTGCGGGATCAACCCTCATGCCGGTGAGCACGGGTTGTTTGGTCATGGCGAGGAGGAGCAGAAGATCGAACCGGCGGTGCGGGCGCTGCAGGAGCGCGGTATCCGGGTCGAGGGTCCTCTTCCGGCCGACACCCTATTCTTCCGGGCGCAGCGCGGCGACTTTGATCTTGTGGTAGCCATGTACCACGACCAGGGGCACGGCCCGGTCAAGGTTCTGGGAATCGAGGCCGGCGTCAATGTGACTGTGGGCCTTCCGTTCGTCCGCACGTCTGTGGATCATGGCACAGCCTTCGACATTGCCGGAACCGGTCAAGCCGATGACCGAAGCATGCTTGAGGCCCTTAATCAGGCAGTCCTCCTGGCACCACAGTTGCGTTGATAAGATTGCGGCTTCGGCGGAGGAGTGGACCGAGCCCTGTCCGCCCCTTCAGGGCTGGTCGATCACCGGACCTCAACTACCTCTAGGGAGCTGCTCCAGCCAATACTGCTGAAAGAACGAAGCCTTCTAATGCACCGCACTTTAAGTCCAGGGACCTCCTGCGCCGCCAGGGCTTCACGGTCGAGGACAAGTGGTTGACCTCGCGCGAGGCAACGGATGCCATCAAGGCTGAACATGGCGCTCAGACGACGCCGCAGACCTTCATCAACGGGGAACGGATCGGCGGCTACGACGACCTGCGCCGCTACCTCGGCAAGACCGTCGCCGACCCGAAGACCACCACCTACAAGCCTGTCATTGCACTGTTCAGCATGACGGCGCTGATGGCGCTTGCCGTCAGCTATGCTACTTACGGTGACCCCTTCACCGTGAGTGCGGTCGCGTGGTTTCCTCGCCTTCAACATGGCCGTGCTAGCGCTCCTCAAGCTCCAGAACGTCGAGAGCTTCGCCAACATGTTCCTCAACTACGACCTGCTGGCGCGGCGATGGGTGCCTACTCCTACATCTACCCCTTCGCCGAGGGCATGGCTGGCGTGTTGATGATCGCCGGTGCCCTGACTTGGCTGTCTGTGCCGATTTCCCTGTTCATCGGAACTTTGGGTGCCGTGTCGATGTTCAAGGCGGTCTACATCGACAAGCGCGAGCTAAAGTGCGCCTGCGTCAGTGAGTCGAGCAACGCCGCGCTTGGGTTCGCGTCGCTGACTGAGAGCCCGTTTGAGAATTCCCCGATGGCACAACATTTAGCGCACCGGATCGGCCGCTCTCCCTGCATGTTGGGGTAGGCGCCTATTTTCAAACGGGCACTGAGGATCTGATGATGATCACAATGGTGGTGTGGATGAGGCTCGCGGCCTTCGATCTGCCGGTTGGTCTGGCCCACCCTATGTAGCGCGGACGCAAGGTCCAGGCCCCTGNGATCTGATGATGATCACAATGGTGGTGTGGATGAGGCTCGCGGCCTTCGATCTGCCGGTTGGTCTGGCCCACCCTATGTAGCGCGGACGCAAGGTCCAGGCCCCTGATGCAATCAACACACCAGCAACCGCATTTCTAGCGCAGATCCACTCGTGCAAACGTTAGGGTAGCGCCACATCCTGCTGAGATGGGCAGGACGGCGGCCCGCTCGGCGGGAAACAGGAGCTCCCAGTGACAAAGGTTTCAGACATGAACGAGGCCCTGGTCTCGCCTTCCGTGGCACGTAACCGCGACCCGATCCTGACCATCCTGCGTCAGGTTCTGCCCCGGAGCGGAGCAGTTCTAGAGATCGCAAGCGGTACAGGCGAACACGCGGTCTACTTTGCCGCCGCGCTGCCGCACCTCGAGTGGCAGCCCACCGACTATGACGAGCAGGCTCTGATAAGCATCAAGGCTCATCGGGCCGCCGCAGGGTTGCCCAACCTTCTCACGCCTGTTGTTCTAGATGCCTCTGCTTCAGAATGGCCTGTAAAGCAGGCTGATGCCGTTGTGGCGATCAACATGGTTCACATCAGCCCTTGGGCGGCGACGCAGGGCCTGATGGCCGGAGCCAGGCGAGTGCTCCCACCCGGAGGCGCGTTCTACCTCTATGGGGCCTACAAGGAAAACGGGGCCCACACAGCGCCCAGCAATGAGGCCTTCGACCAGGACCTCAAAAGGCGCAATCCTGAGTGGGGCGTGCGCGATCTTGAGGCGGTGAGCAAGCTCGCCGCAGATGAGGGGCTGCAACTTGTTGGGCGCATTCCCATGCCCGCCAATAACCTGAGCGTGATCTTCCGACGCTAGCGGCTCAGCGGCCTAGGGCCGCGATCTGCTGCAGCCCTGCTCTATGCAGTCGCTTTGATAAACGCGCCGGACCCGATGATGTGCCTCCCCGGGGAGGCAGTGATTGCTGCCTCCAGCAGAGTCCTGGCGATCTGCTCATAGGGCACGATCCGGTAGCGGCGGGGCAGGAGCGGCTCGGCCAGCCGCAGGATCCGCATGGCCACGAACTCCACAGGCCGGAACTCCTCCCGCTCGCCTCCGATCAGCGCCGGGCGCACGATGGTCAGGGACTGAAACCCGACCCCGCGAAGCGCCTCTTCGACCTCGCCTTTGACACGGTTGTAGAAGAAGGGCGAGCGGGGATCGGCACCTGTAGCGGAGTCTAGCGCGAACGAGCGTGCACCGTGCTGCCGTGCGAGCTGCGCCACAGCCAGCGGCTAGTCGTAGTCGACCCGGCGGAAGGCCGCCTGTGATCCTGCCTTGCGGACTGTGGTGCCCAGGGTGCAGATGACACCGGCAACGGACCACCACGAGGCACACGTTGGCAGGTTCTCGAAATCGACCAGCGGGTTTTCCAGCTTCGGGTGAGCGGACAGTTGCCGGCGCGTCGGGGCAACGACCCGCATCACGCGTTCATCTGCCGAGGCCTGCTCCAGCACCGCCCGGCCCACCAGGCCTGTGGCCCCGACTAGCAGAAGGTCCGTCACGGCGGCCCACCTCTCTATGCGCCTCCACCTATGGAGTCATTCCAAGGGCCGTCAGGACATGACGGGCGACGAGCTCGGAGGATTGTGGGTTTTGCCCCGTGATCAGGTTTCCGTCGTGCACAGCAAAGGGCTGCCAGTCGGGCCCTCGCTCAAAGCGCCCGCCCAACTCCTTGAGCCGGTCCTCCAGCAGGAAGGGGACAACCGATGTCAGCCCGACCGCTTCCTCCTCGGTGTTGGTGAAGGCGCTCACCTGGCGGCCCTCGACGATAGGTCGCCCATCCTGGCGCTTAGCCTGCACGAGCCCTGCTGGTCCGTGGCATACGGCGGCTACGATCTTGCCCTGATCGAACATGGAGCCGATCACCCGTGCCAGGGTCTCATCATTGGCCGCATCCCACATCGGTCCGTGGCCGCCCGGCAGGAACACGGCATCGAAGGAGCCGTGGTCGACACTGGAGAGAGCAGGGGAGTTGCGGGCCGTCTCCATGATCTCCTCATCCGACAGGAAGCGGCGCACCGAGGCCGGGACTTCCTGCTGCTCCTCGGGCTTCTCTCCCAGACCTTCGCCAGCTTCGGCCGGCATGCTGCGCGGGTCCCACGGAATGGCGCCGCCTTTGATTGACACGAGCGTGACTTCCGCGCCTCCGACGAGCAGTGCGTAGTAGGGGGTGGCCAGCTCCTCGAGCCAGACACCGGTGTGGTGTCCGGTGGATCCCATCTGGTCATGAGAGGTGGCGATGACAAGCACTTTGTGAGCGGGCATGTGTCTTCTCCGGGTGAGGGCGTTGTGCCGTCAACTCGAAGCCGTGGGGGAGGTTCTGACCAGCCGGAGAAAAGGCCATTGTGTGATACGCCCTGCCTCTGGGACCCTTGCGGATTGTAATTTAATCCCCATATCAGGCTTACCCCAGCGGACATTGTTGTGGACCTCGATAGCGGCAGGTGTCACCGCCAGCGTCGATGAGACCGCGCCAGGACGGATGTACTCCGGCCCGGTCTGTTCCTGCACTCGCCTGGCGATGCGAGCGCCCGTCTGGTCCCCGATCGGCCCAGGCCCGTAGCAGGCGCGGCAGGAGATGCGAAGGCATCCCGCCCGTTCGCCCCGGAGCCTGGGCTTTTCCGTTCTGGGCAGAACCGCTCTGGAACGAATAACATGCCCGTTGCAGCACGCCCGGAGACGCACGACGGGCGGCCGGATCCTGTCTGATCTTCCCCACCTGAAAAGGCTTTGGATTGGTCGAACCTCTATTCCCCTCGTTCTTTGCCCGGAATGCCGTCACGGTCGCGCGTGATCTTGTTGGGGCCACTCTGCTCGTCGGTGGCATTGGCGGCGTAATCGTTGAGACCGAGGCCTACACCGGTGACGATCCGGCTTCACACAGCTTTCGCGGCCCCACACCGCGGAATGCGGCTATGTTCGGTCCTGCCGGGAGGGCCTACGTGTACCGGTCATACGGGATCCACTGGTGCCTGGACTTTGTCTGCCTGCCGGGAAGCGCCGTTCTGATACGGGCCGTCGAGCCAACCGACGGCCTCGGGATTATGAGGATGCGCCGAGGCCTTGATGATGCGCACCTTCTTTGTTCGGGCCCAGGGCGCCTGTGCCAAGCCCTCGGTGTGACCGCTGTCCATGACAAATTGCCGTTGAATGAGATGCCCTTCCAGATCTTCGAGCCCACAGGCGAGGCGGAGATTGCGGCCGGGCCGCGCATCGGGATCAGTCGCGCCACCGAGCTGCCCTGGCGCTTCGGTCGTGCCGGATCCCCGTTCCTGAGCCGGAAGCTGTAACGCCAAGTTGGTGCACTGATCTGGTTTGCAGGCCCAGTCTGCGGTTCCCAAACTGGCACTCCTTATTGCGGGTTATTGCACGATAATCAGCAAAAATCGGGAACCGCATCAGAGCAAAATAAGGGTTTGAGGCTCCGAGCGGCTTCAATCAGAGGGTCCTGGGTAGATCTGCCGGATCCGTGACAGTCAAATGAATGGTAACCGCTGTCGAGTGACGGCGGCGTGGAAGCGAGCCCCGTGGAGCAGTCCGTCATCGTTGAAGTCGTAAGCTGGATTATGCAGGGGCGCGGAGTCGTTACCGTTACCGACGAAGGCGAAGCAGCCGGGCACATGCTCCAGGAAGCGGGCGAAATCCTCTGAGCCCGTCACCGGCTCGCGGGCAGTCGAGACGTGGTCGTGGCCGAAAACGGTTCGGGCGGCCGCAAGGGCTTCGTCCACCAAGGCAGCATCGTTCAAGGTGGGCACGAACTCGCGCGTGTAGGTCACTTCAGTGGCGACGTTGTAGGTCAGGGCCGTACCCTCGGCGATAATGCGCATCTGCTTTTCGATCTCGGCACTGACCTCGGGGCGGAAGCTGCGGGCATCGCCGAGAATGCGCGCTAACCCCGGGAGTGCATTGCGGGTTCCGTCGGTGGTCAGTTCAGTCACCGAGACAACGCCAACTTCGGTTGGGCTGAGGCGACGGGACACGATGGTCTGGAGGTTCATCACCGTCGCACAGGCGGCAACCAGTACCTCGTTGCCCCAGTGGGGGCGAGCAGCATGGCCTCCGACGCCTTTCAGGACGACCTCGAAGTTGTCCTCCGCCGACATGATAGGCCCGACGCGGGTCTGGAAGTGCCCGACCGGCAGGCCCGGCATGTTGTGCAGGCCGTAAATTTCCTCGAACGGGAAACGCTCCATCAGCCCGTCTAACAGCATGGCGAGCGCGCCTTTGCCCCACTCCTCGGCAGGCTGGAAGACGAAGCGCACGGTGCCATCGAAGCCACCTTCCTCGGCGAGGAGCTTGGCGGCTCCGAGCAGCATGGCGGTGTGGCCGTCATGGCCGCAGGCATGCATCGTCCCAGGGTTCTGCGAACTGTAGTCCTGCGTGCCCTGTTCGGTGATGCGTAGGGCATCCATATCGGCCCGGAGCGCGATTGCCCGATTGCCGCTGCCACGTTTGAGGGTGCCGACGACACCCGTGCCGCCCACGCCCTCGACTACCTCATCGAGGCCGAACTCCCGCAGCTTGGCGGCCACGAAAGCGCTAGTGCGCTTCTCCTCGAAGCCGAACTCCGGATGAGCATGCAAATCACGCCGCCAAGCTGTCATTTCCCGTTCGAGGGTAGTCAGATCGATGGTCATGGGTCTCCACTTATTGAGCTGCGAGGCGGGCGACGACGTCGAGCAGGATGTTGGCGCCAGCCACGACGTCGGCATCTGGCGTGTGCTCGCGCGGATTGTAGCTGATGCCTCCGAGGCTCGGCACGAAGATCAAGGTTGAGGGCGCGATGCATGCAATCATCTGGGTATCGTGGCCCCCGCCTGAGGTCATGGGCTTCAAGGCTAACCCGCGCCTCCGGGCGGCGGCCTCCACCAGTTCCACAATCCCCCGGTCGACGGTCACTGGCTCGAACCGCGCCAGCCGCTCGAGGTGACCTCCTCGGCAGCCGCCAGTTTCTCCAGGTAAGTGGTAAGGCCAGCTTCCTCCGCCTTAAGGCGCTGTTCGTCAGGATCGCGCGGATCGACTGTGAAGGTCGCGCGAGAGGGGATGACGTTGATCGCGTTCGGCTCGAAGCTCAACCAGCCCACCGTGGCAACGGTAGGCGTGCTCGCGTCCCGCGCCCGGTCGCGCAGGAAGATCACCATGCGGGCTGCGGAATGGCCCGCATCCCGGCGCATTGACATCGGCGTTGTGCCGGCGTGATTGGCCTCTCCGTCGATGGCTACACGCTGCCAGGAGATCCCTTGGAGGTTCTCGACTGCGCTGATGTGCACGCCCTCGCGTTCGAGGACGGATCCCTGCTTGATGTGCAACTCGACATGAGCGTGCGGCTTGAGGAAGCCTGGCTCCTCAGAGCCGGCGAGCCGAACCAGCCTGCCGTCGCCGGCTCGGCCGATCTGCCCAAGTTCCCGGATGCGGCCGAGCAGGCGCTCAGCGTCGATGGAAAGTGTTGTCATGCGTCTGCTCCTCCACTGGTGACGGCAACGGCATCAGGCCGCATCCCGACCAGTTTGGCGTAGCGCTCCGGATCGGTCGCGCCTTCGGTGTTGATGACGAACACGCGGGACACCTCGTTGAGATCAAGGGCTGCTCGGATCTCAGGATCTGCCGCAGCGCGAATGAGACCGGCAAGGCCTACACCGCCGCTCTCGCCCGCCACAATGGCCGGATCGTCCCCGACGGGACGGGCTAGGCGGTTCATTACCGCAACTGCGTCCTCCTCGTCGACGGTCATAAAGGCATCAGCAACGCGGGACAGCACCCGCCAGGCAACCAGCGAGGGCTCGTAACATTCCAGCATCGCCATAATCGTCGGCTCGCTGTGGTCAATCTTAACCGGATGCCCCGCCCGTGCGGTCTCGAAGAGGCAGGCGGCGCGGGCGGGATCGACCACAACGAAGGTCGGCCGCTGGTCTCCAAGGGCGAGAGCGAGATGCCCTGCCACAGCAGCCGCAACGCCGCCGACCCCCGCCTGCACGAACACATGGGTGGGAGGCTCGGGAAGCTGGCGCAGGGCTTCGCGCACCATGGCGGTGTAGCCCTGCATGACCAGCCCGGGAATGCGCTCGTAGCTGGGCCACGAGGTGTCGGACACGACGATCCAGCCCTTTTGGGCCGCGACCCGTGCGGCCTCGGCGACCGAGTCGTCATAGGTGCCCTCGACACGAATCATCTGAGCGCCGAAGCGGGCAATCGCCGCCACACGCTCGTCGCTGACACCGGAGTGCACGAAGATGGCAGCCCTGGCGCCGACGAGTTGCGCCCCTTGGGCCACCGAACGCCCGTGATTGCCATCGGTGGCACAAGCAACTGTCATCGCAGCCGCGGCGGCGTGAACCTCGGGGGTGTGCAGTTCGGCGACATCGACCGGCCGGCCGAGTTGGCGTTTCGCTTCCTCCAGCACAAGCTGGGTGACCGCATAGGAGCCACCCAAAGCTTTGAAGCTGCCGAGGCCCAGCCGAAAGCCTTCATCCTTGATATGGATGGCACCCACGCCGAGTTTGGCGGCCAAGGCCCGGAGAATATGCAGGGGCGTCGGGGCATTGTTGTCCCGATAGGTGAGGTATCGTTCAACCTTTTCTGCCGCCGTAGTCCCCAACGTCTCGGCGTCAACCGGATCAGGAGGCTTGCGGTAATCAGGGTGCTGATTGAGCAGGAACATCGCCAGCCTTCATTTCTGAGATGGGGGGAGGATATTGCGCCTTCCACGAGAAAGGCGCTCTATTTGAGCTAGTCGGACGCAAGAATCTTTCGTGTGGGCGGTCTCTATAGTGTCCAAGTCTTCATCCTCGATCATCCTCGACAGCTTCGATCTTTCGATCCTGAATATCCTCCAGCGGGACAATATGACCCCGCAGCGGGTGATCGGCGAGGCGGTCAGTCTGTCCGCTCCTGCCGTGCAGCGCCGCATCCGGCGGATGGAAGAGGCCGGGATCATCCAAGCGAATGTCGCAGTTGTAGATCCGGCTCAGGTTGGACAGACTATAACCATTTTCGTCGAGGTCGAGGTGATCAGCGAGACGGCGGAGTTGATCGATGCCGCCAAGCGGGAGTTTGCTTCGGTTCCAGAGGTGCAGCAGTGCTACTACGTCACCGGAGAGGCGGATTTCGTGCTGGTCATCGTGGTGCCGACGATGACTGCCTATGAGGCACTAACGCGGCGCTTGTTCTTCGGGAACAACAACGTGAAGCGGTTCCGCACCTTCGTTGCCATGGACCGCGTCAAGGTTGGTTTGACGGTTTCTCTGCCGGGGTGATTGAACACTCTCATTCCTGCCAACATATGGGCGTTGGGAAACGACCGCTTATGGCAGATTTTGTTGAAGAACTCCTCGTGATTGGCGGCGGATCGTGATTTCCTGATGAGGCATTCTCAGCAGGAGGATCGGGCCATGATGGGCGAGCGTCTCGTGATGCACGAGAGCCTGTTCTACCCATTCCGGCTCGAGGATCATGTTCCCTGCGATCACCTCCTGAGGCCCATCGACCGCTTCGTCGACTGCTCGGGGCTGCGTCAGCATCTCGCCACGTTCTACAGCACCACAGGTCGGCCCTCCATCGATCCCGAGCTGATGATCCGCATGCTGCTGATCGGCTACGGCCTCGGCATCCGCTCCGAGCGGCGCCTGTGCGAGGAAGTGCACCTGAACTTAGCCTACCGCTGGTTCTGCCGTCTTGGGCTCGAAGGCACGGTGCCGGACCATCCGCTCTGGGAACATTGTCACCGCCCCCGAGGGTTTCCCGCGCAAAGTCCAGCATCGCAGCGGACGGATCGACCCCATCGAAGGACCAGCCATGCCGCGCCTCGGCGAACGCCTTGATTTCAAGGCCACCTCCAGTGCCGAGAACGAGCACCTGCGCGTTATTCGGGACATGTTCGTCCAGGAGAATCCTGGCCATTCGTTGCAGGTCGGCAAGGCCGGGCACCATCCGTGTTGGCCCTTCGGCGTAGCGTGCAACGGGCTGGGGATCAGGCCCCTATTGATCCAGCATTCACTCGATGATCCATAGGTTCGGACCTGGCTATCCGAAAGCCTCCCGCCAAAGGCTGCTGAGTGTCAGCTCTGGAGCATCACGAGTTCCACCCGATCCGCTAAAAACTTTGTTCTAATAAATTGCACCGGCTGTCCTTCGAGATCCACATCAATTGCCTTACTGATCAGGACAATGGAATCGGCTGCGCAACTCAATAGTTCGGCGTCCTTAGCGGAAACGTGCTCTGCTGCCAGGCGGGTCTCACGGCGGCGATAGTCGACAACTCCTTCTCGCCGTAACGCTTCGGTGATAGAGCCGGTTTCGGCATAGGCGTCGATGATCCCGGGAAATCGTTCCGACGAAAAGTATGATGTTGAGCGCGACAACGGAACGCCGTTCGCAACCGAGAGGCTGTCGAGACGGTGAAGTCGCGTTCCGACGCGGCATTCGAGCAAGGCGGCCATCGCCGAATCCGACAAAACGTAGTCGGATTTGATGAGCCGGCCTGAGGGCTCCAAGGACTGCTTCAGCATGTTTTCGGAGAAGCGCGTACGTGAGCCGATAGGGTAGACGATCCGCTGCGGCTTGTTGTTCACGAAGGTGCCGCGCCCACGCTCCACGCGCAGCAATCCATCTGCCGTCAGAGCTGCGATGGCACGACGGACCGTATGGCGATTGACGCCATAACGGGCGGCCAATTCGAGCTCGGATGGCAGAGCATCCGAAATGATGCCATCACCTATATTGCTGCGGATGTCGTCGGCCACCCGTCTCCAGCGGGTGATGCCATCTCCGTCTAGGCTCATCGATCCTGTCTCACTTAGAACGTCATCAGGTTGTCACGGTCCACACTGTAAACCACAGACATGGACGGTCGTCTAGACAAATAGACATGTGAGTTACCGAATGCATTCCTACGATGAAGCCCGAAAGTGGAGGCTGGACGCTCTGGCCTCCGCCGACCCGGCTACCTTATCCGAGCGATACGCTGGGCTCGAGCCGTCCGCCCCTGCGGCAACACCTATTCGTGGTCCCGAAATCGGAATGGTCATGATTCGTGGTCGGGCCGGCGGCAGTGGCGCGATCTTCAATCTCGGCGAGGCCGCGGTGACCCGAGCCACCGTGAAGCTCACCACCGGCGAGGTTGGTCACGCGATTGTTCTCGGCCGCCACCCGCAGAAGGCAAGCATCGTCGCGCACCTCGATGCGCTCTCCCAACTTCCGGACTGGGTTCAGGTGATCGAAACCGATTTTGTGACGCCAGCGCTGGCGAAACAAGACGCAGCGCGGACACGGCAGGCGGAAGAGACGGAAGCCACGCGTGTCGACTTCTTCACCATGGTTCGCGGAGAAGACTGATGGCTGGTACAACCCTGTTGGACGGCGGGTTCACGGCTCCCGTCTTTCAATCGCAGGCAGTATTCCGGCTGGTTATGAATGCCATGGCAAAGCCAGGCCGCATCGTCGATCTGGGCCACGCGGTCCAGCCACCTTCGCCCTTGGAGCCCGCAGCAGCGGCCTTCCTTGCAACGCACGCCGATTATGACACTCCGGTCTGGTTTGAAGACAGCGGTGCGGACGCAGCGGCATCTTGGCTGACATTCCATACGGGAGCCGCAGTCACCAAAGACCCTGCGACAGCGACCTTTGCGGCTCTCTCCAAGGACAGCCCGGTCAGTGGTTGGCAGAACTTCGCAATGGGCTGTCTCTCCTATCCCGACCAATCTGCGACATTGCTTTTGCCAGTAGAAAGCCTGCGAGACGGCACGCCGCTGACGATCCGCGGACCCGGAATCGAGACTGTTTCCGTTATTGCCCCTCGTGGGCTGCCGGACGGGTTCACTGAGACAATGGCGAGCAATGCTGCCGGCTATCCGCTTGGCTTCGACCTGCTGTTGATCTCCGGCAGCGAACTCCTCGCACTGCCGCGCACCACCCGTCTTGTGGAGGCCTGAACCATGTATGTCGCGGTTAAAGGCGGAGAGACGGCCATCTCAAATGCACATCGTCTCATGGCCGATCGCCGGCGTGGGGATCGCAATGTGCCGGCACTCTCCGTCGAGCAGATCGTCAACCAATTATCCCTCGGTGTTGATCGCGTGATGGCGGAGGGATCTCTCTATGATCCTGAGCTTGCGGCAATGGCCGTGCGCCAGGCACGTGGCGATCTGATTGAAGCGATCTTCCTCCTCCGCGCTTATCGGACCACGCTGCCGCGGTTCAGTAACGCGCTCCCTATCGATACGAACAGAATGCACATCGAGCGCCGGGTCTCCGCGACCTTCAAGGACATCCCGGGCGGACAGCTGCTGGGGCCGACCTTCGACTACACGCACCGCCTGATCGACCCCTCCATGGCCGGTGACGAGGCCGTCGCGGACCCTGTCAAGCGGGAGCGCCCTACGGATGAGAGCTGCCCGCGCGTGACTGATCTTCTCGATGGCCAAGGGCTGATCGAGGCTGACGTCCCAAGCAACGATGACCCGGGTGACCTGACGCGTGAGGCGATTGCCTACCCCGTTGGACGCGACATCCGCCTGCAGGCGTTGACGCGCGGCGACGAGGGCTTCCTGCTCGCCCTCGGCTATTCGACGCAGCGTGGCTATGGCCGAACACACCCCTTCGTCGGTGAGATCCGGATCGGCATGGTTGATGTCGAAGTGGACGTGCCGGAACTCGGCTTTGCCGTGTGCATAGGCGCGATCCGGGTCACGGAATGCCAGATGGTGTCGCAGTTCAAGGGAAGTACGGATACGCCGCCGCGTTTCACACGCGGCTATGGGCTGGTCTTCGGACAATCGGAGCGCAAGGCGATGGCCATGAGTCTCGTTGACCGCGCGTTGAGATCCGATGAGTTCAATGAGCAACGGCTGGCTCCGGCGCAAGACGAAGAGTTCGTGCTGGAGCACTGCGACAACGTGCAGGCCACCGGTTTCGTCGAGCACCTGAAGCTACCCCATTACGTCGACTTTCAGGCAGAGCTCGAATTGCTGCGAACATTACGCCGCGAGGCCGAAATCGCGAGCGCTGACACACCAATGAGCGAGGCAGCAGAATGAAAAAGCCCTCCCTGCCTGCCTATAACTTCGCCTATCTCGACGAACAGACCAAGAGGATGATCCGGCGTGCGATCCTGAAGGCGATCGCGATCCCCGGATACCAGGTGCCGTTCGCCTCTCGGGAAATGCCCATGCCTTATGGCTGGGGCACGGGCGGGGTGCAGGTCACTGCATCGATCCTAGGTCCGGACGACGTGCTCAAGGTCATCGATCAGGGCGCCGATGACACCACCAATGCGGTGTCGATCCGGGATTTTTTCGCCAAGGTTGCGGATGTTGCAACGACCACCCGGACAACTGACGCAACGATCATCCAGACCCGCCACCGCATTCCCGAGACGCCTCTCACCCAGGGCCAGATCATCGTCTACCAGGTGCCGATCCCTGAACCGCTTCGCTTCCTCGAGCCGCGTGAGACGGAAACGCGCGTGATGCATGCGCTGGAAGAATATGGCCTGGTGCATGTCAAGCTGTACGAAGATATTGCACAGCACGGCCATATCGCCACGACCTATGCCTATCCCGTGAAGGTCGAAGGCCGGTACGTCATGGACCCTTCGCCGATTCCCAAGTTCGACAATCCGAAGATGCACCGCTCACCGGCGCTGCAGCTCTTCGGCGCCGGCCGCGAAAAGCGGATCTACGCGCTGCCGCCCTTCACCAATGTGATCAGCCTCGACTTCGAGGACCACCCATTCAAGGTCCAGCGCTTCGAGTCCCGTTGTGCACTTTGTGATGCGCAGGACGTCTATATGGACGAGGTCATCACCGACGATCGCGGCGGACGTATGTTTGTCTGCTCCGATACGGACCATTGCGAAACCCGCCGGTCCGAAGGGTACCAGGGAGCGGGCCTGCCACAGCATGGCGCCGCGAAGGCCGATTGGGAGGCTGCACAATGAACAGCGATCCGATCCTCTCCGTGCGCAAGCTGGAAAAGCGCTACGGCAACTTCATTGGCTGCACCGACATCTCCTTTGATGTATGGCCGGGGGAGGTTGTCGCAATCGTCGGTGAGTCCGGCTCCGGCAAAACCACCCTGCTCAACTGCATTTCCACTCGCATGGAGCGGAGCAGCGGCGAGATTCGCTACCGGATGCGCGACCGGCGGTATCCGGATCTTGCGGAGCTAAGCGAAGCCGAGCTCCGGTTCCTTATGCGCACGGACTGGGGTTTCGTTCACCAGAACCCGGCAGATGGGTTGCGTATGCAGGTATCTGCTGGCGCTAACGTCGGTGAACGGCTGATGGCGATTGGTGACCGCAACTACGGCGAGATCCGGCGTCGGGCGAGCGACTGGTTGGAACGCGTCGAGATCGCGGCCACACGTATCGATGACATGCCGGTCTCCTTCTCGGGCGGCATGCGCCAGCGTCTGCAGATTGCACGCAATCTCGTCACCCACCCCCGCTTGATCTTCATGGATGAGCCGACCGGCGGTCTTGATGTATCGGTCCAGGCGCGTGTTCTTGACTTGCTGCGAATGCTAGTCTCTGACCTTAGTCTGTCGGTGATCATCGTCACCCACGATCTGGCCGTCGCCAGGCTCCTGTCTCAGCGCATGATCGTCATGAAGAGCGGACGGATCGTCGAGCAGGGATTAACCGACCGCGTGATGGACGATCCAAGCCATCCCTACACCCAGCTTCTCGTTGCCTCGATCCTGGAGAACTGAGATGGTGGTAGACAATTCATCCGCCATGGCTGGTGCTCCTCTGCTTTCGGTCGAGGATGTTTCCAAATCATTCACGATCCACCTTCGCGGCGGTGTCCGTCTTCCCGTCGTAGCCAATGTCACCTTTGACGTCTCTGCCGGCGAATGCCTTGTCCTAGGCGGCCCGTCAGGGATTGGTAAGTCTTCTATCCTGCGCATGATCTTCGGTAATTACGCTGTCGATGCCGGCCGGATCCTTGTGCGGGACCGCAGCACCGGAGACGTCGCAGACCTCGCATCCGGCGATCCCCGCCTCGTACTCGGTCTCCGGCGCAATCACATAGGATACGTCAGCCAATTCCTCCGGGCGATCCCGCGAGTTTCGGCTCTTGATGTCGTGGCCGAGCCGCTGCTTGCGCGTGGAGTGGAGCGTAAGGTAGCGTCAAATCGTGCCGCCGCCATGCTCGAGCGGCTGAACCTGCCATCAGCCCTCTTCAATCTCCCTCCGGCAACGTTCTCTGGTGGTGAGAAGCAACGGGTGAATATCGCCCGCGGCTTCATGATTGATTACTCAATTCTTCTGCTCGACGAGCCGACAGCGTCGCTCGACGAGACCAACCGGGATGTCGTCGTCACCATGATCCGGGAGAAACTAACTGCTGGAACTGCCATCCTCGGGATTTTCCATGACGTTCCGGTCCGCGAGGCAGTCGCGACAAAGATCATCAATGTCGCTGCGTTCTCGACACGGGAGGCCGCGTAATGCCGAAGCTCAACGAACACAAGCCGCTCATACACGCGACAGCAGATGTCGAGCGGTGCACGCTTGGACGGTTTGTCGAAATTGAAGCACGATCGCGTGTGAGCGAGACAGCGCTGGGAGACTACTCTTACGTCATGCAGGATTGCTCGATCTGGTGCGTCGCAATAGGTAAATTTGCCAACATCGCGGCAGCCGTGCGGATCAATGCCACCAATCACCCCACATGGCGCGCCACGCTTCATCACTTCACCTATCGCGCAGGCGACTATTTCGAAGGAGCCGGAGACGAAGAGGAGTTCTTTGAGTGGCGGCGATCTCACCAAGTCACGATCGGGCATGATGTCTGGATCGGTCATGGAGCGACAATTCTGCCTGGCGTCACGATCGGCAATGGCGCTGTCATTGGGGCAGGAGCCGTCGTTTCGAGCGACGTCGCGCCATACACTATTGTCGGTGGCGTTCCCGCCCGCCTGATCCGAGAGCGATTCACCCGTCGTCTTGGCCAACGCATGGATCGCTTGGCATGGTGGGACTGGGAGCACGACAAGCTTTTCTCAGCGCTCAATGACTTCCGATCGTTTGCGGCAGAAGATTTTGTGGATCGCTATGAGGCGATGACGCCAATCCTTCATCAAACTGACACTTAACCGTCGCCATCAAGTTACTCTGGCTAAGTAGGTTTAGACAAACGGGGATGATGCACATGACTGCGATCAGCGTTTCTAGCCTCTCCAAGCGTTACGGCAAAACCCGGGCGCTCGACAACGTCAGCATCGAGGTCCAGCGGGGCGAGATGGTTGCTCTGATCGGTGCATCAGGTTCCGGCAAGAGTACACTCATCCGTCATATCGCCGGGCTTGAGGTAGGCGATGGGGAAGCGGGCAAGGTCGTGGTTCTCGGAGAGGTGTCGCAGACGGCGGGACGATTGGTGCGTGGGCGCCCTGCTGGCCGTGTGGCCGTCATCTTCCAGCAATTCAATCTCGTTGGACGCCTCTCCGTCCTGACCAATGTACTCATCGGTCATTTGGGGCGGGTGCCCCGCTGGCGCGGTACGCTTGGCCTATTCAGCCGCTCCGAGAGAGAGAAAGCCGCAACCGCTCTGGCACGTGTAGGCATCCCCTCCGTGGCGGCACAACGCTCGTCGACTCTCTCGGGTGGCCAGCAGCAGCGCGCGGCCATCGCGCGCACTCTGGTGCAGGAAGCTGAAATCCTGATCGCCGACGAGCCGATTTCCGCGTTGGATCCGTCCTCCGCACGACGCGTGATGGACGTGCTGGCAAATATCAATAGCCAGGACAGCATCACGATCCTCGTGTCGCTGCACCAGATCGAGTACGCGCGGCGCTACTGCAAACGTACGATCGCAATGCGCGACGGACGCGTCGTTTATGATGGGCCTTCGACGTCTCTCTCAAACAGTTTCCTTGCGGAGCTTTACGGCGACGCTTCGGAAGAACTGGTTCTGCCAAAAAGCCCGGCCGAACCTCTGCCAGCTCGGCTGGTCCGGTCGAGCTGCCTCAAACCAGTGCATGTCCTAGCCTAAAACCAGGAATATAAGCGGAGATTTTGGAATGAATGCGATGCTCAAATGGGCCGCGACGGTGTCGCTCGCCTGCACGATGTCCACGGCAGCTTTGGCCCAAGAGGTCATCAACTTTGGCATTATCTCGACCGAGTCCCAACAGAACCTGAAGACCAGCTGGGAGCCGCTGCTCGCAGACCTGAAAAAGAAGACTGGCCTCGAGGTGAAACCATTCTTTGCGTCCGACTATGCCGGCATCATCGAAGGCATGCGCTTCGGTAAGGTGCAGATGGCCTGGTATGGCAACAAATCCGCCATGGAAGCTGTGGATCGCGCCAATGGCGAAGTCTTCGTGCAGAGCGTGCCGGTGGGTGGCGAACCGGGCTACTGGTCGGTCATCATCGTCCCCAAGGATTCGCCGATCAAGACGGTCGACGATGTTCTGAAGTGTGACAAGTCCCTCAACTTCGGCCTCGGCGACCCGAACTCGACCTCCGGCTATCTCGTCCCGATGACCTTCGTGTTCAGCGCCAAGGGTATCGACCCGAAGACCTGCTTCAAGAACGTCACCAACGCGAACCATGAGACCAACGCGATGGTGGTCGCCAACAAACAGGTCGACGCGGCTACCAATAACACCGAGAACATGGCGCTGATCCAGAAGAATCAGCCCAAGGCGTTCGAGAATATCCGCGAAATCTGGCGCTCGCCCCTGATCCCTTCCGACCCGATCGTGTGGCGTAAGGATCTTCCGGAAGCACAAAAAGCAAAGATCCGCGAGTTCTTCCTCACCTACGGTACCGACAAGTCGACGGGTGACATTGCCGCCGAAAAGAAAGTTCTGGCGGGCCTGAAATGGGCCCCGTTCCGCACCTCTTCCGACCGGCAGCTCCTGCCGATCCGCATCATGGAGCTGACCAAATCGATTTCCCAGATCGAGGCCGACGCCTCGCTCGCTGCTGATGCGAAGAAAGCCAAGCTCGATCAACTGAAGGCGCAAAAGGCCAAGTACGAAGCCGAACTGGCTGCTGCCGGCTGAGCCAGCCCAAAGGAAGTGGCTTGGATACAAGCCACTTCTCTCCATCAGTGAACATAGAGCCTTGATGAACGGCATGGACCAGACAGTATCGACTCCCAGGCCTACGGCCTTCAAGCTCATTAAGGCGATCGGGGATCGCGCCACTTCATCGCCAAATGCTGGGCACGGATCTGGCGGACGCCGTAACCTGTTTCTGTTAGCTCTGCTAGTAGCGGCGCTCTCCTGGAGCTGGGGGCCAGCCGAAATAAGCCGCTGGACCTATCTCTTCACCGACTCCGGAAACATGGCTGAGTATGCAGCCGGGTTCCTGCGTCCCGATTTCAGCGACTGGCGCCATTATCTCGAGGAGATGTTGGTCACGATCCAGATTGCGCTTTGGGGCACCTTCCTCGCCGTGGTCCTTTCGGTACCCTTCGGAATTTTGTCCGCGCATAACATGGCTCCTTGGTGGGTCCTACAGCCTGTGCGGCGGCTCATGGATCTCTTTCGGGCCATCCATGAGGTTGTATTTGCTGTCCTGTTCGTCGTGTCGGTCGGGCTCGGCCCCTTCGCCGGCGTCATGGCTTTGTTCATTCACACGACTGGGATCTTAGCAAAACTGTTTTCCGAAGCAGTCGAGGCGATCGATCCGCGTCCCGTGGAAGCTATCCGGACCACAGGTGCCTCACGTGTCCAGCAGGTGATTTACGGCGTGATCCCGCAGGTCCTGCCCCTCTGGATATCGTATTCGCTCTATCGCCTTGAATCGAACGTCCGGTCCGCGACCGTTCTGGGCATCATCGGCGCTGGCGGAATTGGCCAGGTGCTCTTCGAGTCGATACGCGCCTTCTATTATCCCGAAGCCTCGGCGATCCTGATCATCGTCGTGATAACGGTCACCATCATGGATCTGATCTCACAGCTTCTCCGCAGGCTGGTGATCTGATGCGGGCAGCAATCTACTTCACCCCGGCCAAAAGCAATCCGTTAACAGTACGGGCAGCCGAATGGCTTGGGCGGGACGCATTCGATCGTCGTCCGGCACGTGGCCCTGATCCAAAGATAGACGTGCTCGTATCCGAGCCCGCACGCTACGGGTTCCATGCAACGTTGAAGGCACCATTTCGGCTTGCCGATGGCACGACGATCAACGATCTGGACCAAGAACTGGCCGCATTCGCGCAAAGGATGCAGGCTGTCTCTCTTGGAACGCTCGCAGTCACCCGTCTGGACAGTTTTTTTGCACTCACGGTTCAGGCCACGCCTCCGCTGTTGCTTGATGCTGAGGAGGCCATTCGCATGGCCTTCGAACCATTCCGGGCGCCGCTGACCGAGCAGGAGGTGGCTCGACGCGATCCACAAAATCTGTCGAAGCGCCAGCAGGCGAATCTGTCGCGCTGGGGTTATCCACATGTGGGTCAGGACTTTCGCTTCCACATGACGCTAACCAACGCGATTGTTGACGAGGCTGAGGCAGCCCAAGTCGAGAGGCGGCTGCACTCCCAATTCAATCACGTGCTCGAGATCCCTGTAGTCATTGACGCGCTCGCGCTGTTCGTTGAGCCGGGACCGGGTGCACCCTTCTATATCCATTCGCGCCATCCGCTAAAATGCGGCATGCCATCCTAAGTCCTAGAGCCATGACCCCAGAACTCATCTTCACTAATGCCCGCATCGTCCTTGCCGACGAGATCGTTGAAGGCACCCTTAAGATCCAGGACGGCAGTATTGCCGATATCTCGAGTGGGAACTGCAGGACAGGTGAGGATTGCGCTGGCGATGTGCTGATCCCAGGGTGCGTCGAGCTGCACACCGATCACCTTGAGACTCATTTGCAGCCGCGCCCGAAGGTGCGCTGGAACATGGATGCAGCACTCCAGGCACATGACGGGCAAATTGCGACTTCAGGCATAACGACGGTTTTTGACGCACTTCGGGTCGGCCTGGAGGGTGATACTGAGTTCGGTTCGCAGGAGATGTCGGCCATGGCGCAAGCTATTGCCTCGGCGAGCGCCGACAGACGCCTGCGTGCAGAGCACTTCATTCACCTGCGTTGTGAGGTTTCGGTGTCTGACGTGGTGGATCATTTCGAGGAACTTCAAGGGAACAAGCGGGTTCGTCTTGCCTCGCTGATGGATCACGCACCTGGTCAGAGGCAATTCGTCAGCCTGGACGCCTACCGCATCTACTATCAGGGCAAGAAGAAGCTCAGCGACGTTGAATTCGCCGCTTATAGTGAGCGACGTATTGCGGAATCGGCTGCAAACTCCGAGCGCAACCGCCAGCTCCTTGCCGAACGCTGCCGCGCGGCCGGCATTTCGATCGCGTCCCATGACGATGCGACGCGCGAGCATGTGGAAGAGAGCGTCTCGCTTGGAGTAGCCCTAGCCGAATTCCCGACTACGATCGAAGCTGCGACATTGTCGCGAGATGCGGGCCTGCATGTTCTCATGGGTGCACCGAATGTCGTGCGGGGCGGCTCTCACTCGGGCAACGTTTCGGCCATTGACCTGCTGCATGCGGGCGCGCTCGACATCCTATCCTCGGATTATGTGCCGTTCAGTCTCGTCCAGGCGGCCTTTCTTCTCGCCGAGCGGGCCGATATCAGCCTGCCCCACGCAATACGCCTAATCTCGGCAAATCCGGCCGAGGCCGCAGGTCTATCAGATCGCGGCCGCATCGAAATCGGGCGACGTGCCGATCTGGTGCGTGTCCAGGCCACCAGCGGTCGGCCGCCCCGGGTTTGCTCGGTCTGGCGGGAAGGGGTGCGCGTTGCATAAAGGAGTGTTCGTCGCGATCGTCGGCCCCAGTGGGGCCGGTAAGGACACGGTTATCAGGGCCGTCGCGGAAGTGGTGCGAGATCGGCCTGACATCATCTTCGTGCGCCGAGTCATCACCCGCTTGTCAGACGGTACCACCGAAGACCATGATACGATGACACCTGAAGCGTTCGAAGCAGGACGTGAGGCCGGCATGTTCTGTTTGAGTTGGGGAGCGCACGGTCTCTTCTACGGCTTGCCTCAATCGGCACGTGATGCAGTTGATCGAGGCAACATAGTCGTCGCCAATGTATCCCGTGCAGTTCTTACCGAGGCAGTGAGAACCTTCGGCCGAGTTGCTGTCGTCGAAATCATGGCTGACCCGCAGATCCTACTTGAGCGAATCATGGCTCGTGGCCGAGAGAGTGCAGAAGAGGCCAGAGGGCGCATCGCACGGTCGGTCAATTTTCATCTACCACACGCGACATGCAGTTACGTGCGGATCGACAACTCTGGCCCAATCGATGTCGCAAAGAATCAATTGACCGAGATTCTCAGTTCATCATTGGTCTGATGCCGTGCGGCCATAATTTGCACTGGAGAAAGTTTGGAGCTTGGGCTCCGTTGCGTTAACCTTGGCAGTGTGGCGAGGGACGGCTAATCGAGGAGCCATCCAGTTGTCTCTGTTCAAGCGCCGCTGCTTTCCGGCTGCGATCATCCTGTTGTGCGTGCGCCGGTACTGCAAGTATGGGATCAGCTATCGCGATCTGGCCGAGATGATGCAGGAACGCGGTGCTGAGGTCGATCCGTCGACGATCTTTCGCTGGGTTCAGCGCTGCGCCCCGGAGATCGAGAAGCGGGTGCGCCAGCATCAGGGGCCACGCTTGGGCTCCTGGCGTGTAGACGAGACTTATGTGCGGGTTGGCGAGCGCTGGAAGTATCTGTTCCGTGCCGTCGGCAAGCACGGGCAGCTGATCAACTTCCTGCTGTCGGAGCGGCGTAACACCCAAGCCGCTTATCGCTTCTTGCGCAAAGCCCTTCATTTGATGGATGGCTATCCTCCATGCTCAATCACGACCGACAAATTAGCATCGTATCCAAAGGCCACCCGACGCTTACAAAGCGAAGGACTGCTGCCAAAGGATGTCGAGCACCGGACCTCAAAATATCTCAACAATGTTATTGAGGTTGACCCTGGAGCGCTTAAGCGCATCATCCGGCCGGCCCGCGGCTTCCAGAGGATGAAGACAGCCTCCGCAACCCTGAGAGGCTTTGAGGTCATACGCATGATCCGGCGTGGCCATTGCATGTTGCCGATGCCTGGTGTGCAGGCGAAATCCGTCTTGTGAACCAGTTCTTCGGTCTTGCCGCCTGAGTGATCTGCCAACTCGGTTCGTTATACCCTCTTCAGGTTAGTGCAACAAAGCCTGTATGAGAGCGTTGAACGGGATCGGAGACAAGGGACTTCAGGCGCGGCGATCAGAAGAAGTCCCAATCGTCGTCCCCGTAGTAGTCGGCATAGTCGTCATCCCAACCGTAGCCGGCGCCGTAGCCGTAGCCACTGTAGTCCGGCTCGTAGTAAAGACCCGTATAGGGGACGGAGCGAACGGATCATGTCCACGACCGGCGTGGTCCGCAGCCCATAGAAGGCTCGATTAGAGCTGCACAAACCTGCGTAGGTGACCGGGGTTCACCCAAAAACGGTCCACATTTTTTGGACCAGAAAGGGTGTGGGCCCGCGGGCCATGCACTCAAGTTAGCATGCGTTTCCGCTGATTATATCAACAGACCTGCCCCGGGGGGTGGCCCGGGGCAGGTTGCGGAGGTTTGTGAGG
>NZ_JAJATX010000001.1 GCF_020866965.1 Microvirga roseola
TCAAAACACCAAGAGCCCTCTTGCCACGCAGGCGCCGTCCACACACGGCCTTACACGGAAGACGACTCTGTCTTGCTGAAGTCCTTTGCCCCGGATCAGGGCCAGCTCGTTTGGAGGGGCACATAGCAAACGAGTTCTTTTAGACTCTTTTCTCCCCCAGAAGCCGTTTGCGAATTCCCAAAAGCACCCAGCCCCCACTTTCGCCACCAGACAACCAAAGATTGCTGCATCATGCGTCCGCTGCCCGCTGTGATTCGGGTCCTACGCTGACGAGACGCCGATGTTCCGCTACTTCGAGACCCGGATCGACTTCATGAAGCGCCCGCCGGAGGAGTCTCCGCCGGATACGCTCTGGGGCTTCTACTGGCACTTCATCAGGCAGGCGAAGGGCCTGTTCTTCGCGCTCTTCGCCATCGGCTTCGTCCTGGCGGTGGTCGAGGCGCTGGTGCCCTATCTCATCGGGCAACTGGTCAACGCCCTGTCGCAGACCTCGCCCGAGGGGGTGCTGCGCGAGGCCGGGCCGCTGCTGCTGCTCATGGCGGGCATGATCCTGATCGTGCGGCCCGTCGGCACCCTGCTGTTTCGCCTCCTGGTCAACCACTCGCTGGCGGTCTCCTTCACCAACATGGTCCACTGGCAGAACTACTGGCACGCGGTGCGCCAGCCCTTAAACTTCTTCCAGGAGGATTTCGCGGGGCGGATCGCCAACCGGGTGCTGCAGACCGGGCGGCCCCTGCGCGAGACGATTCTCTCCGTCGCCCGCGCGGTCTGGCAGATCCTGATCTTCGGCGCGGCCTCCATCGGGCTTCTCGCCACGCAGGACATCCGGCTCGCCATGCCCATGGCCGGATGGTTCGTGCTCTACGCCGCGCTCCTCGTTTATTTCCTGCCGCGCATCCAAGTCCGCTCGCGGGAATCGAGCGAGGCGCGCTCCGCCGTGACGGGGAAGGTGGTGGACAGCTTCACCAACATGATGACCGTCAAGCTCTTCGGGCGCAGGCGGGACGAGGATGCCTATATCAGCGAGGGCTATCGCCGGGTGAACGACGTTTTTCTGCGCCAGCAGCGCATGAACACGATGTACGTGGCGGGGCTGGTCTTTCTCAACGCGGTCTTCCTGGTCGCGACCGGCGCGGTCGCCGTGTGGCTGTTCAGCCTGAACCGCCTGGATGCGGGCATGATGACCACGGCGCTGCTTCTATCGACGCAGATCGTCTCCATGTCCGGCTGGGTCGGCTTCGAGATCATGAGCATCTTCGAGAATGTCGGCACCGTGCAGGAAGGCATGAAGACCATCGCGCGCCCGCTCACCATGCAGGACAAGCCGCATGCACGGCCCCTCGCGGTCACGCGCGGCGAGGTCCGCTTCGAGAATGTCAGCTTCTCCTACGGCGACGGCGAGAGGGTCATCGAGCGCATGAACCTCACCATCCGTCCGGGCGAAAAGATCGGGCTCGTCGGCCGCTCGGGCGTCGGCAAGACGACCCTCGTCAACCTGCTCCTGCGCTTCTTCGAGCCGCAGGAAGGCCGCATCCTCATTGACGGGCAGGACGTCGCCGATGTGCTGGAGGAAAGCCTGCGGTCACAGATTTCGGTGGTGGCGCAGGACACCTCGCTGCTTCACCGCTCCATCGCGGAAAACATCCTTTACGGCCGCCCCGATGCCGGGGAGGAGGCCATGCGCGAGGCCGCGCGCCAAGCCCATGCGGCGGAGTTCATCGAGCGCCTCGCCGACAGCAAGGGACGGCGGGCCTACGAGGCGCATGTGGGCGAGCGGGGAGTGAAGCTCTCGGACGGACAGCGTCAGCGCATCGCCATCGCCCGCGTGATCCTCAAGGACGCCCCTATCCTGGTGCTGGACGAGGCGACCTCGGCGCTCGATTCCGAGGTCGAGGCGGCCATCCAGGAATCCCTTGCCACCCTCATGCAGGGCAAGACGGTGATCGCCATCGCCCACCGCCTCTCGACGCTCCAGCTCATGGACCGCCTGATCGTCATGGACGAGGGCCGCCTCGTGGAGGAGGGGGCGCACGAGGAGCTTCTGGACAGGGGCGGGATCTATGCTGGCCTCTGGGCGCGCCAGTCCGGCGGGTTTCTCGCTCCGCGCAAGGGCGCGCGGGATGCGGTGGCCTGACACTCGCGCAGGCGGCGCGCCTCCCTTCCGTATCCGCCCGATGGCGGATAGGGTGCCTCCCATTCCAACAACCCTGAGATTGCCTGCCCCATGCACAACGATCCCCTGAGCCTCGACGCCATTGCCAAGCACGTGGATGCGAAGGCGGCCGATTACTGCGGCTTGAGCGACCGCATCTGGGCTGCGCCGGAGCTTGCCTTCGAGGAGCACCGCGCCGTGGCCGAGCAGGTGGCCATGCTGGAGCGCGAGGGCTTTCGCATCGCGAAGAATGTGGGCGGCATGGCCACCGCCTTCGTCGCGGAATGGGGCTCGGGCGGTCCCGTCGTCGGGATTCTCGGTGAGTTCGACGCGCTGCCGGATCTGGCGCAGGAATCGGGGGTGACGGCGCACAAGCCCACGCAGGCCGGCACGCCGGGCCATGGCTGCGGGCACAATCTTCTGGGAGCAGGCTCGGCGCTCGCTGCCGTGGCGCTCAAGGATGCGCTGGAGGCGGAGGGCATTGCAGGCACGGTGCGCTATTACGGCTGTCCGGCGGAGGAGAGCGGCTCCGGAAAGACCTTCATGGCGCGGGCGGGCCTGTTCGACGATCTCGACGCCGCCTTCTGCTGGCATCCGCACGTGATCAACGAGGTCTCGACCACCTCGTCGCTCGCCTGCATCCAGGCCTATTTCCGCTTCCGCGGCCGCGCGGCGCATGCCGCCGCTTCGCCGGAGCTTGGGCGCTCCGCGCTCGACGCGGTGGAGCTGATGAATGTGGGCGTGAACTACATGCGCGAGCACATGCCCTCGGACGCGCGCGTGCACTATGCCGTCACCAACACGGGCGGCGATGCGCCCAACGTCGTGCAGGCCTATGCGGAATCGCTCTATCTCGTGCGTTCGCCCTTCCTGCCCGATGCGGAGCGCCTCTTCGAGCGCGTGAAGAAGATCGCGGAAGGCGCAGCGCTGATGACGGAGACATCCGTGTCGGTGCAGATCACGGACGCGACCTCCAACGTCGTTCCCAACAAGGCGCTGCAGGAGGCCATGTACGAGAACATGAAGCGCCTCGGCCCGCCCGCCTACGACGAGCAGGACTACGCCTTCGCAAAGGATCTCCAGCAGGCCGCGATCACGGAGGAGGACATCCTAGCGAGCGTGAAGCCCTACGACATCTCGCTCAGGTCCAAGGTGCTGCACGACGGCGTGCTTTCCATGCCGACCCGCGAAGAGGTGATGATGGGTACCACGGATGTCGGCGACGTGAGCTGGATCGTGCCGACCGTCCAGTGCCATACGGCGTGCTTTGCGGTGGGAACGCCCTTCCACACCTGGCAGCTCGTCACGCAGGGCAACCTGCCCGCGGCGCATAAGGGCATGGTGCTCGCGGCCAAGGCCATGGCCGCCACAGCCGCCGACTGCCTGCGCAACCCGGACCTCATCGCCCGCGCGAAGGCGGAGCTGAAGGAGCGCACCGGCGGCCGCGCCTATCGCTGCCCGATCCCCGACGACGTGACCCCCGACGACCTGCGCGCCAAGGCGGCGTGAGGACTTTCCCCTCACCCTTGCGGGGAGGGGCCAGGGATGGGGGTGGTCCGACTGGGTGAGCGTCCGTTCAAGCGCAGCGCTGAACACCTCTCCTTGTGGGAGAGGTCGGACCGTCAGGTCCGGGTGAGGGGTTACTGACCTCTCCGGATCGACCTGTAACGCCTCACCCTCGCTGCGCTCGACCTCTCCCTCAGGGAGAGGTGGGGCTGTAGCGGCGTCGCGTTTCCATCGTGAGGCGCAGAGACTGACTTTCTGAGTAACATCTCTCAATCCTGCCCGCAGAAGAAGGGTGAATGCGTCATCTTGCATCCAGGCAAGCTCAGCTTGGCGCTCCCTCGGGTCGCGCTTGCAGGCCTGCAACTCTATCTTGATGGCAGCACCAGGGAGAAAGCCCCATGAAGCTGACCGGAATCCATCACCTCACCGCCATCACCGCGGACGCCGCCGGCAACCACGCCTTCTACACGCAGGCGCTGGGCCTCAGGCTCGTCAAGAAGACGGTCAACCAGGACGATGTGAGCGCCTATCACCTGTTCTATGCCGACGGCCTCGCCTCGCCCGGAACGGACATCACCTTCTTCGACTGGCCGGTGGGACGCGAGCGGCGCGGCGCCCACAGCATCTCGCGCACGGGGCTTCGTGTGAACGGCGAACGCTCCCTGCAATGGTGGAAGGAGCGCTTTGCTTCCCTCAACATCCGGCACGAGGCCGTCGTCGAGCGCGACGGGCGGCTCACCCTCGACTTCGAGGATTTCGAGGGCCAGCGCCTGAGCCTCGTGGACGATGGCGGGCAGGGCGAGGCGCACCCCTGGGAGCGCAGCCCCGTCCCGGCCGAGCACCAGATCCGGGGCCTCGGGCCCATCACCATGAGCGTGCCGCGGCTCGACCGCACCGCCCGCGTCCTGACCGAGGCGATGGACATGCGTGCGGAGCGGGAATACCGCGTCGGCGACGCCACGGTCCACGTCTTCGCCATGGGCGAGGGCGGAGCGGCGGCGGAGCTGCATGTGGCCGTGGAGCCCCATCTGCCGATGGCGAAGCCGGGTGCTGGCGGCGTGCACCATGTCGCCTTCCGCACGCCCGATGAAAAGACGTACCAGGAATGCTGGGAGCGCCTGCAGAACCTGCGCGCGCCCTCCAGCGGCCCGGTGGATCGCTACTATTTCAAGAGCCTCTATTTCCGCGAGCCGAACGGAATCCTGTTCGAGATCGCCACCGACGGGCCGGGCTTCGATGCGGACGAACCCATGGATAGGCTCGGCAAGCGCCTCGCGCTCCCGCCTTTCCTGGAGCCGCGCCGGGCCGAGATCGAGGCGGGCCTGAAGCCCCTGTAATCAGGGCTTCAGGATCCCTTCGATAACATCGACGACCCGGGCCGCCTCCTCGAACGTGGCGAGGCGGCTCGGCTGGCCGGATAGAAGCCTTGCGAGTTCCGTCACCTGGTTCGAATCCGCCCGGGCCGGCGCGATGTCGCCGCTCTCGTGAGTCAGGCGGTACCACTCGGTCATCACGGCCGAGCTCTTCGACCCCTTCACCTCGAAACGGTCGAACTCCTCCGCCTCGCCCTCCACCGCCGCATCGATAGTGAAGGTGCAGCCGGGAAATTGCAGCCGCGCGCGCATACTCGTCTCGCTCCCCGTCGCGCCGCGCTCGATGGAGCGTTCGGCAAGCGTCGCCTCTCCGAACAGGCGGTGGGCCAGGAAGACGAAGTGGGAGACGACCTCCCGGGTGAAGCCGCCCTGTTCCGGGCCGGCGAGCCACGTCACGGCCCCGTGCTGCCAGCCCCGCGGCCATGTCCTGAAGCGAAGTGTCAGATGAGCCGAAAGCTCCTGTCCGAGAACACCCTCCTCGACGAGCTCCTGCATCCGCAAAGCAGCGGGCGCGGTGGCGAAGGGAAAGTTCACGGCGGACGGAACGCCCGCCTGCCTGACCGCATCGAGGCATCCTCGCGCCGATGCGGGCGAGGCGGCGAGGGGCTTCTCGCAGAACACAGTCTTGCCCGCACCCGCCACGGCCCGCACGATCTCCTCATGCGAGGCAGGCGGCGTCGCGATGTAGACGCAGTCGATGGCGGGATCGGCGATGAGATCCTGCACGCTCCTTGCGCGAGGAATGTCGATTGCCGCCGGCGCGGGATCGTAGCCGGCGATGATCGAGAAATCCGGATTGGCCTTGATGCTGTCGATCAGGCGACGCCCCATGGTGCCGAGCCCGATGATACCGATTCCGTACATGTCGCATTTACCTCGACGCGATTGACGTCATCCCTATAGGGCCTCGCACGGTGGGATGCGAGACGGCCGATCGCGCTATGATGCGTCGGGGAACGGTCGCCTGTTCTAACGGCCGACGCCGAAGGAGTAGGAGACGCTCAAGCCCAAGCCGACCTGATTTTCCGAACCGAAGCGCTCGACGATCGGGCTGTCGGCGGCATCCCCCACGAGGCGCTCGTAGGTGACATAGGCCGTCGTCGACCATTGCTCGGACCAGTCGTAGCTGGCGGCGGCCGTCGCGCCGACGGACGTGATGCCGCCGGACGGTTTGTAGGCGGCGACCTGGCCGTTCAGCGCGGCCTCCAGCGGAGTCACGCCGAAATAGGTGCGGGTGAAGGTATCGTCGCCCAGCGAAAGACGCGGACCGGCGGAGAGAGTGACGGCGCCGAAGCGCTGCACGACGTCGAGGCCGAGATCGGCGACGAAGCCCTCATGCCCGTTGAAGCCGCGCCGGATCTCGGCGCGGGCGCGCAGGAACTCCACGGGCCAGTATTCCAGGAAGAGGCCGGGCTCCACGGCCCAGTCGATCTTCTTGAGGCCGAAAAGCTCCCTGTTGTCTTCCAGGTAGCGTCCGCCCTGGAAGCGGCCGACCACGCCGACCCGGACGGCGGAATCCTCGAGGAACGAGAAGCTCAGGCCGTCATCCGGAGCGCTGAAGCGCTCCGGGGTGCCGGCGCGGCGGAAGCTCAGGGACGGATAGCCGAAGAAGCTGAGATCGTCCGAACCCGGATAGGATGGGCCAACCTTGAGGTTGCCTTTGACAGTCACGATCCAGCCCGAGGGGAGGACGGCAGGCGTGGCGAAAACCGGGTCCGCCGCCCGTGCCGGAAGCAGGGCCGATCCGGCCATGAGCAAGGTGGCGAGGGCGAGGGATCGGGATGCGCGCATGATTCTCAACATCGGTTCGAGCAATACTGCCGTGGTGGCCTCAAACGGGGGCGAGGTCAAGCCACAGACGCGGGCTCCCCGCGAATATGGTTCCCCGAATATCCATCGAGTCAACGGCTTTGATCATGGTCAAATCAATGCCCGATGCTTGTCCTATAGTGCCGGCCTCCTGATCGTTCTCGGAGATTCAGAAGGCCATGTTGAAAAGCATCCTTGTCGCTCTCGACGGCTCCGCCTCGAGCCTGCGGGCCGGGCGGATCGCTCTTGCCATCGCCCATCGCCACAAGGCTCATGTGAAGGGGCTCGGAATCGTCAATTCTGCCTGGATCCAGCGCCCCGAACCGGTTCCCATCGGTGGAACGGCCTTCAAGCGGGCTCTCGACCTGCGCGCCATGCAGGATGCGGCGGAGCGGGTCGAGGCGGTGCTGCAGACCTTTCGCGGGGAGGCGGGGCCGGCGAATGCCGTCTCGCTGGATACCGAGTCGGTGGACGGCAATCCCCTGGACGTGATCGAACTGCAGACCATCGCCCACGATCTCGTGGTGATCGGACGCAACAGCCTCTTCGAGGTGGACGAGGAGACCTACGAGGTGCCTCACTGCGTGGACCGCATCATCCGGGGCGAGCCGCGCCCCGTCCTGCTGGTCCCGCCCAATGCCAACGGGAGCGGCGACAGCGACCTGACAGGGCCTGATGCTCGTGGCCTTCGACGGAAGCCCCGCCGCCTCCCGCGCCCTGCACATGTTCGCGCTCCTGGGGATCGCCCGGGATCAGGCGGTCCATGTCCTGAGCGTCGATATCAGGTCGGAGAAGGACGCCGTCGACAAGGCCGTCCGCGCCAGCGCGCTGCTCGAGCGGCACGGCTATGCGAGCGTTCATCCCATCGGTCTCGGGAACCGCGATGCGGGCGGACCGAGCGAGGCGATCCTCGGAACCGCCAAGGCCCTGCAGGCCTGCATGATCGTCATGGGAGCCTACGGGCACAGCGGCATCCGCGAGATCTTCGGCTCCTGCACGCGGCAGGTCCTCAGCAACTCCACCAAGATGCTCTTCCTGCATCACTAGGACGAGGAGCAAGTCATAGCGAAGCGACGGACTGGCGTGATGGCCATTGTAACCGGAGGATCCCAGTCCGCCTCAAAACATCCTTCGGTTCCTGACATCGATCAAAGCCGTGCGAAGCACCCGGCAGCACGGTGATACGCACAAAGCTCCTGAGGCGGAGCCAAGAGAGAGGAGGATTGTGATGGCGACATTGAAGGCGAACAATTCCAACAGGAAACTTCCCGACGCTTCGGATGCGATGGCATCCTACATCGCGCTTTGGAGATCCTCGGCGGTCGATCTGCCCCTGGCGCTGATGAGCGAGTCGCTGCGCTTCATGGGCCACCGGCTCCAGGCCTAGGCGGACCACATCGCGTCGCTCACCCGCTGCAGGACCTTGGCAGAGGCCATGGAAGCCCAGACCACGTTCACGCGGAATGCGGTTTCGGAATATGCGGCGGAAGCCAACACGATCATGCACGAGGCTCGCTCGGCGGTCGAGGTTCCGTGCGCCGTGGCCTGACGGAGCCTTGCGCGCTCGTGACGAGGGCCCGAGGCGCGAGCCCCGGGCCTTTTCCGTGCGGGTCTTCAGTGAGCGATGAGGACCGGGGATTCGGAGACGGTGAGCATGCTGCGCGTAGCGCCGCCGATCATCCACTCCCGTGCGCGGGAGTGACCGTAGCCGCCCATCACGATCAGGTCGGCCGACAAGCGGCGGGCCTGATCGAGGATCACTTCGTGCGTCTCGTGGTTCTGGCTCTCGACGAGATTGACCTCGACGGAGGTGCCGAGGCGCGTGAGGTGCTTTGCGACATCCGCCGCGGGCTCGCTCCCGACGCCGTCGCGCTTCCTCGGCTCGGGATCGATCGCCAGGACGACTGTGCGCGTGGCCTTGGCGATGAGAGGAGAAGCCTCGGCCACGGCGCGGGCCGCCTCCCGCGTGTCTCGCCAGCAGACGAGAACCCGCCGCAGTGAACCCGGAGGACGATGTCCGGGCGGCACGACGAGGATTCCGCGCCCGCTCTCGAAGAGAACAGCCTCGAACAGGCTGCTCCAGTCCATTGCGCCGTTCCCATCATAGGGACGGCTGGCGACGAAGAGATCGGCCCAGCGGGCCTCGGACGCCGCGCGCCGGGGCAGTTGGCCGAACAGGGCGTCCACGCGCCGGATCTCGTTCGGAACGCCGAGACGGCTGCAGCGCTCGGCGAGCTTCCGCTGGATGCGCCCTCCGGTCTGGCGCGCCTCCTCTTCCAGCGAGACCAGAGCCTCGGCTGCGGCCGCACCCGAATCCATGGGAGCGATCATGGGCATGTCAGGCAAGGGATTCGTCAGAAGACCGGTCACATGGGCCTGCGAGATGGCTGCCACGGCTTCCGCATATCGCAGGCGCTCCTCGTCCTGCGCGCTTCCGTCCAGGTGAACGAGGACATCCTTGATCATTGCAGTTCTCCGGTCGTGAATACCTATCCGACGGGAAACAGCTACGCCGATTTGGCTCCGTCCGAATTGACGCGAATCAAGAATTTTGTCCGTCCGGCCGAAGCCGGCTATTCCTTTGCACCGAGCCGTCGCAAGGCGACCTTCCGGGCGACGCTTTCCACCGCCAGAACGAGCGACTGCATCAGTTCGGAGCCCTCGCCGTAATCCGTAGGGGCAAGGTTCTGCACGCGTCTGTCCGGGTCCATCCGCTCCATGCCCCGCCAGCCGTCGGCCTGGTCGCCCTTGTAGATGCCGATGGCGATGCCGCCGCGGTCGTTGAGAAGGCGGAAGACGGCCATGTCGCTGCTGCCGTCGCCGACATAGATGAACTGATCGAGTGGCACGTGCCAGTCCTCCGCGGCCACGTCCTGATAGACATGTGCCGGGGCATTCGGGCCCGTCGGGTCGAGCCCCTTGCAGAGCGCCAGGAGGTAGCGGACCTTCTCGGGATGGGTGAGGACGAGCCTGGGAAAATCCAGTTCGCCGGTTCTCTCGTCGAAGTGGAGCTTCGTCCCCCACAGCGAATCGACATGGGATGCAACGGCTGTCGCCGCCATGACTTCGAAGAGACCCGAACTGATCACGTGAAACTCGACCTGCAGGTCCTGCGCGATGTGCTGGGCCACCTGGCGCAACCTGTCGAACATCGCCGGTACGCCCTGGTACGGCTCGAGGTCACGGCCCGTTTCCTCCACCATGTCCCTTGTGATCGTGACAGGTCCGGCGCTGGACATCCGGATGAGACCGTAGATCTTCGCGAGGATCTCCTCGAACCCTTGGTCGAGAAGCGGCCTGATGGTCTCTCTCTTCCAGGCGTCAGGATCCGCCCCGCAGCGCTGCAAAAGAGCATCGAGAGTGCTGGGAGCCAGCGTCAGGTCGAAGTCGAACACGATCGCGGTGCGGTCGTGAAAGCTCTGCGTTGCGCTTGTCATCCCTGTCCCGCCGCGTTCGAGAGGCCTTTGAAGGGGTTAGAGTGCGGCGGGAGAGATTCAAGGGCGGATCACTGGCCCTTGCGGCCGTAGGCGCGCATGGCGTCGAGCCATTTGCGGTGCTTGGCCTCGTCCGGCGAGGCGACGCTGCCGATCAGGCTCGTCCTGACCGGTCCGATGCCGACGAAGCTGAGAATGCTGCGCTTGAGGCTCTTGAGGCTGTGGGCGCGGAAATACAGGCGATAGATGAAGGCCGGCATCCCCATGGTCACGACGATTCGGGCGGACTTTCCCTTCAGATGCTTGATCGGCATGCCGTTGGGCTTATAGCGGAAGGCGAAGCCGGGCCGGAAGACCTGCTCGAGGAACGCCTTCAGGACCGCCGGCATCGTGCCGAGCCAGAGCGGATAGATGATGACGAGATGATCGGCCCAGCCGATGGCGTCCTGGGATTCCCGAAGGCTCTCGGGCAGGTCGCCCTTCTCCCATTCCTGCTGGGAGCGGACGAAGGGCAGGTCCATGGAGCCCAGCGTGATCGTCCGGACCATGTGTCCGCTCTCTTCGGCACCCTCGCGATAGGCCTGGGCCAGGGCGTGGCAGAAATGATTGCGTTCGGAATCCGGGTGACCGTCGATGATAGCAATGCGGTGCGGCACGGGGCTGCTCCTTCGGCACGATCATTCCATGATGCGCCCGGCGCGTGCGTTCCGATATGATCTGCGTCAAGGCGGCCCGGGACAGCCTGGCCGAAGATGATCCGGTATGAAGGAGCATCTTCGTGAGAAAAGAACTCAAGCTTCCCCATGACGGCCTGGTCCTCGTCAGCGACGGCCGGAAGGCCCTGTTCCTGAAGAACCAGGGCGACGACCTCTATCCCAACCTCCAGGTGGAGCGCGTGCTACAGGCGCCCGACAACCCGCAGACGCGTCAGCACGGAACGGATAAGCCGGGTCAGTCGGCGATGATGGGCCAGCGCAGCGCTGTCGAGCAGACCGACTGGCACGATCTGGCGGAGCGGAAATTTGCGGGCGAGGTGGCCGAGGCGCTCAACGCAACCTGCTTCAACGCGGGCGTGAAGGCCATCATCGTTGCGGCGCCGCCGCGCACCCTGGCCGAACTCCGCCAGCGCTTCTCGGAGGCGGTGAAGCAGCGGATCGTTGCGGAGGTCAACAAGGATCTGACGAAGCACCCCGTCTACGAGATCGAGCAGCACCTGATGGCGGATGCCTGATTCGGATCGGCGGCCGGGGGTGTCTGGTTCCCGGCTGCCGCTCGCCGCTCGGGAATGGAGGCGACGGCAGCCCTGCCGCCGCTCCGCATGCGCATGAAGAGATAGAAGCCGTTCAGTCGCGTGCCGCGGTCCGCCTCTTCATCGAACAGGCCCCACAGGCGCGTTTCCCGCGGGGTCAGCGTCAGGCAGTACTGCCATTCCGAACCCTGGATGAGTCCCGGCACGGCGCGATCCTCCGGGACGGCGCAGTAGATGTCGGGTTCGAGAGTGCGGCGAAAGAGGTTGTAGGTCGGCCGGCCGGCGGCTTCGTCCGAGGTCCTGTCCATTGATTGCCCCTGGTGCGGTTTTCGTCATGCCTTTCCAGGAAAGAAAAGCTGAAACCGCTCAGCCCGATGCACATCAAAGGAAGGCCGCTTTCGGACTGTCTCTTCCGGATGATCTCTTTTGGAGCGGCGCAGTGCAGGAGGGGGTAGAAAACCGGAGCCGTTTTCGTGCTCCCGGAGAACTTTCGGGCCATGGGGCGGTTGTCCGGGGACGAAGGAGAAAGCCCCCGCGATGCCGTTCGCCAGCAGCCGGCCCCAGCCGGACGAGTTCTACCCGAAGCCGCCGCCGACGGAACCGACGCCGGCCGTGCCGGTCCCGTCCGAGGCTCCTCCGACGCCGACGGAGCCGCCGGTCATTCCCTCACCCATGCCCGAGCAGCCCTCGGAGCCGCGCCAGCCGGTGATCCATCCGACGCCGCCGCCGGAAATTCCCTAGAGCATCGTGCGGAAAAGTGATCCGGTTTTCCGCACTCAACGATACTCTCATCATAAGAGAAAGCATCGGATGGGATCCCAAAAGTGCAAGTTCACTTTTGGATCCGATGCTTTAGTCGAGCAGGCTGATCGCGAAGCGGCCGCAGACCACGAGCAGGAAGATGCCGAAGGCGACCTCGAGGCGGCGCTTCGAGAGCCTGTGTGCGAGGCGCGCTCCGACGGGCGCCATCCAGGTGCTGGTGGGGATGAAGAGCAGGAGGCCGATGAGCGAGATGTAGCCCAGGGCCAGCGGCGGCTGGAAGGCGATCACGTACGGGTAATCCGCCATGTGCGGCCAGCCCGCATAGATGTAGCCGACGGCGCCGGGGATCGAGATCAGGATGCCGAGACCCGAGGAGGTTGCGACCGCCTGGTGGATCGGGCGGTTGTAGAAGGTCATGAACAGGTTCGAGAGCTGGCCGCCGCCGATGCCCATGAGGGCCGAGAGCACGCCGATGAGCCAGCCATAGGCGATCATGATGGGCTTGGCCGGCATGTCGAGACCGAAGCGCCAGGTATCCTTGCCGAAGAGCAGGCGGACGGCCGAGACGCCGGCCACGATCACGAAGACCGACTTGAACAGGTCCGCTGGCGCATAGCGGGCGATCACGCTTCCCATGACGACGCCCACGATGACCGGGGCGGCCCAGATCTTCAGGATTGACATGTCGACCGCGCCCTTGGCCCTGTGCGCGTTGAAGGAGCGGATCGAGGTCGGAATGATGATGGCGAGCGAGGTGCCCACGGAGAGCGGCATCCGCACTCCGTCCGGCACCTCCAGGATGCGGAAGAGCTCGTAAAGGATCGGCACCGCCACTGCGCCGCCGCCGACGCCGAAGACGCCTGCGAGAATGCCGGTGAGCGCGCCCGCCGCGAGCAGGGCGACCACGAGCCAGGCCAGATCGAAGAGAGGAATGCCGAACATGAGGGAAACCGTCGTTGGGCCGGCGCGGATGCCAGCCGGAGGCTCATGCGCCCTTTCGGACGCGATGACAAGCGAAGCCGAGCACAGCCCTAGGCGGAGGGCAGTCGCGCGCGTTCCTGGATCTCCTGCGCCCGCCGGTCGATCCAGGCCCGGTCCGTGATGCCGCCTGGATCGGAGCGGGTCGCCATGGCGTCCATGAAGGCGAGAAAGCGCTCATGGGCGACGCCGTAGAGACGGCGAAGCTCCTGCAGGGGCTCTGCGTGATCGTCGACGCGCAGGTCGAGCATGGGATAGGGCTCGTCGCGCCAGATCTTGATGGCGGCGGATTGCTTGCCGCGCTTGTCGCCGCCCTGCGCCTGCCCCGCATCGAGCGCCGTCATCAGGCGGTCGGCGAATGGCAGGTTGCTCCGGCGCGTGAAGGTCTCCAGCGTCGCCTCGATCACGGCGGAACCCGCCAGCATGTTGCCGGCAACCGACACGCCTGCATCCGTGAGGTGCCCGCACCACTCCACGCATTCGGCGCCCGTATGGGCCGCCGTCCGGCCCTCCCGGTCGATGACATGGAGCTGGCGGACCTCGCGCCCGGGATCGCCTGCGGTCAGAATCGCCACGATCTCCTCGGCGCTGCGCCCCTCCGCCAGTAGCCTGACGCCGTCCGTTCCGTAGAGCGGATTGACGAGGGCCTGGGTTGCAAGCGCCCCGACCCGCGCCGCGCCGTAGGGGCAGAGCGCCCCGACGGCGAAGAACTTCGTCGTGACGGCGACGCCGAAGGCGCCGGTCTCAGGATCCTTGGCGACGATCGACCAGGTCATGGCGCGAGATCCTTACCGTCCGACCGCATAGGCCTGCATCAGGCGCGGCGTGGCGGCGCCGTGCAGGAGCCCGTCCTTGTCGCGGCTCGCCGCGACAAGGCGGCCCACCGTCCAGGCGGGTGCGACCTCCACGTCGTGGCCGCGCGCGCGCAGGGCGTCGAGCGTTGCCTCTCCGAAGCTCTCCTCGGCCATGAGGTGGCCGGGCTTCTGTTCGCGCGGATAGAAGGACGAGGGGAAATGCGCCGTGTGCGACATGGGCTGGTCGATCGCTTCCTGCAGGTTGAGACCGTGATGGGCATGGCGCAGGAAGAGGAGGAGCTGCCATTGCTCCTGCTGGTCGCCGCCGGGTGAGCCGAAGACCATGTAGGGCTCGCCGTCCTTTTCCGCGAGCGTCGGGGTGAGCGTCGTGCGCGGGCGCTTGCCGGGGGCAAGGCTCGCGGGCAGGCCCTCCTCCAGCCAGAACATCTGGGCGCGTGAGTTGAGCATGAAGCCGAGTTCGGGAATGACCGGCGAGGATTGCAGCCAGCCGCCGGAGGGCATGGCCGCGATCATGTTGCCGAAGCGGTCGACCACGTCGATATGCACCGTGTCGCCGCGGCGCGCCGAGCGCATGGAGGCCAGGGTCGGTTCGCCGCCGGATACCTTACGGTCCGTGGTGGAGAGTTCGCGCAGGGCCTTCATCGTGCGCTCGACCTGGGCCTCGTAGCCCTCCACGCGGCCGGGGCGGAGCTCCAGCGAGGCCTTGCCGCCGATGAGCTTGCGGCGCTCGTCGTTGTAGGCGTCCGAGAGCAGGGCCTGGATCGGAACATCCACGAAGTCGGGGTCGCCGTAATAGGCCTCGCGGTCGGCAAACGCCAGCTTCATGGCCTCCGTGACGGTGTGGATGAATTCGGGGCTCGTGGTGCCCATGGACGAGAGGTCGAAACTCTTCAGAAGCGCCAGCGTCTGCAGGAAGACCGGTCCCTGGCCCCAGGGCCTGATCTTGTTCACCCGGAAGTTATGGTAATCGTAGGTCTGCGGAACGTCGTAGCTCGCCTGCCACTTCGCCATGTCGTCGGCGGTGAGCACGCCGCGGTGGCGCGAGCCGCTTTGGTCCATGACCTCCGTCTTGCGCACGAAGGCGTCGATGGCCTCCGCCACGAAGCCCTTGTAGAAGGCGCTGCGCGCCGCCTCGATCTGCGCCTCGCGGCCGCTCTTTCCCTCCGCCTCGCGGATGATGCGCTTCCAGGTCTCGGCGAGCTGCGGATTGCGGAAGAGCTGGTGCGGCTTCGGAGCCTCCCCGCCGGGAAGATACACGGCGGCGGAGGTCGGCCACTCGGTCTCGAAGAAGCTCTTCAGGTCCTTAATGGTGTTGGCGACGCGCGGCAGCAGCGGATGGCCCTGCTCGGCGTAGTAGATGGCGGGCTCTAGCACCTCGCGGAGCGAGAGCATGCCGTGGTCCCGCAGGAGCAGCATCCAGGCGTCGAACGCGCCGGGGATGACGGTGGCGAGGAGCCCGTTGCCGGGGATGAGCTTCAGGCCCTCGCGCTTGTAGTGCTCGATGGTCGCGCCCTTCGGCGCAGTGCCCTGGCCGCAGAGTACCTCGATCTTCTTCGTCTTCGCCGAGTAGAACACGGCCGGGACCTCGCCCGAGGGACCGACGAGGTGCGGCTCGACCACCTGGAGCACGAAGGCCGAGGCGACGCAGGCGTCGAAGGCGTTGCCGCCCTTCTCCAGCATCGACATGCCGGCGGCCGAGGCCAGCCAATGGGTCGAGGTGACGATCCCGAAGGTTCCGAGGATCTCAGGCCGTGTCGTAAACATCTGTTCTATCCGAGGTTGGCGTTATTTACTGTTCGCGGGGATCGAGCGCGTCGCGCAGGCCGTCGCCGAGAAGGTTGAAGCCGAGCACGATCAGGAAGATGGCCGTGCCCGGGAAAATCGACATCCAGGGCGCCTGCTCCATGAAGTTCTTGGCGGTGTTGAGCATGGAGCCCCAGGAAGGGTTCGGCGGCTGCTGGCCCAATCCCAGGAAGGACAGGCTCGCCTCCGCGATGATGGCGGTGGCAACCGTGAGCGTGCCCTGGACCAGGATCGGCGGCAGCACGTTCGGCAGGATGTAGCGCACCAGGATCCAGAAATCCGGCAGGCCGATGGCCCGCGCGCCCTCCACGTAATCCTCCGCCTTCACGGTGAGCACCTGCCCGCGCGTGAGGCGCACGAAGATCGGCATGGCGGAGAGACCGATGGCGATCATCGCATTGGAAAGGCTGGGGCCGAGGAAGGCGGCCAATGCGATGGCGAAGATGAGGAAGGGGATCGCCAGCATGGCGTCGGTGGCGCGGGAGATCGTGGCGTCGACCCAGCCGCCGAAATAACCGGCGATCAGACCGAAGGGGACTCCCAGCACGATGGCGATCACCACCGAGATCACGCCTGCCATGATGGAGGCGCGCGCTCCCCAGAGCATCCGCGAGAAGAGATCGCGGCCGAGTTCGTCCGTGCCGAACCAGAACAGTTCGGAGGGAGGCTTGCGAATGCTCGTGAAGCTCGGCTTGATCGGGTCGTAAGACGCAAGGTAGGGCCCGATGACGGCGGCCAGAACGAAGAACAGCACGATGGCGCCGCCGATCACGGCGCTCCGGTTGTTCAGGAACTTCGTGAGCGCGCGGCTGCGCTTCTTCGGCAGGGCGGCTTCATCGGCGACGACGGCTGTGGCGGTCATGCGGCGTGCCTCAGGCGGGGATTGACGAGGACGTAGAGAATGTCGGCAAGGAGGTTCATGAGAATGAAGCCCACAGCCGTGCACAGGACGACGCCCTGCACCACCGCGTAGTCGCGGTTGAACACCGCGTCGACCACCAGCTTGCCGAAGCCCGGAATGGTGAAGATCTGCTCGGTGAGCACCGCGCCCGCGAGCAACTCGCCGAAGAGCAGGGTCGAGAGGGTCACGATGGGCACCAGCGCATTGCGGAGAGCGTGCTTCAGGATCACCGTGCGGGAGAGAAGCCCCTTGGCGCGGGCGGTGCGGATGTAATCGGAGCGCATGACGCCGAGCATGGCGCTGCGCGTGTGGCGCATGAGGCTCGCGGCGAGCGCCGTGCCCAGCACGAAGGCCGGCATGATCATGGTCTTGATGTTGAGCCACAGATCCTCTGTCGGCGGGACATAGCCGGAGGCCGGGAGGAGCTGCCAGCGCACCGAGACAAGCATGATGAGCAGGATGCCGAGCCAGAAGTTGGGAATGGAGAGCCCGGACAGCGCGACCACGTTGGCGGTGTAGTCGACGGCCGTGCCCTTCTTGACCGCCGAGATGATGCCGGCCGGAATGCCGATGGCGAGAGCCACGATCATCGCCATGATGGCGAGTTCGAGCGTCACGGGCAGCTTGCTGAGGATGAGCTCCATCACCGGGATGTCCGTGCGCAGGGAAATCCCGAGATTGCCGGTGAGCGCGGAGCCGATCCAGGCGAAGTACTGCACGGGGATCGGATCGTCGAGGCGGTACTTCTCGCGCAGATAGGCGAGCACCTGAGGATCGCGCTCCTCGCCCGCCATGGTGAGCACCGGATCGCCCGGCAGGAGCTTCTGCAGCGCGAAGACCAGGAGCGACACGATGATCAGCGTCGGGATAGCAACCAGAATACGTCGTGCGATGTAGCGCAGCATCGGCGTCAAGGATCCCGCATCAGGAAGATGGGAGGGCGCGCCCGGCTCGAGGCCGGGCACGCGGGTTCTTGGGAGAAGTCCGTCAGGAGGCGAACTTCACGCCCTTCAGGCGGATCATGCCGTCCGGATAGGGCTTGAAGCCTTGCACCTTCTTCGAGTGAACGAAGGGCCAGGGCTGGTAGTAGGTGTAGATGATCGGCAGATCCTGCTGCAGGATTTCCTGCGCCTGATCGTAGAGCTGCTTGCGCTTGGCCTCGTCGCTGGTGACGCGAGCCTCGTTCAGGAGCTTGTCCACCTCGGCGTTGCAGTAGCGGCCGTCGTTGAGCGCGCCCTTGCAGGTCACGAAGGGGTGGATGTTCCCGTCGGGATCGACGCGGCCGGACCAGCCGATCACGTTGACGTCGAAGTTGCCGGCCTGGGCCTCCTTCTGCATGGCCGCAAACTCGGTCGGACGCAGGGAAATCTCGAACCCGGCCTCCGCTCCCATGGCCTGGATGATCTCGGCGATCTGCTGGGCCGTGGTGCTGGTGCCGAAGGTCAGCTCGAACTTCACCTTGTCGACGCCTGCCTCCTTCAGGAGCTGCTTCGCCTTTTCCACGTCGCGCTTGTTGGCGGCGAACTTCGGATTGTTGTAGGGGCTGGCCTCCGGGAAGGGCTGGCCTGCCGGCGGATAGATGCCGTTGCCTACCACTTCGTTGATGACGTCGCGGTCGATGGCGTATTCCAGCGCCTGACGGACGCGCTTGTCCTGTCCGAGCGGCGACTTGGCCCGTTCGCCGTTCTGGGTGTTGATGGTCAGGCCCTGATAGCCGATGCCGGAGACCGGCGCGAAGACGAGGTTGGAATCGGCCTTTACCGCCGGAACGTCGCTCGGCGCCAGACGCTCGAGGAGGTCGAGATTGCCCGAGCGCAGATTGGCGAGGCGCACGGTCGTGTCCGGGATCGGCTGGAAGACCACGCGGTCGAAGTTGTAGTCCTTCGCGTTCCAGTAATCCGCGAACTTCTCCAGCACGATGCGGTCGTTCTGAACGCGCTCCACGAACTTGTAGGGGCCGGAGCAGACCGGGTTCTGGCTGAAGTCGCCAGCCGCCAGCGCCTTCGGCGACATGATCATGCCGGCGCGGTCGGAGAGCTGCGAGAGCAGGGTCGCGTCGGCGCGGGAGAGATTGATTTTCACCGTCATGTCGTCGACGACCTCAACGTCGGCGACGGAGGAGAGCTCGCTCTTGCGCAGGGAATCCGGCAGGGTGCGGGCGCGGTCGATATTGGCCTTCACCGCGGCGGCGTTCAGGGGCTCGCCGTCGTGGAACTTGACGCCCGGGCGCAGCTTGAAGGTGAGCGACTTGCCGTCGTCGCTCCATTGCCATTCGGTCGCCAGTTCCGGCGTGAACTTCAGCTCCGGCGTGATGTCGACGAGCTTGTTGCACAGGGACGAGAACACGATGCGTCCGACGAAGGTGCGGGCGCGGTGCGGATCGAGCACATCGGGGTCCTCGTTGAGGCCGATGCGCAGGGTCTGTGCCGAAACCGCGGTGCTCATCAGGAGCCCGGCGGCCACGGTCATGAGGGTAAGACGCTTCATTCTGGTAGTCCTCCACTTCCTCTCTGGATCAAGGGCTCGTCGCGACGGGCTTATCCTGCCGTTCACGCCAAGTTCGGTAGAGCGCCAGACGCTTGGCGAGCGCCGGGCTCGGGGGCGGGGCGCTGATGGAACCGGCGCCCGCTCCCTGGATTTCGCGCCAGAAGTGGCACGCGACCTGCCGCCCGTCCGGGGCCTGTTCGAGCGCGGGATGCTGCTCTTTGCAGACCGCACGGGCATGGGGGCAGCGGGTATGAAAGCGGCAGCCCGAGGGCGGAGCCGCGGGGCTCGGGACATCCCCCTGCAGAAGCGCCTTGGGCTGGCGGTTCGAGGGGCTCGGAACCGGAATCGCCGCAAGGAGCGCCTGCGTATAGGGGTGCAGCGGATCGTCGAAGAGCGCATCCGTCTCCGACAGCTCCACGATCTCGCCGAGATACATCACGGCGACGCGGTCGCTCATATGGCGGATCACGGCGAGGTCATGCGCCACGATGACGAGGGTGAGACCGAAGCGGTCCTTGAGGTCCTCGAGCAGATTGATGATCTGCGCCTGGATCGACACGTCGAGCGCCGAGACCGGCTCGTCGCCGATGATGAGCTTCGGGTCGCCTGCGAGCGCCCTGGCGATGCCGATGCGCTGGCGTTGCCCGCCGGAGAACTCATGCGGATAGCGATCCGCATGGTTCGGAAGCAGGCCCACAATCCGCATGAGATCCGCGACGCGCTCGCGCTTTCCCTCGCCGCTGGCAAGCCCGTGCAGCCAGATCGGCTCCGCGATGATGTCGCCCACGTTCATGCGGGGATTGAGGGAGGCGAAGGGGTCCTGGAAGATGATCTGCAATTCCCGCCGCAGGCGGCGCAGCTCGCTCTTGCTGAGCTTCAGGATCGACTGCCCCTCATAGCGCACATCGCCGCCGGTCGGCTCAATGAGCCGCAGCAGCAGGCGGCCGAGAGTGGACTTGCCGCAGCCGGACTCGCCCACGATGGCGAAGGTCTCGCCGCGCCGGACGCCGAGCGAGACGCCGTCGACGGCGCGCACGACGGTGGGAGACGAGAAGATGCCTCCGCCGCCGAAATGCTTCTTCAGATCGACGCCTTCGAGAATGATGTCGTTGTTGGAAGGCATCACGCTCATGCGACGGCTCCGCGGTACTTTTCGAGGGGCGCATACCAGCAGCGCGCCCGGTGGCCGGGCACGATCTCGCCGAGGGGAGGCGGCTCGTTCACGCAGCGGGAATCCGCGAAGGGACAGCGCGGCGTGAAGCGGCAGCCACGGGGCATCAGTTCCGGCGGCGGAACCGTGCCGCGGATCGTGGCGAGCCGGCCCTGGCGGCGGCCGAGCGACGGGACGGAACCCATGAGGCCGATGGTGTAGGGATGCTGCGGATCCTCGAAGATCGCCTCCACCGGCCCGGACTCGACCACGCGGCCCGCATACATCACGGCCACCTCGTCCGCGACCTCCGCCACCACGCCGAGATCGTGCGTGATGAGGATCATGGCGGTCCCCGTTTCCTCCTGCAGGCGGCGGATCAGGGTAAGGATCTGCGCCTGGATCGTCACGTCGAGGGCAGTGGTCGGCTCGTCGGCGATGAGAAGCTGCGGATCGTTGGCCAGGGCCATGGCGATCATCACGCGCTGGCGCATGCCGCCGGACATCTCGTGCGGATAGGCGCGCAGGCGCTTCTCCGGCGCGGGGATGCGCACCTTCCTGAGCATGTCGAGCGCCCGCTCCATGGCCTCCGCCTTGGAGACCTTGCGGTGACGGACGATGCCTTCCGCGATCTGGTCGCCGATGGTGAAGGCCGGGTTGAGCGAGGTCATCGGCTCCTGGAAGATCATCGCCATCCGGTCGCCGCGCAGGTCCGCCCGCTCGTTCTCCGGCATCGCCAGCAGGTCGCGCCCGTCGAACAGGGCGGAGCCGGCGACGATCCGCGCAGGCGGCGTGGGCAGAAGGCCCATGAGAGCCAGCGACGTCACGCTCTTGCCGCAGCCGGATTCGCCTACGATGCAGAGGGTCTTGCCCTTGCTGACGGAGAAGGAGACGTCGTCGACCACGTTCACGCCCTTGGGCGCGCCGTCGAACCGGACCGACAACCCCCGGACGCTGAGCAGCGGCCGGTCCGCCGCAACGGCGGCCGTGCCGGGGCTTCCAGGCTCCATCCTCTGCTGCCGCACGGCTTCATGTCCCATGTCGAAGCTCTTTCTTGGTCTCTGCAGGCGCCGTCCGTTCCGCAAGTTGCCCGCCGCCGTCCGGGGCCGGGCGCGTCATGACCGTGAGCAATCCGTCGCGCACCAGTTCCAGGTGCTCGCGCATGGCCTGTTCGGCGGCATGCGCCTCCCGCTGGGCGATGGCGGCGATCACGCGGCGGTGCTGGTCCACGTAGATCTGCTGCCGGTCCCGGGAGCGCGCCCGCTCGCGCAGGACCCGCCAGGTCGAGTCCTGGCGGATGCGGTCCACCATGTCGAAAATCGCGAGGAGGAGAGTGTTGCCGGCGGCCTCGGCAATCGCCCGGTGCAGGGCGCTGTCCCACAATTCGCGGCCATCGGCGTCGGAGGTCGACGCAGTCTTGTCGGCGAGCCGCAGCAGGCGCTCGATATCGCCGTTCGAGGCGCGAAGCGCCGCAAGCCGGGCCAGGGCCGGCTCGATCTCCAGGCGCACGTCCATCACCTCGAGGGGATGGGTGCGCTTCGAGAGTTCCTCCAGATTCGTCGGGGCCTCGACCGGACGAGGGCCCAGAAAGGTGCCCTTGCCCTGGTGCCGCCAGATGCGCCCTTCCGCCTCCAGCACCTCGAGCGCCCGGCGCAAGCCGCGCCGTCCGATGCCGAGATCGGCCGCCAGCACACGCTCCGGCGGGAGCCGCTGCTCCCCGTCGAAGGCGCCCTCTTCGAGAAGCGTCCGCAGACGCCCGAGGGCGAAGTTGGAGCTGTCCGACAAGGTTTCGGGTAAGGACATCCGCTCTCGACCTGGTGCGAACCAATCTTACTAATGGTGCCTGCCATGCGAACGAATGTTGCAGCGCAGCAGGCTTGGACGAAATCAAGCCTAGATCAGAGCCGAACCAATTTGCAAATGGTTTCGTGCTGGTTTGTTGGTCAGGGGTGCGGATTTGATAGGCAGGAAGGCTGGCGCGAAGGCAGGGAGAGGGCCTCGGCAGGGCTGCCGCTCGCCTCGGCACGGACATCGGAAAAGGTGTCGGTCAGGCGCAGGTCCCCCGGCGTGATCCGGGCGATGGCCTCTGCGGGGATAGGCGTCAGGACCGTGACGGGGCCATCGTCCGTGCAGGCGGCCAGCAAGCCGAGACCGAGATCGTTTCCCTGATCGTCGGACAATCCCAGAAGGAGGCCGGGCGGGCAGGGGGCATCCCGTTTCAGAATTGCCCGATGACGATCATCAAGGCTCACCACTGCAGCTCCCGCGAAGTAGTCCCGGAATGCGTTGCGGCGGGCCGCGCGACGCTCGCCCTTGGTCTTGCGCCTGGCCTCCGGGGAGGGTGGCACGCGCAGCGCAGCGGTCCCCGCATGCCGGCGCAGCACGGCTTCAGTTTCGTCTCCAAGGGCAACCAGCAGGTCCGGCTGGAGCGCAGCGATCTTGTCCGCCTTCAGCTTCAACCCAGGACCTGCCAGAAGCCCGCTCGTGTTGACGATGACGAGATCGGCCTGCGCATCCTGTACGAGACGCCTTGCGCCTTCGATCAGTCGCTCCTCGCCGGCAACGGGATCGGTCGTGCCGGCGAAGGCGAGCCTCATGCCCTGCGAGTCGACCAGCGTGACGCAGGCAGGGGGCCCGACGGTCTTCTGGCCGAGATCGGTATCCAGCAGGGCGGCGCTGCGGCCGGAACGGATCGCGGTGGTGAAGAGAAAGCGGCAGAGCGCGCTCTTTCCCACGTCCACCGCCCCGATCACCATGACCCGGCGAACGCCGCTCTGCACGATCCGGCCGGCCGCCTCGGCCCAATCGTCCGGCACATGCAGGGATGCGGACGGATCAGCCCAGGAACCGGGCCATGGCGCGCTCGACCATGGAGTCGGGGACGATGTGTCCGTCATCGAATTCCAGGTACTCCACATCGTAGCCGGCATGTTCAAGCGCAGGAGCAAGGCGGCGGCTGCAGGGATTGATCGGCAGCACCTCGTCCCTGATGCCGTGGGAGATGAAGATTCTTGGCGAATCCTCCTGCTCCGTGGGCGCCATGAAGCCCGGCGAGAAGGCGAGGATATCGCTGAACAGCGCACCGTTGACGATGCCGATGGAAAGCGCGTAGGACGCTCCATCGGAGAAGCCCGAGATCGCAATGCGCTTAGGGTCTATGAGAACGTTCTGGAAGACCTTGCCTAGGGCCCTGTCGATGAAATCCACATCCGGCCCGTAGCCGCCGCGGATGACATCCCAGGTCGAGGTGCGCGACTCCGGGGCGAGGATGACGACGCCGTGCCGCGCGGCCGTATCGGCAAGAAAGTCGATCATCTGCGAGGCGATGCCTCCAGCGCCGTGGAGGGCCAGGACCAGGGGCGTCGGCTTCGCGGCATCGAGCCCCTCCGGCACGAGGAAGGCCCCGTCGCGCCGGCCGTCGAGGTCAAGGACATGAAGGCCCGGCGTCGCGGCCGGATCCGGCACCGTCGTCTGGGCGCGCGCTCGAAGAATTCCCGCCGTAGCGGCGGTCGGTTCCGTATCGGTGCGAGGCATTGTTCTTCGTCCCTGTCGTTCTTCGCCCCTGTCTGACGTGTCGGGTGGAACAGGCGGCCGCTCAAGGGCCGGGAAGATTCTCGGGGCTGTCCTCGACGCGAATGTTGTTCTGGACGTGCGCGACGCCCGATACGGCCTCTGCGAGATCCTCGGCGCGAAAGCGCAGGCCGCGGCTGGCGACGGTGCCGGAGAGGGTGACCTCGCCGCCCTTCACGGCCACTTCGATATTGGAAGCGTCGATCATCGGATCGTGCGTGAGCCACTCGCACACATCCTCGTGGATGCGTTCGTCGGAACGCTTGTAACCCTTCGGGCCGCGGCCCCGGTGCGGCCCTGAGATCGGCCGCGGAATGCGCGTCTGCTCCGCCCCACGATCCCGGTCGCTGCGGTCCCGGTCGCCGAGGCCGCCATAACCGGAACGGTATTCGCTGTAACGCGGCGAAAAGCCGGCATCGTCGGGCGGACCGCCATGACCGTCATCGACGACGCCTCCGGTGAACTCGCCCGTATCGTCGCCGTAGCCGCCAGGATATTCCACGCCCCGGCCGCGGAAGCCGACCGCGCCGCCGCTGGGCACATCACCGTAGCCGTTGTCGTCGTTGTAAGGGTTTCTATTCCTTCGGCGGATGTCTACCATCGCTCTGCTCCTGTGATTGCAGGGGCAACAAACCCGTTTCCCTGTGGTTCCCACGGATCACCCGCAGCAGCACCCAGAGGCCATGAAGCCAGCGCAGCGACTGAAGCTTTTCGAGGATGTCTTCGCCCGCGACGGCGGGCGCTGCGTCTATTGCGGCGTCGCCACGCATCGCCTCGCGAAAGGCCAGAGCCGCTCGCCGACGCTTGCCACCCTCGACCATGTGGTGCCGCGCTCGCTCGGCGGGCCGCTCAGCCGGGAGAACCTCGTCCTGGCCTGCCAAGCCTGCAACAACGAGCGCGGCGTCATGGATGCGGACGCGTTCCGGGCCCTGAAGGCCGGCAGCCGTTGAGCTGCCGGACGCGGCCATGGAACAGGGCTCTCCACCGCGACGTTCGCCCACCAGCAAAACGCGTCAGTCGAGGAATAGCCGATGAATATCGAAGATCAGGTGCGCGAGGCGATTCTCGCCGAACTGCAGCGTCAGTCCGAGGTCGGAGAGCGGGGCCTGCGGGTCACGTCTGACGATCCGGCCATGATCACGGTCGAGGGTCGCGTGAACCTGGACGAGCTGACCATGGCGGTGGTGGGCTCGCTCGCCGGCGGTCCGTGATCCAGGTGATCGCGTCTGCAACGGTGCCGGTCCGCTTCAGGTGTTGAGGAAAGGCGCATCGTCGGCGTCTTCCGATCAGGGCAGGGAAAGCTCCTCTACGGCATGATTTCAGCATCGCCTGAACGACACCAAATCGTAACAGGGTTCGTATAAGTAATTATACGTAAATGCGGCTTCATTTACCCGCCCTTAAGCGGCCGCGAACTCTAAGGCGGCCCACATCCAAAAGCTGCATCGAAGAGTTGCAATGGCGATATCCATCCAGCCGACCAATCGAGAAGTCTTCTTCGACAGGGACAGCCTTATCGTGTCGAAGACGGACCTGAAGGGCCGTTTGACCTACGCGAACCGGATCTTCTGCGAGATTGCCGGATATGCCGAGAAGGAGGTCATCGGGCAGCCGCACAGCCTGATCCGCCACCCGGATATGCCGCGCGCGATCTTCAAGCTCCTGTAGGACACGATTCAGGACGGCCGCGAGATCTTCGCCTACGTCAAGAACATGACCAAGGCGGGCGATCACTACTGGGTCTTCGCCCATGTCACGCCCTCCTTCGACGCGAACCGGAAGGTCTGCGGGTTCCACTCGAATCGGCGTGTGCCCCGGCGCGACGCGCTGGAGAAGATCATCGTCCCTCTCTATGCGGATCTGGCTCGCATCGAAGCCGGACACCGCAACGGCAAGGAGGCTGTCAGCGCCTCCCTCGCCCACCTCATGAACACGGTCACCGCGAAGAAGCCGAGCTATGACGAATTTATCTTCTCTCTCTAAGGCAGGCCTGGGATTCCTCGTTGCCGGTGCCGCCCTCCTCTGGCAGGCGGGCGCCTGGCTGATCACCGGCACCGCGCCTCTGGCCGCGGTGCTCGTGGCCCTGGCCGGACTCGCCTTGAGCGGTGTCATGCTGATCCGGGCGAACCGCTCCATCGCCGTCGCGCAGGATGTGCTGGCGCGGATCGGCAAGGGCGATTTCGAGGCGCGGATCGTCGGCTCACGCGAGGGCGGCAATCTCGGCCGGCTTCACATGACGATCAACGACACCACGGATTGCGTCGACGCCTATATCCGTGAATCCTCGGCTTCTATGGAAGCGGTGCGCAACAACCGGTACTGCCGGCGCATCCTGCCAGAAGGCCTGCATGGCGCGCTGCTCAAAGGCGCAACGACGATCAACGAGGCGACCCAGGTCATCCAGCACCGGGTCGAGAGCTTCAATCAGTCCACGAGCGGCTTCGAGGCCGCGATCACGGCCATCGTCCAGGGCCTGTCGAAGGCCTCGCTCAGCATGGGCGAAATGGCCTCCGTGCTCGAAGGCGGCGCTTCCACCACGGAGGAGCGCACGAGCGCCGTGGCGAGAACCGCATCCGACATGGCCATCAACGTGCAGACCGTCGCGTCCGCGGTCACCGAACTCGTCGCCTCCGCCCAGGAAATCGGGGGCGAGGCGGACCGCTCCGCCGCAAAGGCGCGGGAGGCTGCCAGGGAAGCCCAGGCCACCGGGCAGATCGTCAATCGTCTCAACCATGCGGTGGAGCGGATCAGCAGCGTCGTGAGCTTGATCACCAGCATCGCCGAGCAGACGAATCTGCTGGCGCTCAACGCCACCATCGAGGCGGCGCGGGCAGGCGAGGCCGGCAAGGGATTCGCCGTCGTCGCGAGCGAAGTGAAGGAACTGGCGAGCCAGACCGCCAAGGCCACGGAAGAGATTGCACAGGAGATCGCGGACCTGCGCCATGCGTCCGATTCGGCCGTGACGGCGGTCGCAGGAATCTCGACCCTCGTCACCGAGATCGACACGGCGACCTCGCGGATCGCCCATGCGATCTCCGACCAGACCGCCGCCACCTCCGAGATCGCCCGCAATGTGGAGCAGACCTCCGCGGGAACCCAGGGCGTGACGGACAACATCCAGAACGTGAACGAGAACGCCGCCAAGACGAAGGTGCTGGCAGGATCGGTTTTCAGCGCTTCACGGGAACTCGCCCGCGAGGGGGATCATCTCGCCGAGGAGCTGCGCAGCTTCCTGCAGGCTCTGCGCCGCGGTCCGATGGAGAGCGAGGAGGCCGGTGGTGAGCCGCGGCGGCGCATCGCGTCGTCCCGGAAAGCCGCCTGAATCTGCGAGTCGCCCACAAAAAAGCGGAGCCGTGTCGAACGGCTCCGCCTTGGAACATCAGGTGTGATGAGACTTACACGTCCAGGTTCGCCACCGAGAGTGCATTCTCCTGGATGAACTCGCGGCGGGGCTCCACCACGTCGCCCATGAGCTTCACGAACAGGTCGTCGGCGTCGGTGGTGTCCTTCACCTTCACCTGCAGGAGCGAGCGCACGTCGCGGTCGAGCGTCGTCTCCCAGAGCTGCTGGGCGGTCATCTCGCCAAGGCCTTTGTAGCGCTGGAGCTGCAGCCCCTTGCGGCCGGTGGAAAGCACGGAGGTGAAGAGCGAGAGCGGACCGTCGATCTGCATCTCGTCGTTCTTGCGCACGAGCTTCGCCGGCTTCGCATAGACGTCCTGCAGGGACTTGGCGCGCTCGTCGAGCCTCTTGGCCTCCTGGCTGGCGATCAGCGCCTGGTCGAGGGTCACGACCTGCGTCACGCCGCGTACCGTGCGCGAGAAGGCATAGCCGCCTTCGCGGACTTCGCCGGTCCAGCCGCGCTCCAGCTCGTCGGAAATCGCATCGAGGCGCTGGGCGATGTAGGCCGCCGCCGCAGGGCCCTTCTGGTCGTCCTCCACCACGTCGGGACGCAATGCGCCGGCAATTGCCGCCTGCTCCACCACCTTGCGGTCGTAGCGGGTATGCAGGCTCGCCAGGATCTGCCGGACAAAGCGAGCCTCGTCGATGAGGCCCTTCAGCTGGTCGCCCTGGAACTCCACGCCCGTCTCCAGGCGAAGCGCCGCATTCTCGATGCCGGCGTCGATGAGGAAGTCTTCCAGCGCGCGCTCGTCCTTCAGATAGATCGAGGACTTGCCGCGGGTCGCCTTGTAGAGCGGCGGCTGCGCAATGTAGAGGTGCCCGCGCTCGATCAGCTCCGGCATCTGCCGGAAGAAGAAGGTGAGCAGGAGCGTACGGATGTGCGAGCCGTCCACGTCCGCATCGGTCATGATGATGATGCGGTGATAGCGCAGCTTGTCGAGGTTGAACTCCTCGCGGCCGATGCCGGTGCCGAGCGCAGTGATCAGCGTGCCGATCTCCTGGCTCGACAGCATCTTGTCGAAGCGCGCGCGCTCCACGTTGAGGATCTTGCCGCGCAAGGGGAGCACGGCCTGGAAGGCGCGGTCGCGGCCCTGCTTGGCGGAGCCGCCGGCCGAGTCGCCCTCGACCAGCAGGATCTCGCATTTCGACGGATCGCGCTCCTGGCAGTCGGCGAGCTTGCCGGGCAGCGAGGCGATGTCGAGCGCACCCTTGCGCCGGGTCAGCTCGCGCGCCTTGCGCGCAGCCTCGCGGGCGGCGGCGGCTTCCACCACCTTGCCGACGAGGGTGCGGGCTTCCTGCGGATGCTCCTCAAGCCAGTTGTTGAGGGCTTCGTTGAGCACGTTCTCGACAGCCGGACGCACTTCGGACGAGACGAGCTTGTCCTTGGTCTGCGACGAGAATTTCGGGTCCGGCACCTTCACGGACACGACGGCGGTCAGGCCCTCGCGGCAATCGTCGCCGGTGAGCGAGACCTTTTCCTTTTTCGTCATGCCGGAGGACTCGGCATAGCCGTTGACCTGGCGGGTCAGGGCCGCGCGGAAACCCGCCAAGTGCGTGCCGCCATCCCGCTGCGGGATGTTGTTGGTGAAGCAGAGCACGTTCTCGTGGTACGAGTCGTTCCACCAGAGCGCCACTTCAACGCCGATGCCGTCCTTCTCGGAGCGGATGACGATGGGCTGCTGGATCAGCGCGTTCTTGGTGCGGTCGAGATAGCGCACGAAGGCTTCGACGCCGCCCTCGTACATCAGCTCCTCGCGCTTATGCTCCGCATGGCGCTTGTCGGTGAGGACGATGCGCACGCCCGAGTTCAGGAAGGCGAGTTCGCGCAGGCGGTGCTCGAGAGTGGCGTAGTCGAACTCCACCATGGTGAAGGTCTGGGGCGAGGGCAGGAAGGTCACTTCCGTGCCGCGCTTGCCCTGCGCATCGCCCACGACGGCGAGCGGGGCCACCGCATCGCCGTGGTGGAACTCCATGAAATGTTCCTTGCCGTTGCGGAAGATGCGCAGCTTCAGCCAGGTGGAGAGCGCGTTCACCACGGAGACGCCCACGCCGTGTAGGCCGCCCGAGACCTTGTAGGAGTTCTGGTCGAACTTACCGCCCGCGTGCAGCTGGGTCATGATGACCTCGGCCGCCGAGACGCCCTCGCCCTGGTGGATATCGGTTGGGATGCCGCGGCCGTTATCGGTGACCGTCACCGAGCCATCGGCATTCAGCGTGACGGTGACTTCCGTTGCGTGACCGGCCAGCGCCTCGTCGATGGCGTTGTCGACCACCTCGTAGACCATGTGGTGGAGGCCCGAGCCGTCATCGGTATCGCCGATATACATGCCCGGCCGCTTGCGCACCGCATCGAGGCCCTTGAGGACCTTGATCGATTCCGCGCCGTAGGCGTCGGCATTCACGTTGATAGCAGGTTCGGCCATTGGGGATCCTTCAAGGCGCGGCGGAAAAGGGACAGGTGCGCACCAGGGTTTTGATTCGTCAGATCAGTTATTTAGTGACGAACGGTTGAAATTTCACCCCCGCGCGTATACGCGCGCGAGGAAAAGCGCGGAAAATCCACGAAAAAGTGCCGATTCAGCGGCTTCTGGGAGCGGTTCTTTGCCTCAGCCCCGGAATGGGCGCTCAACGCGCCGCCACGGCAGCCGCAGCGCCGGCCAGCATGGCCCCCGTCGTGCGGTTGAGAATGCGGATGGCTCTCGGGGTCGTGAAGAGCTGCCGCGCCCGGGCGGCGAGCACGATATAACCGCCGAAGACCACGCCCAGGACGCCCAGCGTCGCCGCCACGAGTTCCGCATAGCCCAGCGCCGTGATGCGGGTGAGGTCGAGAATCGTGGGCAGGAGGGCGAGGTAGAACACGATGGTCTTCGGATTGCCCAGGGTGAGGGCAAGTCCGCCGAGCAGAAGCTTGGCAGGATGCTCCGCGGCGGAATTGGCCTTCACGTCCTTGGCGAGCGCCGGGGCGGTCCAGATCTTGTAGGCGATGTAGAGCAGGTACATCGCGCCGGCATATTTGATGACCAGGAAGACCCCGTGGAAGGTCTGCGCCAGAGCCGCGAGTCCCAGGATGGCGCAGGTCAGCCAGACCACGTCGCCCAGAGCGACCCCAATGCTGAACGCCACCGCGCCCTTGGGACCACGCCCCAGCACCCGCGCCACGATGGCGGCGATCCCCGGCCCCGGCGAGGCCGCGGCAATGAAGAGGGCGGAGGCGAAGAGCAGAAGGCCTGCGAGATCCATGGTTCAAAGTCCCAGGGCGGCGAGAAGCGGCGTTGCGATCCAGAATACAACGTGAGAGGCCCCGTGGGCCAGCATGGCGTGCTCCAGGCTGCGCGAGGCGTAAAGCCAGCCGAAGAGAAGCCCCAGAACGCCGTTCAGCGCAAGCGTCCTGACGAGAAGGACATGGTTGCCTTCCTGCATCATGGGGGCGGCCGCCCCGAGATGGCCCGCCGCAAAGGCGAAGGCGGCCAGCGCGATGGCGATCCAGGTGAGGACCGGGCGTCCGCGCCTGCCGGTCAGGCAAAGGCCCAGCCAGAGCAGGAGGGTCATGAGCCCGAACCGCATCATCAGCTCCTCCGTGATGCCGCCATAGAGAAGGCCGGGCAGGCGGCCGGAGAGCGTGACGTCGTCCAGGCGGGGCACCGGTGCGAAAGCCCCCGGAAAGGCTTGGCGCAGCATCAGATCGGCGAGAGCGACGACGGAGGCAAAGACAATCGCCAGCGCCAGGGCCGCTCCCCAGCCGGCGGCTGCCGACTCTATCGCCTCGCCGCGCAGGCGGCGCAGGATCAGGGAGGTAAGGCCCGCCTTCTCGGCCAGGGCGACGCCAACAGCGACCGCGCCCAGCATCAGGAGGGTCGGCTGGACGAGCAGGAGGAGGGCAAGAGCCGCTACCGGGAGTTCCGGCGCACCGGGCAACAGGCGGACCTGCTCGGCGGCGGCGCCCGTCAGCGGCACGAGCGAGAGAATGCCCAGGAACCCCAAGCCGCTCAAAGCGAGGAAGGGTTTCAGGAAGCGTGCGGCAAAGGTCATGTCTGGCCCAGAGGCGCGATTCGTCCGGGCTGGACCATGAGCAGGTCGGCCCGTCCTTCGAGCTCCGCAAACAGGCTCGGATCGGCTCCCGTCATCCAGACCTGTCCCCCCAGGGATTCGAGCGCCGCATAGAGGCCCGCCCGGCGGCGGGGGTCGAGATGGGCGGCGACCTCGTCGAGCAGCACGAAAGGGGCGATGCCGCTCATGCTGGCCACCAGCCGCGCATGGGCCAGCACAAGGCCGATGAGCAGGGCCTTCTGCTCGCCGGTGGAGGCGGTGCCGGCCGGGATGTCCTTGGGACCGTGGCGCACGAGAAGATCGGAGGCCTGGGGGCCAACGAGGGTGCGTCCGGCCGCTCGGTCGCGGGCGCGGGAATCGCGCAGAATCGCCCGGTAGCGGTCCTCGGCGTCGACCGCGGGGAGAGTGGCCACCAGGGCGTCGATTTCGCCCTCCAGGCCCATCGTGGCGAAGGGAAAGGGCGAATCCTCCTTGCGGGTCTCCAGGATCAGGGCGGCCAAGCGCTCCACGGTCTCGCGCCGCGCGGCGACGACCGCGATGGCGAGTTCGGCCACCTCGCGCTCCAGCGCATCGAGCCAGAGGCGGTCGTCGGGATTGTCCTCCAGCACCCGGTTGCGCGAGCGCAGGGCCCGCTCGAGCGCATTCACCCGTGCGCCATGCTCCGCATCCACCGCCAGCACCAGCCGGTCGAGAAATCGGCGGCGGTCGCCTGCGGGACCGCGGAAGAGCGCGTCGAGATCGGGTGTGAGCCAGACGACCCGCAGGTGCTCGGCAAAGGCCGTCGGGGAGGAGGCGGGCATGCCGTCGATGCGGCAGATGCGGGAAGCGCGCTCGCCGTTCTGCTCGAGTCCCGTACCGAGCCGGTGCTCGCCATAGGGTGTGTCGAGGGTGGCGGAAACGGCGAAGGCGCCGGCGCCGCTCTGCCGGGCCATCTCGGCGAGCTCGGCGCGCCTCAGGCCCCGTCCCGGCATGAAGAGGGAGATCGCCTCCAGCACGTTCGTCTTGCCCGCCCCGTTCTCGCCCACCAGCGCCACGAGCTGGCGCGACACGGAAAGATCCAGGCTCGCATAAGTGCGGAAATCCTGGAGGATCAGGCGCGTGATTCGGGAGGCGGAGAGGGGGGCGGAGGACATGCGCCCCTTCTTTCAGAAGCGGACGTGAAAGATCAAGCGTCGGCAGGGCCGAGCCGTTGTTTCGGAGGGCTGTGCCGCAGCGACCCCTCAAACGAGATCACCGGCGCAAGGCCGGTGATGCTGTTGAACCAGTTTTTGAGAAGCGATCCCGGAATCTGCGCTGCGCTTAGTCCGGGACGACGACCTTCAGGTGCCTACACCCGCATCGGCATCAGGACGTAGAGCGCGGCTGCGCCCTCGCGGTCCTGGACGACGGTGGGGGAGCCGGGGTCGGCGAGCTTGAACAGGGCGGTGTCGCCGTCGAGCTGGGCCGTGATGTCGAGGAGGTAGCGAGCGTTGAAGCCGATATCGAGCGGGGCCGCATCGAAATCGACCTCGATCTCCTCCGTCGCACTGCCCGAATCCGGGTTGTTCACGGTGAGTGTCAGGCGCCCGTCGGCGAGCGAGAGCTTCACCGCGCGGCCGCGCTCCGAGGAGATGGTGGAGACTCGGTCCACGGCCTTGGCGAAATCGGCGCGCTCGACCACGAGCATCTTGTCGTTCCCGGCCGGGATGACCCGCTGGTAGTCGGGGAAGGTGCCGTCGATGAGCTTCGAGGTGAGCACGACGCCGTCGAAGGTCAGGCGCACTTTGGCGGACGAGAGCTCAATGGCCACGTTCTCCGAGCCGTCCTCCACGAGCTTGACGATCTCGGCCACCGCCTTACGCGGAATGATGACGCCGGGCATGCCCTCGGAGCCCGTGGGCGCCGGGATCTCCACGCGGGCGAGGCGGTGCCCGTCGGTGGCGACCGCGCGCATCACGACCGATCCGCCCGCATCGAGCGTGTGGAGATAGATGCCGTTGAGATAGTAGCGCGTCTCCTCGGTCGAGATCGCGAACTGCGTCTTCTCGATGAGGCGCTTGAGGTCGCTTGCCGGAAGCGTGAAGCGGTGCGGCAGGTCGCCTGCGGCGAGATCCGGAAAGTCGCTCTCGGGCAGCGCCTGGAGCATGAAGCGCGAGCGGCCGGAGCGGATCTGCATCTGTCCCGCATCCGCCGTTATTTCGAGGGAGACCTGCGCCCCGTCCGGCAGTTTGCGGACGATGTCATAGATCATGTAGGCGGGCACCGTGGTGGAGCCGGCCTCCGTGATGTCTGCGGGAATCGTTTCCGTCACCTCGATGTCGAGGTCGGTCGCCTTCAGGCGCAGGGTGCCCTCTTCCGCACGCAGCAGAACGTTGGACAGGATCGGGATGGTATTGCGGCGCTCGACGACGCGGTGCACATGCCCGAGCGCCTTCAGAAGAGCGGCGCGCTCAACAGTAACTCTCATAGTCCAACACCTATGTCGTTGGAATTCTTGGCTTCGCCCTCGGCCAGCGGGCCGGGGAAGCAGGGCAGCAAGATTGGCGGGTGTTGCGGCAGAAAGCAAGGCCGCGGCCTTGCTTCCTAACAGCCTGCCAATTTCTCAGGCGGGAGGGGTATCCTACTCCTGCAGCATCCGCTTCAGGAGCTCGACCTCGTCGGACAGGGCGTTGTCCTCGCCCAGGGCCTTCTCGATCTTGCGCACCGCATGGAGCACGGTGGTGTGATCGCGCCCGCCGAAGCGCCGGCCGATTTCGGGCAGGGAACGCAGCGTCAGCACCTTGGACAGGTACATGGCGATCTGGCGCGGGCGCACCACGGCGGCGGTGCGGCGCTCGGAGAGGATGTCCGAGCGGGAGACGTTGTAGCGCGAGGCCACCAGCTTCTGGATGTCCTCGATCTTGACGCGCTTGGGCTCGCGGTTGCGCACGAGGTCGCGGATCGCGGTCTCGGCGGTCTCGAGAGTAATGGGGGAGCCGGTGAGGGTCGCATGCGCCAGAAGCCGGTTCACCGCACCTTCGAGGTCGCGCCCGTTGGCCGTGATCGCACGAGCCACATAGGCGATCACGTTCGGTCCCACCTCGAAGGTCGGGTGAATGCTCTTCAGGGCCTCGACCCGGGTAGTGAGGATGGAGGCGCGCAGGGCCTCGTCGAGAGCCCCGACCTCGACCACGAGGCCGCCGGCGAGGCGCGAGCGCACGCGCTCGTCGAGGCTCTCCAGATCCGCCGGCGGACGGTCCGCGGCGATCACGATCTGGCGGCCCGCATCGATGAGGGCGTTCAGAGTATGGCCGAATTCCTGCTGGATCTGCTTGCCCTGGATGAACTGCACGTCGTCGATGATGAGCAGGTCGATGCCGCGCAGGCGCTCCTTGAAGGCGAGCGAGGTCTGGGCCTTCAGCGAAGCCACGAAGCCGTACATGAAACGGTCGGCGGTGAGATAGATGACCCGGCGTCCCTGGGCGCGCACCGCATGGCCGATGGCGTGAAGGAGATGGGTCTTGCCGAGGCCCACCCCCGCATGGAGGTAGAGCGGGTTGTAGATGGCCTGGCCGTTCTGGGCATGGGCGACCCGGTCCGCCGCCGCATGGGCCAGCGCATTGGATCGGCCGATGATGAAGCTGTCGAAGGTCAGACGCGAATCGAGCGGCGCGCCGCCGAGATCAGCGCTGTCGCCGCGCTCCTCCTGCGGGGCAGCGGGCGAGAATTTCACCTCACCCGGAATGGCCGGCCCGGCGGGGGCTGCGGCGATGCTGGGGCGGGGCGCTTCTGCGGCGCGGCGCGGCGCGGCGGCGGCATCGCGGCCGAGGGTGTTGCGCACGCCGATCACGACGCGCTCCACGTCGTTGGTCTCGGAGCGGTAGACTGTCAGAACCCGGTCGGCATAGTGGGACTCGATCCAGCTCTTCAGGAAGCGGGTCGGCACCGTCAGATAGGCGCAGCCGTCGACGACCGAATCCAGTTCCAGGCGTCCGAACCAGCTGGCGAAGATATCCTCACCCAGCTCGGCCCGGAGACGACGCTTCACCCGCGTCCAGATTTCCGATGCCGTTTGATCGCCCGGAATCTCCATGCCGCCCTCGCTGGACGCGGCATAGGTCCGATTGTCCTCGCTGCGATACATCAATGTCCCTCCAAGAGATCCCGCCTCAACAGGGCGGAACCCCCACGCCATGCGCTGTTCTGAACACCGAAACACATCTGTTTCACAGCTTGTTCAGAACGACACGCCCCCAATTGTACTGAAGTTTTACTTATTACGAAGAAGTCGAGATGACGGAGAACCGTCGCCCCACATGCGGTCCATCAAGTTCTATGAAGACTACTCCTTGAGGGGGGAAGAGGTGGCACTTGCTTCGAAAGAGAATGAAACAACGATCTGCCCCCGTAACCGAGTTTTATACCTTGAGACTTTGATGGATGACTTCGCGGCGGACCGTCGAAGTGAATTGACCTTACACAGGCTGGATGGGGGGGTGCAACACGGTCGAGTCGGCGGCAGCCGCCCTGTGGTCAATGGATCGGGTCCACAGCCCCGTCCACAGGTTTTCAGGCTGGGCTATAAAGTCCTGACTCTTCAACCGATTCACTGTTCCATCACAGCCTGTGCGCAACGCGAGAAAAGATTTTTCCCGCAACCTTGATTCAGGATCGATTCGGGTCGAGTCGCGGTGTGATTCCGATGCTTCGCGAAGCTTTGCCTGCTAAGACATTGTTATAATTGCACATTTTGTGCGCGCTTTGAATCACGAAGCTGGCTCTTTTCACCCCTGCAAACGGGGCTCGAGTCAAGCTGTCGTGTGGATAAGAAATCGGGGAAATCTTGAGCCGGAAAAACAAAAAACCCGGCCTTGCGGCCGGGCTTGGGTTCAGTCGGAAAGGCAGCTGCGAGGAGCTGTCTTTTAGGCGCTCAGCGTCTTGATGCGGCTCGCCAGGCGCGAGACCTTCCGCGAGGCGGTGTTCTTGTGAACGATGCCCTTCTGGGCAGCGCGCATCATCTCCGGCTCCGCGGCGCGCAGGGCGGCAGCGGCCTCGGTCTGGTTGCCGGAGGCGATCGCCTCCTCGACCTTGCGGATGTAGGTCCGCATCCGGCTGCGGCGCGACTTGTTGATCGCGGTGCGCTTCGCGATCTTGCGGGTCATCTTCTTGGCGGACACGGTGTTGGCCATGGCCCATCCTCGTTGTTTAAAAATCCCGATGCCGAGCCCAGCTGAACGAGAGCTCAGGCAGCGACCGGTTGATTGCATGGAAACCGAAGAGCCCGCGGGACGCGCGGGCTCATGTGGGGCGGCTTATAGCCGTGAGATCCGTGAACGTCAATGTCCGCGCGCCTTTGCGCGTCAAAAAAGCGCCAGAAGGCCGCTCTGGAGCGCCTGACGCCAGGGATTGGCCGGGTCGAGGAGGAGCCGAAGCGCCATGAGGGTCGAGACCGCCACGAGGAGCGGCCGGATGAGGCGTGAGCCGAGCCGCATGGCCAGACGCGCCCCGACCTGGGCTCCGACAAAGGAGGCTGCGGCCATGACGAGCCCGAGGGGCCAGACCACGGCCCCGGTCGCCGAATAAAGGAGAAGGCTGCCGAAATTGCTCGCGAAATTGACGAGCTTGGTATGCGCGGTCGCCCGCACCACCCCGTAGCCGAGCAGCGTCACGAAGGCGAGCATATAGAAGGAGCCGGCTCCGGGCCCGAAGATGCCGTCGTAGAAGCCGATGGCCACCGGCGCGGTCAGGCCGAAGGTGAGAGCCGTCATCCGCGCCTGGGCGTCCTCGTCCTTCACCTTGCGCGAGAGGGCGAAATAGAGGGCGATGACGATGAGAAGCAGCGGGATCAGGCCCTCGAGCACGATGCGCGGCAGGAAGCTGACGCACAGCGCCCCCGCGGTGCTGCTGGCGAAGGCGACGAGGGCGAAGATCCAGGCCTTGCGCCATTCGATCAGGCCCTTCCGGCCGAAGGTATAGGTGGCGGAGGCCGCAGCCACCGAGCCCTGCACCTTGTTGGTGGCGATGGCCTGGGCCGGATCGAGCCCGGCAAGCAGGAGAGCCGGGACCGTGAGCAGCCCGCCGCCGCCTGCGATGGCATCCACGAAGCCCGCCAGGAAAGAGACCGCGGCCAAGGCCGCGATCATGTCGAGGCCGAGGGCGTCCACGGCTACCGGTTCTTGAACTCGGGCGCGCGCTTTTCCACGAAGGCGGCCATGCCCTCCTTCTGGTCGGCGGTGGCGAACATGGCGTGGAAGACGCGCCGCTCGAAGCGGATGCCCTCGGAGAGGGTCACCTCGTCGGCGCGGTTGATGGTCTCCTTCGTCATCATGACGGTGGGCAGCGACATGGAGGCGATGGTCTCGGCGGTCTTCATGGCCTCGTCGAGCAGGTTCGCGAGGGGCACGATCCGGGCGACGAGCCCGGAGCGCTCGGCCTCCTCCGCGCCCATCATGCGGCCGGTGAGGCACATCTCCATGGCCTTGGCCTTGCCGATCAGCCGGGTCAGGCGCTGGGTGCCGCCCATGCCGGGCATGACGCCGAGCTTGATCTCCGGCTGGCCGAACTTGGCGTTGTCGGCGGCGATGATGAAATCGCACATCATGGCGAACTCGCAGCCGCCGCCGAGCGCAAAGCCCGCCACCGCCGCGATCATGGGCTTGCGCCGTCCCGCCACCTTCTCCCAGCCGGAGAACTGGTTGTCGAGATAGATCTGCGGATAGGTCAGCGACGCCATCTCCTTGATGTCCGCGCCTGCCGCGAAGGCCTTGTCCGAGCCGGTGATGACAATGCAGCCGACAGCCTCGTCCGCCTCGAAGGCGTCGAGAGCCTGGTTCACCTCGTTGAGGAGTTGGGAGTTGAGGGCGTTCAGGGCCTGGGGCCGGTTGAGGGTGATGAGCCCCACCTTGCCGCGCGTTTCAACGAGAATGGTCTCATAAGCCATGATGCCGCCTCCGATGGTCCGGTATGGGTAGGGGAGGCGGCAGGTCTCGGCAAGACCAAATCCGTCCAGGTCTGGTAGGCCCGGTCAGGTCTCCACAACCCTCCGGTAGAGGTGCCAAGTGGCGTGGCCCAGGACCGGCAGCACGATGGCGAGCCCGATGAAGAGCGGGATGAACCCGACGATCAGGGCTGCGGCGACGATCAGGGCCCAGAGCAGCATCGTGCCCGGGTTGGCGGCCACTGCGCGGATCGAGGTGAGGATCGCCGGGATTGCCCCCACGTCCCGCTCGAGCAGCAGCGGGAAGGAGATCACGCTGATGCAGAACACCAGGGCGCTGAAGGCGAAGCCGATGGCGTTGCCGGCAACGATCAGCCACCAGCCGCGAGAGGTGTTGAAGACCTCGGCGAGGAATGCGCCGACCGATTCCGGCGCACGCCAGCCGAACAGGGATTGGTAGAGCGCCTGCGCCGTCATCAGCCAGGCGAGGAAGATCACCATCAGCAGGATGCCGAGCGCGACGATCGAGCCGATGGAGGGCGAGCGGAAGACCTCGGCCATGCCGCTCCATGACATCTCCATCCCCCGCTCCCGCCGGCGGCTGATCTCGTAGAGGCCGATGGCGGCGATCGGGCCGACGAGTGCGAAGCCCGACATGAGCGGGAAAAGCAGCGGCAGCATATTGTAGCCGAACATCACCCTGGCGAAAAAGATGCCGAGGAGCGGATAGAGGAGGCCCAGGAAGATCAGATGCGTCGGCGTGGCCCAGAAATCCGCGAAGCCCTCCCTCAAGGCGTCTTTAAGATCTGCCGGATCGATGCGGCGGATGGCGATGTGCTCCGGCGACGGTCGGGCATGCGCGTTGTGGGCAGTGTGGATTCTGGCCATGGCTGTCCCTCCTGAACCAAGCGTTCAAGCGGTCGCGTGACCCATCATGCAGCCGTTGCCGACAAGGGTCGCAACCTGCAGAGCGGGGGAGTGTAAGCCCTTCGGCCCGATCTGTCGCCCGGGACGGCGTTCACAAAATCAGGCACGAGGCCGCTTCTGGCAGTGCGGACAGTAGAAGGTGGAGCGTCCCGATTGCACGAGCCGCGCCACTGTGCCGGTGCAATCGGGCGTCACGCAGGGCTCGCCCTCCCGGTCATAGACGCGGAAGGAATGCTGGAAATAGCCGAGCGAGCCGTCCACCTGCGCATGGTCGCGCAGGGTCGAGCCCCCCGCCTCCACGGCTTCGGAGAGCACGTCGCGGATGATCTCGGCCAGGCGATGGGCCTTGTCGGTCGGCTGGCCTGCCTTCGTCGCAAGCGAGCCTGCCGGGGCCTCCGGGTGGAGACCTGTGCGGAACAGAGCCTCGCAGACATAGATGTTGCCGAGGCCGGCGATCAGGCGCTGGTCGAGGAGGGCGGCCTTGAGGGGCGTGCGTTTGCCCGCGAAGAGCCGCGCCACGGTCCCGCCGGAGAGTTCGTTGCCGAGGGGCTCGATCCCCATCCCGGCGAAATGCCTGCAGGTCTCGATCCCGGAGCGGGGCACCAGGTCCATGAAGCCGAAGCGGCGGACGTCATTATAAGTGATGCTCGCCCCGTTCGAGAGAGAAAAGACCACATGGTCGTGGGCGCCCAGGGATCCATGCTCGTGATGGAACTCGCCCGGCATGTGCGTGGCCCCGCTCTGGGTCACCAGGAAACGTCCTGACATCCCTAGATGCATGACGAGCACCTCGCTGGAGGAGAGATCGGCGAGCAGATACTTGGCCCGGCGGCTGAGGGCCCTAACCTCCTGCCCCTCCAGACGCTCGGCGAAGCGCTCAGGGAAGGGGAAGCGCAGATCGGGCCGGCGCTGCGTGACCCTGGTGAAGCGGGCGCCCACCATGGCCGGCTCCAGGCCGCGGCGCACGGTTTCGACTTCGGGCAGTTCGGGCATCAACCATCTCTTCGGTTCGGGGGCCTCCTTACATAGCCATCCGGCCCCGCTTCCGCTATGGATCGCGACAACAGGCAGCAAAGGTTCGAGGACCATGACCGACGAGAACACCCATTTCGGGTTCCAGTCCGTGCCCTTGGGCGAGAAGCAGGGCAAGGTCAACGAGGTCTTCCGCTCGGTGGCGAGCCGCTACGACCTCATGAACGACCTCATGTCGGCAGGCCTCCACCGCATCTGGAAGGACGCCCTCGTCAACGCCTTGCGCCCGCCGCGCAACCGGGCCTTCCGCGATCTCGACGTGGCCGGCGGCACCGGCGACATCGCCTTCCGCATCCTGGAGGCCGGCGGCCCGCAGACCCATGTGACCGTGCTCGACATCAATGGCGAGATGCTCAAGGTGGGCCAGGAGCGGGCGGGGCACCTCTATGAGGGCCGCATCGACTTCGTGGAGGCCAATGCGGAGGAACTGCCCTTCGAGTCCAAGACCTTCGACGCCTACACCATCGCCTTTGGCATCAGGAACGTGCCGCGCATCGACGTGGCGCTGCGCGAGGCCAATCGGGTCCTGAAGCCGGGCGGACGCTTTCTCTGCTTGGAATTCTCGAAGGTCGACGTCCCGGTGCTGGACAAGATCTACGACGCCTATTCCTTCAACGTGATCCCCCGTCTCGGGGGCATGGTGACGGGGGATGCGGAATCCTACCAGTATCTCGTTGAGTCGATCCGCCGCTTCCCGACGCCCACCGCCTTCGCGCGGATGATCGAGGAGGCGGGCTTCAGGCGCGTGACCCACCGCACCATGACCGCCGGCGTCATCGCCATCCATTCCGGCTGGAAGATCTGACGTGATCGGCGGCCTCGTCCATCTCGCCCGCAACCTGCATGCCGGTTTCGTCCTCGCCCGCGAGGGCGCGCTGGCGCTCGTGGATCCGAGCGCCCTGCCGCCTGCCGGGCGCCTGGGTCTGCGGCTCGCCCGCCTGATCGAGAAGCCGCAGGCGGGGGACGGCACGTCGCGGCTCTCGGCGGCGCTGACGCGGCTTGGCCCCTCTTACGTGAAGTTCGGTCAGTTCCTGGCGACCCGCCCCGACATCGTCGGTGTGGCCGCGGCGCGCGATTTGGAGCGCCTGCAGGACCGGATGCCGCCCTTCCCTCGGGACGAGGCGGTGCGCATGGTCGAGGTCGCCCTCGGCCGTCCCATCGACGCGCTCTTTCTGGAATTCAGCGAGCCGCTGGCCGCCGCCTCCATCGCCCAGGTCCACAAGGCCCGCATCCGAACGCCGGAGGGCGAGGAGATCGTGGCGGTGAAGGTGGTGCGGCCCGGCGTTCGCGAGGGCTTTGCCCGCGACCTCCAGGCCATGCGCGCCGCGGCCGGGCTCTTCGAGCGCGTGGTTCCGGAGGCGCGCCGCCTGAAGCCCCTGGAGATCGTCGAGGCGCTCGCCCGCTCGGTCGCAGTCGAGATGGATCTGCGCCTCGAGGCGGCGGCCGTCTCGGAACTCGCCGAGAACACCAAGAACGACCCCGATTTCCGCGTGCCGAAGCCGGAATGGGACCTGACCGCCCGGGACGTGCTCACCACCACCTGGATCGACGGCATCCGCCTCAACAGCGTGGAAGCGATCGAGGCGGCAGGCTTCGACCGGGTGGCGCTGGCGCGCACGGTCATTCAGTCCTTTCTGCGCCACGCCATCCGCGACGGCTACTTCCACGCGGACATGCATCCCGGCAATCTCTTCGTCGACCGCGAGGGTCGCCTCGTCGCGGTGGATTTCGGCATCATGGGCCGCCTTGGGATCAAGGAGCGCCGCTTCCTCGCCGAGATCCTGCTCGGCTTCATCCGCCGCGACTACCTGCGCGTGGCGCAGGTGCATTTCGAGGCAGGCTACGTGCCGCCGCATCATTCGGTGCACGATTTCGCCCAGGCCATCCGCGCCATCGGCGAGCCGATCCACGACCGCCGCGCCGACGAAATCTCCATGGCGAAGCTGCTCACGCTTCTCTTCGAGATCACCGCCCTCTTCGACATGGCGACGCGCATCGAACTCGTCATGCTCCAGAAGACCATGGTGGTGGTGGAGGGCGTCGCCCGCAATCTCGATCCCAAGCTCGACATGTGGACCACCTCCGAGCCCGTGGTGCGGGAATGGATCGAGCGCAATCTCGGTCCCCTCGGTCGCGTCGAGCAGGCGGGCAGGGGCCTGTGGACGCTGGCAGGCGTCGTCTCCGACCTGCCGGAGCTGGCGCTTCGCGCCGAGCGCGTCCTCAACCAGCTCGAGGACGTGACCGCCAAAGGCATCCCCGTCGACCGGAACAGCATCGCCGCCCTGGAGCGCGCGGAAAAGCGCGCGAGCCGCTGGGGCACCGTGGCCTTGTGGATCATCGCCGTGTCGATGATGATCCTCCTGTTCGGAGAATTCTGACATGGCGCTGCAAGGCAAACGCATCCTGCTCGTCATCAGCGGCGGGATCGCGGCCTACAAGTCGCTCGACCTCATCCGCCGCCTGCGCGAGCGCGGAGCAACCGTGCGCTGCATCCTCACCTCAGGGGCTCAGCAGTTCATCACGCCGCTTGCGGCGTCCGCGCTCACGGGCCAGCGCACGCATACCGATCTCTTCGACCGCGAGGACGAGGCCGATATCGGGCACATCAAGCTCGCGCGCGATGCGGATCTCGTCGTGGTCGCCCCCGCCACCGCCAATCTCATGGCGAAGATGGCAGGCGGCCAAGCGGACGATCTCGCCTCCACGGTGCTGCTCGCCACGACACTGCCGATCCTGATCGCGCCCGCCATGAACGTGCGCATGTGGCTGCACCCGGCCACGCAGCGCAACCTTGCTGTCCTGCAGGGCGACGGCGTCCATGTGGTCGGCCCGAACGAGGGCGCCATGGCGGAGGCCGAATTCGGTCCCGGCCGCATGTCGGAGCCGCTGGAGATCGTCGAGGCCGCCGGGCGGCTGCTCGCGCCTGCAGGTCCGCTTGCGGGCAAGCATGTGATCGTGACCTCGGGTCCGACCCACGAGCCCATCGACCCGGTGCGCTACATCGCCAACCGCTCGTCCGGCAAGCAGGGTCACGCCATCGCGAAGGCCGCCGCCAAAGCGGGAGCGCGCGTGACGCTGATTTCCGGGCCGGTCACTCTTCCCGATCCTGCGGGCGTGACGACCCTTCGCGTGGAAAGCGCCCGCGAGATGCTCGAAGCCGTCGAGAAGGCGCTTCCCGCCGATATCGGCATCTTCGCCGCCGCGGTCGCCGACTGGCGCGTGGCCAATACAGGGGGGCAGAAGATCAAGAAGAAGGACGGCGCGCTGCCGGAGCTGTCGCTGACCGAGAATCCCGACATCCTCGCCACGATTTCGCGCCGCACTGAGAACCGGCCGCCACTCATGGTGGGCTTCGCGGCCGAGACCGAGCATGTGATCGAGCACGCCAAGCAGAAGCTCGCGAAGAAAGGCTGCGATCTCATCGTCGCCAACGATGTCTCGGCGGAAATCGGCGTCATGGGCGGCGAAAGCAACACGGTGCATCTCGTGAGCGCTGCCGGCGTCGAGACCTGGCCGACCCTGTCCAAGACGGAGGTCGCAAGAAAGCTCGTCGAGCGCCTGGGCGCAATGACGGGAGGCGCATCATGAGCCGCGTGCTCCGGGTCCGGCGGCTGGGCCATGCGCAGGGATTGCCGCTACCCCGTTACGAGACTGCGGGCGCGGCGGGTTTCGACCTCGTCGCCGCCAATGCGTCCGATGCGCCGGTGGTCCTCAAGCCCCTGGAGCGCGCCCTCGTCCCGACCGGCCTCGTGATCGAGCTGGAGCAGGGCTACGAGGCGCAGGTGCGGCCGCGCTCGGGGCTTGCCTTCAAGCATGGCGTGACCGTCCTCAACGCGCCCGGCACCATCGATGCGGATTACCGCGGCGAGGTGCAGGTGCTGCTGATCAACCTGGGTCAGGAGGTCTTCTCCATCGCCCGCGGCATGCGGATCGCCCAGATGATCGTCGCCCCGGCGACCACAGTGGAGCTCGTCGAGGTCGACAGCGTGAGCGAGACGGCGCGCGCGGCCGGTGGTTTCGGATCGACCGGAATGGGGTAAGAGGGTCCGCATGAACTTTCTCTCGCGCCGTTCGCTTCTCGCCATTGCCGCCGTGACCGACATCGCGCTCCACGCGCGGCCCATGCCGGTTTCCGCCAAGGCCCTCGCGGCCCGGCACAACCTGCCGCCGCGCTATCTCGAGCCGGTGCTGCAGGCCCTCGTGCGGCAGGGGGTCCTGAAAGGGGTGCGCGGCCCCCGCGGCGGCTATGAACTCGCCCGCGAAAGGCGGCGGATCACGGCTGGCGACATCGTGCGCATCGCCATGGCCGCCCAGGATGAGGACGGCGCGACGCCTCTGCCGGAATCGCGCCTTGCGGAGGTCGTCGTCGCTCCCCTCGTCAAGCGCGGCACGGAGGCCTTCCTCGCCGAACTCGACCAGGTGACGGTCGACGACCTGTGCCAGAAGGCACAGGCGGAAGGGGCCGCGGAAACCGCGACCAATCTCGATTTCACGATATGAAACGTGAAAAAATCTAATTATCGACAGCTGGTGCAAATAGGTTTAGGATCCTCCGAATTCCAAGGAGGATTCCATGGCTGACACTCTCAACGCCTCCGGCGCAGGCACCAAGCCCGGCCGCGGCCGCATCTACGGCTCCATCACCGAGACTATCGGCAACACTCCCCTCGTGCGCCTCAACCGGCTGCCCAAGGAGCATGGTGTCGACGCCGAGATCCTCGTGAAACTTGAGTTCTTCAACCCGATTTCAAGCGTGAAGGACCGCATCGGCGTCAGCATGATCGAGTCGATGGAGGCCGATGGGCGTCTCAAGCCTGGCGCCACCCTCATCGAGCCGACCTCCGGCAATACCGGCATTGCGCTTGCCTTCGTGGCCGCGGCGCGCGGCTACCGGCTGATCCTCGTGATGCCCGAGACCATGTCCATCGAGCGCCGCAAGATGCTGGCCTATCTCGGGGCCGAGCTTGAGCTCACCCCCGGCCCGCAGGGCATGAAGGGTGCGATCACCCGCGCGGAGGAACTGCTCCGAGACATTCCCGGCTCGGTCATGCCGCAGCAGTTCAAGAACCCGGCCAACCCGGACATCCACCGCCGCACGACCGCCGAGGAAATCTGGAACGACACCAACGGCCAGCTCGACGCCTTCGTGGCGGGCGTGGGCACCGGCGGCACGATCACCGGCGTCTCGCAGGTCATCAAGCCGCGCCTGCCCGACATGAAGGTCTTCGCCGTCGAGCCGGAGGATTCCCCCGTTCTCTCCGGCGGCCAGCCCGGCCCGCACAAGATCCAGGGCATCGGCGCGGGCTTCGTGCCGGATGTGCTCGAACGCTCCCTCATCGACGGCGTGGTGACGGTCGGCAATCAGACTGCCTTCGATACGGCCCGCCGCCTCTCGCGGCTCGAGGGCATTCCCGGGGGCATCTCCACCGGCGCCAATGTGGCGGCCGCGCTCGAAATCGCCTCGCGGCCCGAGTTCAAGGGCAAGCGCATCGTCACCGTCGCGCCGTCCTTCGCGGAGCGCTACATCTCGAGCGCCCTCTTCGAAGGGCTCTGAATCTTTCTCTGAGAAATCAAAAGAAAGGGCAGCCTCCAGAGCATCGTGCGGAAAAGTGGATCCGGTTTTCCGCGTGAACGATGCTCTCATCCCAAGAGAAAGCATCGGACTGGATCCCTAAAGTGCAAATCCACTTTTGGGTCCGATGCTTAGGTTGCCCTTTCTTTTGCTACAAGCGCAAGCGTGGCCAGAACTTCCCCATGCTCGCCGGGTTCTCCTCGAAGCGGACGTTAGCGAACGACGGTTCAAGGAGTTCATCATGGCCGAGAGGAAGGCCCCCCATTCACTGCAGGAGCAGACGGCGGACCAGATCCGCAACGAGCAGCGCGGCGGAAACGTCAGCCCCATCGACCCCAACCGGGATCAGAGTCCCGAGGGCAATCCGGGCGGCATCTCGGCGGGCGCCAATGCCACCATGCGCCGCGCCTGGAGCGAACCAGGCGGCGAGGCGCATAACTATCGCCATTCGACGGTCGGAGCGGGGGGCAAGGTGGACAACCAGAGCGACCTCACCGCTGCGGAAACGCCGGAAGCAACGAAGCACCTGAGCGACGCCAGCCTGTCGCCCAAGGACAAGGACGCGACCTCAGAAGCCATCGAGCGCGCGACCGCCGTCAACGGCAAGCAGGACAAGTCTGAATAGGTTTTTGAGGAGTGCGCGATGGGCAATGCAGGCTACGGCAACCACACCGAAAACACGAAGGACTATGTCGATCCCGAGCGGCCCGATCCGGAAGCAGGCCGCAAACCCTCGCCGGAGAAGCGTCCCGGAACGGAGCAGGGGAATTCCGGCAAGGCCCCTCCGGCGGCCGGCCCTCACGACAAGCCGTCGCTGACCAATCCGAACGCGACGCCGGGCACCGGCGTTCTGCCGGAGCCGGGCGACCGCGAGGGGACCGATTCCACAAGTTCGTGACACCATTCAAGGAGACGACCATGGCCCAGAACCAATCCTCGGGACCGCGCGTTCCGACTGAGCGCCCGGATCCGAAGGAAGCGGACCGCAATCCCGGTTTCGATGCCAAGGACCGTCCCGGTTTCGATCTCGGCGGCGCATCCGAGGAGAACGCCACCGGCGTCGGCTCCAACACCGTTCCCGGCGGCCCCAGAGACAGCGCCGCCAGCGGCGACGATGCCGGCGGGCGCGCCACCGGCGCGACGGATCCGAGCGGCTCGCGCTCCCTGGGCAACCGGGGGGATGCAGGCTCCGAATCCGGCTCGGGCCCGACGGACGGCTCCGGCGGTCCCTCTTGATGGAAGCGAGGAACGATATGGCTCAATCCGACAAGAATGCGAACAAGGCGACCGAAAAGGACATCAGCGCCCCGCGCTTGACGCCCCAGGGACGCGACGATCCGAGCGCCAAGGGCGAGGACTCGACCAAGCCGATGGGCGCGGGCGCCAAGAAGGGGCAACCCGACAAGGCCGAGGGCTAGCACAGCGCACTCCATGACCGGTTCGCGCCATGAAAAAGGCCGCCCGAAGGGGCGGCCTTTCTGGTTCTTCGCGAGGACGATGCTCTGGCTTTAGGCGCTCAGCGCTTCCTTCTGCTTCTCGGCGCGCTTGCGGTCGTTCGGGTCGAGGATCGCCTTGCGGATGCGGATCGACTTCGGCGTCACCTCGACGAGCTCGTCGTCCTGGATCCAGGCCAGCGAGCGCTCGAGCGTCATGCGGATCGGCGGCGTCAGGCGCACCGCCTCGTCCTTGGAGGTCGTGCGGATGTTGGTGAGCTTCTTGCCCTTCAGCACGTTCACCTCGAGATCGTTCTCGCGGTTGTGCTCGCCCACGATCATGCCCTGATAGACCTTCCAGCCGGGCTCGATCATCATCGGGCCGCGGTCTTCCAGGTTCCACAGCGCATAGGCCACGGCCTCGCCCGAGTCGTTCGAGATCAGCACGCCGTTGCGGCGGCCGGCGATCTCGCCCTTGTAGGGCTCATAGGCGTGGAACAGGCGGTTCATGATGGCCGTGCCGCGGGTGTCGGTCAGCAGCTCGCTCTGGTAGCCGATGAGGCCGCGGGTCGGAGCATAGAACACCAGACGCTGGCGGTTGCCGCCGGACGGACGCATCTCTACCATCTCGGCGCGGCGCTCGGACATCTTCTGCACGACGACGCCGGAGAACTCCTCGTCCACGTCGATCACCACTTCCTCGATGGGCTCGAGGAGCTGGCCGGTGGCCTCGTCCTTCTCGAAGACCACGCGGGGACGCGACACGGCGAGCTCGAAGCCCTCGCGGCGCATGGTCTCGATCAGGATCGCGAGCTGCAATTCGCCGCGGCCCGAGACGTAGAACGAGTCCTTGTCGGCGGCTTCCTCGATCTTGAGCGTCACATTGCCTTCCGCTTCCTTGAACAGGCGGTCGCGGATCATGCGGCTCGTCACCTTGTCGCCCTCGGTGCCGGCGAGCGGGCTGTCGTTGACGATGAACGACATGGTCACGGTCGGCGGGTCGATGGGCTGAGCCTGGATCGGAATGTCGTTCTCAGGCGCGCAGAAGGTATCGGCCACCGAGCCCTTCACGAGGCCTGCGATGGAAACGATGTCGCCCGCCTCGCCTACGTCGATGGGCTGGCGCTCCAGGCCGCGGAAGGCCAGGATCTTGGAGACGCGGCCGGTTTCCACCACGTTGCCCTGGCGGTCGAGGACCTTGATCGACTGATTCGGCTTCACCGAGCCGGAGCTGATGCGGCCCGTGACGATGCGGCCCAGGAAAGGGTTGGCTTCCAGCAGCGTTCCGAGCATGCGGAACGGGCCTTCCTCGGTCTTGGCCGGGGGCACGTGTTCGAGCACGAGGTCGAACAGGGGAGCCAGCCCCTCGTCGCTCGGGCCTTCGGGAGACTTGGCCATCCAGCCGTTGCGGCCCGAACCGTAGAGGATCGGGAAGTCGAGCTGCTCGTCGGTGGCGTCGAGCGCCGCGAACAGGTCGAACACCTCATTGATGACCTCCTGGTGGCGGGCATCGGGGCGGTCGATCTTGTTGATGGCGACGATGGGCCTGAGGCCGATCTTGAGGGCCTTGGACACCACGAACTTCGTCTGCGGCATCGGGCCTTCGGCCGCATCCACGAGCACGATGGCGCCGTCCACCATGCTCAGGATGCGCTCCACCTCGCCGCCGAAATCGGCGTGGCCGGGGGTGTCGACGATGTTGATGCGGGTGTCCTTCCAGACGACCGAGGTCGCCTTGGCAAGAATCGTGATGCCGCGCTCCTTCTCGAGGTCGTTGGAATCCATCGCGCGCTCTTCCACGCGCTGGTTCTCGCGGAAGGCGCCGGATTGCTGGAGCAGCTTGTCGACGAGGGTGGTCTTGCCATGGTCGACGTGGGCGATAATGGCGATGTTGCGCAGCTTCATAAGGGGTCTTTCAAAACAAAACGGCCCGGCACGCGGCAAGCGCTGCCGCGCCCCTGGCTCGAACCGGGCTTAAATCTCGTGTGTTGCAATATAATGATGGTTGAGCGGCTGCAATAGGGCACGTGTGATATAAAATCCTGCCAAGCTTCCTGAAAATGGCCGCGGCAGCCTCGTCCGTATCCTTCAGCGCCCTGGGATGAACATGCTCTCTCGAACGATCCTCTGCCTGATGCTCCTCATGGCCCTGAGCCCTGCCGCCGCCCAGGACGGCCTGGAGCCGCTGGCCTCCGGCGGGCTGGTCTTCTCCCCCATGCGTCATGTTTCGCTCCTGCGCGAGGATGTGGCGATCTCCCCTTCGCGCATCACGGTCCGTTACGTGCTCCGCAATGAGGGGCCGGAGCCCGAGCAGCTGCGCATGACCTTTCCGCTGCCCGCGCTCGATCCTGTCGAGATCTTCGAGGCCGGCCCGCAAGCTTCCCGCCGCCGGGCCGAACTTCATGAAGGCGGCCGTCAGGATCGACGGGGCTCCCGTGGAGCCCGGTCTCGACGAGCAGGCCCTCCTGGACGGGCGGGACATCGGGGCCATGCTCCGGCGCCACGGCCTGCCCCTGGATCCCAACAGGCCGAGCCGGGACGATCCCTCGCTGCCCGAGGCGGCAAGCCGCGCCGCCGCGCTGCCGGATGCGGACCGCGAGGTCCTGAGCCGGGCAGGGCTGGTCGACAGGCAGGCGGGCCACTGGCCGCTCTGGACCTATCGGGCCGAGCTGCGCTGGTCCCGGGAGCTGCCCCCCGGGCAGGAGACCGTGATCGACCTCGCCTACGAGCCCGTGCCAGGCCTGGTCCGCCAGGAGAAGGCGAGCTACTTCAGGCCCGGCGGCTTCCAGGACCGCTTTCCAGGACCGCTACTGCATCGACCGACCCGTCGCGCGGGGCATCGAGAGGCTGCATCCGGGCTCGCCGAAGCAGAGGCTGGAGGCGAGGACGCTCTCCTACAGCCTGAAGGCGGATCGACGCCCGGTGGGGGAGTTCAACCTGACCATCGACAAGGGCAGCGCCGACACGATCCTCAGCCTGTGCCGCGAGGGGCTGCCCAAGACCGGGCCGACAATCTTCCAGTGGTCGGCCACGAACCATGTTCCAACGCAGGATCTCAAGCTTCTCTTCGTACCCAAGAGCGCCCGCCGCTGACCGACTCTCCTCAGGCGTAGGACCGCTTCCGGCCGAAGCGCCAGTCGGGCTGTGCCGAGCGCACCATCATCATCTCGCCGATATTCTCCGAGGTGAGGATCCCGACGAGCTGCTGCGCCTCGTTGAGGACGAGGAGCGCCGGGGCCTTGGCCCTGTTGAGGACGTGAAGGGCGGACTCGAGGGACTGCCCGTCGCGGACCGTGGGCAGGTCCTGCTTCATGACCTCCAGTACGGATGTCGAGGGCCCGCCCTGGCGCAGGGCCACGATCAGGCCGTCCCGGGTCAGGAGCCCGCGCGGGTGGCCTGCGCCGTCCACTACGGGAAACTCCTTCTGGGACGCGCGCAGCATCAGGTCCACCGCCTCGTCGAGGGTGGCGGAGGTGGTCAGCGCCTCGATGGAGTTCATCATCGCGGCCCGCACGGGAAGCCCCCGCGTGACATCCTTGAAGGCCACCTGCTGGGATTCTGCCGATGCGGCGAGATAGACGAAAAGACCGATCACGATCAGCATCGGGTTGATGAAGAGGCCTGCGAGCGCGAACAGGAAGGCCGCCCCCTGGCCGATCCTCGCGGCGATGTGGGTCGCCGCCACATGGTTCATGCGCATGGCGAGCACCGCCCTCAAGACCCGCCCGCCATCCATGGGAAAGGCGGGGATCAGGTTGAAGAGGACGAGAAAGATGTTGGCGGCGGCCAGCCGCGCCATCATCCCGGCCCGCGGGTTCTCCAGCTCGGTCATGGCGGCCGTGTCGAGGTCCATGCCCAGCACCAGGACGAGCAGCGCCGCGATCACCACGTTCACGGCCGGCCCCGCGACCGCGACGATCAGCTCCTCGCGTGGCTTTTCGGGAATGCGCTCCAGGTTCGCCACGCCGCCGATGGGCCAGAGCGTCACGTCCGGGGTTTTGATGCCGTAGCGCCGGGCCGCGAAGATGTGGCCGAATTCATGCGCCACCACGCAGGCGAAGAGAAGCACGATGAACACCACGCCCTCGATGGCCGCATCCTGCCCCCCGATCCGCCAGTAGGCTCCGGCGATCCAGACGAGGAAGAGCAGAAAGGTCACATGGACCCGCACCACCGTGCCGGCGATGCGGGCAATGGGAATCGACCAGACCATGGGTATCTCCAAGCGGGGCCCTTCTAGGCTCAACGTAGGAGAGGGAGTGGGGGTTCGGAAGTCAGGGGAAATACGGGTTGGATAGTGGAAGAGAAATGTTTCTCGTCTTCTTGTGAACCCAAACGTTCGAGTGGGTCGGCGACGCCCCGTGGCAGGCACCGCCACTTGCTAGCGCTCGACTCCTGGCCATCCTCAACTTGTTTGGAATGCCGGGATCAGACGACGGGTACTGTCCCGCCATCGATCGTGTACTCGGCGCCATGGATCGATGCCGCCCGATCCGAGAGAAGAAAAGCTGCAAGTTCTGCCACCTCTTCCGGGTGGCCGGGTCTGCCAATGGGAATGCCTCCGAGGGATTGCATCAGCCCTTCGCGGGCAGCGTTCTCGTCTGTGCCCTGCTGCTCGGCCAATCGCCGGATCAGCGCTGTCGCGGCTCTCGTCTCGATGAAGCCAGGGGAGATCGTATTCACGCGTACGCCTTTCGGGCCAACCTCTTTCGACAAGCCCTTGCTGTAGGTCGTCAGTGCGGCTTTCGCGGCAGCATAGGCCAGTGTCGCCTCATACAAGGGCAGGCGCCGCTGGATCGACGAGACGTGAATGACGACGCCATATCCCTGCCTAATCATGCCAGGCAGCAGCGCACGGTCGAGCCGCACCGCAGGGTACAGGTTCCTGTCAAGCTCCGCCTGCCATTCATGATCGGTCAGCGCAGCAAAGCCACCGCCTGGCGCATTCGAGCCGCCGACGACATTCACGAGAAGATCGACGCCGCCCATCTGCTTGTCGACCTCAGCGACAACCGCATCGGCGCCGCTGGCGGTGGTAATGTCAGCCTGAACGAACAGGTGAGCGGGCTGTCCCTCCTGCAGGGGCGAGCGGGCTGTTGTAGCGACCGTCGCGCCACCCGCGACAAGCCGGCGGACGATGGCCTCGCCCATCCCTTTCGGCCCCCTGTCACCAAGGCACGCTTGCCGGCGAACTCCCGGGGATCAATGGCGAATGAAGTTGCTGCGACCATCACGCGATCTCCAGCCGCGCAATCTTTGATCCTGCGAGAGTGAAGGCATAGCGCAGCGTTGCAGGACTGCCGGGAAAGTCGCCAGAGACCAGACCTGAGACGATCAGATGATCGTCGACCGGTTCGGCCTGTTTGACGTCGACGGTGACGCGGTACTTGCGGGTCGTGTGCTCCATCCAGGAGCGGATAGCTGCCGTGCCATGATGCTCCTGGCCTTCGTCCTTGACGACGGCATCCTCGGCGAAGGACGCCAGCATGCCATCGATGTTGTGCCGGTTCTTAGCCTCGTAATAGGAGGCCAGCGGGGGAGGCAGTTGTCTGCTCATACCTGTTCTCCAAGAGGAGCCAAGCCGCCTGAAATTCGCTTGGCTCGGTAGCGGCGGAGAGAACTTGGAGGTATGCTGACGGAAAGACAAGAACGCACGAAAAAGTAAGGTACTCACCCATGAGTAAGGAAGAAGCACTGACTCCCGGCTCCGCCGCCGACCGGGTTGAACAGGCCCTCAAGTTCCTCGAAGGCCGTTGGAAACTGGTGATCCTGTTCCGGCTGTTCGGCGGCAAGGTGCTGCGCTTCTCCGAACTGGAGAAAGCCATTCCGGCCATCTCGCAGAAAATGCTGATCCAGCAACTCCGTCAGATGGAGACGGATGGCATTGTGCGCCGGATCGTTCACCATCAGGTCCCGCCGAAGGTGGAGTATTGCCTCACGGACTGGGGGCAGGCCTTATGCCCGGCGCTCGATGCATTGCTGCAATGGGCAGGCGCACGGGAGCTTCTCAGTGAAACGGATGCCAAAGCCCCGTCTGTGCAGGCGAAGTCCTGAAGATTACAGCTGAAGCGCGATCTTGCCCCAGTACGGCGCATCCTTTGGCTCGATTCCACCGGACGCGAAATGTCGCCTTCTGGGATGAAGCGGACGACCGCGGAACGTCCGGGCGAGGTCCTCTCGCCGGTCGGCAGGCGTGACAACAAAGCGCCACCGCACAACGAAAACGGCCGGGCTCGCACCCGGCCGTGATGCGATTTTCCCTTACAGTCCCAGCTTTTTCTTCCGCTGCGCCAGGGTGCGCAGCCGCAGCGCGTTGAGCTTGATGAAGCCCGCGGCGTCGCGGTGGTCGTAGGCGACTGCGCCTTCCTCGAAGGTCACGAGGTCCTGGTCATAGAGGGTGTAGGGGCTCTGGCGGCCGATGAGGTGGACGCCGCCCTTGTAGAGCTTGAGCGTCACTTCGCCGGTCACGAACTCCTGGCTCTTGTCGATCATCGCCTGGAGCATCTCGCGCTCCGGCGAGAACCAGAAGCCGTTATAGATGAGCTCGGCATATTTCGGCATCAGCTCGTCCTTCAGGTGAGCTGCGCCGCGGTCGAGGGTGATCGACTCGATACCGCGATGGGCGAGGTGAAGGATCGTGCCGCCGGGGGTTTCGTACATGCCGCGGCTCTTCATGCCGACGAAGCGGTTCTCCACGAGGTCGAGGCGGCCGATGCCGTTGAGGCGGCCGAGCTCGTTGAGCTTCGCCAGGAGATCCGCCGGGCCCATCTTCTTGCCGTCGATGGCGACCGGGTCGCCTTTCTGGAACTCGATGGTGATGACGGTCGGCTTGTCGGGAGCGGATTCGGGATCGTTCGTGCGGGAATAGACGTAGTCCGGCACTTCCATCGCGGGATCTTCCAGCACTTTCCCCTCGGAGGAAGCGTGCAGGAGGTTGGCGTCGACGGAGAAGGGGGCCTCGCCGCGCTTGTCCTTGGCGATCGGGATCTGGTGGGCCTCGGCGAAGACGATGAGCTGCTCGCGGGAGCGCAGGTCCCATTCGCGCCAAGGGGCGATCACAGTCACGTCCGGCTTCAGGGCGTAGTAGCCAAGCTCGAAGCGCACCTGGTCGTTGCCCTTGCCGGTCGCGCCGTGGGACACCGCGTCGGCCCCGACCTTTTCCGCGATCTCGATCTGCTTCTTGGCGATCAGCGGCCGGGCAATGGAGGTGCCGAGCAGGTAGAGGCCCTCGTACTGGGCGTTGGCCCTGAACATCGGAAACACGTAGTCGCGCACGAACTCGTCGCGCAGGTCCTCGATGAAGATGTTCTCCGGCTTGATGCCGAGAAGCTCGGCCTTCTTGCGGGCGGGCTCCAGCTCCTCGCCCTGACCGAGATCGGCGGTAAAGGTCACCACCTCGCAGCCATAGGTGGTCTGCAGCCACTTGAGGATGATGGAGGTGTCGAGGCCGCCCGAATAGGCGAGCACGACCTTGTTCACGCGCTTCTCAGCCATAGCGAAGGTTTCCGTTGATAAGGGTGCCAGCGACTTAAAACGGAAGCTTATGCCGCGCAATGGGGAAGGGCCGGCTCGGGGTGACAGGGCTGCGGATTTTGGGAAGAATGACCCTGGTCCCCGGCCGGAGATGAACAGAATGGCCCGTCCCGTCCTCGAGTTCTGGTACGAATTCGCCTCGACCTATTCCTATCTCTCCGCCATGCGGATCGAGCCCCTGGCCGAGGCGGCGGGCGTCGCTGTCCGCTGGCGGCCCTTTCTCCTAGGTCCGATCTTCGCGGCGCAAGGATGGAGCACCTCGCCCTTCAACCTCTTCCCCGCCAAGGGCCGCTATATGTGGCGCGACATGGAGCGGGAGGCCGAGCGGCTGGGGCAGCCTTGCGTCCAGCCCGATCCCTTCCCGCAGAACGCGCTCCTCGCAGCCCGCGTCGCGCTGGTCGGCGACGACCACCCCTGGGGCCCAACCTTCACCAAGGCGGTCTACTGGGCCGAGTTCGGGGAGGGGCGCACGATCTCCGATCCCGCCGTCATCCGCGACGTGCTCGTCCAGCTCGGCCTCGACGCGGACCAAATCCTCACCATGGCGGGGGAGGAGGCGAACAAGGCTCGCCTGAAGGAGCAGACCGAGGAGGCCAGGACCCGCGGGATCTTCGGCGCGCCCACCTTCGTCACGCCGGACGGGGAGATGTTCTGGGGCAACGACCGCCTGGAGCGGGCGCTGGAATGGACGGCGAAGGGCTAAGCCGGCAGGGGCTGGAACGGGAATGTTCCTCAGAGCGGGCGCGGGCGGGCGGGGGTGCCCGGCGGGCATTCCAGCGCCGCCCGCGCCCAGCCACCAGTGTCGGCCGCCGCCGCATAGGTCGCTGACAGGAAATCGAGCAGCGCGTCGTCCGGCGAGGGGGCGGTGCGCACGGCCTCATAAGGCAGGATGAACTCGCTCAAGGTCGTGTCGAAGAGCCCGCCGGACGGCGCCAGTCGGTCGGCGCTGCTCACCTCGTGCGAATAGGCCTCGCGGGTGACCGCGTCCGGCAGTCCCGGCACGCCGCCGGGATGGAGCGGCGCGGTCCGCCCGGAAACACCGCGAGGTCAAAGCTGCCCCAGAAGAACTGGACCGGGCTCGCCTTGCCCAAAAAGCTGCTGCGGAAGAGCTTGAAGACCCGGTCGGCCCGGACGAGCGCGCGCCAGAGGCGATGGGCCGCGTCGGGATCGTAGGAGGCATGGATCCGGTCCTGCGGGAAGGGGACGGGATCGGGGAACTCGTTGGGCATCTCGCTGATCCTGACGGAGATCCCGAGCTTCCCCAAAAGGTCGAGCATCCGTGCATGGAACGCCGCAACCGTCTGCGGCTCCAGGGCGAAGGACCCCTCCTTGCCGCTGCTGGTCCAGGCCGAGAGGCGGTGGTTCACGAAATCGAACTCGATCTCGAAGATCTCGCGGCCGAACGGGACCGGCGAGGTGCCGAGGCCCCGCGCGGTGACATAGAGCGGCACCTGCCAGCCATGGTTCATCCAGGGCGCCAGCGCCAGCCGGACCTTGCCGACGATCTGTGTCCACAGATGCAGCGTCGCGGCGGTGTCCCGCCAGGCGGCGAAGGGCAGTTCGGGCCAGTCCTGCGCGGGGTCGGTCATGGGCTCCGCTCCTTTGGCAAGGCATCGCGGGAGACAGATAGGCTTCGTGCCGCCGGAGGCGAGAGGTTCTCAGGCGAAGACCGGCCGGGGCGGCCCGGACTCACGATGGACGGTGCAGCGCCCTGAAACCCTTGTGATCCGAGACAAACTGGATTAAATGAACGCCTATCCGACAGGACATTGACGGTGTTCTCCCATGAGGGTGCGCGTGACGCGCCCTTGCGGCGTTACCGCAAGGTCCTGGGATGTAAAGCGTTTCCATCCGTCGATGATACGCCGGCCCGCTTGGATAAGCGGCATGCCTTGGACTTGGCCCTCGAGGGGCGTCCGAAGGCAGCGGCGGCTGGAAACGGCCCGTTCACACGAGCCGCCGGCGTTGCCCCTTAAAGACAAGGGCCATTCAGGAGAACATATGTCCGCAGCATATCAGCAAGCGCCGAGCCGTGAGGATTTCGCGGCCCTGCTCGAAGAATCCTTCCGCACGTCCGAGATCAGCGAAGGCTCGGTCGTGAAGGGCAAGGTGGTCGCGATCGAAAAGGACGTCGCGGTCATCGACATCGGCGCCAAGACCGAGGGACGCGTTGCCCTCAAGGAATTTGCCGGCCCCAACCGTGACCAGACGATCAATGTCGGTGACGAGGTCGAGGTCTATGTCGAGCGCATCGAGAACGCGCTGGGCGAGGCCGTCATCTCCCGTGACAAGGCCCGCCGCGAAGAGTCGTGGGTGAAGCTCGAGAAGGCCTTTGAGGCCCAGGAGCGCGTCAACGGCGTGATCTTCAACCAGGTGAAGGGCGGCTACACTGTCGATCTCGACGGCGCCGTGGCCTTCCTGCCGCGCTCCCAGGTCGACATCCGCCCGGTGCGCGACGTCACCCCGCTCATGGGCGTGGCCCAGCCGTTCCAGATCCTCAAGATGGATCGCCGCCGCGGCAACATCGTCGTGTCGCGCCGCACGGTCCTCGAGGAGAGCCGCGCCGAGCAGCGCTCCGAGCTCGTGGCGAACCTCGAAGAGGGTCAGGTCATCGACGGCGTGGTCAAGAACATCACCGAGTACGGTGCGTTCGTTGATCTCGGCGGCATCGATGGCCTGCTGCACGTCACCGACATGGCATGGCGCCGCGTGAACCATCCGTCCGAGGTCGTAAACATCGGCCAGACGGTGAAGGTGAAGATCATCAAGATCAATCACGACACGCACCGCATCTCGCTCGGCATCAAGCAGCTGCTCGCCGATCCGTGGGAGGGCATCGCCGCCCGCTACCCGGTCGGAGCCAAGCTGAAGGGCCGCGTCACGAACATCACCGATTACGGTGCGTTCGTTGAGCTGGAGCCGGGCATTGAAGGCCTGATCCACGTCTCCGAGATGTCCTGGACGAAGAAGAACGTCCACCCGGGCAAGATCATCTCCACCTCCCAGGAGGTCGAGGTCGTGATCCTCGAGGTCGATCCCGTGAAGCGCCGCATCTCGCTGGGCCTGAAGCAGACGCTCCAGAACCCGTGGGAGGCCTTCGCCGAGAAGCACCCTGTCGGCTCCGTTGTCGAGGGCGAGGTGAAGAACAAGACCGAGTTCGGTCTCTTCATCGGCCTGGAAAACGACGTCGACGGCATGGTCCACCTCTCGGACCTCGACTGGAACCGTCCGGGCGAGCAGGTCATCGACGAGTTCAAGAAGGGCGACATGGTGCGCGCCCAGGTTCTCGACGTGGACGTCGAGAAGGAGCGCATCTCGCTCGGCATCAAGCAGCTCGCAGGCGATCCCTTCGCGGATGCCGGCGAGATCAAGAAGGGCCAGATCGTCACCTGCGAGGTTCTCGAGGTGAAGGACGGCGGCCTGGAGGTGAAGATCGTCGATACCGACCTCAGCACCTTCATCAAGCGCAACGAGCTGGCTCGTGACCGCGCCGACCAGCGCCCCGAGCGCTTCGCCCCCGGCGAGAAGCTCGATGCCCGCGTCACGCAGTTCGACCGCAAGGCCCGTCGCGTCACCGTCTCCATCAAGGCCCTTGAGGTCGCTGAGGAGAAGGAGGCCATGGCCCAGTACGGCTCGACCGATTCGGGCGCGTCGCTCGGCGACATCCTCGGCGCCGCCCTCAAGGCTCGCACCGACAAGAAGTGACACGCCTCCGGGCGTGTCTCCCCGACGGTCCGTGAAAAGACCTGCGAGGGGATCCTGATCGAGAAACCCGCGCGATCCGTCGCGCGGGTTCTTTTTGTTGGAGGATGAGGGCAGCCCTATCTGAAAGAGGCTGCCGGAGAAGTGTCATCGGAATGCCGGTCATGCGAGACCCGAACCGACGGAGCATTGAGCGATGAGCGAAGGTCGTTCCCGTGGCCTCCTCGCCCGCATGAAAGACTGGGCCCGGACCATCAGGGCCGATGTCATCGCCCTCTATCTCGCGGCCCGGCATCCGCTCGTGCCCTGGTACGCCAAGCTCGTTGCAGGCCTCGTCGCCGCCTATGCCCTGAGTCCCATCGACCTGATCCCGGACTTCATACCGGTTCTCGGCTATCTCGACGACATCATCTTGGTGCCGCTGGGCATCCTGCTGGCGGTCAGGCTCGTTCCGCGCGACCTGATGAGCGAACTGCGCGCCGAGGCGCAGAGGATCGCGGAGCGCCCCGTCAGCCGGACGGGCGCCCTCCTCATTCTGGCGCTCTGGATCCTGGCTGCTGGCCTCCTGCTCTGGGTCTTCTGGCCGCGTCAGGCCGCGTGACCCGGGCGACACTATCGCCTTCCGACAAAAGGAATTTTGTTGGATTGATCCCTTGCCGCCCTATCTGCCTTCGCAATAGGGTGCGGCTCACCGCAACGCGACACGTAAGAAGCAAGAGACGAGAAGATGTCCATCGATGCCGAAGCCATCGCCGACCGCCGCCGTCTGCGCCGCAAGCTGTCTTTCTGGCGAAGTGCGGGCATTGCCGGACTGATCGCCGCCGTCGCCGCTCTCGGCTACGCCGCCGCGGACCGGTCCGGCTACGGCATCATCGGCAACCAGATCGCCCGCATTTCCATCGACGGCCTCATTACCGGCAACCAGCGCATGACCGACCTCATGGAGCGCGTCGGTAAGGCCGATTCCGTGTCCGGCGTGGTCATCGCCATCGACAGCCCGGGCGGCACGACGACGGGTTCCGAACAGCTCTACCGCAGCATCCGCAGCCTCGCCGCCAAGAAGCCGGTGGTCACGTTCGTCGACGGCACGGCCGCCTCGGGCGGCTACATCAGCGCCATTGCGGCCGATCACATCGTCGCCCGCGAGACTTCGATCGTGGGCTCCATCGGCGTGCTCTTTCAATATCCGGATATCTCCGGCCTCCTCAACCAGGTCGGCGTGAAGGTGGAGGAGGTGAAGTCTGCACCCCTCAAGGCGGAGCCGAGCGCCTTCAAGCCGACAAGCCCGGAGGCCCGCGCCGCCCTGCAGCAGGTGGTCAACGACACCTATGACTGGTTCAAGACCCTCGTGCGTCAGCGGCGGAACCTGACCGACAGCGAGATGTCCGTCGCCGCCACGGGCCAGGTCTTCAGCGGCCGTCAGGGCGTATCCCTGCGCCTCGTCGACAGGATCGGCAGCGAGCAGGACGCCATCGCTTGGCTGGAGCAGGAGAGGGGCGTCGCCAAGGATCTGCCGGTCCGGGACTGGGAGCCGCGCGCGGAAGGAGAGCTCTCGATCCTCGGTGTAACGGCGACCGTATCGGACCTGATCGGCTTCGAGAGCGTGGCGGGTGCGCTGCGCCGGGCCGTCGTAAATGTGCAGAAGGCGCAGCTTGACGGTCTCCTGGCCGTCTGGCACCCTTCGGAAAAATGAAGCAGTGCCAAACATATAGCCGTTCCATGATAAAATCCGAACTCGTGCTCAAGATCGCTGAGCAGAACCCGCATTTGTATCAGCGCGACGTGGAGAAGATCGTGAATGCGATCCTCGACACCATCGCCGATGCCCTCGCCCGGGGCGACCGGGTGGAGTTGCGCGGCTTCGGCGCCTTTTCGGTCAAGAAGCGGGATGCCCGCACGGGCCGCAACCCACGCACGGGTGAATCCGTTTCCATTTCCGAAAAGGTCGTTCCCGTCTTCAAGACGGGCAAGGAAATGCGTCAGCGGCTCAATACAGCCCCGCCCAAGGTGCTCAAGGCCGCCGCTGCACAGTAAACAGACGAGGTGTTCGTGATTCGGTTCCTGAAGGCGCTCATCCTCCTGCCGGTCGCCATCATCGTGGTCCTGCTCGCAGTCGCGAACCGCGCGCCCGTGACCCTGTCGCTCGACCCGTTCTCGCAGGAGGCGCCGGAGTTTTCGGCGCAGATTCCCCTCTTCCTCGTGATCTTCGCAGCCGTCATGGTGGGCGTAGTGATCGGTGGGGTCGCGACATGGCTTGCCCAGAGCAAGAACCGCCGCAAGCGCCGCCATCTCCGTCGGGAGGCGAACACCCTGCGCCACGAGACCGAGCGCCTGCGCGCCCAGCAGCAGGCGAACGCTACGCTGCCCGCCCTGCCGTCCACGCAAGCTTCCCGGATCTGAGCGCCTCGGAAGGCGGCGAGCCGCTTCCCGGCCGGATCGCGCCGCCAGAGAGTGTTCCATGCGCGTCATTACCTCCGCCGAGATCGACCGGGTTCTCACCTTTCCAGCCCTGATCGACGCTCTCTCCGAGGCCTTTCGGGGCGATATCGTCACGCCAATCCGTCACCATCACGAGATCGAGCGTCATGGGGCCGACGGCACGCTCCTGCTCATGCCGGCCTGGACCGGTCCGGCCACGGCGGACGGCTTCGTCGGCGTGAAGATCGTCTCCGTCTTCCCAGACAATGGCGCCAAAAACCTTCCGAGCGTGCTTGGGACCTATCTCCTCATGAAGGGCGAGACGGGGGAGCCCGTGGCTGCCCTCGACGGCACGCGCCTGACGGTCTGGCGCACGGCCGCCGCCTCGGCGCTGGCGGCGCGTTTCCTGGCTCGCGAGGATTCCAGCCGCATGGTCATGGTGGGATCGGGCGCTCTCGCACCCTTTCTCATCCGCGCCCATATGAGCCAGCGCCCCATCCGCGAGGTGGCGCTTTGGAACCACCACCCCGAGAAGGCGGAAAGCGTAGCTGCGGAGCTGAGGGCTCAAGGACTGCCCGTGACGGCGGTGGCGGATCTGGAAAGCGCCGTGCGGGAGGCCGACCTCATCTCCTGCGCCACGCTCTCGACAGCCCCGATCGTCAAGGGCGGCTGGCTGAAGGAGGGCGCGCATCTCGATCTAGTCGGCGCCTTCAACATGAAGATGCGCGAGGCCGACGACGAGGCGCTGCGCCGCTCGCTCGTCTATATCGACACCCCGGCGGCGAAGACCGAAGGCGGCGACGTGGCCGTCTCCCTGCACAAGAGCGCAATCCCGGAAGGCCATATCCGGGGCACCCTGACGGATCTGTGCAAGAGCCCGCCCCATCGGGGGCAAGAGGCCGTGACGGTCTTCAAGTCCGTCGGCGCGGCACTTGAGGATCTGGCTGCGGCGATGCTGGTATGGCGTCTCCTGGCCAAAACGTCATAAAGTCGGCCCATGGACAATTGGATCAAGATCTGCGGGCTCTCGACGCCCGAAACCCTCGATGCTGCGCTGGAAGCCGGCGCGGATGTGGTGGGTTTCGTGCGCTTCCCCAAGAGTCCGCGCCATGTGAGCCTCGACCTCGGGCACCGGCTGTCCCGGCAGGCGAAGGGGCGCGCCCGGCGTGCGGTCCTGCTGGTCGATGCGGACGACGAGGCCATCGCCCAGGCTGTCGAGGCGCTCAATCCCGACCTGCTGCAACTGCATGGGCACGAGACCCCGGAGCGCGTCGCTGCGATCAGGGAGAGTTTCGGCCGCCCGGTCATGAAGGCCGTCGGCATTGCGGAGGCCTCCGATCTTGATGCTCTCGCAACCTATACCGGCGGAGTCGAACACATCCTGCTCGATGCCAAGCCGCCCCGCCATCCCGAGGCTCTGCCCGGCGGCAACGGGCTCTCTTTCGACTGGCGACTCCTGAACGGGCTTGACCCCCAGCTTTCCTTCATGCTGTCAGGAGGGCTCACCCCCGCCAACGTGGCGGAGGCCATCAGGCTCACGAGGCCGAGGGCCGTCGATGTGTCGTCGGGAGTGGAAAGCGGGCCGGGGATCAAGGACCCGGCCAGGATCGAGGCTTTCGTCAAGGCAGCCCGGGCGGCGTTTGCCGTTCCCAACCCCTAAGGCAGGACAGGCGTGTCAGCTCAAGCTCAACCCAATTCCTTCCGCACCGGCCCCGACGAGCGCGGGCATTTCGGCCAATTCGGCGGCCGCTTCGTCGCCGAGACCCTGATGCCGAACATCCTGGAGCTGGAGAAGGCCTATGACGAGGCCAAGAACGATCCCGCCTTCCACGCCGAGATGGCCTATTTCTCGACCCATTACATCGGCCGGCCGAGCCCGCTCTATTTCGCGGAGCGCATGACCGAGCATCTCGGCGGGGCCAAGATCTACTTCAAGCGCGAAGAGCTGAACCACACCGGCGCGCACAAGGTGAACAATGTGCTCGGCCAGATCCTTCTCGCCCGCCGTATGGGCAAGAAGCGCATCATCGCCGAGACGGGAGCGGGCCAGCACGGCGTCGCCACCGCCACCCTCTGCGCCCGCTTCGGGCTCGAATGCATCGTCTATATGGGCGCGGTCGATGTGGAGCGGCAGAAGCCCAACGTCTTCCGCATGAACATGCTGGGGGCCAAGGTCGTGCCCGTGCAGTCCGGCACCAGGACCCTGAAGGACGCCATGAACGAGGCCCTGCGCGACTGGGTCACGAACGTCGCCGACACCTTCTACTGCATCGGCACGGTGGCGGGGCCGCATCCCTATCCGGCCATGGTGCGCGATTTCCAGGCTGTGATCGGCGAGGAGACCCGCAAGCAGATGATGGAGGCGGAAGGCCGCCTGCCGGATTCGCTCGTCGCCTGCATCGGCGGCGGCTCCAACGCCATCGGCCTGTTTCACCCGTTCCTCGACGACAAGGACGTGGAAATCTACGGCATCGAGGCCGCAGGCCACGGGCTGTCGAACCTCCACGCGGCCTCACTGTCGGGCGGACGTCCCGGCGTGCTCCACGGCAACCGCACCTACCTCCTCATGAACGAGGACGGGCAGATCGCGGATGCCCACTCGATCTCGGCCGGCCTCGACTATCCGGGAATCGGCCCGGAGCATGCCTGGCTGCACGAAATGGGCCGGGTGCAGTACATCTCCGCAACGGATGACGAGGCGTTGGAGGCGTTCCAGCTCTGCTCCAAGCTCGAGGGTATTCTCCCGGCGCTGGAGCCGAGCCATGCGCTCGCCAAGGTGATGGAACTCGCCCCGCAGAAGTCCAAGGATCACCTGATGGTGGTCAACATCAGCGGCCGCGGCGACAAGGACCTGTTCACGATCGCCGAGCACCTGAAGCAGGACATTGCCTGAACGTTTCCCTGTTCCCTCTTCTCCATGCTATGGGAGCGCCCATGATCCAGCGCATCGAAGCCCGTTTTGAGAAATGCCATGCGGAAGGCCGCGCCGCCCTCGTCACCTATGTGATGGCGGGCGATCCCGACCCTGAAACTTCGCTCGAGATCCTCAAGAGCCTGCCCGGGGCCGGAGCCGACATCGTCGAGTTCGGTCTGCCCTTCACCGATCCCATGGCCGACGGTCCGGCGATCCAGGCGGCGGGCTTACGGGCGCTGAAAGTTGGCCAGGACACGGCGAAGACCCTCGATCTCATCCGCCGCTTCCGGGCGGAGGACGCCGAGACGCCCGTGATCCTCATGGGCTACTTCAACCCGATCTTCGTCTACGGCGTCGACCGATTTCTTGCGGATGCCAAGGAAGCCGGAGTCGACGGCCTGATCGTGGTCGATCTGCCGCCAGAAGAGGATGACGAGCTGTGCCTGCCGGCGCTCAGGGCAGGCCTTGCCTTCATCCGGCTCGCCACCCCGACCACGGACGACAAGCGCCTGCCGGCGGTGCTCGCCAACACGGCGGGGTTCGTTTATTACGTTTCTATCACCGGCATCACGGGGGCGGCGACCCCGGATTTCGGCAAGGTCGCGGCGGCCGTGGAGCGGATCAAGCGCCATACGTCCCTGCCGGTGGTGGTGGGCTTCGGCGTGAAGAGCGGGGCACATGCGGCGGCGGTGGCGCAGGGGGCCGACGGCATCGTGGTGGGCTCGGCGCTCATCGACGCGCTGAAAGGCACCCTCGACGATCAGGACCGCGCCACCTCGCGCACGGTCGAGGCCGTCACCACATTGGTAAGGGAATTGAGCCAAGGCGTGCGCTCGGTCACGAAGCGCGCGGCGGCTTGAGAGAACAATTGGCCTCATCCCGAGGAGCCGCGTCAGCGGCGTCTCGAAGGATGATCCAGCGGGCACGGGAGACGCCCTCGTCCTTCGAGACGGCCTTTCAGGCCTCCTCAGGATGAGGGCTCGGGTTGTGCCTCTGAAAAGGAAGTAAGCGATGAACTGGATTTCCGAAGTCGTCCGTCCGAAGATCAAGACGCTCTTCAAGCGCGAGACGCCGGACAATCTCTGGATCAAGTGCCCGGATACCGGGCAGGTGGTCTTCCACAAGGATGTGGAAGCGAACCAGTGGGTCATTCCCGGTTCCAACCACCACATGCGGATTTCCGCCACCCAGCGCCTGCAGCTCATGTTCGACGGCAGCACCTGGATCGATGTGGCCCTGCCGGAAGTCGCTCCTGACCCGCTCAAGTTTCGGGACAGCAAGCGTTACATCGACCGCCTGAAGGACGCACGTACCCAGACCGGATTGCAGGATGCCTTCAAGATTGGCTACGGCCGCGTCGAAGATATGCCGATGACGATCGCCGTGCAGGATCTCGGCTTTATCACTGGTTCGCTCGGCACGGCGGCCGGCGAGGCTTTCATCAAGGGAGCTGAAACTGCCGTCGAGAAGCAGACGCCTTACGTGGTCTTTACAGCCTCCGGCGGCGCGCGCATGCAGGAGGGCATACTCTCCCTCATGCAGATGCCCCGCACCACGATAGCCGTCCGCCGTCTGCGCGACGCGAAGCTGCCCTACATTGTCGTTCTCACCAACCCGACCACAGGCGGCGTGACGGCGTCCTACGCCATGCTCGGCGACGTGCATCTGGCCGAGCCCGGCGCGCTCATCGGCTTTGCGGGTCCCCGCGTGATCGAGCAGACGATCCGCGAGAAGCTGCCCGACGGCTTCCAGCGCTCCGAGTACCTGAAGGATCACGGCATGGTGGACATGGTCGTGCATCGCCACGACCTGAAGCCTATCATTGCGCGCCTCTCTCGCCTTTTCATGAAGGCTCCGGCTCCGGCCGTAACCGCGCCGGTGACGACCGAAGTGGCGGCCGCGGCCGAGTAAGTTCGAGAGCAGGGCGATGGATTCCTCCGATGCGCTGATCGCGCGCTTTCTCGCCCTGCACCCGAAGACCATTGATCTCTCGCTCGGGCGCATCCAGCGGCTGCTCGCCCAGCTCGGACATCCCGAGCGACGCCTGCCGCCCACGATCCATGTGGCGGGCACCAACGGCAAGGGATCCACTATCGCCTTCATGCGGGCGATCCTGGAAAGCGCGGGGCTTGCCGTCCACGTCTATACCTCGCCCCATCTCGTGCGCTTTCACGAGCGCATCCGCCTCGGCCGCTTCGGCGGCGGGCAATACGTGACCGAGGACAGGCTGGTCGAGGCCCTCCGGCGCTGCGAGGCGGTGAACGGGGGCGAGCCCATCACGGTCTTCGAGATCACCACCGCTGCTGCCCTGCTGATCTTCGCAGAGGAGCCTGCGGACGTCCTCCTGCTCGAAGTCGGGCTCGGGGGGCGCTTCGACGCGACAAATGTCATCGACCGCCCCGCTGCCGCCGTCGTCACCTCCATCGGACACGACCACGCGGAATATCTCGGCACGACCCTGCCGGCCATCGCGGGCGAGAAGGCGGGCATCTTCAAGCGCGGCTGCCCGGCCGTAATTGCGCCGCAGGATTATATCGAGGCCGACCAGACCCTCTATGACGCGGCCGAGCGCATCGGCGCCTCGCCGATTCTCGTAGGCAAGCAGGACTTCTCCATCCATGAGGAGGGCGGGCGGCTCGTCTATCAGGACGAGCAGGGCCTGCTCGACCTGCCGCGCCCCAAGCTCGCGGGCCGCCACCAGTTCATCAACGCGGGCACCGCCATCGCCGCGCTGCGCGCCGCCGGTTTCGAGCATTTCGAGACGTCGGCCTTCGAGACGGGGCTTGCCCGCGCCGAATGGCCCGGCCGACTCCAGCGCCTCTCAAAGGGTCGTCTGCCGGAGGTTGCGCCTCCCGGCTGCGAGCTATGGCTCGACGGCGGACACAACGTGGATGGCGGCCGGGTGCTCGCTGCCGCCATGGCGGACCAGAGCGAGCGTTCGGACACGCCTCTCGTGCTCATCACCGGCATGCTCGGCACCAAGGATTCCGGGGCGTTCTTCAAGAACTTTGCGGGCTTGGCCCGGGAAGTGATCGCGGTTCCCATCGCGGGCCAGATCGCGGCGCGCCCCGCGGAGGAGGTGGCCGCCATCGCCGCAGGCGTCGGTCTCACCGCTTCGACCGCTGCAAGCGTCGAATCGGCCCTCGCCTCGCTGCACGACTATGTCTGGGATCGCCCGCCCCGGGTGCTCATCTGCGGCTCGCTTTATCTGGCCGGCGAGGTCCTGGCGGCCAACGGCACGCTGCCGGAGTAGCGCAAGCCGACGGGCCCGCATGGCCGCAAGCTGCAGCAACTCTCGGCGCTGTAGCCCCTTTGAGCAGTTGCAACTGCGAGACCCCAAGCAGAACCTGATGCAGCCTGACTAAGGTCTGACTTGGAAACAGGGGCGCCGACGGATCGGCGAAAGGATCATGCCGCAGTTTGTGATCGAGCGAAACATGCCCGGAATCGGCAATGCGTCTCCCGAGGATCTCAAGGGGGCCTCCCAGACCTCGTGCGGCGTTCTCCGTGACCTTGGTCCCGAAATCCAATGGGTTCACAGCTACGTCACGGACGACAAGATCTACTGCATCTATCGTGCACCGAACGAAGACATGATCCGCGAGCACGCCCGAAGGGGCGGATTTCCAGCCGACAACATTTCCCAGGTCCGTTCGGTGATAGACCCCATGACGGCTGAATAGCAGGCCGGGTATGAAAAAGGGGCCGAGTGGCCCCTTCCAGTTCCGCCGTCGCTGAGATCAGGCCGAGGCCTGGATCCACTTGGTGAGCTCACCCTTGGGGGCGGCGCCGACCTTCTGGGCGACGACCTTGCCGTCCTTGAACATCATGAGCGCCGGAATCGAGCGGATGCCGAGCTGGGAGGAGATCTGCGGATTCTCGTCCACGTTGAGCTTCGCGATCTTCACTTTGCCTGCCATCTCGTCGGAAATCTCTTCCAGGGCCGGGCCGATCATGCGGCAGGGGCCGCACCATTCCGCCCAGAAATCGACCACGACGGGCTCGGAGGACTGCAGGACGTCCTGCGCGAAGCTTGCGTCAGTCACCTTCACGGTCGCCATCACATCACCTTTGACTTTCAAGCGCGACTCAATACGGAGCCGCTCGAGGGTAGGGCCAAGGTAAGAACCGGCCTTTCGGGAATCAAGCAAGGGAAATTTCCCTCACGCCGCTTTGATGAGGGAAAGAGCCGTTTCGAGTTCCGGTTCCATCAGCTCGTGAATCACGGGCCCGGAGGTCCAGATCAGGAAGGTGCGGATGCGCTTGTCCGGATAGATCTCCGACAGGAGCATCCGGTAGAGGGCAAGCTGGGCCACGTAGGATTGAGGCGGCGGCTGCCCGGGACGGGGAGGGCGGGCCGTCGTCTTGAAATCGGCGACCAGCACCTCGTCCTCCAGCACGGCGAGACGGTCGATCTGGCCGGACACCATGATCTCGCCGTCCACCGTCGTCACCCGCCCCGCAATCGGGGCCTCTGCCCGGGAGCCCGCGCCGAAGAGGGGCTTGAGATCCTTGTGATCGAGGACGCCCTGGGTATTCGCGATCACCGCTTCCGCGACGTCCTTCGACAGGCGCGGCGCGCGGGCCTTCACATAGGCGCGGGCCATGGCCTCCCGGTGCTCGGAAGTAAGCGCCGGCAGGCGCTCGAGCAGGGCATGGACCAGGGTGCCGCGAAGCCGCGCCTCGGGGGCATAAGGGCCGTCGCCTGGGCGGGTCATCCGCTCTGCCGCGCCTAGCGCGCTGGACGGCCTAATCGGGGGCAGGGGCTCGGGTTCCGGCATTACGGGAGCGAGGAGCCAGCCGGGGACGGCCAGGGGATCGAGGGGTGCCACCTCCGATTCAGCGGCAAGGGTGCGGGCAAGCGGCGAGCCCTCCCGCCAGACCGAGATCGGGCCGTAGGGGGCCTCGTCCAGTTCCAGGCCGCCCGCCTTGGCGACGAGGCCCTCCCGGATCATCTCGCACCAGGCTTCCTGCTTGGTCTCGTTGCCGCTCGTCCGATAGGGCGCGATCACCAGCCGGTCCTTGGCGCGGGTCATCGCCACATAGAGCAGCCGGTTGTGTTCCTCGTAGCCTTTGGCGTGCAGGCGCTCGCGTGCCGCCTCCATCACGCGCGAATCAGAATTCTTGCCCGAGGACCAGACGGGGATCTTCTCGCCCGTGGCGGTCTCCAGCTGCAGCAGCGGCGGGTCCTTGCCCAGCACCTCGCAGCCGTCGATAAGGACGACGATGGGAGCCTCCAACCCCTTGGCCCCGTGCACGGTCATCACGCGCACCTCGTCGTTCACCGAATCGAGATCGCGCTTGATGGTGTGCGAGGCGGATTCGAAACGGTTGAGGAAGACGGTGAGCGAGGGCGTCTCCGTCATCTCCGCCTGATGTGCGAAGCACAGGAACGCATCGATAGCGTCGCCGGCTTCGCTCCCCAGTCGCGCCACGAGCTGCGAGCGGCCGCCGCGCGGCCCGAGCAGGGTCGCGAAGAAGCCGAAGGGGCCATGGATGCGGGTAAGGTCGCGCCATGCCTCCAGCGCTTCGCAGCCGCGCTTTGCCTTCGCGTCGCCGGCCTCTGCGTGGCGCTCCAGCGCCGCATGGAGCGATTCGTCGTCCGCGCGGCCGGCAGCGATGCGGATGAGATCGTCGTCGGTGAGGCCGACGAGGGGGGATTTCAGCGCCGTCGCGAGCGTCAGGTCATCGTCGGGCAGGAGCGCCGAGCGGCCCGCCGCCACAAGGTCGAGCACGGCGATGTGCTCGCCGATATTGAGCCGGTCCGCGCCCGCCACCGGCACGCCTGCCTCCTTCAACGCACGGATGGCCGCTTCGAAAGCCGCCCCGCGCTTTCGCACCAGCACGAGCACGTCGCCGGCCTTCCAGATGCGACCCGTCTCGTCGCCCTTGCTGGTCCAGCATTTCACGGCCTGCGCGATGCGCCGCGCCACGACGACGGGCGGGGATTGCTGCTCGGCCTCGTCGATGGGCAGGACCCAGGCTTCGGTCTCCTCTTCCTCGGCAGGAATCTCTACCGGCCACAACTCGACGAGGCCCGGCGCATGAGGCCGTGCGCTCTCGTGCACGGTGCCGATGGCCTTGTCCTCGAAGGACAGGCCCTTGAAGTTCCGGTCGAGCGCGAAGGTCGCGTCCACGGCCGAGAGAACCGCTTTGCCTGAGCGGAAGGACATGGTGAGAGAGACGTCCTCGAAGGCGAGTTCCGCCTCGCGCACCTTCTGCGACCAGCTCCTGCGGGTCTGCTCGAATTCCTGCGGGGCAGCGCCCTGGAAGCCATAGATCGACTGCTTGGGATCGCCCACTGCGAAGAGCGTGCGCACGCGGTGGGCTGCCGCGCCTGCGCCTGCGGTGAAATCCTCGGTGATCTTGCGCAGGATCTCCCACTGCTCCGGATTCGTGTCCTGAGCCTCGTCGATGAGCACATGGTCGATGCCGCGATCGAGCTTGTAGAGCACCCAGGCCGTGTCGCCGCGGGAGAGCAGCGCCAGCGTCTTGTCGATGAGGTCCTGGAAGTCGAGTGCACCGAGGCGCATTTTCTGGTGCTCGACGCGTGCATGAATTTCGCTCGCGAGCGTGAACAAAGCCTCCGTGCGCTCGAAGGCGCGTGCGGCCTTGCGCCTGTCGATGAGAGAGCAGACGCGGTCCTGCTCGCGCAGCAGTTCGTCCTTCAGGCTCTCGTTGACATCCTTCGTGAGAAAGGCCGAACCCTTGCGCGGCGTTCCGCCGTCCGTGAGGAAGACCGAGAGATAATGTTCGAGCTTGTCGGCGATTTCTCCGGCTTCGGCCGCTGCAATGAGGGATGCGGCCCGCTTCTGGTCGGTTGTTTTTCCCCCTAGCAGCTCCTGCGCGATGGCAGGCCAGCTCTCAGGCCCGATCCCGCCTTCCAGCATCTCCCGCTCGATGCTCTCCAGCGTCTCACTGACCGACAGCCCCAGCTCCTTGCGCAGCTTCGCCGGGCCTTGCCGATCGTAAAGGAAGGCCTTGCAGCTCAAGGCCGACTTGAGGGCGGAGGTAAGCGCTTCGCCCGCCGCCTCGACGCTGATGATGTCGAGCGCTTCCTTGAGCTTCGGGGCAAGGCCGTTGGAGGCGTCCGCCAGCACATTGCCGGTCGCCTGCTCCAGCATCTCCTGCATCTGGCTCTCGTCGAGCACGGCGAAGCGCGCAGGCACATTGGCCTCGAAGGGCACGAGATGGAGGAGCCGCTCGCAGAAGGCGTGAATGGTGTCGATCTTCAACCCGCCCGGCGTCTCCACCGCGCGGGCGAAGAGGGTACGCGCAAGCTTCACCTGTTTCCGCGTCGGCCTCACGCCTTCGAGCTCGGTAAGTTCCTTGACGAGGCTCTCCTCGTCCAGCGTCACCCAGCGCCCCAGGCGCTCGAAGACGCGGATCGCCATGTTGGCGGCAGCGGCCTTGGTGAAGGTGAGGCACAGGATCCGGCCAGGCAGCGAGCCTGCGAGCAGCAGGCGCACGACGCGGTCGGTGAGAACCTTGGTCTTGCCCGCGCCCGCATTGGCCGACACCCAGGCCGAAGCGCGCGGATTGGCGGCGCGGCGCTGCGCCTCCTTCGTATAATCCGGAATGACGAGATCGGTGCTCATTCGGATTCCCCGCCGGTTCCTGCGCTCGCCAGCGACCATTCCTTGACGCGCGCCAGATGATCGTATTCGGAGAAGCGGCGCGCATATTTCGGGAAAGGCCGCGAGACGTAAGCCGCCTCTCCTTTCGCGAAGCGCGCGATCATGCCTTCGAAACGCCTGCGGTGCTCCTCGACGATTTCAGCGACCGTGCGCTCCTCGTCACGCCCCGGCTTGATCTCGCGCGGTGTGAGGGGATCGCGCCCGCCGGTGGTGTGGATGTAGATCAGGTCCGGCGTTTCCTTCGCATTGGGAATATCCTTGAAGGCTCCCTTCATCAGCATCATCGCCTCGAGCGTCAGCTGCGGCGAGAAGCCGGCATAGACCTCCTTCACGCCGGGGGGCTGGCCCGTCTTGAAATCGATGATGGCGAAGCCGCCGTCCCGCCGCTGCTCGATCCGGTCGGCGCGGGCGCGAAGGTTGAACACGGAGCCGTCAGGTAGCGGGATCGACAGACGGCCTAAGCGCTCCGCAAAGACTTCCGCAAGATCGGGACGGCGCTCCTGCTCCCAATTCACGAAGGCTGCGGCAAGCCTTTCGAAGCGCGGCCACCATTCGGCATAGAGCTCGGGATAGGTCTCGGCGATCTCCGTGAAGGCATCGGTGCCGAGCGCGAGCAGCTCCTCCAGCGCATGGGCGGGAACGGCCTTCGGGTATTTCTGCGCAAAGGTTCCGACCACGTCATGAATGATCGTGCCGCGATCCGCCGCGCCCGGCATGACGGCGATGGAATCGAGCGCATCGAGCTTGAGGATGTGGCGCGCGAAGATGGAATAGGGATCGCGCACCAGCGTCTCGATTTCCGTGACGCTCAAGGAACGCGGGAAGAGGACCGGGTCGGGCTTGGGGCGCGGGCGGGGCAGGGGCGGCGCGGGCTCCGGCATGTCGAGGGTGCGCGCAAGGCGGCGATAATACTCGCCCGCCTTCACCATGCGCCCCCACACATCCTTGCCTGCAAAGGCCTTCAGGCGCTGCAGGAACCGGGAGGGCACCATGGGCGATCCGTCCCGCTTGTGCGCGCGGGTGATCACCACATCATGAGTGCCCAGCGCCTGCACGAAATCGTGCGCCGTCTGGCCGATGCGCCGTTCCGGCGGCATCAGGCCGACGCGGGCGCGCATGGGCCGATTGAGGAAGGCGTCCGTCACGGTGCGCGGGGGCCATGTGCCTTCGTCCAGTCCGCCGAGCACCACCCGGTCGACGGAGAGGAGGCGCGCTTCCAGAAGGCCCAGGATCTTCAGGCGGCGATGGGTCGAGCGGGGCGAGGGGCTCAGTGTCCGCTGCTTGGCGAGCGCCGTGAAGAAGGTGGGGTAATCCACGAAGCGGCCTTCCAGCGGCTGCCCCTCCTCCTCGCGGATATCCGAGTTCTCGAGGTCGTCGAAGAGGGCGGCCAGCGCTTCTTGCGAGGGATCGCCCTCCGGCGCTTCGTCATCGGGCGCGGCGCAGAGCAGATCGGCGGTGCGGTGATGATGCTCGACCAGCGCCATGAGATCGATCTGGCCCTCGCCATGGGCAGCAGGGGTGAACGTTTCGAAGGCGGTGCCGAGGCGCTGGAGCAACTCGTCGGTGAGATCCCAGTCGGCTTCCGTCAGGCGCTTGCGGGGGCGCGGCGTGCGGTGATCCTTATCCGCGCGGCGGCTGGCGAGCGCAACGCGCATGCCCTGGATGCCGGGCGCGGGAGCGGGACCACGCAGCACGCCGATTTCGAGCACGCTCGCTGCGTGTTCGACTATCGCGCGGGGGAGGCCCAGGCGCACCAGCGGATGCGCGAGGAGCGCCAGCAGGCGCACGGGCCGCAAGTCGTCGGCCGCGGCTTCCGCCGCCAGCCGCGCCAGCCGCCCGGCGGGAGTGTTGGAGAGGGAAACGCCCGCTGAATCCTCGACGCTCACGCCCCAGCGGGCGAGCTCTGCAGAAACGCGTGCGGCGAGCGCCCGGTCGGGCGTCACGAGAGCTGCGGTCTTGTATGGATCGGCGAGCGTTTCGCGCAGGGCGATGGCGATGGCGAAGGCCTCCTCGCGCTCGTCCATAGCCTCCACGATGCACAGGCCCTCGCAGCCCTTTGCGCTCAGGGCCACGCGCTCGTCGGGCGCGATCAGCGCCCAGCGGTCGGTGGTGTCCGCCGGGCGCAGGGCCTCCGAGAGAAGGTGGTTGCGCGCCTTCGCGGCCTCCGGCAGGTCGCCGAGGATCGCGACCGCGGAGCGCGGGATGCGCAGGTGCCGGTCGATCAGACGACGAAGGGAGGCCTGCGGATGGCCGTGGACCGGATCGGTCTCGTCGTCCCCGACGCCGCCGATGGCGGACCAACTCTCCTCGTCCAGATCGGTATCGAGGCCGGGGAGCACGACGGCTCCCTTCGGCAGCCGCGCGATGACGCCCATGAGATTGGCGGTCGACGGCACGGAGCCGGTGGAGCCGGCCACGATCATCGGCTTGTCCGGACGTTCGCGGGCAAGACGCCTGGCCTCTGCCTCGATGAGCGCGACGCGGCGCTGCGCCGGGTCGCTCGCCTGACGCTCGGCGAGAATGTTGGGCCAGTTCTCGCTTGCAATCTGCACGAAATGGCGGGTGATGCGGAAATACTCGGAATAATCCGCATCCACCGCGAGTTCGAGGGCGTGCCAGTCGATGCCTTCCGTCGTGAAGGCGTCCATCAGCGTTTCGAGATCGCCTGCGAGATTGACCGCATCGGCCGGCGAGGCCGGGACCATGAAGGGCACGCCGGGGCCGAGCTGCAGGAGCGCACGGTCCACCTGAGCCGACCAGCGCTGCACGAGGCGGGTCAGGATGAGGCGGCGCTCCAGGGGCGGAATCGGAGGCCTCAGGCTCGCGGCTTCCTGGAGCGGCGTTCCCTCAAGCCCCGTCAGCTCGAATTCCGCCTCGTCGGTTTCGCCCAAGGGAACGATGCGCGGCAGAAGCTGCGCCTTCGCTCCCGCCTGTTCCGCAAGCAGCGCGATCAGGGCGCGCGTGGCGCGTCGCGTCGGGACATAGATCGTAATGTCGGCGAGGGCTGCGGGATCGTCGGGCAGCGGGCCGACGAGACGGCCGTCAAGCAGCGCATCCACGAGGGTCGGCAGAAAGGCGCATCCCGGAGGGATGGAGAAGACGTTCGGCGCTCCGCTCGACATGAAACCTCATCGCTTGCTGGCGGCAAGGCACTTTTCCGCCTCGGCGATTGCGTGAGGCTCTCCAACATGCAGCCATTGCCCCTCCAGGCACAAGCCGTAGAGCCGGTCCTTCGCAATGGCCCTGTCGTAGAAGGCGTTGGCCGAGAACGGTCCTTCCGGCGTGCCGGAGACGAGTTCCGGCTTCACGATGGCAACGCCCGCATAGACGAAAGAGGCGGAAGGGTCGGTCCCGCGGCGGCGCAGGCGGCCCTCGGGATCCTGATGAAAATCGCCGTATCCCTCGTAGCCGATACTTGTGGATAACGGCGCGACGAGCATGAGAATGTCCATCCGCTCCGGGTCCCAGGCGGTCACGAGGCGCCTGAGATTCGGCTCTCCCGCCTCGATCCATAGGGAATCGGAGTTGAAGGTGATGAACGGTCCATTCCCCAGGAGCGGCAGCGCCTTCTTCACGCCGCCGCCGGTTTCCAGAAGCTCATCGCGCTCGTCGGAGATGACGATGCGGGGCCTCGTGCGGCTCTTCAGGTGCGCTTCCAGCATGTCGGCGAAGTGGTGGGCGTTCACCACCACCTGCTCGATGCCAGCCTCATCCAGCCTGTTCAGGGCGAAGTCGATCAGGGTTTCGCCTGCGACCTTCACGAGGGGCTTCGGCATGGTGGACGTGATCGGCAGCATGCGCTTGCCCAGCCCTGCGGCGAGGATAATGGCGGTTCGGGGCGCACGCTCAGAGGGCTGGGACACGGGTTCTGACTCAGGATGACGGGGGATCTTCGCCCGCAGCCGCGACGAGGCCGGGGAGATAGGCCTTGTACCAGCCCTTGAGCCGGCTCAGGCTCGGATGGGCGAGATTGCGGGCGAGATAGGCTTCGATCCGCGGCAAGTGCTGCAGGTAATGCGGCTTGCCATCGCGCCGGTCGAGGCGCGCGAAGATGCCGAGGATCTTGGTGGCGCGCTGTGCGCCCATGATGGCGTAGGCGCGGGCAAAGTCCGCCACGTCGAAAGCGGGATCCGCCGCCTTACGCTCGCGCAGATAGAAGCCGATCAGCTTCAGTTCGAGTTCGGCCGGAACGGTTACCCGCGCATCCTGCAAGAGCGATGCGACGTCGTAGGCGGGAGAGCCCAGGACCGCATCCTGGAAGTCGATGAGGCCGACGCGGGCGAGGCCTTCCCTGTCCGGAAGCCAGATCAGGTTAGGGGAATGATAATCGCGCAGGACCCAGGTGGCCGGGCCGGCGGTGACCCCGTTCAGGGCTTCGGTCCAGATGTTGTTGAACTCGGCCCGTACCGAGCCCGAGAGTTGGGTGCCGACGATATGCGGCACGTACCATTCGAGGAGCAACTCCGCCTCGATCAGCAGGGCTTCGAGATCGTAGGGCGGAAGCGGGTGATCATATCCGTCCGCGACCGGCAGGACCTGGGGCAGGGTGGTCTCGTGCAGCCTGACGAGGAGCCTCGCCGCCTCGGCATAGCGCTCCGGGATAGGCCCGTTCTCGTCGGCGACAGGTTCGGATCCGAGATCCTCGATCAGCAGCAGGCCCGCATCCAGGTCTTCGCCGTAGATGCGCGGTGCGCTGAATCCCAAGGCGCGCAAGCCCTTGTCCATGGCGACAAAAGCGTGGACCGTCTCGGCGAGCTTCGCGATGGTTGTATAGGGCTTGCCCCGCCGGACCGGGGGACCGGGCGGGCGCGGGGGCGAGATCATCAGGAGGGCGGTCTCGCCATCCGGCTTCACGAGGCGCTCGTAGGAGCGGGTCACGGAGGCGTCGCCCGACATCGGCGTACGGACCGCATCCGTCCAGCCGCAGCGCTCCACGAGATTGCGGAAGGCCTTTAGGCGCAGAAGGCGGGATGCGAAGCGGCCGGTTCCGGTGAGGACGGCGATGCGCCCCTGCCCCGTGCCGCCGGGAGCGAAATCGAGCTGGATGTCGAGCCGCTCGGCCTTCAGGCCGTCCTCGGCGCGTTCCGGCCACTCGACGATGGCGACGGCCTTCTCCATCATCTCGTCCCAGCCCAGCTCCACCAGTTCGTAGCCGCCGGAGAGACGATAGAAGTCCGCATGCACGATGGGGCAGAGCGGGCTCTCATAGACCTGCATCAGGGTGAAGGTCGGGCTCGGAACCTCGAGGGCCGGGTCCCCTGCCAGGAGCCGCACGAGGGCGCGCGCCAGGGTCGTCTTGCCTGCGCCCAGCCCGCCCGAGAGCGTCACGAGGTCGCCGGGCTTGAGCTCCTCGGCCAGGATCCGCGCGAACTCCTCCATCGCTTCATGATCGGGAAGCGTGACGATCCATGCGGCCTGGAGGGCATCTTTCTCGGGCATGAGGGCCAATCCGTTCATCATCGCCGACCTACTCGGCTGCGATGGGAGTTAGCGCGCCGGGCGCGGATCGGCCATCCGAGGGCGATTCCATCCGCTCGTTCGGAAAGATGCAGGTGACCGTGGTGCCGAGTCCAGGGGCGGAGGACAGTTCGATGCGTCCGCCGTGCAGCTCCACGAAGGAGCGCACGATGGAAAGGCCGAGGCCCACGCCCCGGTGGCGGGTTCCGAGCGTGTGGCTCTCGAAGCGCTCGAAAATGCGGGCCTTAATTTCCGGCGGGATGCCGCGGCCCTGGTCCTTCACGGCGAAGATCACCTCGCCGTCCTTCTTGCGGGCCGAGACCCAGATGGACTGCCCCGGCGAGGAGAAGCCGACCGCATTGGAGAGCAGGTTGAACAGGATCTGGCGCACGCGCTTGCCGTCGGCGACGAAGGTGCCGATGTCGTCCGGCGCGTCGATGACGAGATTGAGCGACGACTCGGCCAGCCGGTCCTCGAGCCCGCGCATGGCGGCCTCGATGGTCGAGCGGATGTCCACGATCTCCGGGCTGAGCTCCAGGGAGCCGGTATCGATCGAGGCGAGATCGAGAATGTCGTTGAGGATCGCCAGCAGCGCGGTCGAGGAGCGCTTGATGTGGTCGGTGTAGTCGCGTTGGCGCGGGTTGAGCGGACCCACGGTCTCGTCGCCGAGAAGCTGCGAGAAGCCGATGATGGTGGTGAGTGGCGAGCGCAGCTCGTAGGAGACGTGGTGCACGAACTCGTCGCGCAGCCGCGACGCTCGTTCGAGCGCATCGTTGCGCTCGGTGAGCGCACGCTCCACGTTCACGCTCGCGGTTACGTCGGTGAAGCTCAAGAGCGTTGCGCCGTCCGGCAAGGGCTGCGCCGTGCAATCGAGGGCGGAGCCGTCGCGCCGTTCGATGCGGCAGGTGAGACCCATGCGCATATCGGCGAGCCCCGCAACCGCGCCTCGGAGATCGACCCAGGGCTCCTCCTGCGGCGCCAGAAGGCGGCAGGTTTTGATGACGGCGTCGATGTGGGGATGCTCGGCGGGCATGTCCGGAGGCAGATTCCACATCTCCGCGAAGGCGCGGTTGTGCAGCTTCAGGCGCCCGTCGGAGCCGAACACGGCCACGCCTTCCTTCAGCGTGTCGAGAGTCTCGCTCTGCACGCGGGTGAGCGAATTGACCTGCGATTCGAGCTCGAAGCGCTCGCTCACGTCGTCGAAGAGATAGGTCACGCCCCCCTGCGGATTGGGGTTGACGACCACGCGCAGCGTCCGGCGGTCGGGCAGGTGCCACCAGGTCTCCTGCGGATCGACCGTGCGGTAGCCGGACAGAACATCCGCCTTCCAGGCGCGGAAATCCGCCTGCTCGGGCAGCTTGCGCCCCGCGCGCAGGCGGTCGAGCACCTCGCTGTCCGTGGGACGCGAGCCGAGGAAAGCCGGGTCCAGGCCCCAGAGCTGCTGATAGGCGGCGTTGCTGAAGATGAGCTGCTGCGAGCCGTCGAAGATCGCCACCGCTGTGGGCAGCTGATCGAGAGTGCGCACATGGGCATCCATCTGCCGCTGCAGATCGGTCCGCACCGCCTCGAGCTCGGATACGTCGACCGCGATGCCGGCGCTGCCGCCGGTCGTCGGACGCTCGATCACGTCGAGGACGGCGCGCTGGCCCGCCACCACCGCCGTGACGCGGGCTGTGTAGGTCGCGCCGGCCCTGCGCTGGCGGATTGCCTCGGTGCGGGTCTGCTGGCTCAGGAGTTCGAGGGAACGGTTGATCGCATCGTCCAGGTCCACGGCCTCGACTGAGCGCAGATAGGCCTGGTTCGCCCACATGAGCCTGTCGTCGGCATCGCGGATCCAGAGAGGATAAGCGACATCGTCGAGGAGCATGGTCATGGAGCGCAGGTCGCTGCGCGCGAGGGCCAGATCCGCCCGTGCCCTGAGCAGCTCAGCCCGGTCGCCGGAGACCTCCCGCAGGCGCAGGATCGCCCGCCCGCCGATGGTCCGGCCCTCCACGTCGATGAACCGGCTGCCGACCGTCCTCGCGGTCAGGCGGAAGATCTCGCCGCGCTGCTTGAGCTGCTCCAGGGCGCTCTCCACGGTCGCGGCATCTCCCGGCGCGAGCCAGGTTCCGAAGGCGAGTGCGCGCTTGGCCGGCGCATTCTCGCCGACGATGGAGGGATCGCCCTCGAAGCGAGGCTCTCCTCCCCGCCCGTTCCAGCTCACGAGGAGCTGGCGCTCCGAGCCCATGAGAAGGGTGGCGAGATCGTCCGCGCCGCGAAGGGCGGCAATCTCGCTTCTCAAGGAGCGCTGGATCTGGGCGGAGCGCCGCTGCTCGCGCAGCAGCAGCAGGGCCGTCGTGGTCGAGAAGGCCACGAGGCCCATGAAGATGCCGGAATAGGCGGCGTCATGCAGGTCGAAGCCCGGCAGGATGGTGAGGTAATCGAGAGCCCTGTCGATGAGTGAAGAGGGGAATTCGGCTGCCAGCGCCGGCTGGGACACCCCCGCGAGCAAGGCCAGGGCGACAGGCGCACGGAGGAGGTCGGAGAAACGGTTCGTCTCCCCCCTTGCCCTGTCCTGGTGCTCTTCTTGCCCGGCCATGCCGCGCCGCCCCTTCACTGATTTGCAGCCCGCTGCCGGGCCGCGCTCGTCCATCTCCAGTCACGCCTTCCGGCGCACAGAGGTGACCCCGCTTGATCCTGAACGGAACTGCCGGCGCGGTCACGACCAACCGATACAGCCGGTAGATTCGGGCACACTCTAGACCAGCGTCGACTCCGCCAGGAAGAGGGTTAACGCCGGCTTAATTCTCCTTTGGAGAAGCTGTGAGCAATTCGTCGGGTCCTATTGCATTCGCGACACACACATGCCGCTGGGGCAGGACTCTCCGAGTCGCGGAATCCCGATATGAAAAAGCCCGGCAGTGCCGGGCTTTCGATGTCCTGAACAGGTCCGGGATCAGTAGCGGTAATGATCCGGCTTGAACGGGCCCTGCGGCGACACGCCGATATAGGAGGCCTGATCGGGGCGCAGCGTGGTGAGCTTCACGCCGATCTTCTCGAGGTGCAGCATCGCGACCTTCTCGTCCAGGTGCTTGGGCAGGGTGTAAACCTTGCGCTCGTACTTGCCCTGGTTGGTGAAGAGCTCGATCTGCGCCAGAGTCTGGTTCGTGAACGAGGCCGACATCACGAAGGACGGGTGGCCCATGGCGTTGCCGAGGTTCACGAGGCGGCCTTCCGAGAGCAGGATGATGCGGTGCCCGTCGGCGAACTCGATCTCGTCCACCTGCGGCTTGATGTTGGTCCACTTGAGGTTCTTGAGGCCCGCGACCTGAATCTCATTGTCGAAGTGGCCGATGTTGCAGACGATCGCCCGGTCCTTCATCGCCCGCATGTGGTCGAGGGTGATGACGTCCTTGTTGCCGGTGGCGGTGACGAAGATGTCGGCGCGGGGAGCCGCGTCTTCCATCGTCGTGACCTCATAGCCTTCCATGGCGGCCTGAAGGGCGCAGATCGGATCGACCTCCGACACCAGCACGCGGCAGCCGGCCTGGCGCAGCGAAGCGGCCGAGCCCTTGCCCACGTCGCCGAAGCCGGCGACCATGGCGACCTTGCCGGCCATCATCACGTCGGTGCCGCGACGGATGCCGTCGACGAGCGACTCGCGGCAGCCATAGAGATTGTCGAACTTCGACTTCGTGACCGAGTCGTTGACGTTGATCGCCGGGAAGAGGAGCTTGCCCTCCTTCTCCATGATGTAGAGGCGGTGAACGCCCGTGGTGGTCTCTTCCGATACGCCCTTGATCGACTCGGCGAGACCGGCGAACCAGCCCTTCGGCTTCTCGGAGAGAAGGCGCCTGATGAGAGCGAAGAACACCTCTTCCTCTTCGGAACCCGGCTTGTCGAGGAAGGCGGTGTCGCCCTGCTCGGCGCGCAGGCCGAGATGCACCAGCATGGTCGCATCGCCGCCGTCGTCGAGGATCATGTTCGGCATGCCGCCGTCGTGCCAGTCGAACAGCTTGGCTGTGTAGTCCCAGTATTCCTTCAGGGTCTCGCCCTTATAGGCGAAGACCGGGATGCCGGCGGCGGCGATGGCCGCGGCGGCGTGGTCCTGGGTGGAATAGATGTTGCAGGACACCCAGCGGATGTCGGCGCCGAGAGCCCTAAGAGTCTCGATCAGCACTGCGGTCTGGATGGTCATGTGGAGCGAGCCGGCGATGCGGGCGCCCTTCAGAGGCTGCTTCGGGCCGTATTCCTCGCGGACGGCCATCAGGCCCGGCATCTCGGTCTCGGCAATCGAGATTTCCTTGCGGCCGAAATCGGCAAGGCCGATGTCTTTGACGATGTAATCCTGTGCCATGATGGCCTCTCTCTGCACCAGTTTGGGTGAATTGGCGCCGTCTCTACCAGAGAGCCGGGGAAGAGGCAATCAAGACATAAAGATGTCTTTATATGTTTCTCGCGTGTCCGGGCGAAGGGACGACCGGATCGCCGTCAAAGGTCATGCCTCTGAGGCGGATCGATCACTCATCCTCGCCGAACTTATTGGCGAGGAGATCGTCGATGGCCTGCAGGCAGGAAGCTGCGTCTGCGCCCTTGGCGGAAACGGTGATGGTGGTTCCCTGAGCGGCCGCGAGGGTGAGGAGGCCCATGATGGAGCGCCCGCCCACGGTCTCGCCGCAGCGGGTCACCGTCACGTCCGCATCGAAACGCTCGACGGTCTGGACGAACTTGGCGGAGGCGCGGGCATGAAGGCCGCGGCGGTTGATGATGGGAAGTTCGCGGACCTCGGCTCCCTCGGGGATCGGGGCAGGGGGGCAATCCTGGTCGAGGGGATGGTCCATGGCGCTTATTTTCCCGACAGGACGCGCGAGGCGATGTTGATGTATTTCCGGCCGGCTTCCTGGGCGTGACATACGGCGTCGGACAGGGTTTCCTCGTCCCGGACGCTCGCCAGCTTGATGAGCATGGGAAGGTTGATGCCGGCGACCACCTCGACGGACTGGCCGTTCATGCAGGAAAGGGCGAGATTCGAGGGCGTGCCCCCGAACATATCGGTCAGCACCACGACCCCCTGCCCCGAATTGACCCGGCTCACCGCGGCCATGATGTCCTTGCGCCGGGTCTCCATGTCATCGTCAGGTCCGATCGTGATCGTTTCAAGCTGCTCTTGAGGCCCCACGACATGCTCCAGCGCGGCCTTGAACTCCGTCGCGAGCTGCCCGTGAGTGACGAGCACCATTCCTATCATAATGTTCCCGGTCCGATCGCTCCTTGAGCGGAGCCGCTATTTTGTGCACTGCGAAGCCAAGCGCAAGAGCAATGAGACGAAAAGTTCATCACAGTGTCACGACCGTGTCGCAGACACCACTCAGGCAGGCCAGAACAATGTCCGCGGAGCTTAGCGCGGATTTCAAACGGATGCGAGGGATTGTGACGCCACACAGGCTGCTGCTTTTGTCGTGCTCCTCCGGATAGCGCGGCGGGTCCTCGACAAGGTCGACGATAAGCCGGATCACAGCGGCGGATTCGTGGGGCTGCGCAACGATGCCGATGCCGTGGATCTCGATGAGGCCCTCGATGGGCTCCACCGGGATAGCGACGAGGCGGCCGTGCCGCTCCCTGATGCGGGTCCTGTCGTCGCTGACGAGCCTGGCGAAGCGGCCATCCCGGAGGGCGCTGCGGACCACGTCGCGGGCGAGGGTCGACTTCCCGGCTCCGGAATCTCCGCGGATCAGGAGGCCGGCCTCGCCCACCAGGACACAGCTGGCGTGGATGGTCTCCGGATCGCTCAAGACTCCCTCTTCCCCTGATCCCGGCGTCCCTGATCCTTTCGGCTCTTCGGGCCCTCGGCCGGGAGGCGGATGATGAAGCGGGCTCCGAGCCTCGTCGGCTCCCCGTCCTCGTCCGGCGGGCCGAGGCGGTTCTCCGCCCGGATGGTGCCCCGATGCGCCTCGACGATCTGGCGGGAGATGGAGAGCCCCAGTCCCGAATTCTGGCCGAAGCCCTGCTCGGGCCGGTCCGTGTAGAAGCGTTCGAAGATCCGGCTGAGGGCGTCGGGCTCGATGCCCGGTCCGCTGTCCTCCACGAGGATCTCGGCCTCGGTCTTGCGGCGGCGGAGCGTGATCCGCACCGGCTCGTCGGGCGGCGAGAAGGAGCGGGCATTGTCGATCAGGTTGTTGAGAACCTGGCTCAGGCGGCTGTCGTGGCCGAGCACCAGGAAGGCGTCCTTTCCGCCCGGGTGCTTCTCGACGGACAGGGTGATGAGAGGATCCGTCTCCTGGCGCCTCTCATTGGCGATGGAGACGACCGCATCGAGAAGCTGCGCGAGGTTGAGCGGCTCCGCATCGGCGCGCGCCAGTTCCGCATCGAGGCGGGAGGCGTCCGAGATGTCGCTGATGAGCCGGTCGAGACGCCTGACGTCATGCTGGATGATCGACATGAGCCGCTGGCGGGAGTCGTCGCTCTTGGCGAGGGGCAGGGTCTCCACGGCGCTGCGAAGGGAGGTCAGTGGATTCTTCAATTCGTGCGCCACGTCCGCCGCGAAGCTCTCGATGGCGTCGATGCGGTTGTAGAGCGCTCGCGTCATGTCCCGCAGAGCGCCGGAGAGATGGCCGATTTCGTCCGCGCGGGCGGTGAAATCAGGGATCTCCAGGCGGGACTTGGTGCCCCATCGCACCCGTTCGGCCGCCTCCGCGAGACGGCGGACGGGGCCAGCGATGGCGCCGGCGAGCAGCAGGGACAAAACGATCATCACCACCACGGCCACGAGGAAGACCTGGAGCAGGGCGAAGCGTTCGGAAGCGATGATGGCGTCGATGTCGCCTTCCTGCGTGGAGAGCAGGAGCACGCCCTGGACCGTGCGGAAACGTTGGACGGGCACCGCCACGGACACGATGGTCTCACCCCGCGCATTCACGCGCACGACGCTGGTCGGCTGTCCGGTGAAGGCCTGCTGCACTTCCGGCAGGGACTTGCCGTTGGCCGGACCCGGCTCCTCGCGGACGGGACGGCGCTGACGGCGGAAGAGCTTGCGGACGGTATTCCACATGCGCTCGATGGAGCTCGTCGTGTCCTCGACGGTCGCGACCGGCGGCAGGTCTTGGCGCAGGATGTCCCCGCGGGAATAGAACGTGCCGGAATCGAGCAGCAGGGTGCCTTCCCGGTCGAAGATACGGGCTCGGGTCCGGGTCGGGGTCACGAGGCGTCGCAGGAGAGGAGCGACCCGCTCGGGATTGATCGAGAATTCGAGGAAGGAGAAGGCCTCCTCGTTGAAGCGCTCCGTATCGCCCGCCTGCATCTGCAGCAGCTTGTCCGGGTCGATGGCGATGGTGTTGGTCTCCACCGTGGCGGAGCTGGCGATGGCGCCGGCGATGATCTCGCCCTGGATCAGGAGGCTTTGGACCCGCGCCTCGATCAGGCCCTCGCGAAACTGGTTGAGATAGAGAAAGCCGACGAGGAGAGCCACGAGGCCGACGAGGTTGAGAACGATGATCCGTCGCGTCAGGCTCGACGAGAGGCGCTGCGAGATCATGCGGCCGAACGTCCTCAGTCGCGCCAGGGCGCCACGGGGGGGCGGCAGGTCGTCGAGCGCCGCCTCGGCGTGGATGGGATCAGCCTTCATGCCACTCATTCAGCACGACCCGGCGAAACGAGGCCGCATCGTGCACGTCTTTCCTGGTTTGCGCCCGCCCGTTCCGAGGGCCGGCATCCGTTGCGCCGAAACGGCCCTCGAGATGGCGCCGCTCGCAGCGTCAGGCTTCCTTGAAGCGGTAGCCGACGCCGTAGAGGGTCTCGATCATTTCGAAACTCTGGTCAACCGACTTGAACTTCTTGCGCAGCCGCTTGATGTGGCTGTCGATGGTGCGGTCGTCCACATAGACCTGATCGTCATAGGCCGCATCCATGAGGGCGTTGCGGCTTTTCACCACTCCAGGGCGGGTGGCGAGCGCCTGGAGGATCAGGAACTCGGTGACGGTCAGCGTCACCGGCTCGCCCTTCCAGGTGCAGGCGTGACGCTCCGGATCCATCTTGAGCTGGCCGCGCTCGAGCGCCTTCGGGTCCGCTTCCCGGGGAACGGTCTGGTCCTTGGGGGCGAAGCGGCGCAGCACCGCCTTCACGCGCTCGACCAGCAGGCGCTGGGAGAAAGGCTTCCGAATGAAGTCGTCCGCGCCCATCTTGAGGCCGAACAGCTCGTCGATCTCCTCGTCCTTCGAGGTCAGGAAGATCACGGGCAGATCCGATTTCTGGCGCAGGCGGCGCAGCAGCTCCATCCCGTCCATGCGCGGCATCTTGATGTCGAAGATCGCAAGATCCGGGGGGGCATGCTTCAACCCGTCCAGGGCGGAAGCCCCATCGGTGTAGGTCTGAATGCGGTAGCCCTCCGCCTCGAGGGCGATGGACACGGAGGTCAGGATGTTGCGATCGTCATCGACAAGGGCGATCGTTGGCATGAACTCTTCCTTGCTCAACCAGAGTCACTGTCAGGGCTTCGCCTGACAACGCAAAGGGCCTTAAGACGTGCCCAACTGCGCCTTTCTCATGGCATAAATATGGTTTCCTCCTCGAAGAACCAGAGGAGAGGCTGCAGAGGTGGAGGCTATAGCCCGCCACTTCAACCGGAGGTGAACGATCATGAGCGATCAAGAGCGGGCCGAATCCGACTTCGACGCGGTCGGCCTAGCCAAAAATCTGCTGCGGACGATCAGGTCCGGGGCCCTTGCCACGCTTGGGCCGGACGGGATTCCCTTCGCCACTCTTGTGACGGTTGCGACCGATATCGACGGCTCGCCCCTTCTCCTCACCTCGCGCCTGTCGAGCCACACGGCCAATCTCGACTGTGAGCCGCGGGTCTCGATCCTCCTGGCCCAGACCGGGAAAGGCGATCCGCTCGCCCATCCCCGGCTGACCGTGATCGGCCGTGCCGAGCGGGCGCAGGAGCCCCGTATCCGCGCCCGCTTCCTGGCACGGCATCCCAAGGCCGCTCTTTATGCAGATTTTCCCGATTTTTCCTTCTGGCGGGTGGAAATCCTGGGCGGTCACCTCAACGGGGGCTTCGCCCGGGCGGCAGGGCTGGCCGCCGCCGGGCTTCTCACGGACCTTGCCGGGGCCGAGGCCCTGGTCGAGGCGGAGCCCGGGGCCGTGGAGCACATGAACGAGGACCACCGGGAGGCCCTGGAGCTCTACGCGACCCGGCTCGCCGGGGCGCCGGCGGGGGAGTGGCGGACCACTGGCATGGACCCGGAGGGCATCGACCTCCTGCTGGGCGACAAGACGGCGCGGGTCGTCTTCCCGGAGCGGGTGGTCCATCCGAAAGACCTCCGCCGGGTCTTAAAAAATCTCGCGGATCAGGCCCGCAGCGGCTAGCGCGTGGGAAAATAGAATGCCATGGAACGCCGTCGGTTGACGGCGACGTCCGCTGACCTAAACATCCCTTGTTCAGGCGGATGTGCGGAGAGGCGGGCCGTCTTCGTCTGAGATTTGTTCATGTGACGGCCATCGGGCGGCGGCGCATCATGCCGGCCGGCGATCGGCGATCAGGAGAAGTCTTCCGTGGAAAACATCGGCGTCTTCAACAGCGCTCGGGGCGCTGAAGCCTTCGGCTTCCGCAGCCTTAAGAAGGTCTACTGGAATCTCGAGGCTCCCGCGCTCTACGAGCAATCCCTGGGCCGGGCTGAGACCAAGCTCGTCAAAGGCGGCGCACTCCTGGCCGAGACCGGCATCCATACGGGCCGCTCCCCCAAGGACAAGTTCGTGGTGCGCGACGAGGCCGCGGAGAGCACCGTCTGGTGGGACAATAACGGCGCGATCACGCCCGGCAACTTCGAGACCCTGCTGCAGGATTTCCTCGCCCATGCGGAGGGCAAGGAGCTGTTCGCCCAGGATCTCTACGGCGGCGCGGACCCGTCCTACCGGGTCAAGACGCGCGTCTTCACCGAGTTCGCCTGGCACTCCCTCTTCATCCGCAATCTCCTGATCCGTCCGGAGATGGGCGAGCTGAAGGACTTCCTTCCGGAGCTCACCATCGTCGACCTGCCGACCTTCAAGGCGGATCCGGCCCGGCACGGCTGCCGTTCGGAGACAGTCATCGCCTGCGATTTCACGCGCAAGATCGTGCTGATCGGCGGCACGTCCTATGCGGGCGAGATGAAGAAGTCAGTCTTCACCTATCTCAACTACGTGCTGCCCACGCAGAACGTCATGCCCATGCACTGCTCCGCCAATGTGGGACACGGGGGCGACGTGGCCGTGTTCTTCGGGCTCTCCGGCACGGGCAAGACGACCCTCTCCGCCGATCCGAACCGAATCCTGCTGGGAGACGACGAGCACGGCTGGGGGCCGAACGGCGTCTTCAATTTCGAGGGCGGCTGCTACGCCAAGACCATCCGCCTGTCCCGCGAGGCCGAGCCCGAGATCTACGCCACCACGGAGCGCTTCGGCACGGTGCTGGAAAACGTGGTGATCGATCCCATCACGCGCATTCCCGATTTCGACGATGCGTCGCGCACCGAGAACACGCGCTGCGCCTATCCGCTCGACTTCATTCCGAACGCGAGCGCCACGGGCCGCGCCGGGATTCCGAAGAACATCGTGATGCTTACCTGCGACGCCTTCGGCGTGGTGCCGCCCATCGCCAAGCTGACGCCGGCCGAGGCCATGTATCACTTCCTCTCCGGGTACACCGCGAAGGTGGCGGGCACTGAGAAGGGCGTGAAGGATCCGGAGGCGACCTTCTCCACCTGCTTCGGCGCGCCCTTCATGCCGCGACACCCTTCCGTCTACGGCAATCTGCTGCGCGACCTCATCGCCAAGCATTCCGTCGATTGCTGGCTCGTCAATACCGGCTGGACGGGCGGCAAGTACGGGGTGGGACGGCGCATGCCGATCCGCGTCACCCGCCGCCTGCTGACGGCGGCGCTGGACGGCTCGCTCAACCGCGCCGATTTCCGCCGCGATCCCTATTTCGGTTTCGCGGTGCCGACCTCGGTGCCGGGCGTGGAGCCGCATATCCTCTATCCGGTCAAGACCTGGCAGAACAAGGCGGAGTTCGCCGAAACGGCGAAGCGCCTGATCGACATGTTCAACGAGAACTTCAAGCGCTTCGAGGCGCATGTGGATTCCGACGTACGTTCCGCCGGGCCGCAGACGTCGATTGCGGCTTGAAGCATCCCGATTGAACGGTAAGACAGGCGGCGGCTCTCGGGCCGCCGTTTTGCATTGAGGGTCGTCCATGGAGGTTCTCGTCATCGGAGCCGGCGTCGTCGGTCTCGCCATCGCGCGGGCGATGGCCCTGCGCGGCCACGGCGTCATCGTCGCCGAGGCGACGGGCGGCATCGGCAACGGCGTTTCCTCGCGCAACAGCGAAGTGATCCATGCGGGGATGTACTACCCGTCGGGCTCCTTGCGCGCCCGTCACTGCGTCGCCGGACGTCGGATGCTCTACGAGTTCTGCGGGAGCCACGGCGTGCCTCACAGGAAATGCGGCAAGCTCATCGTGGCGACGAACGAGCTCGAACAGGCCAAGATCGAGGGCATCTACGAGCAGGGCATCGCCAACGGCGTGGAGGGACTGTCGTTGCTCTCCGGTGAAGAGGCTAGGGCCCTCGAGCCGAACCTTGCCTGCGCCGGCGCGGTTCTGTCGCCGGAAACCGGCATCGTGGACAGCCACGCCCTCATGCTCGCCCTCCAGGGCGACCTCGAGGCGGCGGGGGGAATGATCGCCTTCCATACGCCCGTCGAGCGGATCGCGCAGAACGGGGCGGGATGGTACGTGCATGTGGGCGGAGCGGAGCCCGCGGAGATCGCCGTCGACGCGGTGATCAATGCGGCGGGCCTCGGAGCGCAGGCGCTTGCCCGTGCGACGGATGGCTATCCGTCCGAGCGCGTGCCGCCGCTCGTGCTGGCCAAGGGCAATTATTTCGGCTGCCTCGGCAAGCCCGCCTTCTCGCGGCTGATCTATCCGGCGCCCGTCGACGGGGGGCTCGGCACCCATGTGACGCTCGATCTCGCCGGGCGCATGCGGTTCGGACCCGATGTGGAATGGATCGAGGAGGAGGCCTACGAGGTCGATCCGCGCCGCGCGGAGAGCTTCTATGCCTCCATCCGCCGCTACTGGCCGGGGCTCCCCGACGGCGCGCTGGTGCCCGACTATTCCGGCATCCGCCCGAAGCTCTCAGGGCCCGGCGAGAAGGCGATGGATTTCATGGTCGACGGCCCGGCCGAGCACGGCCTTCCCGGTCTCGTCCACCTCTTCGGCATCGAGAGCCCGGGACTGACGTCTGCGCTCTCGCTCGCGGAAGACGTGGCGGAGCGTCTGAACACGTAAGGCGTCATCCCGGTCGGGCTGGCCGATCCGGGGTGACCTCATCGATCAGGCCCCGAAGAACAGGAACGTGGCGACGAGGAAGACCGGCACCAGGATGCCGCCCGACCACAGGAGATAGCCGAAGAAGCTCGGCATCTTCACGCCGCCGTTGCGGGCAATCGCATAGACCATGAAGTTGGGGGCGTTGCCGATGTAGGAGTTCGCGCCCATGAAGACGGCGCCGGCCGAAATGGCGGCGAGAGTCTGGGCTCCGATCGTCATCAGAGCCTGCGGATCGCCGCCGGCGAGTTCGAAGAAGACGAGGTAGGTGGGCGCATTGTCGAGGAACGAGGAGAGCCCGCCGGTGAGCCAGAAATAGGCGGCGTGGTTGGGGCTGCCGTCCTGGTTCGACACGAGCGCGACGAGAGGTGCGAAGGCGCCGTCCGCACCGGCCTGGAGCATGGCGAGCACCGGGATGATGGCGATGAAGATTCCGGCGAAGAGCTTCGCCACCTCCGCAATCGGCCCCCAGGAGAACCCGTTCTCGATCCGGTTCTTGCGCGGCGTCAGCATCAGCGAGACCACGGTGACGGCGATCATGGTAGCATCGCGCAGAGCGTTGGAGGCTGCAATCTCCGTGCCGAGCACGGTGAAGCGGCCCATGTCCACCGTTGCGCTCATGAGGATTGCGCCGATGATGACAAGGATCAGCAGGAAGTTGATGCCGCCCATGATGCGCACGGGGTTGTCCGGCGTCGGGTCGGGCTTGACGCGGCCCTCCTTCTTGTAAATCGCGAGATCCACGACGAAGAAGAGCGCGAGCAGGACGCCGGCGACGAAGAGTGTCTCGGACAGAAGATGCGTCGTCGTCCAGAAGAAGTCTACGCCGCGCAGGAAGCCCAGGAACAGCGGCGGATCGCCCAGCGGCGTGAGAGAGCCGCCGATATTCGACACGAGGAAGATGAAAAAGACGATCACGTGCACGTTGTGCCGCCGGTCGTCATTGGCGCGCATGATCGGGCGGATCATCACCATGGAGGCGCCGGTCGTGCCGATCAGGCTCGCGAGCACCGTGCCGAGGGCGAGAATGGCGGTGTTGGTGCCGGGCGCGCCATGGATGTTGCCGCGCACCAGGATGCCGCCGGCCACCGTGAACAGCGCGAACAGCAGCAGGATGAACGGGATGTATTCCAGGAAGGCCGTGTGGGCCAGCGCGTGGATCGCCGCCTCCGGCCCCGCGACGAGGGCCATGGGAATGAGGACGAGGAGCCCCCAGAAGACTGCGATCTTGCCCTGGTGATGTTCCCAGAAATGGTGCGCTACCAGCGGGAGAACGGCGATGGAGAGAAGAATTCCGGCGAAGGGCAGGGCCCAGACGAGGCCGAGGCTCGCTCCGTCGAAACCTGCGGCGAAGGCTGCCTGAGGCAACAGGGTCAAGGCGGCGGCGAGCGCCAGGCGGTGACGGCGAAGCATGTCTCTAAAAGCCCCATTGCGCCGGTTGGCCAGCGTTTCTTGTCTGGTATGGCAACGGTTTAAGGGAAGGGGGGCAACCCTGCAACGGCCTAGCCGTTAACTGGTTGTTCACCTTGAGGGAAAGATAGTACAACAAGGTTGCAAAGCCTTGCTGCGCCAGGGGTTGGATGCCGATGTGCCGCTTTCTTGCCTACCGGGGAGAGCCGATCTTCCTCGACGATCTCGTCTGTGCTCCGGCCCACTCGCTGGTCCACCAGTCGCTGCATGCGGTCGAGGCGAAGACAGGCACGAACGGGGACGGCTTCGGCATCGGCTGGTACGCGGAGCGCCAGGAGCCGGGGATCTACCGGGAGGTCCGCCCCGCCTGGTCGGACGAGAACCTGAGAAGCCTGTGCGAGCAGGTGCGCTCCGGCCTTTTCTTCGCCCATGTGCGCGCCTCCACCGGCACCTCCACGACACGGGCAAACTGCCATCCCTTCTACCACGGCCGCCACCTCTTCATGCATAACGGGCAGATCGGCGGCTACGGGCGCATCAAGCGCCGCCTTGAGAGCCTGATTCCGGACGACCTCTACGACCGCCGCCTCGGCACGACGGATTCGGAGGCGATTTTCCTCCTCGCGCTGGCCAATGGCCTGGCCGAGGCGCCGGTCGAGGCCATGGCCCGTACGCTCAAGCAGGTGCGCGCCATGATGAAGGAGGCCGGGATCGACGAGCCTCTGCGCTTCACAGCCGCCTTCACCGACGGCGAGGATCTTTGGGCCTATCGCTGGGCCTGCGACGCCAAGCCCCCGACCCTGTATTTCCGGGAGGAGAACGGCAATCTGCTCGTGGTCTCCGAACCCATCGACGACAAGGCGAAGGGCTGGCGGGAGGTGCCGAAAGGCTGCAGCCTCATCGCCAAGGGCGGCCGCGTCGAGCTGGAATGCCTCAACGAGGCCATGAGCCGGCTGGCGGCCTGAAGCCCTCCGACCTGAGGCGGCTGTCCGGGGGGCAGATCCGCCCTCTAGGAATTCAGCCCGCCGGTCGCCTGGGAGATCAGCGGCAGCAGTGCCCCTTTCAGAGCTTCCATCTGCATCTCGGTTTCGGCCTGAACAGATCCCGCATTCGGGTTCAGGAGGGCGCGCAGGCGGGCGTTTTCCGCCGCGAGCCGGTCGTTATCGGCCATCAGGATGGCCACCTTCTCCTCGGCGATGCGCAGGCGGGTCTGAGCCTCGTTCCGCTCCTGCTCACGGATCTGGACTCGGTCGCGCCAGAGCCGGGTCGCGACGGTTTCGGCTTCGTGGTTCATGGGCGGCTCCTGATCGATCAATGGCACGAACACAATGACGAGCCATGGCTCAGCCCCAGCCATGTCTACGGACAGTACAATCTTATTGCGCCATGAGGAACTGGCGCCGTACCTTGCCAGGTGAGGGCAGTCGCGTCGGCTCGGCCTTCATGGATATGTGATTGTGCGCGCTGTACCTTAACAGATCGTTGCCGGACCTTACCCATCCAGCTCCGGATAACGCCGGAAGATGCCGTCCTCGTTGAAGGGGATGCGGCGCGGGCTTTCGCAATAGGCTTTGATGCGCGGTCTTGCGGCGACGGCCTCGTGCAGCGCCGCCACGCGGGGAAACTCCTTCAGGATCCGCTCGGTGGCTTTGGGAAACGCATAAGAGAGACCCTCGACCGTCTGGAAGAGGGAGAGATCGGCATAGGTCAGTCTGTCGCCGACGAGATGCTTCTCGCCCGACGGGTTGCGGGCCAGGATGTCCTCGAACCAGCCCAGAAACTTCGGAATCCTGTTCTCGCGAAAGTCCTCCGCGCGCCGGAGGGCCTCCTCCTTCTGGTCGTCGTAATAGAGGTTCACGCTCACCGGATGATGAGTGTCATGCGCCTCCGCGACGAGATCCGCGATCGTAAGCTGGATCTGGTGCGTCCACAGGCCCCCGACCGGGTCTTTCGGGGCGAGATCGTGCCGCGCGCCGAGGTAGAGCAGGATCCCTGCCGTCTGGCTGACGATGGTTTCCCCGTCCTTGAGGAAAGGCGGCGCGAAGGGTGGATGCTCCGCATTTTCCATGATCCGCATCATGGCCTGAATGCCCTTGGGGCCCCGCGCCACGTCGACGTAGTCCGCTCCCGCTTCTTCGAGCGCCAGCCGCACGAACTCGCCGCGTCCCTGGATGGTCGGCCAGTAATAGAGTTCGTAGGCCATGGGGCGCTCCCTTCCTGCGATGTCGGGCGGAGAATTAGGAGGCTGTGTCGGAACGGCCAGAGCCCTCCGCGTCCTCCATCCCTTTGCGCTTGAGGTCCGCCTGCAGGGCGTCGATGACCTGCCCCATCACACGCAGGAAGGCCTTCCGGGCCACAGGTGGCAGGGGGGCGAGCGCCGCCTCGTTGACGGCCCGGGCCGCGTCTGTGGCGGGAGCCTCCAGGGCGCGGGCCTTGACGGTCAGATAGATGCACTGCGCCCGCCCGTCCTGCGGATGGGGCCTGCGCTCGATGAGGCCGTCCCGCTCCATGCGGGTGAGGGTGTTGGCGATGGTCGCCTGCTCCAGGTCGAGGCGCTCCACCAGCTGCTTCTGGGTGAGCCCTTCCTCGCTCCAGAGCTGGAGCAGGATGGGGAACTGGCCCGTGCTTAAACCCAGCGGCTTGATGCGCTCGGTCAGCGCCGCCGCGAACAGGCGCGCCATATGGTTGACCACATAGCCGGCCGATTGGTCCTTGTCGAAACTCATGGAAGAACTCGGAAAGATAGCGTGCATTCTAATTTGCATAGCGTCCTATTCAATGATATATAGCGTGCTATATACATGCAGGAGGCTATCATGCGTTTCGCCACAATGCTTGCCGCCGCAACGATCGCGGCCGCCGTCCCCGGCAGCACCTTTGCAGAGGAGGGGCCCAAGCTCTCGGATTTAGCCAGAAGCGACGGCACAAGCTTTGCCGAGCAGCTCCGTTCCGCTCCCGCCGGGCCCATCGTGCTTCTCAATACGTTCCTGGTGCAGCAGGGTGAGGCCGAGGCCTTCAGGCGGGGCTGGGCAAAAGCCGCCGAAGTGCTGCGCCGGCAACCGGGCTTCGTCTCGACCACCCTTCACCGGCCGGTCGGCGGCTCGCGCCTGTGGGTCAATCATGCAGTCTGGGAAAGTGCCGGGGCCTTCGCAGCCGCCCTTGCGACGCCCGAGTTTCGGGCTGCCGCCGCCTCCATGAAGCAGACCGGCTTCCGCCGTCTCTACCACGCCGAGCCAGCGCTCGGGCCTGCCCTCTGATCGGGAGATCCGCCATGACGATGAGAAGCACTTCTGAGCGATACGGAACCGTCGCCCTCGCGCTGCACTGGACGAGCGCAGCGCTGATCCTGGCGCTCATTCCCTTAGGCTTCGCCATGCAATCGGCCCCCGATGCCGCACGTCTCGGTCTCTACCGGGTTCATGTGGGGATCGGGATCCTCGTCGGGCTTCTGACCCTGGCCCGTCTCCTCTGGTGGCTCGCCCTCGACCGCAGGCCGGTGCCTTCCGTCTCGCATACGCTCCTTCAACGCCGCCTCGCCAAGGCCGTCCATGCCGGGTTCTACGGCGTGGTGCTCATCCTGGCCGTCAGCGGCATCGGCATGATGGCGGCAAGTCCCCTGGGCGAAGCGCTCGCCTCCGGCAAGCTTGCGCTCATGCCGGCGGACCTGATGAACCTGCCGCCGCGTCTCGCACATGGAGCCATGGCGCGGCTCTTGATGGCGCTGCTGGTGCTGCACGTGGCCGGAGCGCTCTACCATCATTGGGTCGGGCGCGATGGGACGCTGGGACGGATGGCGGTCCGGTTGCGCTGATTCGACCGGCCTTACGCATCAAGCCTCGGAGGCGAGCGTTTCGAGCGCCTCGCCTTCCAGCCGCATGTGGCGGTGGTGGAGGTCGCGCATGCCAATAGCCTCGTAGAATCGGATGGCCGGGCGGCCTTCTTCGACGAACAGCTCGACCCGTATCCAGCCGCGCTCCAGCGCAATCCTGGCGACAGCAGCCATCAACATCCGCGCCGCTCCCGTGCGGCGCTCCTGAGGCGCCACATAGAGAGCATGGACGATTCCCATCGGCCTGCCGCGCCAGCCGGCATAGCCGCGGAAAAAGGATACACATCCCACGGGCGTGTCGTTGCGCAGGGCGATCAACGCCTCGAAGAGGGGATCCGGGCCGAACCGGTCCGCCCGGATCCTCTCGATCGACGTCCAGGGAGCCTGGCCCGGCAGATGGTCCTCGATCAGCCCGGCAACGAGGCCAAAGATCGCTTCCGAATCCTCGGCAGTCGCCGGACGAATCTTCAGGTCGCATGAGGCGTGCTCCGGCATTGCCTAATGCGCCTCGTCCCAGTTCTGCGCCGCGCGCGCCTCGACGGCCAGCGGCACCTTCAGCATGATCGCGGGGAAGGGGGCTTCGGTCATGACGCGGGAGATCACCGGAAGGGTCGCCTCCACCTCCTCGTCGGGCGCTTCGAACACCAGCTCGTCGTGCACCTGCAGCAGCATGCGGGCGGAGAGACGCTCGGCTTTTAGCGCATCCTCCATGCGGATCATGGCGCGGCGGATGATGTCGGCAGCCGTGCCCTGGATCGGCGCGTTGATCGCCTGGCGCTCCACGCCCGCGCGCTCCGACGGGTTGCTCGACCTGATCTGCGGGTAATGGCACACGCGCCCGAAGAGCGTGGTCACATAGCCCTTGTCCTTACAGGCCCTCTTTGTCTCGTCGATATAGGTGCGGATGCCCGGGAAGCGCTCGAAATACTGCTTGATGAAGGCGGAAGCCTCCGCGTTCGGAATGCCGAGGCGGGTGGCAAGGCCGAAGGCCGAGATGCCGTAGATGATGCCGAAATTGATGGTCTTGGCCTGACGGCGCAGGTCGGATGTCATCTGGTCGAGGGGCACGCCGAACATGGCCGATGCCGTGGCCGCATGAATATCCTGGCCCCTCGCGAAGGCCTCCTGCAATTGCGGGATATCGGCGATATGCGCGAGGATCCTGAGCTCGATCTGGCTGTAGTCGGCCGAGATGATCTTGTGCCCTTCCGGCGCGATGAAGGCGGTTCGGATCTTGCGGCCGGCCTCCGTGCGGATCGGGATGTTCTGCAGGTTCGGGTCGGACGAGGACAGGCGCCCCGTCGTGGTGGCGGCGAGCGAGAAGGATGTGTGCACCCGCCTGGTGTCGGGGTGCATGTGCTCCTGCAGGGTGTCGGTATAGGTCGATTTTAGCTTCGCGAGCTGACGCCATTCGAGGATCTTCGCGGGCAGCTCATGGCCGGCCTGCGCGAGCTCTTCGAGGAGGGTTGCGGGCGTCGCCCACTGGCCGGACGGCGTCTTCTTCGCGCCGGGCAGGCCCATCTTGCCGAAGAGGATATCGCCGATCTGCTTAGGGCTTCCGAGAGCGAACTTCTCGCCCGCCATCTCCTGGATCTCGTCCTCCAGCCGCGCCAGCGTCTGGGCGAAATCGCCCGAAAGACGACTGAGGATCTGCCGGTCCACCAGGATGCCGCGCATTTCCATGCGCGCGATCACGTCGATGAGCGGGCGCTCCAGCGTCTCGTAGACGGTGGCGCGATGCTCCGCCACCAGACGGGGTTTGAGAAGCTGCCACAGGCGCAGGGTGACGTCCGCGTCCTCTGCCGCATAAGCCGTGGCCTTGGCGATCTCGACCTTGTCGAAGCTCACCTTGTTGCGGCCCGTGCCCGCGACCTCAGAGAAGCTGATCGGCGCGTGGCCGAGGTGGCGGCGGGAGAGCTCGTCCATGCCGTGCGAGCCCTTGCCTGCATCGAGCACGTAGGAGATCAGCATGGTGTCGTCGTAGGGTCGCACGTCGATATTGTGGCGCTTGAAGACGATCCAATCGTATTTCAGGTTCTGGCCGATCTTGAGAACGGAAGCGTCCTCGAGCATCGGCCGAATGACGTCGAGCGCATCCGTCACCGGAATCTGCCCCGCCACAAGCCCGCTGCCGAAGAGATCGGATTCGTCCCGGTGCTGGAGCGGCACATAGGCTGCCTTGCCGGGCTCCAGGGCCAACGAGAAGCCCACGAGATCCGCGCGGTTGGCGTCGAGGTCGCTGGTTTCCGTATCGACGGCGACATAACCCTGCTCGCGCGCCTGGGCCACCCACTCCTTCAGGCGTTCCAGGCTCATGATCGTCTCGTAGGACGTCACGTCGAAGGGTGTGGACGAGGCTTCCGTCGCCCGTTTGCCTGCGAGCTGCGAAGGCGTGCCGATTCCCTCGACGGGTTTGCGCGCAGCGCCCGCCTCCGGCAGGTCGAGACCGGCGAAGGGATCGACCTCGCCCGAGGCGGCTCCGTCCTCGCCGAAGAAGGGCGTGGCCTCGGGATGGGCGCCTGAAGGGCCGTTGCGTGTCCAGGCGATCGCCTCGCCGCCCGGCATGAGGCGCGGATCGGGCTCGATGGCGGCAGGATCGGCCTCGTAGAGCTCCGCCACCCGGCGGGTGACGGTGCTGAATTCCATGGCCTTGAGAAAGGCGATGAGCGTTTTCGGGTCGGGTTCGGGCAGGCGCAATTCGTCGAGCGCCACCGGCAGCGGGGCCTCGCAGTCGAGGGTCACGAGCTTCTTGGAGAGCCGCGCGGCCTCCGCATTGTTGATGAGGGTCTCGCGGCGCTTGGGCTGCTTGATCTCGGAGGCGCGCGCGAGAAGCGTTTCGAGATCGCCGTATTCCTTGATGAGCTGCGCTGCGGTCTTCAGCCCGATGCCGGGCACGCCCGGCACGTTGTCCGAGGTGTCGCCCATGAGCGCCAGCACATCGCCGATCTTTTCCGGCGGGATGCCCTCCCACTTCTCGGTGACGGCGGCCTCGTCCAGGTTCCGCTCGGGCCGGTAGCCCGGCTTGCCCTTGGAGCCCGATTCGAAATCGTAGAAGCAGACCTTGGGACCCACGAGCTGCATCAGGTCCTTGTCGGAGGAGATGATGAGCACGTCCGCGCCCCGCGCCTTCGCCTCCTGGGTATACGTGGCGATGAGGTCGTCCGCCTCGTAGCGGGCCTGCTCGATGGGCTCGAGACCGAAGGCGCGGATGGCCTCGCGCATCAGCGGCATCTGGACCTTCAGGTCGTCGGGCGCATCCGGGCGGTGGCCCTTGTAGTCCTCGTAGAGCTCCTTGCGGAACGAGCCTTCGGACTTGTCGAGGATGATGGCGAGATGGGTCGGCTTCAGGCCCGCCGCCCCGTCGCGGACGAATTGCAGGAGCTTGGACACGAAGAGCCGCACGGCCCCCGTCGGCATCCCGTCCGACACGCGGGCATTGTACTTCTGGTCCTGGTTCATGGACTGGAAGTAGGCCCGGAAGATGAAGGAGGAGCCGTCGACGAGAAAGACGTGGTCGCCGGCTTGAACGGGACGGGAGGAGGGCATCTGGTCTCGGGGCTTATTGGGGCTGCTCTGAGGGGAAGAAATAGCGGGTTCGGGGGCGGATGGCTATGGGTGGCTGACGGGGAGACCTCGCGGGCCTGCGACAGCATGACCGCCCGTGAGAGATGCTCGTCCGAAGAGATGCGCGGATCTGCCGTTTTCTTCCATTTTGATGTCTCCAGGGCCTTGGGAAGAAAGGCGTTTCATCCCCTCCGGAGACCTGTTCCTTGCTCAAGGGAGGCCTTGCCTATGTGCGCAGCAGCACTTCAAAGGCAGCCAGCGAAACGACATAGTGTTGCGAATCCGACTTCCGTAAGGTATGTGGCTGCGACCGTTATACCGTCTCGTGAGGGATGGTGCCCCACAACAGGAATGCCGGGAGACAGCCATGACCAAGACCTGGAAAGCCGACGCCCTGATCACCGACCATGATCAGGCGCGCCCCACCATCACCATGCTGCCGAATGGCGGCTATGTGGCGACCTGGCAGTATCCCAATCAAAGCAGGATCAATATCCGGATCTATGACGGCGACGGCAATCCGACCGGCCTGAAAAAGCGATCGAGACAGGACCGGGAGCCCAGAACGTCAGCGTCCTTGCCTACAACGACCAGAACGGTGACTTCGCCCTGACCTGGAGCGAAGGGACGAAGGGTTCGGGAGACCGGTCGGTCAAGATCCAGGCCTTCAGCATCGACGGAAGCCCCAAGACCGAGAACCCGGTCACCATCGGCTCCAACCTGCAACTCGCAGAAACCAACATTCCCGCGGTGGCCCGCTATGACGACGGCTATCTGGTGGCTTCCAGCACGGATGGAAGCAGTGAAGAATGCATCCTGCTGACCTTCCAGGGCACCGACACGCCACGCGAGCCCATAAAAATCCTAGGCCCGAGCCCAGGTCGTCCGGACATCACCCAAATTGGCGCAGACCTCTTTGCGGTCACATACAAGGCCGGGGCGAGCGTTTGTGTCGTTACCGTAAATGTCGTCACTCGGACCATTAGCGCAGTCACGGGCGACGACACCTACCACGTGGATGGCGCCGACACCGTCTTCGAGTTCGCCGGCGCGGGCTACGACAAGGTGGTGGTGACCACCAGCTACACCCTGACCGAGGGCTCGCAGGTCGAGGCCATCGAGGTCGCCGCACTGGCAGGCGTCACCCTGACCGGCAACAGCGCGTGGAACACGCTGTCCGGCAATGCCGGCAACGATGCGCTCCACGGCCAGGCCGGCAATGATGTCGTCGACGGCGGCGTCGGCGCGGACGTGATGCATGGCGGGCTGGGCGACGACGTGTTCTACGTCGACAACGCCGGCGACCAGGTGGTGGAGGCAAAGGGCGGCGGCCGGGATACGGTCTACGCCAGCGCCAACTTCGCCAGCCGTTCGAGCTACGAGGTGGATGTCATCTACGCCACCGCCGGCCACTCCAACCTCTCGCTCGAGGGCGACAAGGCGGCCAACTCGATCTACGGCAACGCGGGCAAGAACAAGCTCTGGGGCGGGTCGGGCAACGACTATCTCAAGGGCGGCTCGGGCAAGGACACCTTCGTGTTCGACACCAAGCTCTATTCGGCGAAGACCAACAAGAGCAAGGACCTGGACAAGATCGCGGACTTCAAGGTCAAGGACGACACGATCTGGCTCGACAACAAATACTTCAAGAAGATCGGCTCCGGCTCGGAGCGCAAGCCCAAGAAGCTGAAGAAGGACTTCTTCACCGTCGGCTCCGAGGCCGAGGACCGCAACGACCGCATCGTCTACGACAAGAAGAAGGGCGTGCTGTACTACGATGCCGACAGCTCGGGCTCGAAGGACGCGGTGGCGTTCGCCAAGCTCAAGAAGAACCTCAAGATGACCTACAAGGATTTCTACGTCATCTGAGGCTGAGCGGATTGCGACGCGAAAAGGCCCCGGCGGCAACCCCGCCGGGGCCTTTTGCCGTTCGCAGGCCCGCGCGGAAGGCCTCACGCCGCCTTCAGCCGCGCCAGGTCGAAATCAAGCTCGCGCAAGGCCTGCATCACCACGCCTTCCGTCAGCAGGTCCATGGAGGAGTCCACCACATGGATGGCGGCGAGGTCCCGCAGCTCCGGGATGGTCTGGATAGCGAGCGCCGCTTCGAAGGAGGGGCGCAGCAGGTCCATGGCCCGCGTGCCGGGGCCGCAGATCACGATGTGGTCAGGCTCGAGCGTCTGGACCAGGATGCCCACCGCATCGCCCAGAACTTCGCCCGCCGCCTGGAACAGGTTCAGGAGCGCGGGGTCGCCGGCGCGGGCCTGGGCGACGATCGCCTCCATGGAGTCTTCGCTCGGGATCAGCGTGGTCGGAGCCGGGCGGTGGTCGATGAGCTGGGCGTCCCGGTGAAGAGCGTAATCGGCGAGATAGGCCTCGATGCAGCCGCGCCCACCGCAGCGGCATTGCGGGCCGCTCCGGCGCAGGCGCACATGGCCGAACTCGCTGCCGCCGGATCGCGCGCCGCGATAGAGCTCCCCCTGGACGAGGAGGCCCAGGCCCACGCCGTCCCCCACCATCAGGCAGGCGGTCCGCCCGGAGCGGAAGTCGGGATTACGCTGGGCGATGGCGAAGGCCATGGCGCTGGCGTCGTTCTCGATCAGGACCGGCTTGCCGAGCCGGCGCTCCAGGCCCGCCGCGAGCGGCAGATCGCGGGCGCCGAGCACCGGGCTCCAGGCCACGATGCCGTCGCGGGTGTCCACATAGCCCTGGCAGGCCAGCCCCACCGCCTTCACGTCGGACGCGCCTGTCTCTGCGGCGAAGGCGGTGATCGTCTCCGCCAGGACGTCCATCAGCTCCTCGGCCTCGAGATTGCGCAGGGGGCGCTCCACGTGGCGGCTTGCCCGGTTGCGCCCGGCGCTGTCCACGAGCCGCAGCTCGATGCGGTTGAAGCCGGTCCAGACCCCCACCACGAAGCCGAGTGTGTCGGCGAAGAACAGGCGCACCTTGGGGCGGCCCCGCAGCAGGCCCGACGCATGCTCGCCGCTCTCCTCCGTCACCAGGATGCCCTCGTCCAGAAGGCTGGCGGTCAGGTCGGAAACGCTGGCCGGGCTCATGCCGAGGCGCTGGCCGATCTCCACCCGCGCCAAAGGGCCCTCGCGACGCAGCACGTCGAGCAGACGGCGCCGGGCGGATTCGCGGGGGGAGAGAGGGATCATGGTGGGGACTGCACTTTATTCGCGAAATGAATAAAACAATTCCGATCTGATAGCATATCCGACGAAAATATAACCGGTAACTGGCTTGAAGACCGGATCGATTACGGTAATTATTTTCCCGCTCGAAAAATTAAGAATGGCAGGCGAGCCATGTCCGTCCACCCTCAACGGGTCGACAGCCTGCCAGAAGCAGAAGGGGCACGGCGAGGAATGCGCCGCCCAGGAGGAAACGATGGTATTGAAAAATCTCGCTCTGATCAGTTTCGCCGCCCTGACGCTGTCGGCCACGACGGCCCTCGCGCAAGGGAAGGGTCCCACCGTCGGCGTCAGCTGGTCCAACTTCCAGGAAGAGCGCTGGAAGACCGACGAAGCAGCTATCAAGGCCGCTATCGAGAAGGCCGGCGGCACCTATGTCTCGGCGGACGCCCAGTCCTCGCCGGCCAAGCAGCTCACCGACATCGAGAGTCTCATCGCCCGCGGCGCGGATGCGCTGATCGTGCTGGCGCAGGATTCGGACGCCATCCGCCCGGCCGTGGAGAAGGCCATCGCCGAGGGTATCCCGGTCGTCGGCTATGACCGCCTCATCGAGATCCCGCAGGCCTTCTATCTCACCTTCGACAACGTCGAGGTCGGCCGTCTCCAGGCCCGCGAAGTAATGAAGGTGAAGCCCGAGGGCAACTACGTCTTCATCAAGGGCTCCGGCTCCGATCCGAATGCGGACTTCCTGTTCCAGGGCTCGATGGAAGTGCTCAAGCCCGCCATCGACGCCGGCAAGATCAAGAATGTCGGCGAGGCCTACACGGACGGCTGGCTCCCTGCCAACGCGCAGCGGAACATGGAGCAGTTCCTCACCAAGAACAACAACAAGGTCGATGCGGTCGTCGCGGCCAATGACGGCACGGCGGGCGGCGCCATCGCGGCTCTTGCCGCGCAGGGCATGGCAGGCTCGGTGCCGGTCTCCGGTCAGGACGCCGACAAGGCGGCCCTCAACCGCGTGGCGCGCGGCACGCAGACCGTGACGGTGTTCAAGGATGCCCGCGACCTCGGCCGCAACGCGGCGGAAATCGCGGTGCAGCTCGCGGGCGGCAAGAAGCTCAACGAGATCCAGGGCGCGACGACCTGGAACCAGGGCCCGAAGAAGCAGAACATGACCGCTCTCTTCCTGCGCCCGGTGGCGATCACGAAGGACAACCTCAACGTCGTGATCGACGCGGGCTGGGCCTCGAAGGACGTGGTCTGCCAGGGCGTCGAGAAGGGCACCGTCAAAGCCTGCGACTAAACCTCTGGCCTGAAAAGCTCCGCCTCCGTGTCATCCCCGGCTGGAGGCGGCCATAACGCTGGGGGAAGGGGATCCATCGCCACGTCCTCGTGTTTGTGGATCCCCTTTCTGCACCTGCGACGCGCCGGGGATGACACCCTCTTGTGTGAAGCCATGACCGTACCCGCCGCCACGACCGCCCCACCGCAGAGCACGGCTTCCGGCTCGCTCCTCTCGCGCCTCGAGATCGACGTTCGCATGCTTGGCATGGTGGCGGCGCTCGCCGTCATCTGGGTCCTGTTCGACCTCCTGTCGGGCGGCCTGTTCCTGACGCCGCGCAATCTCTGGAACCTGTCGGTCCAGACCGCCTCCATCGCAGTCATGGCGACAGGCATGGTGCTCGTCATCGTCACCCGCAACATCGACCTGTCGGTCGGCGCGATCCTCGGCGTGGTCGCCATGATCATCGGCGTGGTGCAGGTGCAGCTGTTGCCGTCCTGGCTCGGCTTCAATCACTGGCTCACGGCTCCCATCGCCGTTCTCGTCGCGGTGACCGTCGGCGGGCTGATCGGCCTCTTCCAGGGCTGGCTCATCGCCTACCTCGCCATTCCCTCCTTCATCGTGACGCTCGGCGGTCTGCTCGTCTGGCGCGGCGCGGCCTGGTGGGTCACGACGGGCCAGACCATCGCCCCCATGGACGCCAACTTCAAGGCGCTCGGCGGCGGCATCGAAGGCGCGCTCGGCGCAACAACCACCTGGATCATCGCCGCCGTCGCCTGCGGGCTGATCGTCGTGGCGCTCGGCTTCTCCCGCCGTCGGCGAGTCCGTTTCGGCTTCCCCGTTCGCCCGGCCTGGGCGGAGGCCGCCATCGCTCTCGTCGCCTGCGGCGCAGTGCTCGGGGCGGCGGCCATCGCCAATTCCTATCCGCTTCCCGTCCGCACGGCCCGGCGCTGGGCCGAGGCCAACGGCATTCCCTGGCCGGAAGGCGGGCTGTTCATTCCGCACGGCGTCGCCCTGCCTGTGCTGGTCGCGATCCTCGTCGGTCTCGTGATGACCTTCCTCGCGCGGCGCATGCGCTTCGGCCGCTATGTCTTCGCCATCGGCGGCAATCCGGAGGCGGCGGAGCTGTCGGGCATCAACACCCGCTGGACGCTGATGAAGGTGTTCGGCCTCATGGGATTCCTGTGCGGCATCTCCGCCTGCATCTCGACCGCGCGCCTCAACGCGGCGACGAACGCGGCGGGCACCCTCGACGAGCTTTATGTGATCGCCTCCGCCGTGATCGGCGGCACCTCGCTCGCCGGCGGCATCGGCACCATCGCGGGCGCGATGCTCGGCGCCCTCGTCATGCAGTCCCTGCAATCGGGCATGGTGCTGCTCGGCGTCGACGCACCGCTGCAGAACATCGTCGTCGGCGCGGTGCTGGTGCTCGCGGTCTGGGTCGATGGCCTCTATCGCCGCCGCATCAAGTAAGGAAAGACGCGTCATGCAAGGAAATGGAACGACGCCTCTCGTCGAGATGCGCAACATCTCCATCGCCTTCGGCGGCATCAAGGCGGTGGACGGCGTGTCCGTCGACCTGCGCCCCGGCGAGGTGGTGGGGCTGCTCGGCCACAACGGCGCGGGCAAGTCGACCCTCATCAAGATTTTGTCGGGCGCCTACAAGCCGGATGCAGGCGAGATCTATGTCAATGGGGAGCGCGCCGATATCGACACCCCGCGCGACGCCAAGGGCTACGGTATCGAGACCATCTATCAGACGCTGGCGCTCGCCGATAACATCGATGCCGCCGGCAACATCTTCCTCGGGCGAGAGGTGCTCACGACCTACGGCACGCTGGACGATGCCACGATGGAGGCCGAGACCCGCAAGGTGATGGCGCGCCTCAACCCGCATTTCCGCCGCTTCAAGGAGCCGGTAAAGGCCCTGTCCGGCGGCCAGCGCCAGTCGGTGGCGATTGCGCGCGCGATCTACTTCAACGCCCGCGTTCTCATCATGGACGAGCCGACGGCGGCGCTCGGCCCCGCCGAGACGCAGCAGGTGGCCGATCTCGTGCTGCAGTTGAAGAAGGAAGGCATCGGCATCTTTCTCATCAGCCACGACATCCACGACGTCTTCGGCCTCGCGGATCGCGTCAGCGTGATGAAGAACGGCAAGCTCGTGGGCTCTGCCAATGTCCAGGACGTCACACAGGACGAGGTGCTCGGCATGATCATCCTGGGCAAGTGCCCACCGGGTGCCGTTCCGGGACCGGGCGCAAGCTGATCGTCAACAATTCCGCAAGAGAGATTCCATGACCCAGACCATCTATCCCTCCCTGAAGGGCAAGGCCGTTCTCGTCACCGGTGGTGCAAGCGGCATCGGCGAGAGCATCGTCCGTTCGTTCCATGCTCAGGGGAGCAAGGTCGCGATCCTCGACTACAATGCGGAGGCGGGCGAGGCCCTGGCGAAGGAGCTGGGCGAGCGCGTTCATTTCGAGCACAACGACGTGCGCGATGTTCCCGCGCTCCAGGCGGCGATCCGGCGCGCGAGCGAGGCGCTCGGCCCCATCACGATCCTGGTGAACAATGCCGCGCGCGACGACCGGCACACCGTCGATCAGGTGACGCCCGAGTACTGGCGTGAGCGCTTCGCCACCAATCTCGACCACCAGTTCTTCGCGGCGCAGGCCGTGCTGCCGGACATGGAAAAGGCCGGCGGCGGCTCCATCATCAACATGGGCTCGACGAGCTACATGGTGAGCGACGATTCCTTCGCGGCCTACAAGACTGCGAAATCCGCCGTCGTGGGGCTCACCCGTGCGCTGGCGCGCGAGCTCGGATCCAAGGACATTCGCGTCAACTGCATCGTGCCGGGCTGGATCATGACGCAGCGCCAGATCGACCTGTGGCTCACGCCCGAAGGCGAAAAGGAGCTGCTCAAGCGTCAGTGCGTGAAGCGCAAGCTCGTGCCACAGGACATCGCCAACTTCGCCCTCTTCCTCGGCTCGGAGGATTCCAGCGCCATGTCCGCGCAGACCTATCTCGTGGATGGCGGCTGGGTTTAAGCGCGCGACCCGGCGCCGAGAGCGGGAACGGCCTTGTCTTCCGGCGCCTCGTCCTTCTCCCTCACAGTCTTCAACGTGTCACGCCGCACGACGAAGCACAGGATTACCAGGGGGATGCCGATGCTGGCGGTGGCGGTGAAGAGCAGGGGATAGCCGTAGGCGTCCACCACCGCTCCTGAGGCGCCGCCGATGAGCTTGCCGGGCAGGGCGTAGAGCGAGCTGAGCAGGGCGTATTGGGTCGCGGCAAATCCCGGCGCGGTCAGGCCTGACATGTAGGCCACGAGAGCCGCGCCCGCAAAGCCACCGGCGAAGTTGTCGACGCTGATCGAGAGGATCAGCAGGTTGAGGACAGCGCCCTCCGCTGCGAGCCAAGCGAACATCAGGTTCGATCCGGCGGCGATGGCGGCGCCGATCAGCAGGGACCACCAGAGGCCGATGCGGGTGAGCGCCAGACCGCCGGCGAACGCCCCGATGATGCCGATCCAGACTCCGTAGAGCTTCGAGACGCTCGCGATGTCCGCCTTCGAGAAGCCGAGGTCGATGTAGAGCGGATTGGCCATGATGCCGCCCGCGTAGTCGGGAATCCTGTAGCAGGCGATCAGGGCCAGGATCGGAATCAGCATCTTTCCCTTGCGCCGGAAAAGATCGGCCAGAGGCTCGACGATGGCCTGGGCGAAGGGAAGACGCTGCCGGGCCGGACCCTCGTCAATCCGGGGGGCCAGCAGAGTGCCGATCAGGCCGACGCCCATGAGCGCAGCCATGGTGAAGTAGGCGCTCGTCCAGTTGACGAATTCCGCGATGTAGAGCGCGCCCGCACCTGCGGTGATGAGGGCGAGGCGGTAGCCGAGCAGGAGGCTTGCCGCCATCATGCCCTGGCGCTCCGTCGAGGCCGCATCGATGCGCCAGCCGTCGATGACCACGTCCTGCGTTGCCGAGAAGAATGCGACAAGAACGGCAAAGACGATCGTGAGCGTGAGACCGCTCTGCGGGTTGCTCAAGGCCATGCCGGCCAGTCCGGCTGCCAGGGCGAGCTGCGACAGGGCCATCCAGGCGCGTCGCCGCCCGAGAAGGTTCGAGAGAACCGGCACGTCATAGCGGTCGACGAAGGGAGCCCAGAGGAACTTCAGGGAATAGGCCAGAGCGACCCAGCTCATCAGCCCGATGAGCGTCAGCGAAATCCCGGCTTCCCGCAGCCAGGCCGAGAGCGTGCTGAAGACGAGAAGGATTGGCAGTCCCGAGGAGAACCCCAACGGCAGCATGAGCGCGATGCGCCCGTCGGTCAGGACATCGCGAATGGTGAGGCGGCGTTTGGAAACAGGAGCCATGGAACAGTCTTGCGGCTGACAAAGGGCTACATTGGCACAGGGCGCCGCCGCTACAAAATCACGCCTTTTCTTTCTTTTTTCCTACCGCCTCGCTGAGCTTGGTGAGGAAGACCTCCAGCGCCTGGTCCGGCGGGCAGTCCTTCTCGGTCAGCACCCGCAGGCCCCATTGCTCCAGCACGGCCTCCTCGACCGGGTTGTGGCGCAGCATGAAGACATAGGACGGCGGCCGGTCGCGATCGTAACCGGAGCCGATCCAGGTCCGCCAGAGGCGGTGCAGCAGGAAACGGATGTTCAGGTCGCTCATGCTGTAGCCGACGAAGAGGATCGTCTTGCCCAGCGCATCCGAGCGGAACTTGATGTCGAGGGGCGACTCGAAGGAGAGGCGCTCGAGGTAGTCGGTCTCGGCGATGACGATGGATTTATCGTCGTCGAAATCGCCGTGGTACTTCACGATCTGCGTCACGCCATTGCGGACGCGGGCGATGTCCTTGGCATTGACGATCTTCACATAGTCCCTGCCATGCAGGTCGAAGGCGGTCTCCAGGTTCCGGTCGAAATTGGTGGTGTAGATGATCGGGAAATCGAGGCGGCAGATGAGATCGTGCACGCGGGAGGCTTTCAGCGCATCCTCCGGAATGCTCCAGTTCCGGTCCATCCAGCTGCGCAAAGGGCCGATGCTGCCCTGCCTCAGGCGGTAGAACTCGGCAAGGGTCAGGTGGTTGATGTCGCCGTCGAACTGGGAGAGGTCGATTTCGAGCTCCCGGGCGATATGTTCGATGAGGGTCTGCCAGGAGGGAAGGCCGACGGTCATCGAAACGCCGGCCCCGGCAAAAAGAATCGCTTGCCGTTCCTCAATGGCTCTGACCAGATCTTCCAGCACGCAAGACTCCCGACAAGGTTCCGTGCCGCTAACGCGCAGACCCGCCGCTAAGCTTCAATGGTGCTGCTGGAGCGCCTCGAGGCTCGACCCACAGGAGACACCAGGACGTGACGGCCTACCGCATCATCGACGTCGCAACGCTCTATGAGGGTTGGCGCAAGCTGCTCAAATTCACCGTCCGGATGCCCGATGGGCGGACGATGGAGCGCGAGGTGCTCAACAGCGCCCCTGCGGCCGCCGTTCTGCCCTATGACGCCGAGCGGCGCAGGGTCATTCTGGTCCGGCAGCTGCGCGTGCCGGTCATGCATGTGGAAGGCCATGCCGACATGCTGGAGGCGGTTGCGGGCATGCTCGACGGCAACGAGCCGGAGGAATGCGCACGCCGCGAGGCCATGGAGGAGGCGGGAGTCCGGCTCGCGACTCTGGAGCCGGTCGGGACGGCTTGGTCCGCACCGGGGATCACGACCGAAACGGTCACCATGTTCCTGGCCCCCTACGGCGCCTCAGACCGGGTGGGGGAGGGCGGCGGGCTCGCCGAGGAACACGAGGATATCGAGGTGGTGGAGATGGGCATCGACGACCTTTCCGCCATGCTGCAGCGGCAGGCCATCACCGACATGAAGACCCTGATCCTGGCCCAGGCCCTTCAGCTCCGGCATCCGGAGCTGTTCAAGGGCTGAGGGGCTTCCCTTCAGGGGCCGATTGCGCCCGAGGCCGCGGCATCGATCCGGGCGACCGTTCTGGGATCGAGGCCGAGCGCGGCGGAAAGGTGGGCGAGGAAAACGCGCTCCTCGACGGAGTTCGGCGTGATGATGTGCCGGGCCGCCGAATAGACCTGCTCCGCCATGGCGGGCGTCTTCACGGCGGCGGCAAGATCCGCCACGCTCGCCGGGCGGCTCAGCTCCGCCTCGACCATCGCCATGCCTTCGCCTACGAAACCGGCCCGTTCGAGGGTGCCCAGGATGCGCTCGCGCTCCTCCGGGTCGATGCGCCCGTCAGCGGCCGCCGCCGCGATCATGGCGCGCATGATTAGGAGAGCGGTCTCGCCGCTGTGATCGGCCACCGGAGCGGGAAGAGCGGCCGGTGCGGCCGGGAGGGTCGTTGCCGTGGCCTCGATCAGGGGTGCGGAAGGGTCCTTCCTCATGAAGCGGCTGAAGAAGGCGGTCCCCTTCACCCTGGCGCTGGTGGCGAGCCTGCGCGTGGCCTGGGAATTGACCACGGCCTTCGTCACGCCGAGAACGACGGCATTGGCGACCGCGTTGCCCTGAGGCGTCTTCAGAAATTCCTGGGTCCTCTTGAGCAGCAGGTCCGTCAGGTCCGCGGGCGGCGGCGGGGCGGACTGCCTGGCCGGAGCAGGCTCGGGTGCCGCATTCGGATCCTCCGGGGTCGCGTCGGAGGGCGGCGGTGGGGGTGGAGGCTGGTTCGCGAAGCCGATCAGCTCGCTCAACAGGGTTCCGGCGCCCAGAGAGCCGGCGGCAGCCGGCTTCGTCTCGGCGGGCCTGAGTTCCGCGGGCGCCGGACCGGCCGGAGCGGGAGCGGCTGGGGCAGCCTGCGTGCCCAGGGCGTCGAGAAGTTTCTTGGCGTCGAACATGGACTTAATCCTAAGAACTCTGAGTTCCTTACCTGAGGATCGTCCGGCGGCGCAAATCGTCGGCGGGAGAGGCGCTTAGAAGACGGTCGAGACCACGGTGGAGAGCAGGCTCCAGATCATCATGGCGCCCATGGCGTAGTAGATCCATTTCGGCATTCCGCCAGGAGCGGCCGCCACGCGCGACTGGGCGTCCACCGCATTGATGAGCTCCGCCTGCACCTTCTGGCCCTTGAGGACGAGGAGCGTCAGGCCCTGGATCGCCTCCGCCTGGGCGTTGAGCAGGGACGCGATATGCGGCTGGCGGGCTGCCGGATCCGGCGTTTCGTCCATCTGGGAAAGGGAATGCCCGATCTGGCCGATGGCGTTGCGCATCACGTCGAAGCTCTGCCTCTGCTCCGCCAGAAGGACCCGCGCCTGGGTCAGCGGGTCGGGCCCGTGCGACTGGGCAGCCTGGGAGAGGTGCTGCATCAGCCCGTCCTGCCCTTTCAGGAAGGCGGCCCGCAGGGCCCTGCCGGCATCGGTGGACATGGCCGACCGGGTGATGCCGGCGGCCTTGCTCGCGAGCTTGCCGGCATCGGTATTCAAAAAGGATTCGCGGGTCGGTTCCATAAGGGCATGGGCCTAAAGGCAAAGACTAGGAATCGCCACATATCCGTTCTGATTTCGAATTGCTACGCTTTATCATTCGAAATTCAGTGACTCCTCAACGTCATCTTTCCCAATTGTGTGCCACGGCACACAGAAACAACGTTCGCTAGAACTCTAGAGGTCTCCCAATCTCTTCGCGTGCCAGCGCAGGTGGTCTTCGATGAAGCTGGCGATGAAGAAGTAGGAATGGTCGTAGCCTTCCTGCATCCTCAGGATCAGCGGCTGGCCGGCCCTCGCGCAGGCCTCCTCCAGAAGCTGGGGCTTGAGTTGGTTCTCCAGGAAGGTGTCGGCCGTGCCTTGGTCGACCAGAAGATCGGGCAGGCGCGCGCCGTCCGCGATCAGGGCGCAGGCATCGTAATCGCGCCAGGTGGAGCGGTCCTGTCCGAGATAGCCCGCCAGCGCTTTCTCGCCCCAAGGGCAGTTCATCGGCGAGGCGATGGGGGCGAAGGCGGAGACCGAGCGGAAACGGTCCGGATTGCGCAGGGCAATGGTCAGTGCCCCGTGCCCGCCCATGGAATGGCCCATGATGCCCTGACGCGTCATGTCGGCCGGGAGCTCACGCCCGATCAGCTCCGGCAGCTCCCGGGAGAGATAGGAGTACATCCGGTAGTGCCGCACCCAGGGGGGCTGCGTCGCGTCCACATAGAAGCCGGCGCCGAGACCGAAATCGTAAGCGCCTTCCGGGTCGTCCGGCACGCCCTCGCCCCTCGGGCTCGTATCCGGCGCGACCAGGATCAGGCCGAGCTCCGAGGCGACCCGCTGCGCGCCCGCCTTCACGGTGAAGTTCTCCTCCGTGCAGGTAAGCCCGGACAGGAACCACACCACGGGCGTCCTGCCCTTCTCGGCCTGGGGCGGAACGAAGACCGCCACGCGCATGGGCGTGCCGGTCTCGACCGAGCCGTGGCGATAGACGGACTGCGTGCCGCCAAAGCAGCGCGACTGCGAGACGGTCTCGAAGCTCAACGGCTCTCTCCGGTCAGTAGAGCACGACGGAGCGGATCGATTTGCCCTCGTGCATGAGGTCGAAGGCGGTGTTGATCTCGTCGAGCGGCATGGTGTGGGTGATCAGATCGTCGATGTTGATCTTGCCTTCCATGTACCAGTCCACGATCTTCGGAACGTCCGTGCGGCCCCGCGCGCCGCCGAAGGCCGTGCCTTTCCAGACGCGGCCGGTGACGAGCTGGAACGGACGGGTCGCGATCTCCTTGCCTGCATCGGCCACGCCGATGATGATGCTCTCGCCCCAGCCGCGGTGGCAGCATTCGAGCGCCTGGCGCATGACGTTCACGTTGCCGGTAGCGTCGAACGAGAAGTCCGCGCCGCCGCCCGTGAGATCGATGATCGCCTGCACGACCTTGTCCGTGCCGACCTCGTTGGGGTTGATGAAATCCGTCATGCCGAACTTCTCGGCCATGGCGCGCTTGGCGGGATTGATGTCGACGCCGATGATCTTGTCCGCGCCCACCATGCGCGCGCCCTGGATCACGTTGAGGCCGATGCCTCCCAGGCCGAACACCACGACATTCGCGCCGGGCCAGACCTTCGCCGTGTAGATCACTGCGCCGATGCCGGTGGTGACCCCGCAGCCGATGTAGCAGATCTTGTCGAAGGGAGCGTCCTCGCGAATCTTGGCGAGCGCGATCTCCGGCAGAACGGTGAAGTTCGAGAAGGTGGAGCAGCCCATGTAGTGGAGGATGGGCTCGCCGTCGCAGCGGAAGCGGCTGGTGCCGTCCGGCATGACGCCGATGCCTTGCGTCGAGCGGATGGCGGTGCAGAGATTGGTGCGGCGCGACAGGCAGGATTTGCAGTTGCGGCATTCGGGCGTGTAGAGCGGGATCACGTGATCGCCGGGCCTGAGCGTGGTCACGCCCGCGCCGACCTCGCGCACGATGCCCGCGCCCTCGTGGCCCAGGATCGCCGGGAACTTGCCCTCCGGGTCCATGCCCGATAGCGTGTAGGCGTCCGTGTGGCAGACGCCCGTCGCCATGATCTCGACGAGAACCTCGCCCGCCTTGGGCCCCTCGATGGTGATGGTCTCGATGGTGAGCGGCTTGCCAGCCTCCCACGCCACGGCGGCCCTGGTTTCCATGCTCGTGTCCTCGTTCGTGATTCGGTGAGGGCACTATGTGAACCCGCCTCCCGCAAGGTCAATAGAAGCGGCCGGAGGCTCGACGCTTTCCAGCCGCGCGTTCACGGCATATGTCTGCTCGGGACAGAATGAGGATTTCACCGTGCCAGACATCCGCGCCGCCATCATCCCCGTGACGCCCTTCCAGCAGAACTGCACCCTGCTCTGGTGCGAGAAGACGAAGAAGGCCGCTGTCGTCGATCCCGGCGGCGATGTCGACCGTATCAAGGACGCTATCGCTCAGAGCGGCGTCACCGTCGAAAAGATCATCCTCACTCACGGCCATATCGACCATGCGGGCGGTGCAGCGGAGTTGAAGGAGGATCTCGGCGTTCCGATCGAGGGACCGCACCGGGATGACGACTTTCTCCTCCAGGGGCTCGCGGTGCAGGGACGCGCCTACGGGTTCGAGGCGCGCGCCGTCACGCCCGACCGCTGGCTCGAGGAAGGCGATACGGTAAGCGTGGGCGAACTCACCCTCGGCGTTCTGCACTGCCCCGGGCATTCGCCGGGCAGCGTCGTGCTGGTCTCGCGCGAGCAGCGCTTTGCGCTCGTGGGCGACGTGCTGTTCCAGGGCTCGGTCGGACGGGTGGATCTGCCCGGCGGTGATGGCAAGGCGCTGATCCGCTCGATCAAGGACAAGCTCCTGCCGCTCGGCGACGACATCGCCTTCATCTGCGGCCATGGTCCCATGAGCACCATCGGTCAGGAGCGGCCGACCAATCCCTTCCTGCAGGGCGAAGGATTGCTGTGAGACATCGGCGCCCACCGTCTTATCCCACCTCAGGATGAGGCCGTGGTGTATGCAGTGCAAAGAGAAGCGGCACGGGATGGCTCCCGCGCCGCTCCGTCCGACAGATGATTGCGCCCCTACGGCCTTCTTCACTGTCGGTTGCCGTCGAGAGCGCCGAGAACCGGCGCTCTGCGCTTTTGATGCGTCAGGCCGCCTGGATCCGTACGGCGTCCTTCACGCCCATGCGCTCGGCCACACCGAGGCCATAGGCCTTGTCCGCGAGATAGAAGTGCACGATCTGGCGCTTCACGATCTCGACCGGCACACCCTGCATCGCTTCCGCGATATTGTCCATGAGCCGGTTCTGCTCGTCGGGCGTCATGAGGCGGAACAGGTCGCCGGGCTGCTTGTAGTCGTCGTTTCCTGCGCGGTGGTCGTAGCGGTCGGCGTCGCCCGAAATCTTGAGCTGCGGCTCGGCGGCGCGCTTCGTCTGCACCGGACCGTCGAAGGAGTTCGGCTCGTAATAGGCATCGCCCCGGTTCGGGATGTCGAACAGCATCGAGCCGTCGGCATGATAATGGCGGACCGGGCAGCGCGGGCGGTTCACCGGCAGAGCCTCGTAATGCGTGCCGACGCGATAGCGGTGCGCATCCGCATAGGCGAAGATGCGTCCCTGCAGCATCTTGTCGGGAGAGAAGCTGATGCCCGGCACGATGTTCGACGGCGAGAACGAGGACTGCTCCACCTCCGCGAAATAGTGCTGGGCGTTGCGGTTGAGCTCGAGCACGCCGACCTCGATCAGCGGGTAGTCCCCATGCGGCCACACCTTAGTGAGGTCGAACGGGTTGTACAGGGTCTTCTCCGCGTTGGTCTCGGGCATGATCTGGACGCAGAACTTCCAGCGCGGGAAGTCGCCCTTCTCGATGGCTTCGTAGAGATCGCGCTGGGAGCTCTCGCGGTCCTTGGCCACGACGGCTTCGGCCTCGCGATTCGTCCAGGTCTTGATGCCCTGCATGGACTTGAAGTGGAACTTCACCCAGAAGCGCTCACCGGCCTCGTTAATGAACGAGTAGGTGTGCGAGCCAAAGCCGTGCATGGCGCGGTAGTTCTGCGGCAGGCCGCGATCCGAGAACAGGATCGTGACCTGGTGCAGGCTCTCGGGGCTGAGCGACCAGAAATCCCACATGGCGGTGGGCGAACGCAGATTCGTCGAGGGATGGCGCTTCTGCGTGCGGATGAAGTCGGGGAACTTCAGCGGGTCCCGGATGAAGAACACCGGCGTGTTGTTGCCCACGATGTCCCAGTTGCCTTCTTCCGTGTAGACCTTCAGCGCGAAGCCACGCACGTCGCGCTCTGCATCGGCCGCGCCGCGCTCGCCCGCGACGGTGGAGAAGCGCAGGAACACTTCCGTCTGCTTGCCGACCTCGGAGAAGACCTTCGCCTTGGAATACTTGGTGATGTCGTTGGTGATCGTGAGCGTGCCGTAAGCCGCCGATCCCTTGGCGTGCACCACGCGCTCCGGAATGCGTTCCCGGTTCTGGTGCGCCAGCTTCTCGATGAGCTGGTAATCCTGGAGCAGCAGCGGACCGCGCTCGCCGGCGGTGAGGCTGTTCTGGTTGTCGGCGATCGGCGCGCCGGCCGTCGTCGTCATCGTCGGTTTCGTCATGATCGTCCCCCTATGGATTGGGGACGCAAGATGCACAGCTAGGCCTATAAGATCCAATTGTATTGATTAGAAAGTGCGATCAGATATTCTTATCGCCATCATGGTCACCCTCCGTCAGCTCCGCTATTTCGAAGCCCTCGCCCGGATGAAGCATTTCGGCATGGCGGCCAGCGCCTGCGCCGTGACCCAGCCCGCTCTCTCCATGCAGATCAAGGAGCTGGAGCGGGAGCTTGGCGTGGAACTCGTCGAGCGGCGAGGCAACTCCGTTGCGCTGACCCATGTCGGCCAGGAGATCGCCGGACGGGCCGAATCGATCCTGAACCAGGTGCGGGAACTCTCCGACTGCGCCCGCCAGCACCAGGGCATTCTCGCCGGGCCGCTGCGGCTCGGAATCATTCCCTCCATCGCGCCCTATCTCCTGCCCGTCATCCTGACGGAAGCAGGAAGGCATTATCCCTCCCTCGACCTGCAGATCCGCGAAACGCAGACCGGCGCCCTCGTCGACGAGTTGATCCGGGGCGACCTGGACGCCGTTCTGCTGGCCCTGCCCGTTCAGCAGCCGCAGCTCGAAGCCATGGAGCTTTTCGACGACCGTTTTCTCATCGCCGTCCAGAGCCAGTCCGCTCGGGACTGGGAGGCCTGCGACCTGCGCACCCGCATCGGGCAGGAGCGGCTTCTGCTGCTAGAGGAGGGCCATTGCCTGAGAGATCAGGCGCTTCAGTACTGCCACATCGCCAACATGCAGGCCCGCAAGGCGCTGGGCGCTGCCTCGCTCACCACCATCATGCAGATGGTGGCGGCCGGCCACGGCATCACGCTCCTGCCGGAACTCTGCGCCGAAGCGGAGGTCGACCGGCAGAGGGTGGCCCTTATCGCCTTTCCTGAGGATCCCCCGATGCGCACCATCGGCCTCGCCTGGCGGCGGACATCGAGCCGGAAGAGCGATTTTGCGGCACTCGGCCATCTCATCCAAAACATGCGGCAGAGCGAAGCCGCCTGATGCAAAGAAAAAGGCTCCCGGCGCGAACCGGAGAGCCTTGCCTGTGAGGACCGGGCGGCTCAGCAGCCGGTGAGCTTCACGCGCTCGACCTCAAGACCGAAGAGCGGGCGCACCCGCGTGCCGATCACGTTGCCGGCGAAGGCCGCCACGAGCCAGACCCAGCCGTGCAGGCTGCCCGAGGCGATGCCGGAGAAATAGGCTCCGATATTGCAGCCATAGGCGAGCCGCGCCCCATAACCGAGGAGCAGGCCGCCGGCGATGGCGGCGGCAGCCGAGCGGAGGGGAATCTTCCACACGGGAGAAAAGCGCCCGGCGAGCGCAGCGGCGAAGAGCGCACCGAGGACGATGCCGAAATTCATCACGCTCGTGATGTCGTTGAAGACGCTGCCGTTGAGCTCGGCCTGCCGGGCGGGCGAGGACCAGTAGGGCCAGGTCGCCGGTTCGAACCCGATGACGGCCGCGATCTTCGACCCCCAGAGCGCGAAGGCCGAGGTGATGCCCCAGGGGCGTCCGGCGAGATAGAGCGTCGCGAAGTTCAAAAGCGCCAGCGCCACCGCGCCTGCCACGAGCGGCCAAGGCCCGCGCAGGAAGCGGGCAAGGCCCTGACGGGGCGACGGATTGGCCTCGACTAGGCGGCCGTGGCGGCGCTTCTCCAGCACGATCGTCACGGCGGTGATGGCGGCGAAGACGGCGAGCTGGACGGCAAGCCCGGTCCAGAGACCCCAGAGCTCGATGACGGAGACCTTCGGCAGACTCGGCAGGGCCATCCACCAGTGCAGGTGCGCTGCGCCGATGGCGGAGCCCGCGATGAAGGCGGCGAGCGTGATCAGCATGCGGGTCGACCCGCCGCCGACCGTGTAGAGCGTGCCGGAGGCGCAGCCGCCCCCGAGCTGCATGCCGATGCCGAAGAGAAAGGCGCCCACGATGACCGAAAGGCCTGCGGGCGCGACGAGCCCGGCGACCGGCTGGCCGAAGAGGGAGCCGGAGGCGAGGACCGGAAAGAACAGGGCGGAGGCGACGGCGAGCATCACCATCTGGGCCCTAAGGCCTTCGCCGCGGCGATCCGCGATGAAGACTCGCCAGGCCGAGGTGAAGCCGAAGGCCGCATGATAGAGCACGAGGCCGAGGGCCGCCCCGAGGACATAGAGCGCGGCCTGGCGCGGATCGATGGCGGCGCCCAGAAGCGCCGCGCCGCCGATGATGCCGGCCGCCGCCGTAAGGGAGGCCGGGGCGTTGATGTTCAGGCCCGTCCGGCTTCCGATGGAAAGCGGCGAGACCACTGCAGAGCTGGACATGGATTTTTCCTGGCTGCGTGAAGGCGGCGCCTGCCGGGGCGCCTTGCAGATTCACAATGTGGTTTATCATATAATACGTCAAGTGGTGTGTTTTAAATCATAAATTCACATTTTAAATGTGATTAAACCTTGCTATAGAAGGCCCTTGCACCTTCCATTCCCCGAGGCAGACCAAGATATGAGCATCAAACCCGACGTTCTCGCCGCCATCGGCCAGACGCCCCTGATCAAGCTGCGCCGCGCCTCCGAGCTGACCGGCTGCACGATCCTGGGCAAGGCCGAGTTCATGAATCCCGGCCAGTCCGTGAAGGACCGGGCGGCTCTCTTCATCGTGCGGGATGCGATCCGCCGGGGAGCGCTCAGACCCGGCGGCGTCGTCGTCGAGGGCACGGCGGGCAATACCGGGATCGGTCTGGCGCTGGTGGGCAATGCTCTGGGATTCAGGACGGTGATCGTGATTCCCGAGACGCAGAGCCCGGAGAAGAAGGACATGCTGCGGCTCGCGGGCGCGGAGCTGATCGAGGTGCTCGCCGTGCCCTACGCCAATCCCAACAACTACGTGAAGGTCTCAGGCCGTCTGGCCGAGCGCCTCGCAGCCTCCGAGCCGAACGGGGCGATCTGGGCCAACCAGTTCGACAACGTGGCGAACCGGCAGGCGCATATCGAGGGAACGGGGCCCGAGATCTGGGAGCAGACGGAGGGTAAGGTCGACGGTTTCATCTGCGCCGTCGGCACGGGCGGCACGCTCGCGGGAACCGGCATCGCGCTGAAGGAGAAAAATCCGAAGGTCGTGATCGGCCTCGCCGACCCGATGGGTGCGGCGCTTCACTCCTACTATACCGCCGGCGAGCTGAAGGCGACCGGCTCCTCGATCACGGAAGGCATCGGGCAGGGACGCATCACAAAAAACCTGGAAGGCGCACCCATCGACGTCTCGTTCCAGATTCCCGACGAGGAGGCGGTTCCGGTCATCTTCGACCTTCTGGAGCATGAGGGCCTGTGCCTCGGCGGCTCGTCCGGCATCAACGTGGCGGGCGCGATCCGTCTCGCTAAGCATCTCGGGCCGGGGCACACCATCGTCACCGTGCTCTGCGATGCCGGCACGCGCTACCAGTCGAAGCTCTTCAACCCGGACTTCCTGCGCGCGAAGAACCTGCCGGTTCCCGCATGGATCGAGCGGACGACGAGGATCGATCCGGGACTCGTCTAGGCGGCGGGCCGCCAGACCGGCTGTACGGGTCGGGCGGCCAGTCTGTGCGTCAGGCGGCGGCGGGAGCGCTGCTCTCCGGCATCGCAGGCGTGGGGCTCTCGTCGGGCCGCAGCTGGCTGCTCCGGGTCAGGTTCGTCGTCGGGCGGCTCGTCACCGTCTGCGCCGGTTTCGCAGGCGTGCTCTGAAGATCCATCTGGATGCTTTCGAGAAGATCGAGCAGCCAGGACTGTCCGGGCTGGAGCCTATCCTGCAGCGCCGCCTTCGCGACATCGACCTTTGCGGAGATTTCCAGCGCGCTGCGGGACTGCGCCGCGCTGAAATCCTGCTCCAGCGTCTCGAGCTCGCGCAGGAGTTCGTCGCGAAGCGGCCGCTGGTCCTCGACAGAGATCAGCGGCGAGTTCAGCATGCCGCGCAGGGCCGCCCACCGCAGGCCGAGTGCGCTCACCGTTTGAGTTCCGTCGAGTCCCGCCAGATTCTTGGTTTCAGCCATGGTCCGTCCCTTTCGTGAGTACTGAATCGCACCGCGACAGGAAGAGCCATGCTTATGGCGTCAATCGGGCAGCGCACCGGACTTTCGCGAAGCGGCGGCAGCCCTTTCGGAGCATGGTGAATGCATCGTTAAGAAGGGGCCGGTCTCATTCTAGCGAATGAAGAACACGAGCGTCAGGGCCGCGCCTACGAGAATGACGAGCCAGCGGATGACGCTGGCGGGCAGGCGGCGTCCGAACACCACCCCGAGATAGCCGCCCGCGACCGAGGCCACGCCGACGATGAAGGTCTCCTGCCAGCTGACGAGCCCCGCCACGACGAAGATCACCACGGCGATCAGCTGAATCAGCGTCGAGCACAGGTGCTTGGCGGAATTGATCAGGTGGAAATCGTCGCCCTCGGTGATGGCGAGCGCCGCCAGCATGACTATGCCCATGCCCGCGCCGAAGAAGCCGCCATAGATCGCGACGCAGAGCTGGAAGGCGAGCCCCGCCGCCCAGGCCTTGGTGGAGGGATGATCGTCTTCCTGCTTGCCGATCCTGCGGGCGAGCGCCACGATCTTGGGGCTTGCCGCGAAGAGGAGGGTGGCGAAGAGCAAGAGCCACGGCACGAGCTGCCGGAAGGCGGCATTGTTGGTGACTGTGAGAATGTAAGCCCCGATCAGGCCGCCGATGAGGCTCACGACGCCAAGGGCCGCGAAGCGCCGGAGATTGGCGGCGAGCTCCCGGCGATAGGCCCAGGCGCTGGCGAGATTGGCAGGCGTGACCGCCACTGCGCTTGTCGCATTGGCGACGATCGCCGGCAGGCCGGAAGCCACGAGCGCCGAGAAGGTAAAGAAGGTACCGCCGCCCGCAATCGCATTGACGAGACCGGCTGCAAGGCCGGAGGCGGCGAGCAGCGCCGCAGTGGTCAGTTCCATGATCGGTCAGTCTTGAGGTGGAAACGGGAGCGGAAGGGTCGGAGAGGCGGACATAGCACGGCGGATTTTTCGCAGCCCATTGGGCGAAGGTCTACCATGAAGCCCCGGTCCAAATGCCGCAAAAGGCCCCTCCGCAGCGCTTTGCTGTGGATCGCAGGGCCTCCATCCATTGCCAGAATTCCCAGAAATGCGGATTTTGATCACATGACGAATGTGATCCCGTTCGCACCGCGCATGAAGCAGGGTCCGTCCACCGCCCCCGAGGCGGAGGACAGGGCTGCGCTCGCGGCCGACCTGATCGACCTCGTCGAGCGCGTCAGGGAAATGACCGAGCGCGCCGCCGCCCTTCCGGGTCCATCGCTCCAGATCGAGCAGACGGCCCAGAACCTCCTCGATGCCGGCACTGCGCTCGAACGCGCGGTGGAAGCGCTCACCGAGGACGGGGAGTGGGTGCCTTTCTAGCCTCCCGCCTCAGCCCGCTCGCGGGGCTCGTCACTTCAAAGCCTGGAGCCGTTCGCCGGCCTGAGCGATGCCGGAGGCCAGCGCCTTGGCATAGAGGTCCCGCGCCTTCTTCGCATCGCCGCGAATGCCCAGCACGCCGATCTTAGCGAGCATATGGGGGTCGAAGGTCTCCGCCAGCATGAAGGTGGCGCGCGGATTGCCGTCCTCCATGGAGCGTTCGAGTAGAAGGCGCGCGCCGCTCACGTCGCCATTGCGGATGAGTTCGTCGGCGCGGGCGGTGAGACGGTCGTCCGTGATCGCCGGCGCGCGGATGGCCTCGATCTTGTCGGCGGCGGAGGGAATGGACGCCGTGGTCGCGAGCGGATCGTCGATGGGCGCGGCCGCCAGCGGCGCAAGCTCCGACATCGGAAGGGCGGATGCGACCTCCCGCGGCGCCGGTTGGGGTGGGGGCATGGGAGAGGCGGAGCCGGTGACCAGAAGGAGCTGGAACGCCCGCGGATGGGGCGCTTCGTTCCAGGCAGGCGGCGGCAGCGTGTCGGTGTCGTCGAGACGCATCATCAGCGGCACCGCGGCACTCTGCTCCGCCTCCGCCTGGATGACGCGCAGCTCCTCGATGGCGTCCGCAAGCTCACGGGTCAGGGCATCGCCGCGCACCTGCGCCTGTGCGAGGTGCTCCGTCAGCTCGCTGATGCGCGAGGAGGCCGACGCGGCGCTGCGCTCGGCCTCAGCCTGCATCGCGCTCAATTCTTCCTGCGCCTCCGTGAGGTCTCGCGCGACGCTCTCGCTCTTCTCCCGCTCCTGCTGCACCTGGTATTCTAGCTCCGCGATCTTCGCTTCGCTCTCGGCGGTCTTCTGACCGTTGAGATCCTGCGCGGTGCGGTGCTCGCTCTCCAGAGTTTCCAGCCGTCGTGCGGACTCGTCGCTCTTGGCCTGCGCTTGGCTCAAGGCGTCCTGCAATTCGGCAATTCTGGCTGCGGAAGACGCCATATCGTTCTCGCGCAGCGTAAGCAGGGCGCGGTGCTCCTCGGCAAGGGCATCGAATTCCTGCGAGAGAGCGCCGTGTCGTGTCTGCTCCTGCTCAAGGGCTTGCCGCAGCTCGTCCATGGCGGCGGTATCGGGCGGTGCGGGAAGGGCGCAGATATCTGCGGCCGGCTGGGCATCCTTCAGATCGGCTGGAGCGGGAACGGCGGAGGAATCCTCCCCGCGAATGCCGAGATTCTGCAAGGCCGGGAGCAGATTCGGGTCCTCGACCCGGTCGATGAGAACGATGGCAAGGGTTCCCATCTCGATCGCCGCATTCAGCCGCTTGCGGGCTTGGTCTACTTGGCCTTCCCTGATGAACGCTTCGAGTTCACCTGCGAGCTTCTTACGCTCTGCGGTGCTGAGCAGCACCGGCAGAAGCGTCGAGAATTCCTCCGGGCTTCCCAGTGCAAGGGACATAGGACTCCTCTGCTGGCCGTCAGAGCCTGCGGGAGGTGTTTCCTGCGCCCGTGCGGAGTTGGGAAGCACAGCGGTGGACAGCGCGATTATTCCCGCGGCTGCAGTCGAGAATACGAGATGATTGCGTCCACTCATTTCGGACTTCCCTTGCCTCTGATGCCGAAGGCGGCACGACCGGCCTTGGCTTCCAGTCGTGCCTGTGGCTGTTCTTAGTCTTGCCGCGCGCTGCGCCGGTTCGCCTTCTGCCGGTCGTTCTGCCAGGCGATGAACTCCCTGAAGAGGGTTTCACGCTGCTCGGCGGAGGCCGACAATCCCTTGCTGTTCATAAAGTCCTCGAAGCTGTCGGCGAGGGGGGAAGCCTTGTCGGCGACCGAGGCTGCGCGGTCCAGCCAGTCCTGGGCGGGCTTCACGCGCTCCCAGCCGGGCACATCGGCCGCAAGGTTCACCTCTTTCCACTTCGGGTGCCGTCCGGCCTGCAGGAACTCGTCGAAGCGCGAGAAGAACGAGTCGACGAAGCGCTTCACGCGGTTGTAGCGGTCCGAGTTCACGGGCCAGTTGAACACGGCGAGCAGGCTGCCCACGGCCAGGGTGTCGACTGTCTTGCCCTCATCGACGAGGCGAGGGTAATCCGCATTCGTGAAGCGGGCCGGGAAATAGCTCTCCGCGATCTCTCCCTCGAAAGGAATGGGGAGAAGGTGGAAGCGCCCGTCGCCCTGGAACTCGGCGATGGCGCGGACCGGGCGCCCGGCCACATATACCGCGGCCTCGATCTCGCCCGACTTGAGCTGCGCATAGGACGAAGCCTGATCGAAGGTCGTCACATCGGGCTTGATCCCGAGCTTGTCGAAGATCAGGCGCGCGGTGAGGTTCGTGCCGCTGCCGTCCTTGTCGATATTGACCTTCTTGCCGTCGAGCTGCCGGATGTCGGTGATCTCGCGGTTGGCGATGATGTGGATCTCTTCGTTGTAGAGCCGCGTGATGAAGCGCAGGCGCTTGGAGGCGTCGTCGTGCAGGCTTTCCGCCTTCAGTTGCTCGCGCGCATCCATCTGCACGATTCCGATATCGACGCCGCGCAGGAACATGATATCCTTCAGGTTCTGCAGCGATCCGCGCCCGATCATCGGCAGCACGCGCAGGTTCTCGCCGTCGAGCACGTTGGCGAGATCGGCCGCGATACGGATATAGGTGCCGTCCGCGCCACCCGAGACGATCCCCACCGTGCCGGCATTGATGCGGGCGGCGGTCGTGCTCTGGGCCGATGCGCCCGCAATGCCCGCAACGAGAGCCGCCGCCACGGCTACGGAGCGGATGATTTTCCTGCCGCAGATCGTCCGAAGAGAAGCAAAACTGGAGACTCGACCCGACATTCTTGTGTCCTCCCTGGACTGCCTTGCGGCCGCGCATTCCCTGAGTGTTTCGACCGTCCGCCCGGATGTTTTGAAGGAAAGATGACGCCGGAGGTAAGATCGAAGAGACATCATGGTATGCCTCTCCCGACCTCGGTCAATGAAGCTTTGCCCCCGGATTAATACTCACGAAGGGGTAGCCAATACTCATAAAGGGATAGTTCTTATCTTTATATTCCTTGCAAAAGGCGAATGTCTCATTCGCCGCCGAACCCGAGCCCCTGGCGCCTCCCGCTGAAAAATAGTTTCGCGCCGCTGCCGTTCTTAACGGTCCGTTAACCATAAAAGGTCGAAATCAGAGACGTAGAAGGAAATTCAAATCCCGTGACCATCGCCGTGCGACCCCGACCCTCTCTTCGCTTCCGTGGCAGGTCCTTCATGGCCCTGGTCCTCGCGCCTGAAGTGCCGCTCAGGGACTGGCTCGAAGATCTCGATGCCGTTTCGGAGCGTTCGCCGGGGTTCTTCGCCGGACGGCCTATCATCGTGGACGTGTCCTCGCTCAAGCCCTCCAAGTCGGAGCTCAAGTTCCTGCTGGCGGCGCTCAAGATGCGCGACATCCGCATCATCGGTCTCGAGGGGGCCGCGCCCGCGGTAGTCGACGCCGACATGCCGGCTCCCGTCAATGGCGGCAAGCCGGCGGGCGAGATCGACATTCCCGACGCAGCCAATGCCGCCGTCGCCGCAGCCTCCGCCTTCCAGACGCCCGCGCCCGAGAAGTCGCTTCTCATCGAGGGCTCGGTCCGCTCGGGCCAGTCGATCCTTCATCCCGAAGGCGACGTGACGGTGCTGGGCTCGGTTGCATCGGGCGCTGAGATCGTGGCGGGCGGTTCCATTCACGTCTACGGCGTGTTGCGCGGCCGGGCCATTGCAGGCTGCACGGGCAATGCACGCGCGCGCATCTTCTGCAGAAAATTCGAAGCCGAACTGATCGCAATCGATGGGCTCTACAAGACGGCCGACGACCTCGGATCGAAGTATCACGGTCAGGCCATTCAAGTGAACCTGGATGGCGACTCGATCATCCTGAAAACGCTGGATTGAGGAAAGAGGGACGACAATGGCCAAAGTCTTGGTCGTAACATCAGGCAAAGGTGGCGTTGGCAAGACAACGTCTTCAGCAGCTCTGGGCGCAGCGCTGGCGCATGGCGGCGACAAGGTCGTCGTCATCGACTTCGACGTCGGGCTACGCAACCTGGACCTCGTGATGGGAGCGGAGCGCCGGGTCGTCTTCGACCTCATCAACGTGGTGCAGGGCGATGCGAAGCTGAACCAGGCTCTCATCCGCGACAAGCGGCTGGAGAACCTCTCGCTTCTTCCCGCCTCCCAGACCCGCGACAAGGATGCGCTCACTGAGGAGGGCGTCGCCCGGGTCCTGAACGAGCTTCGCGAGAAGTTCGACTGGATCATCTGCGACAGCCCGGCGGGCATCGAGCGCGGCGCGACCATGGCCATGCGGCACGCGGATGTCGCCGTCGTCGTCACCAACCCGGAAGTCTCTTCGGTGCGCGACTCCGACCGCATCATCGGTCTCCTCGACTCGAAGACCGAGCGCGCGGAGAAAGGCGAGCGCATCGAGAAGCACCTGCTTCTCACCCGCTACGATCCCATCCGCGCCGAGCGCGGCGAGATGCTGAAGGTCGAGGACGTTCTGGAGATTCTCTCGATCCCGCTGATCGGCATCATCCCGGAGAGCGAAGAGGTGCTGCGCGCCTCGAACGTCGGATCGCCGGTCACGCTCAACAACCCGTCGAGCGCGCCGGGCCGGGCCTATTTCGACGCCTCGCGGCGGCTGAAGGGCGAGACCGTCGAGCTCACGATTCCCACCGACAAGAAGAGCCTGCTCGGCAAATTGTTCGGACGGAGGGCTGCATGAGCCTTATGAACTTCTTTAACCGTCGCACTTCCGCGCCGGTTGCCCGCGAGCGCCTGCAGATTCTGCTGGCGCATGAGCGGGGGATCGTCGGGGGCAAGCCCGATCTTGTCGCACAGCTGCGGGAAGAGATCCTGGCTGTCGTCAGCCGGCATATCTCGGTCCAGCGCGACAATGTCCAGGTCAAGATGAACCGCGACTCCGACATTTCAACCCTCGAGATCGAAGTCGAGATTCCCGCCCCCGCCGAAGCGCGGGCTTAGGCGCATCAGCACGAGAAACGACGGCCAGCCGATCGCATCGGCTGGCTGAATTCGCTTGAACCTATTGCGGGCTCCACACGCCGATCTTGGACTGGCGCGCCTGTTCGGCTGCCGCCTTGAGTTCGGGCGTCGCCTCGTCCGTCGGCTTGCCGCCGCCATTGAACAGCACGACCCGCGACAGATCCCGTCCGTCGACCTCGCAGCGATAGGTGTCGTTCCCGCCCGCAGGCTCGCAGGAGACCTCGCGGCCGCCGAGATAGCTGGCCATGTCCTCGGGCTTTCCGGCCCCGGGCGCCCATTCCACCCCGAACAGGCGGACGACCTCGCCTTCGAGCGAGAGCGTCGCCGTATCGAGCACCTCCGGCACGCCCTTTAGGCTGCGCGGCCGCGACGGCGCTGCAGCCGGAGCAACGTCGGCAACGGCCTGCGTGGTAGGAGTAATCGTGCCGGTCGCTTCGGGGCCGTCGCTGTCCGCAGCGACCGCTACCGGCGGCTCCGGCTCTGAATCGAACAGCGAATAGGTTCCGAGCCCCAGAAGGGCGGCGACAAGGAGGGCGCCGATGGCGAAGCCCCGGCCGCGCGGCAGGGAGCGCTCCCTCAGGCCGTCGACGAAGCTCCGCGCCCTGTGGCCCGAGATCGGGAAGCCGTCGCGCGCCGCATGGAAGCGGGCCGCGTCGCCTGTCGCCGGAGAGGCCTGCCGCGACGCGAAGAAGTCACGCAACGTCTCGCCGCCGAAGAGCCCTGCGGAGGCGGCCTCCCGGGAGGCCTCGCCGGAATCGACGTTCAGCCAGTCGCGCCGCGGCTTTTCCGGCTGCGGTGGGGGTGGCGCGGCGACCGGCCGCTCGTGGACGATCGGATTCTCGAGAGGCGGCGGCGCCTCCGCCGCGGGTTCAGGGGATAGGGCCCTGGATTGCTGGAAGAGAACCGGGTGACTTTCTCGCAGCTCGTCCAGAAGATCGCGGATGGTGAACTCGATGCTCCGCCCATCCTTGTCGATCATGCGCGGCCGGCCCTTCGGGTCGATCACCGTGATCCTCAGTGTGCCGTCCACCAGCGAATAGCGCAGCGACGATTCGATGATCAGCTCCAGCGGGCGGCGGGCATCGGCGGTGGGGTTGAGCCTGTCGACCTCCTGCCGGATGACCGCACGCACCTCCTCCCGCATCTGGGACCAGGTGCGGCTGGAGCCGCCTTCTGGCGCGGAGCTCCTGTAGGCCTGCTCATCCATGGGACGAATCCTCCCGGTCGGCGTCTCGCCTGCTCGTGCGGCGGATAGTCGAGGAATGCTCCGCGACGATCACGGGCTTGTCGCCGATGAAATGCACGATCAGCTGGAGCGCGCCGGTTCCCTCGGCGCGCCGCCGGCGCTTGGGATGCGAGGCGCTGTAATCGAAGACCGCGCGCACCGTGCAGATGTCGGTGCGCGGCTTGCAATCGACGCCGATCGATTCGGGCCTGACGCGGTAATCCCGCTGGGGCCAGCGCTGGGCGAAGCGCCGCTTCTCCTGATAGAGCGCCCGCATGCTCAGCCTGCGGCCGTGGAACAGGATGTCGGGCCCATAGAACTCCGCCATGGAGTCGAGCGCTTCATCGTTCGGCGAGGACCATGCATCCAGGTAGTCGACGGCAAAGTCCCGCGCGATTTCGCTCCGGGACAGGCGTCTTTCGGGGAGCGGACGACGCGGTTCCTCCGCCACGGTGGGAGCCGTCGGGGAAGGCAGGGGCGGCGCCATTGGCTCGGTCGCCTGCCACGAAGGCGACGGCTCCGGCGCGACTGTCTGGGGCTGAACCGCCTGGCCCGCAGGCGGAGCGGACGTTGGAGCGGCGGGCCGAGGGGGCGCCTGCTCGGCCTGCGGTGGAGCCACCGTGTCCGTCGGCGGATCGACCCATGGCCTGCCTGCCTGGGCGAACACGGAATTCCCGCCCGCGCACAGGAACAGGGCCGTTGCCGTGGTCAGAATCCCGTTCGCCCGCATGAGCATGTCCCGAGGGTCTCTCCTGAAGATAGGTTCGCGGGAGAAAAGCGGTTTGCCGGGGGCAGGGTTCCACGACCGGCCTGGCTGAAAGAGCTCCGGCAGGTCGTGGAAGGAGGCGTCTGACAGAGGCTGTCAGTGAAGCGTCAGAGCTGCGCCAGTTCGACGGCGCCGACACCCGAGATGCCGATGGCCTGCGCGGAGGCGCGGGAGAGATCGATGACGCGTCCGTGGGCATAGGGGCCCCGGTCGTTGATGCGCACCACCACCGACTTGCCGGTCTTCTTGTTCACCACGCGGACCTTGGTGCCGAAGGGCAGGGTGCGGTGGGCGGCAGTCATCTCGTTGGTGTTGAAGGTTTCGCCGCTCGCGGTCTTCTTTCCGTGAAAGCCGGGACCGTACCAGGAGGCTTTTCCGCTCTGAATGACTTTGGCGGATTTCTTGTTCGGCTCTGCGCTGACGAGGGTGGGAGACAAGACGGCAGCAGCCGAGACGAACAGGCTGGCGATAGTAAGCGTAACCTTGCGTTGATCCACAATGCATCCCCTTGCTGTTGTAGAGGGGGCGCAAAATATCCGGTAATAAGGCAAGAATAAGATTGTTCCTGATTTAATTTTATAGCCTGCCGAATGTAGAAATATTGAACATGAGATGAAGATGATCTGTAAAGTTATGCCATAACGCTGCAGAAATAGCCTGGCTATGGGGAGCTCTACCGCTGTATCTCGCTGCGATCACGGAAGGTTGGAGACCGGAGCCTGAGCGCAATGCCGAGCGCGAGAATGAGGTTGGCTGCAACCAGTCCCGCCACGCCCGGCCAGCCCCAGGCGCTCCAGAACAGGCCGCCGAGGGTGCCGATGGTGCTTGAGCCGAGATAGTAGCAGAAGAGATAAAGCGCCGAGGCCTGGGCCTTAGCGACCGTGGCCTGATGTCCGACCCAGCTGCTGGCGATGGAATGTGCGCCGAAGAAGCCGAAGGTCACGGCGACGACGCCTGCGAGAATGAGGGCGAGGTGGCTCGGCAGAGTTAGCCCGACGCCTGTGAGCATGATTGCGATCATCACCCACAGCACCCGCGAACGGCCGAGCCGTCCCGCCAGCGCGCCGATCCAGGCGGAGCTCGCGGTGCCGATCAGGTAGCTGACGAAGATCAGGCCGATGGCGGTCTGGCTCAGGGAGTAGGGCGGCGCGACCAGCCGATAGGCGAGGTAGTTGTAGACCGTCACGAAGCCGCCCATGAGCAGGAAGGCTTCCGCGAAGAGGCTGCGCAGGCCCGGATCGCGCAAGTGATCCGCAAAGGAGCGCAGGAGATCCGTCAGACGGGCGGAGCGCGGCTGGAAATGGGCGGAGTTCGGAAGGCTCCGCCAGGCCGCCACCGCCGTGACGAGGCCGATGGCCCCGATCGTGCCGATAGCGATCCTCCAGGAGCCGAGATCCGTCAGAAAACCGCCCAGAATCCTGCCCGCCATGCCCCCGACTGCATTGCCGCCGATGAAGAGGCCCATGGCAAGGCCGATGGATTTGGGGTGAACCTCCTCGCTCACATAGGCCATGGCCACGGCCGGCAGCCCGCTGAGGGTGATGCCGATTGTCATCCGGGCGAGGAGAAAGATGCTCCAGGTTGGGGCGAGCGCCGAGAGGATCGTCAGGACCGCGGAGGCGAACAGGGACGCGATCATCACGGGCTTGCGCCCAAAGACCTCCGAGACGGAGCCGGCGACCAGCATCGCCACCGCCAGCAGGCCCGTGGAGAGCGAGAGCGACAGGCTGCTCGCCGCCGCGCTGACGCCGAATTCCTGCGAAAAGGCCGGCAGCAGGGGCTGCACGCAATAGAGAATGGCGAAGGTCGAGAAGCCCGCCGCAAAAAGGGCGAGGTTCAGCCGGCGGAAGGCGGGCGTTCCGGTTTCGAGGCGCTGAGCGATCTCCGGCGCGTGCTTATTCATGGCTGCCCCTTGCGCTGTCCTGCTCTCATGGAGTGGTTTGGATGCCCATGTGGAAGGTGCAAGTCTAGTGCAGGCCCTATCCTGATCCATTCGCCTGAAGCATGGAGCAGGTGCCGTCTTTGCAGTTTCTTTCTGATGCGAAACAGCCTCTTGTCGACTTGCATTCATGCCCCCGGGCCCGCCGCCGCGCGTGCGGCTGACGTTTCGAGATTTTCATGACCACCGAATTTACGGCCCGGTCGGGCGCTGCCGCTCCGGCTCCGACGCAGAGCCTGCCCGCCGCCTCTCCGTTGCGGGGCATCCTGCTTCTCGTCGCCTCTACGGTCTTCTTCTCCGTGTCCGACGTGATCACGAAGCAGCTCGCCGCGACCCTGCCTGCGGGCCAGGTTGCCTGGATGCGCTACGCGGTCTTCGCGCTCCTCGTCATCCCACTCCTGGGCATGAATGGAGGCGGCACGCTGCTGCGCTCGCACCGCCCCGGTCTGCAGGTCTTGCGCGGCCTCGGCATGGTGGGCTCGACGATCATGTTCACCCACGGCCTGCGCTTCCTGCCGGTGGCGGATGCGACGGCGATCTATTTCGTCTCGCCCATCCTCATCATGGCGCTGTCCATCCTGTTTCTCGGCGAGCAGGTGGGCTGGCGGCGCTGGACCGCCGCTGCCGTCGGTCTCGTCGGTGTGCTGATCGTGATCCGCCCGGGCACGGGATCCTTCCAGACGGCGGCCCTCCTGCCGCTTGCCGGCGCAACGAGCTGGGCGGCTGCCGCCGTCGTGACCCGCCGGATGAGCGGCAGCGATCATGCCCTCACCACGCTCGCCTATTCCGCCTTTATCGGCTTTGCCGTGCTGAGCGCGGCCTTGCCGTGGTCCTGGGAGATGCCGGATGGAGGCGAGATGGCGCTGGGCCTGTGCGTCGGCCTTCTCTCCACCGTCGGGCACTGGTTCGTCATCCAGGCCTACCGGCACGGCAGCGCCTCGATCATCGCGCCCTTCTCCTATGTGCAGCTGATCTGGGCCGGCAGCCTCGGCTACCTGGTCTTCGGCTCCCTGCCCGACGGCTGGACCATCGTGGGAGCGGGGATCATTGCAGCGAGCGGCCTCTACACGGCCTATCGCGAGCGGGTGCGCTCGCTGCAGAAGGCGACGGCCTGATTCAAGCTCTGGAATGGACCACCCGCAGGCGGGGGCGTGCCGTGCGGTTGTAGAAAGTGATCTCGGTCCACTCCTCCTCGGCGGGCCCCTCCACGAGGCGGTAGCCGAGTTGCTCGGCGAGCGCGCGGACCTGGCCCAGATTGGCGCTGGAGATCCGGCGGCTGAATTCCGGCATGTCCTGGCTCATCAGCACGGCGAGCATGCCGATCTCGACGCCCTGGTCGAAATCCACGCTGCGGGCAGGAAAGCGCAGCCGCATTCCTTCGGCGAGATGGATGTGATGCATGTGACCCTGTTCGGTTGACGACTAGATTTCGCCATTATTCGCAAAAGGTCCTACCGCATCTTTAAAGCCCGACCGCAGGGCGCAGAGGGGCGCTTTCGCATAAGCCGGCCTCATGACGGTTGCCCTGACGCCCCTAATCAGGTAGGGAGAAGGCTAGGCCCAGGCGCCGCACGCACCCGTAGCTCAGCTGGATAGAGCGTTGCCCTCCGAAGGCAAAGGTCACACGTTCGAATCGTGTCGGGTGCGCCATTTCTCCCTCGTTTCTCCCCCTACCGCCGACCTCCTCGCCTGTGCGAGGCCGGGCCGCTTGACACGACGCTCAAGGGCCTGAGGGAAGGTTCGCCTGACGAATCGCGGTTGGCGAGGTGGTCGATGGCCGATTTGAGCAGGCCGGCATAGACCTGGGAGCTGAGGCCGAAGGTCAGGTGGACGTTGCCGTTCCTGACCTCGGCTGCCAGGGACCAGTCCTCGCCGCGCACCAAGTCCGACTCGTCCAGGATGCCGCTCAGCTCCGCGAGAAATCGGGACGAGATCTCGGTCGGCAGGGTGACGTGGACGGAATAGGGATGCGCATGGGCCGCATCGACCAGGATCGTCATCGGATAGGCTCCGCTCAACGGGTGTCGTGACGGACGAACTATCGCATCCCTCCGGGAACGGATCGACCCCTCCACTATTTCCTGTTGACTGCAATTGACCCTGCGTATCGGGAGCGGCCACATTTATCGGGATATGCATCGCCTTCTCTCCTCCTTTCGCAGCGCTTTGTCCCGGCTCTTCGGCCGCAGACCGCGCACTGAGAGCCTGACGGCCGTTGAATACGAGGCTGTGTGCCTCATCGCCTATGAGGGGCGCGAGGCCTATGCCCGCGCCTGCGAGCAGGCGGAGTATTGCCGGTCCAGGGGCGTTCCCAACGGCGTGGCGTTCTGGAGAGAGGTCGCCGCCGAGGTCGCCCGGCGGACGGGCCGGGCGGGGCGGGGAAAGACGACGGCCTTCCCCGAATGAATCCGCAGAGCCTCTGAGCCCGAGGCGAGTATTCCCATCGACATGTCGGCGCGAAGCTCTATTTTCCCAGGTCAGGGAGGCTTCGGTGAAAAGACTTGTGATCGCAATCGGGATGGCCGCGGGCGTTGCCGGATGTGTTTCCGTGACTCAGCAGACGGTGGTTGCGACCTGTTCCGATTATGTCGGCCGTCCCATCTCCGAGCGCATCGCCGCCGATGGGCCGCCGAAGGCGGTCCATCGGATCAGCCCGACCCGGCTGGGCTATGTATTCGAGACCTCCGAGACGCGCTTCGTCGGCGGACATCCCTATTACTCGGTCAATTACCTGGTCGGCGTCGACGTCCACCGCACGCCGGTCTATCCCGTGACCACTACCTGCCGGGGCACCTTCATCGTCCATGCGCCATCCGACGCCGTTCCCCTGTCGCAGCGGGTGATCGTCGACGTTTATTGAGCAGAGTACAGGAAGATCCGCCCTGCGCGACGGCTTCGTTTCATCGCGCAGGGCAAGCAAAATCACTGTTTAGCGCAGCGTGTTCCGCATGGCTTTTTCCGTAAGCTGCATCGTCAGGTCGGCGAACCGGAAAGTGTTCGCCAGTGTCTGCTCGAAATTGTCCCTCATCAGCGACGCCTGCACGGCGGCCCAATCCTGCGGGGACCGGCATTGGGTCAGCCTGTTCAGGCCTTCGAGATTCGTCTGCAGACGTTTCTGGCTCATGCGAAGGCATTCCCGCGACAGGTCCTGGACGCCGTGCGCCACAACCTGCGCCGGTACGGTTGCGGTCTGCATCGCGTCCATGGCCTCGTTGGCGAGGGGCTGGGCCATTTGAACCTGCCCGTCGATGAGGCTGCTCTGAGCCCGCCGCGCCTCCTCAAAGCTCGCGACATCGTCTTCCACCCGTTCAGTGACGGCGTCGGTCTCCTCGTCGCTCAGGACCTCAAGCACAGCTGGCAGCAGTTCCTTCCTGTCATTGCGGATATGCTGCTGAAACACACGCCTCAGCTCCGCCACCTTTGCAAGAAACTCGCCGCCATTCTTCGGCATGTGGTCGAGTTCTGCGAGAAGCGCATTCGTCTCCTCGTTGTCGCTCGTGGCATCCCGCAGCAGATCGTTCATCCCATGCTCGCGCAGGACCGGAAACAGATGCTCCTCCTGCAGGCCTGCCAGGAGCTGCAGCTCCTCCTTCAGATCCGCAAATAGCCGCTCGCGGGTTTTGACGGCGTTATCCGAGGTGGCGAGAAGCTTATCGAAGAGTTCGTTTGCCCGGTCGGGCGGGGTCTTGCTGAAATGTCTACGGGTCATTGTGTTCCTCGTGAAGCGGAGACGTGGGCTGAAGCGATGCAGGCTCTGGGCTCTGACGGAATGGCTCGCGCCAGGAAATGGGGGACGCATTGGCAGTGTCTCGAACCTGCCTTCGATACGAACGCTTTTCGGCAGAAGAAGGGCCCTGCGGTCCAGCACCAATCTGCGAGAATCTGCGAGGCCGGCTAGAGTTCCCGCATCGCATATGGTGACCCCTGGAACATTCGTCTCCCGGTCCTCTTGAATCCTCATCAGGCTTTCAGGAGAGCGACGCAGTGTTCAAGCTAGTCCAAAGCAATTTCCTTCTGCGGCAGGCGTGAACTCGCGTGAACACCGATACTGAGGGATAGCCGGATGCCGCGCCGAGTAATTATTCCTGATGCGCCGAAAACAAGCCTCGGATACTGAGAAAATTTGCAGTGGATCTCAGGGATAACTTTTTAAGATTCGACGCGTACCATATTTTCGTCATAAATACTTCAAGCGAGACGATATAGGGGCGATGTCGTGGCGAAGTTTTTGTCTTTTCCCTTGCAGGTCGAGAACCCGGTCACAACGGCGGCTTTTGCTGCCGTCACCGATGAGGCCGGTGCCGAAACGGGCCGGACGCCGGAAACCGCGGCGCATACGGATTCGCGGAAGAAAGAAAACGAGATGAAGATGTCCAATCCTCCGCGTGGGGTGCGCTTCGGGTTTTCCGGTCCCGATAACCGGATCATGTCGTTCAATGTGCCGGCAGCGGACGACTATGGGGCCGAGCACCCGTTCTATTCCTTCGAGGTCGAGTACGACCCGGAAGAGCCGGACCGGCTGGTGATCTGCCTCATGGAACTCGACGAGGACCGTTTCGTCCGCGTGGCCCGCAGCAGCGTACCGTTCTCCGCCTGGCATCTTGCCGATCTCGTCACCAAGCGAAAGGCGACGGAGGAAGAGGAAGCCGCATGGAAGGACGCGCCGGACGAGTGACGGTTCGCCGGGCGATCCCGGTTCAAATCGGTCCCCGCGGAATGTCGTTCCAGTAGTCCCGGATGTTCTGCTCGCGCTTGCGGTCGAACCAGACCTCGTCGTCTCCGTGAAAGGCCGGGGCGTTCCGGACCTGCGCTTCCGTGATATCCGTGCGGTATCCTTCGCGCTCCTTGTCGTAGGACAGCTTCTCCCACGGGATCGTGCGATGCTGGGCGCCGATTCCGAGAAAGCCGCCGAACGCCACATCCACGAGAATCACACGGCCGCTCACCTTCTCGATGAGGAGCCGCTTGATCGTGCCGATCTGGTTGGCCTCCTGATCGAACACGGCAGTGCCCTCGACGCGGTCGCTGCCGATGATGGGGTGAACCAGCGCAGCCTGGCTCACCGGGCCCCACAGGTAAAGGCCGCTCTCGATGAGACCCGCTGTCACCATGGCCCTGCTGACATCGAGATTCCATTCCTCGTCCGGTTCGATCCGGCGCACGAGGGTCCAGGGCCCGTGCTCAGGAGGAAGGGAATGTCCTTCTGCATCGTCGGCGAAAGCGCGAAGGTCAGGGGCGCTGGCCGACTGGAACACATGATAGGTTCTCATGAGCGCTCCCTTTCGATGGGATGCAGGCCCCGCATCGATTGACTCACGAGAAGCCGGGAAATGCAACTGTTCGGAGCCATTCAGATTGAATAGGAAGTGGCGCTGGCCGCCTGCAGGCCCAAGCGACGGGTCGCGCTGGCGCCGATCTTGCAGGCATCTTATAAAAGGCTAAGTTCGGTTCCCTGATGAGGGGAATAGTCCATTCCGGAGACCCGCATTGCTGACCGACGTCGCAATCGCGCTTACGGCCATCGTCGCAGGCTTCCTCACCGCCCTGTGGCTTCTCCTCCTTTGGGTCGGAGACGCCGTCGATCTGGAAGGGGAACGCGATCTCGATCCGATCCTCGGCGCGCGCGATCCGGTGGCGATATATGAATCGCAGGGGCCATACATCCCCATGCCTGATCACCTCAGGACGCGCGACGAGATGGTCGACTGGCTCACCAAGGACCTGCCCAGGCTGACCTCCGAGATGCAGAACCCCCGCACCTAGCTGAGTGCATCCGTGCGGGGGAACTGGCGTCAGTCGCAGCGGCGAATGCGCCGGGTCACCGTGCGGCCCCAGGCATCCTGCTCCTCGATGGTGATATTGCGGCAATTGTCCCGGTAGGCGCGGCGCTCGCGCATGGCGTCGCGACGGCCCTCCTCGTAAGCGCGGGCGCGATCCTCCTCCCGGCGCTCACGCCAGCGCTCGCGGCGCTCGTAGCGTTCCTGAGCGGGATCGCTGAGACCGAATTGCGGCCGTCCATCCGGGCCGATGCCGAACTGGAACTGCGGCTGGGCCACGCTGGGCGCAGCGATAAAGAGGCTGGACCCAATGGCGGCCGCCGCGATGAAAGCAAATCTTTTCATGACGTAAAATCCTTGTCCGTTGGTTGCTGGCAACGCGAGCCGGCAGTCACGGTTCCAAGCGAGACTTTGCTTCAGGGTGGCTTTGGAAATGGCGCATTACACGCGATTTTGTCGCGCAATCACCCAGACGGCATGCACGATGCCTGGGATATAGCCGAGGATCGTCAGGAGAATGTTGATCCAGAACTGCACACCGATACCGACGGTGAGAAAGACACCGACGGGCGGCAGCAGAATCGCAAGTAGAACGCGGAGAATGTTGGCCATGGGAACCCTGCCCGTTGTGGAATGACGGATGGTGAACGGCAGCGGTTCCATCCCGTTCCACAGCAGGCTATCGCGTCAGCGTTCCCACTGGATATTGAGCGCGCTGGCGACGAGGCGGTCGATCAGGACCGGCGCATCCGCCGCCATGCGCTCGATGCCGGACACCGCCTGGCGCGTCATGCGGCCGTCGAGAAAGGCGTAATCCATCACCACCGCGCTGACGAGCGCGATGACGGTCTTGAAGAAGCGCGATGCGAGATCGGACCAGGTCATGAGGCCCCTTGAAAGGTTATCATGAGGCTCATGCCGGAAAGAATGCGCGGGATCAAGAGAGGGTTGGGCCCTCAGGCCCTCGCCAGCATCCACTCGTGGTCCGGATCGTTGTGGAACTTCCAGATCCGCTTCGGACCCGCCATCACGTTGAGATAGTAGAGTTCATACCCGTGCGGCGCGCCGACAGGGTGATAGCCCTTGGGGACCAGCACCACATCCCCGTCGCCCGCGGCCAGCGTCTCGTCCAGGGAGCGATCATCCGTATAGACCCGCTGGAGCGCGAAGCCCGAGGGCGGGCTGAGGCGATGGTAGTAGGTCTCTTCCAGGAGCGATTCCTGCGGCAGCATGTCCCGGTCGTGCTTGTGCGGCGGATAGCTCGACCAATGGCCCGAAGGGGTGATGACCTCGACCACAAGCAGGCTCTCCGCCGGCTCCGTCTCGGGCAGGATGTTGCGCACGTGGCGGATATTCGTGCCCTTGCCGCGGGTTTCCTGCCCCACCTGCTCCGGGCGGACCACACGCGGCGGAAGCTTGCCTTCCGCCGGTGCGGTGCAGACGGTGACCTCGCAATCGGTTTGCGCCTGAAGCGCCCATTCGGAACGGGCGGGCGCATAGAGCGACCACGGATCCGGTTCGAAAGGCGAGGAACGCCCGCCGATGATTCCGAAATCCTCGGCGCCGGCCGATACACGAGCTTTGCCGGAGAGCATCACGATGCAGGCCTCCCGGTCTCCTGTGGCCTGCTTCAAGCTCTGTCCGCTTTTGAGCTGGTAGACCTCGAAGCCCACATAGGTCCAGCCGGCGGATTCCGGCGTGATGGCGTGAATGCGCCCGCTTTGATCGGGCTTCGACGGCTTGACGAGAAGCTTCGACATCGGCAGCGCTCCTTACCGTAGTCCGGCTTCCTTCAGGAAGCGGGTGAGATTAGCATAGCCCATCTTGGCATAGGTGAGGGGATGCGCCTTCTTCGGATCCTGCTCAGCCTCGATGACCACCCAGCCGCTGTAATCCGGCAGTTCCCGGAACACGGAGACGAAGTCCACCATGCCGTCGCCGGGCACCGTATAGACGCCCTCGAGCACGGAATCGAGGAAGCTCCAGTTCTCGGCCCGCGCCTTCTCCATCACGCTCCTGCGCACGTCCTTCGTGTGCACGTGGCTGATGCGCTTGCGATAGCGCCGGGCGAGATCCGCGGGGTTCGCACCGCCCCAGGTGGCGTGGCCCGTATCGAGCAGGAGATGGACCGCTTCACCCGTGGCCTTCATGAAGGCGTCGATATCCGCTTCCGATTCGACGATGGTGCCCATGTGGAGGTGATAAACGAGGCGTACGCCTTCCTGCAGCGTGCGCTCCGCCACTTCCGTGATGCGCCGCCCGAACTCCGCCCAGTCGCCGTCCTGCATGACGGGACGCTGCGAGAGCGGCTTGGAGCGGTCGCCATGGATGGCGTTCGAAGTCTCGGCGAAGACGAGTACGTTCGAGCCCATGGCCTTGAGAAGGTCGAGATGCGGGCGAAGCGCCTGCATCTCCGCATCCGCATCGCGCATCAACAGCTCAGCGGAGTACCAGCCCGACACGCAGGCAAGGCCGAAGGGCGCCAGCGCCTTCTTCAGGGCCTCCGGCTCGCGCGGAAACTTGTTGCCCAGCTCCATGCCCTCGAAGCCTGCTTCCTTCGCTTCCGCGAGGCAGATCTCCAGCGGCGTCTCGCCGCCGAGCTCCAGCATGTCGTCGTTGGACCAGCCGATGGGATTGGCCCCGATGCGGATCGTCATTGTCGTTGTCCTTTTTGGGTTCTTCAGTCGCCGACCCGCTGGGAAGCGAGGGCTGTCTCGTAATCCTTGCGCGCCGCCTTCACCTGGTCGCGAACGGAGACTTCCGGCACCGCCACGTCCCACCAATGGCCGCCCGCGTCTGTCGAGGCGAGCGGATCGGTGTCGATGACGATGACCGTGCTGCGATCCGCGCCGCGCGACTGCCGAAGCGCATCCTCCAGCTCGCCGATGCCCTTCACCTTCACGGCCTTCGCGCCGAGGCTCGCGGCATGGGCCGCAAAGTCGATATCGGGCAGGGCAACGTGATGGGTGTGCTGCAGCAGGTTGTTGAAGCTCTCCCCGCCCGTTGCGCGCTGCAGGCGGTTGATGCAGCCGAAGCCGCGATTGTCGAGGAGAACCACGGTGAGCTTCTGGCCGAGCATAACGGACGTGGCGAGCTCGGAGTTCATCATGAGATACGAGCCGTCGCCCACCATCACGATCACCTCGCGGTCGGGACAGGCCATCTTCACGCCGACGCCGCCTGCGATCTCATAGCCCATGCAGGAATAGCCGTATTCCATGTGGTAGCCGAGAGCGGTGCTCGCCTTCCAGTGCTTGTGCAGCTCGCCCGGCAGGCCGCCCGCGGCGCAGACGACGATGTCGGTCGGCGAGGCACTGCGCTGCACCGCGCCGATCACCTGCGCATCGGAGGGCAGTTCCGCATTGGTCGGGTCCGTGTAGCGTGCTGCCGCGTCGAACCAGCGGGCCTTCTCGTCGCGTCCTTTCGCCGTCCAGGCTTCGGGAGCCTTCCAGTCTTGAAGCGCGCGACTCAGTTCCTCAAGCCCGACGCGCGCATCCGCCACGAGGGGCAGGGCGCTGTGCTTGGTGGCGTCGAAGGCCTGCACGTTGAGGCCGACGATCTTCCGGTCCGGGCTCTTGAACAGGGCCCAGGAGCCGGTGGTGAAGTCCTGCAGGCGCGTACCGACAGCGATCACCACGTCGGCCTCTTCCGCCAGCGCATTGGCCGCGCCCGTACCCGTCACGCCGACGGCGCCGAGATTGGCCTGATGATCGTGGGGAAGACTCGACTTGCCCGCCTGCGTCTCGCCGACGAAGAGGCCATGCTTCTCCGCGAAATCCGCCAGAGCCTTTTCCGCGCCGGAAAAGAGCACGCCGCCGCCCGCGACGATGAACGGCTTCTTCGCATTGCGGATGAGGGCGGCGGCATCCTCGAGCTCCGTCACATCGGGCCGGATGCGGCGCGGCGTCCAGACCTTCTCCGCGAAGAAGCTCTCAGGATAATCGTAGGCTTCCGCCTGGGTGTCCTGGCAGAGGGCCAGAGTGACGGGGCCGCATTCGGCCGGGTCGGTGAGCACGTTCATGGCGCGCTGAAGCGCGGGAATGATCTGCTCCGGGCGCGCGATGCGGTCGAAATAGCGGGAGACGGGCCTGAAGCAGTCATTCGCCGATATTGTGCCGTCCGAAAAACTCTCGATCTGCTGCAGCACCGGATCGGGCCTGCGGTTGGCGAAGACATCGCCGGGCAAAAGCAGCACGGGAAGACGGTTCACATGGGCCACGGCGGCGGCCGTCACCATGTTGGTCGCGCCGGGGCCGATAGAGGTGGTGCAGGCCATCATCCGCCGCCGCCGCGAAGCCTTGGCGAAGGCGATCGCCGCATGGGCCATGCCCTGCTCGTTATGGGCGCGGTAGGTGGGAAGCCGGTCGCGCACCCCGTGCAGCGCCTCGCCCATGCCCGCCACATTGCCGTGGCCGAAGATGGCCCAGACGCCTGCGAAGAGGGGCAGGATTTCTCCGTCCACATCGGTCTTCTGCGCCGTCAGGAACCGGGCGATGGCTTGCGCCATGGTCAGGCGGATCGTGCTCATGCGTGCTCCATTCGAATGGCGCCGACCTTGGAGGAGAGGCGCAGTCTTCTCAAGTCGATCTTCAGGATAGGGCAAGCTCCTGTTGCTCACGCGCCTCGGCATGGCCTGCAGCGCGCCGCCAGGCCTCGACGAGACGCTGGAAGCGGGCGGCCATGTCGGCGATGGCGGCCTCGTCCGACATCTCGCCTTTGAGCCAGCGGCGGGCGGCGTCGTTGAATATGGTCCGCCCGACCGCGAAGCCCTTCACCTGCGGCTCGCTCGCGGCGGCGGCGAAGGCGGCCTCCAGCTCGTCCTCCGGCGCTTCGAGGCCGAGCAGCACGATGCCCCGGCAATACGGGTCGTTTCTCGTGATGACCTCGCCGATGGCGCTCCAGGCCGCCTTTTCCCGCTGCGGCTCCAGCTTCCACCAGTCCGGCTTGATGCCGAGATCGTAGAGGCGCTGAAGGATGCCGGCCACCGTGTCGGCCTTCAGCTCTCCGTGCTTTCCTGCAATGATCTCGACCAGGAGCTCGCGGCCGATGTGGCGGGCGGCGTCGTAGAGCCGCAAAAGCTCGCGCTCCTGGCGTTGCTTCAATTCCGGCGGATCGTCCGGATGGTAGAAGCAGAGGCACTTGATGGTGTGGCCCACAGGCCATTCGACAAGCTGTGCGCCGAGGCTGCCGCCATTCTCGAAATCGAGCGGACGCGAGCCCGGCAGCTCCACCGGGCGGCCGATCCAGAACGGATGGTCGGCGGCGCGAAACAGGGCCTCGCGGCCATAGGTGCCGTCGATCAGCATGCCGAAGCCGGGACGGCCCTTCGCCACCCGCGCAGCAGCCTCGACCGCAAGCACCTTGAAGTCGGGAATGCGCTCGATGGGCGCGCCGATCTCCTTCGCCATGGCCTCAAGCTGCATGCGGTGATCGATGGCGAGCGCCATGAGGCTGTCGGCCTCGGGCCGGCGCGTCGTCGCCCAGTGGATGTGGTTGATGTCCTCGTCGAACCTCAGCGCCCTGTGGCGGCTGCCTTCTTTCAGGAAATGCTGCAGTTCCGGGAAGGTCGGAATCTCGGGCGAGCAGAGGAGGCGCGAGACCGCGAAGGCCCCGCTTGCATTCGCGTAGGCGCAGCAGGTCTCGAGCGCCTCGCCCTTCAGCCAGCCGCGCAGAAAGCCGGACATGAAGGCGTCGCCTGCGCCGAGCACGTTGTAGACATCGACCGGGAAGCCCGGACCCTTCACGCCCTCCTCGAGCGAATCCGGAATCTCGCCCGGAAACACCACGCAGCCCATGGGGCCGCGCTTGCAGACGATGGTGGCCTTCGAGACGGCGCGGATGGCGCGGATGGCGGCAAGCGTCTCCTCCGAGCCGCCGGCGATGTGCAGCTCCTCCTCCGTGCCGACGACGAGGTCGCAATCGGCGAGGATCGGCTGCAGATGCTCCGTCACTTTGTCGGAGCGCACGTAGCGCGACTCGCCCGCCCCATGGCCGAGGAGGCCCCAGAGATTGGGGCGGTAATCCACGTCGAACGCGACCTTGCGTCCGTTGGCCTTGGCGATGCGGATCGCCTTTCTCTGGGCGGCAGCACTTGTCTCGCGCGAAATGTGCGTGCCGGTCACGACGATGGCCGCGGCGGAGGCGACGAAATCCTCGTCGATGTCGTCCTCGGTCAGCGCCATGTCGGCGCAGTTGTCGCGGTAGAAGATGAGCGGGAAGGAATCGGAGTCGCGAACGCCGAGGATCACGAGGGCGGTCAGGCGCTCGGGATCCGTGACGATGCCTTGGGTCGCGACGCCTTCGCGCTCCATCTGCTCGCGGATGAAGCGTCCCATGGCCTCGTCCCCGACGCGGGTGATGAGGCCCGATTTCAACCCGAGCCGGGCCGTGCCGATGGCGATGTTGGCCGGGCATCCGCCGACCGCCTTGGAGAAGGAGGCCATGTCCTCCAGGCGTCCGCCGACCTGCTGGCCGTAGAGATCGACCGAAGCGCGGCCGATGGTGATGACATCCAGGGTCGGCTTCATGCTCTCCTCCCGCTCCCGGAAAACGCCTTTGTCGGACGGTATTCCCGAGCCTGTCCCGGCTCTTGCAGCTGTAGAATGTTTATTCTATTTAGCATCTTGTGCTGGAACATCAATTCCAAATTTTGTCGTGAGCCGGCAAAGAACTCGGGGAAACATGATCAGGATCGCCGTTCTGGGAGCAGGCCGAATCGGCCGCATTCACGGGCGCAACGCCGCCAACCACCCGCAGGCCCGCCTCGTGGCGGTGGCCGATCCGCATGCCCCCTCGGCCGAGGAGCTGGCGGCGGCGACAGGGGCGGAGGTCGCCGCGCTCGACAGCATCGTCGAGCGCCCGGATGTGGACGCCATCCTCATCTGCACGCCCACGACGACCCATGCCGACCTCATCGAGCGCGGCGCGCGCGCCGGCAAGGCGGTGTTCTGTGAGAAGCCGGTCGATCTCTCCAGCGCACGGATTGAGACCTGCCTCGCTACCGTCGAGAAGGCCGGCACGCCGCTGATGATTGGCTTCAACCGCCGCTTCGACCCGAATTTCGCGAGCCTGCGCCGCCGTCTCGCGGATGGCGAGGTGGGCGAGGTGGAAATCGTCACCATTCTCTCCCGCGATCCCGGCCCGCCGCCGGTGAGCTACATCGCCACCTCCGGCGGTCTGTTCCGGGACATGATGATCCACGATCTCGACATGGCCCGCTTCCTGCTTCTCGGCGACGAGCCGGTGGAAGTGCATGCGGTGGGCTCCTCCCTCGTCGATCCGGCCATCGGCCAGGCAGGCGACGTGGACACGGCGGCCGTGACTCTAAAGACCGCCAAGGGCCGGATCGTGCAGATCTCCAATTCCCGCCGGGCCACCTACGGCTACGACCAGCGCATCGAGGTGCACGGCTCGAAGGGCATGATCCGCGCAGGCAACATCCATCGCACGACGGTGGAGGTGGCGAACGCCTCCGGCATCGCCGCCGATCCGGTTCAGGATTTCTTCCTGGAGCGCTATGCGGAGGCCTACCGGGCCGAGCTGGACGCCTTCCTGTCCGCCGTCGCGGGCGGCAAGCCCTGCGACCCGACCGGCCAGGACGGCCTCAAGGCCCAGCGCCTGGCGGATGCGGCGACGGAAGCGGCGCAGGCGGGCAGGCCGGTGCGGCTGTAAACACGAGTTGTCGTCCCGGACCGGCTTGCGCCGTCCGGGACGGTGCCTGACTTCTACCCTTCCGCCCGCTTTTCCGCCGTGCCGACGGCCAGCGCCATGGCCAGCGCGAAGGATGCGGACAGCGAGCGGAACGCGCTGAAATCGGCCTCCGCCACTTCGAGCCACACATCGGCGCTCGTCACCAGCGGACTGAAGGCGGAATCCGTGATCGCCACCACGGGGATATTGCGCTGCGCCGCCACCGCCGCGAGATCCGCGGTGACGGGCGCATAGGGCGTGAAGCTGATGGCGAGAACCGCATCCCGTTCCGTTGCGGTCGCCAGCTGCTCGGGGCCGAGCTGCGCCACGTGATCGATCAGGATCGCCCGCACACCCAGTTTGCCGAAGGCATAGGCGCAGTAGGCGGAGATGGGAAACACACGGCGCGCGCCCAGAAGATAGATCGTCTCGGCCTTCGCCAGGGTCTCGATGGCGCGGGAAAGCTCCTCCGGCCGCACGGAGTCGCGCATGCGGTCGAGCGAGAGCGCCGCCGCACTGGCGAAACCCTCCAGAAGAGAGGCCGCATGGACATGGTGGCCTTCCGACTCGCGCAGCACGCGAAGGCGCTCGCGGTAGTCCGGAAAGCGCTCCCTCAGGCGGTCGCGGAAGATCTGCTGCAGGTGGGAGAAGCCGTCATAGCCCAGGCTCTTGGCGAAGCGCACGAGGGTCGAAGGCTGCACGCCTGCATGCTCCGCGATGCCCGCAACCGTCCCGAAGGCGACTTCCTCGGGGTGCTCCATGGCGAAGGCGGCGAGCTGCTTCAGACGCTTGGGCATGGTGTCCCGGCGGCTGAGTAGGAGCGCGCGCAGGCCTTCGTAATCATCAGGGGCGGTTCCTATCGCTGCGTCCAGGGCGCCGCTCATGTCGTCCTCGGGCTTCATGATGCCTTTCACCTCAGGTCCCAGATCGGACCTTGACACCGATCCCCCATAAATGGAATAAAAATTCTAAAGATACGAACAAAAGGTTCGCGCGTTCCGTTTTCGGGGCCGACGAACCGGTGGAGGGAACGCCGGACGACTGCCGAACCGAGAAATCCGCATCGGTCGTTTTCCTTCCGCCAACTCCATCGCACGGCTGGGGGCCGTAGCGTTCATCGCGCCTGACTTTCGGTGCGGTGTCCGAGTGAAACCCAAAGGGAGGAAAGCCAATGAAGTCGTTCGTTACGGGTCTGGTGGCCGCAGCAGCCCTGACCGCCGCCGCCGCCGTTCCGGCCTCGGCGCAGCAGAACAACCGCATCATCGTCGTCACCCACGGCCAGGCCAACGATCCGTTCTGGTCGGTGGTGAAGAACGGCGTCGCCGCCGCCGGCGAGGACATGAAGGTCCAAGTTGATTACCGCGCGCCCGAGACCTTCGACATGGTCGCCATGAGCCAGCTCATCGATGCCGCCGTGAACCAGCGCCCTGCGGGAATCGTCGTCTCCATTCCGGACGCCTCGGCCCTCGGCCCGTCGATCCAGAAGGCGACCGCCGCCGGAATTCCGGTGATCTCCATGAATTCCGGCTCGGACGTCTCGAAGAAGCTCGGCGCGCTGCTCCATGTGGGCCAGGACGAGGCTGAGGCCGGACGCATCGCCGGCGAAAGGCTCAAGGAAATGGGCGGCAAGGTCGCCCTCTGCGTCAACCAGGAGGTCGGCAACGTCTCGCTCGACCTGCGCTGCAAGGGCTTCGAGGAGGGCTTCGGCGGCAAGGTGACCGTGCTGCCCGTCACCAACGATCCCGCCGATGTGCGCGCCAAGGTGAAGGCGGCGCTCGCCTCCAATGCGTCTGTCGACACTATTCTGGCGCTCGGCGCCGGCACCGCCGGCGAGCCGACGGTCGCGGCCGTGAAGGATGCCGGCAAGACCGGCTCCGTGAGGGTCGCCACCTTCGACCTCTCGCCGAACTTCCTGAAGGCGGTCGCAGCGGGCGAGGCGGCCTTCGCCATCGACCAGCAGCAATACCTGCAGGGCTATCTGCCGGTGACCTTCCTGGCCCTTAACGCGAAGTACGGCCTCGTGCCCGGCGGCGACGTTCCGTCCGGCCCGAACCTGATCACCAAGGAAAAAGCCGACCAGGTGATCGAGCTATCCGCGAAGGGCATCCGCTAAGCGGCGCCTGAGCCTGCGGGCGTCAGCGCCCGCAGGCCTCTGCTTTCATTTGTGTCTTTGCTCTGGGAGGCGCCCCGTGGTGGATATCACCCAGCCCGTCAATGCCGCTCCTGTCGGCCGTCCGGCTCAGGACGAACGCCTGAAGGAAACCTCACTTCTCACGCGGCTGATGCGCCGTCCGGAACTCGGGGCGCTCGCCGGGCTCGTGCTCGTCACCCTCTTCTTTCTCGCCACCGCCGACGCTTCCATGTTCACCCTGGCGGGGCTGATGAACATCCTCGCGCCCGCATCCCAGCTCGGCATCCTCGCCATCGCGGCGGCGCTGCTCATGATCGGCGGCGAGTTCGACCTCTCCATCGGCTCGATGATCGCCTTCGCAGGCCTCGTCTTCGGCTCCTTCGTCGTCCTGACGGAATGGCCGCTGCTGCTGGCCATCGCCGCCACCTTCGTCGTTGCGGGGCTGATCGGCGGCCTCAACGGACAGATCGTCATCCGCACGAAGCTGCCGTCCTTCATCGTGACGCTCGCCTTCCTGTTCATCCTGCGCGGGCTTGCACTGGTCGGGCTGAAATGGGCGACGGGCGGCTCGACGCAGCTGCGCGGCGTCGGCGGCGAGGCCGGAGAAGGCTGGGTGCGCGAGATCTTCTCCGGCAATGCCTTCGAGGGCCTATTCGCGTGGCTTGCGGCGAACGACCTGATCGACAAGTTCCCCACCGGCCTGCCGACGGTGACAGGCATTCCGGTCTCCATCGTCTGGTTCGTCCTCTTCGCGCTCGTTGCGACCTGGGTCCTCCTGCGCACGCGGGCCGGCAACTGGATCTTCGCCGCGGGCGGCGACCCCAATGCGGCGCGCAATTCCGGCGTGCCTGTCGACCGGGTGAAAACCGCTCTCTTCATGCTCACCGCGTGCTCGGCGGCGCTGGTCGCGGTCCTGACCGTGCTCGACGCCGGGTCGACCGATGCGCGGCGCGGCTTCCAGAAGGAGTTCGAGGCCATCATCGCGGCCGTGATCGGCGGCAGTCTGCTCACCGGCGGCTACGGCTCGGCCATCGGCGCATTCTTTGGCGCCATCATCTTCGGCATGGTCTCCATCGGCCTTACCTACACGCGCTTCGATGCGGACTGGTTCCAGGTGTTCCTCGGCGCCATGCTGCTGCTCGCGGTGCTGTTCAACAACTTCATCCGCCGCAAAGTGACGGGAGAGCGGTAATGGCGACGAATGCTCCCCTCATCGAGGTCCGCAACCTCGTCAAGCATTTCGGTTCGGTGATCGCGCTGTCGGGCGTCTCGCTCTCCGTGCATCGCGGCGAGGTGATGTGCCTTCTCGGCGACAACGGCGCGGGCAAGTCCACGCTCATCAAGACCCTCGCGGGCGTTCACAAGCCGACATCCGGCGATTTCCTGGTCGAAGGCCGCCCCGTGAGCTTCCAGAGCCCTCGTGATGCGCTGGATGCGGGCATCGCGACGGTCTACCAGGACCTCGCCATGATCCCGCTCATGTCGGTGACGCGCAACTTCTTCATGGGTCGCGAGCCGGTGAAGGGAGCCTGGCCTTTCCGCCGGGTGGACTTCGCCTATTGCGATGCGGTGACCCGCGAAGAGATGCACAAGATCGGCATCGACGTGCGCGATCCGCACCAGGCTGTCGGCACCCTGTCGGGCGGCGAGCGGCAATGCGTGGCGATTGCCCGCGCGGTCTATTTCGGCGCGAAGGTGCTGATCCTCGACGAGCCGACATCGGCGCTCGGCGTGGCGCAGACCTCCATGGTGCTGAAATACATCCACCAGGTCCGCCAGAAGGGCCTGGGCGTCATCTTCATCACCCACAACGTGCGCCATGCCTATGCGGTGGGCGACCGCTTCACGATCCTCAACCGCGGCAAGACGCTCGGCACCTACGCCAAAACCGAAATCGCCATCGACGAGCTGCAGAATCTGATGGCCGGTGGCAAGGAGTTGCAGGCAGTATCGGAAGAACTCGGCGGGATGGTCTAAGAGATTTCGGACATGACACATCTTGGTATCGGCCTTATCGGGACCGGCTATATGGGCAAGTGCCACGCGCTCGCCTGGAATGCGGTGGCGCCGGTCTTCGGCGATGTGCCGCGTCCCCGCCTCGCGGTGCTCGCCGAGGCCACGCAGGAGCTTGCGGAGAAGAAGGCGCGCGAGATCGGCTTTGAGCGGGCGACGGGAGACTGGCGCACGCTCGTCACGGATCCCGCCGTCGATGTGGTCTCCGTCACCACGCCTAACGCCTTCCACGCGGATATGGCGATTGCGGCGCTGGAGGCGGGCAAGCATGTCTGGTGCGAGAAGCCCATGGCGACGAGCCCTGCCGATGCGGAGCGCATGCTCGCCGCAGCCCGCGCCTCGGGCAGGGTCGCGGCGCTGGGCTACAACTACATCCAGAACCCGGTCATCCGCCTGATCCGCCGCCTGCTCGACGAGGATCGCATCGGCACGGTCAACCATGTGCGCCTCGAAATGGACGAGGACTTCATGGCCGACCCGGAGGACCTCTTCTCCTGGAAGAGCGAGGCCACGTCAGGCTATGGGGCGCTCGACGATTTCGGCGTCCATGCCCTGAGCCTGATCCGGGTGCTCTTCGGCGGCGTGCGCCGGGTCTGCGGGCACACGGCGAAACCTTATGCCGACCGTCCCACGCGCGAGGGCGGTCGTCGCGCGGTCGAGACCTACGACATCGCGACGACGCTGATTGAGCTGGAGAACGGCGCATCTGGAGTGATCGCGCTCAACCGCTCCGCCTGGGGCCGCAAGGGGCGCATCGCCGTGCAGCTCTTCGGCGCGAAGGGCGCCATCGCCTACGACCAGGAGCGCATGAACGAGGTGCAGCTCTATACGGCTGAGGGTATAAGGGAAACGCAAGGGTTCCGCACCATTCTCGCAGGACCGCAGCACCCGCCCTACGACAGGTTCATTCCCGCGCCCGGCCACGGACTCGGCTTCAACGACCTGAAGATCATCGAATGCCGCGAGCTGATCCGCCGCATCGAAGGCGAGGCGGCGCACCTGATCGAGTTCGAGGACGGCATCCGCATCGAGCGCACGGTGGACGCCATGGCGCGAAGCGCCCATGGAGGGGGCTGGGTCGAGGTGAGTTGAGGCGGAGGCGCGCTTAGGCCGCGTGCGCCTTCAGAACTTCCAGGAACGCATCCGCATAGCGGTCGAGCTTGGCCTGGCCGACGCCGTGAACCTCGCCGAAGGCCCAGACGGTCGTGGGTTTCCTGACCGCCATGTCGATGAGGCTGCGGTCGGAGAAGATCACGTAAGCCGGCACGCCCTCTTCCTTGGCGAGCCGCATGCGCAGGGCCTTGAGATCGAGGAGCAGCGGATCGTCCGTGGGCACGACGGATTGCGCCTCCATCCGGCCGCGCCGCCGCCGCCGCTCAGCGGGCTTCATGAGGACATCGGAGCGCAGCTCGATCCGCTCCTGGCCCTTGAGCACCGCCACGCCCCTGTCCGTGATGGTCCAGCGGCCGTACTCGGCAAGCTCCAGCCCCACGAGTCCGGCCGCATAGATCTGCCGCAGCAGCGAGCGCCATTCGGTTTTCGAGCGGTCACTGCCCACGCCGAAGGTCTTCAGCTTGTCGTGGCCGAAGCGGCGGATCGAGTCCGTCTCCTCGCCGACGAGGATGCCGATGAGATGCTCGGTGCCGAAGCGTTCGCCCGTGCGCACGATGGCGGACAGGATCTTCTGCGCCTCGATGGTGCCGTCGAAGGACATGACGCCCTCGATGCACAGGTCGCAGTTCCCGCAGGGCTCGGTGGTTTCGCCGAAATAGGCGAGCAGAGTCTGGCGACGGCAGCGCGGCGCTTCGCACAGAGCCACGAGCGCGTTGAGGCGCTGGCGCTCCACGCGTTTCTGCTCGTCGGAGGCGTCGCTGTCCTCGATCTGCAGGCGGCGCAGGCGCATGTCGTCGAGGCCGTAGAGGGTGAGCGTGTCGGCAGGCGCGCCGTCGCGGCCCGCACGGCCGATCTCCTGGTAATATGCCTCGATGGATTTCGGCAGGGCGGCATGGGCGACGAAGCGCACGTCGGGCTTGTCGATGCCCATGCCGAAGGCGACGGTGGCCACCATCACCACGCCGTCTTCCTGCAGGAAGATGTCCTGGTTCTTGGCGCGGTCCGGCTGGCTCATGCCGGCATGGTAGGGCAGGGCGCGGTATCCCGCCTGGGAGAGGGAGTCCGCAAGTTTCTCGGTGGCGTCGCGGGACGAGCAATAGACGATGCCGCTTTCGTGCCGGTGCCTGTCCAGGAAGGCGAAGAGCTGGCGGCGCGCATGCTCCTTCGCCTGCATGGCGAGCCGCAGGTTCGGGCGGTCGAAGCCGTGAATGAAGAGGCGCGGCTCGGTCTCGAAAAGCCGGTACATGATGTCGCCGCGCGTCGCCACGTCCGCAGTGGCGGTAAGCGCGATGGTCTGCACGTTGCCGAGCCGATGGCGCACCTCGCCCAGCATGGCGTATTCGGGGCGGAAATCGTGTCCCCACTGCGAGACGCAATGGGCCTCGTCGATGGCGAGCATGTTGACGCCCGCGCGGGCGAGCCATTCGGTCGTGCCGGTGTTCGCGAGGCGCTCGGGCGAGGCGTAGAGGATGCGCATGCGTCCGTCGCGCACGGCGCCCACCACGCGGCGGTTCTCCTCCGGATCGTTGGCCGAGTTGAGGCTTCCCGCCTCGACGCCGAAATGGCGAAGTGCCGCCACCTGGTCGCGCATGAGGGCGATGAGCGGGGAGACCACGAGGGTCAGGCCCTCGCGGGCAAGCGTCGGCAGCTGGTAGCAGAGCGACTTGCCCGCGCCCGTCGGCATGATCGCCAGCACGTCTTCGCCGGCGAGCACCGCGCGCACGATCTCCTCCTGCCCTTCGCGGAAGGAGGAAAAGCCGAAAACGTCGTGGAGAATCTTGAGCGGGTCGATCACGACTGCCGTGTGGCCGAGGCAGGCCCCAAGGTCAATGCGGCAATGGGAATCCCGAGCCGCGCCAGCACGCCCTTGGCCGCGGCAACGCCTGTGGCGAAGGTCGCCTGGAGCAGGTAGCCCCCGGTGGGGGCCTCCCAGTCCAGCATCTCGCCCGCCACGAAAACCCCCGGCATGCGACGCAGCATCAGGTGCGCGTCGACCTCGGCGAAGGGGACCCCGCCTGCCGTGGAAATGGCCCGCCCCAAGGATTTCGCGCCGGAAAGCGCCAGGGGCACGGCCTTGATCAGCGCCGCCAGCCGCTGGGCCTCGGAGGGCAGGGCGGGGGAGGCCTCGCGCAACAGGGCAATGCCCAGCGGATTCAGGCCCGCCGCCTTGCGCAGGAAGGTGGAGGCGGACTGGCCCTTCCGGGGAGCCGCGAGCCTTTGCGCCAGGTTTTCTGTGGAGAGATCGGGCCGCAGGTCGATCCGGAGCGTGGCGCTTCCCTGCCGCGCGATGGCCTCGCGCAGCCTGGAGGAGAGGGCATAGACCGCCCCGCCCTCGATGCCATCCCCTGTGACGACCGCTTCGCCGCGAACGGTCTCGCCCTCGAACGTCAGGGCGATGCGCTTCAGGGGCTTCCCCTCGAAACGGCTGCGAATCACCTCCGACCAGGGAACGAGGAAGCCCATATTGGCGGAGCGCAGAGGGCTCAGCGCGATGCCGCGGCTTTCGAGAAGGGCCGTCCAGCCGCCGTCGGAGCCCAGCCGGGGCCAGCTCGCGCCGCCCAGGGCCAGGATCGTCGCATCGGGCTTTGCCGTGAGGGGCTCACCCATGGGGCCGGTCAAGACCAGATTTCCTTCTGCATCCCAGCCCTGCCAGCTTTGGCGCAGGGCAAAGCGGGTACCGAGTTCCTCCAGCCGGGACAGCCAGGCCCGCAGCAGGGGCGAGGCCTTGAAGGCCTTGGGGAAGACCCGGCCGCTCGAGCCTACGAAGGTCTCCTGGCCCAGGCCCTCGCACCAGGCGCGCAGGTCCTCCGGGCGGAAGTCCTCGATCATGGGGCGCAGGATCGGCGCAGCCTCGCCGTAGCAGGCCAGGAAGCGCTCGAACTCCTCGGAATGCGTCAGGTTCAGCCCCCCGCGTCCGGCCATCAGCAGCTTGCGGCCCAGCGACGGCATCCGGTCGTAGACCGTCACGGCGAGGCCGGCGCGTCCCAGGATCTCCGCCGCGATCAGCCCGGCGGGGCCGCCGCCGATGACGGCGATGGAGGGTGAGGAGGGGGCAGGGGACATGCGGTCAGCTGACGCGGAGAGGGGGCGGGGTTCTGGATTCCGGGGCCGCCTCATGGCATGCAGCGGCTTCAAGGTCGTGGTTTTTGCACATGACCGCCATGGCTCCGTTTTTCAAGAGGAGCGGCGCTCAACGCCGCCAAAGGGGATTTTGCAATGCGGATCGCTGCCTTCTGCGCCCTGATCGCCCTCGGCCTCGCAGGCTGCGCGAGCGACTCGGCCCTGGCGCCGTCCCATAAGATCCTGGCCAGCTCCACCACGGATGCCGCCGCGGCAGCCCAGCTGATCTCGGCCTATCGCGTCTCCCGGGGCCTGAGCCCGGTCACGGTTGATTCCCGCCTCAACGAGGCGGCGGAACATCAGGCGCGGGTCGTGGCCGCCGCCGGCCGCCTCAGCCATGGCAACTTCATCAAGCGCATGGACCAGTTCGGCATCATCGGCTACTCGGCCGAGAACCTGTCCGCGGGAGCCAAATCGGTCGACGCCACCATCGGCCGGTGGAAGGCCTCGCCCGGGCACAACAGCAATCTCCTGATGCCGCAGGCGCGGAGGATCGGGCTCGCCCGCGCCGATGCTGATAGCCGCTATGGCCGCTATTGGGCCCTGGTGATCGGGCAGTGAGGCAGGGCACAAAAGGAGCGGGCGCGCGTTAGGCGCAAGGACCTCCTCTGTGCATCTAATGACCCATCAGCAAATGCTTGCCTTCGCCATCGTCGCCGCGATGATGGCGCTCTTCCTCTGGGGCCGTTTCCGCTACGATCTCGTCGCCGTCATGGCGCTCCTGGCGGGCGTCCTCGCGGGCCTGATCCCGGCCGAGGCAGCTTTCTCGGGCTTCAGCGACGACATCGTCTTCATCGTGGCGAGTGCGCTTCTCGTCAGCGCCGCGGTGGCGAAATCCGGCGTGATGGAGGCGGCGCTCGCCCGGGTGGGGCCCTACCTGCGCACCACGCAGAGCCAGGTCGTCGTGCTGGTCGGGGTGGTGACGGTCCTCTCCGGCTTCGTGAAGAACATCGGCGCGCTGGCCATGATGATCCCGGTCGCCTTCCAGATCGCCCGGCGGACGAACACGCCGCCATCGAGCTTCCTGATGCCGATGGCCTTCGGCTCCCTGCTCGGCGGCATCGTGACGCTGATCGGCACCTCGCCCAACATCATCGTCTCGCGCCTGCGGGGCGAGATCGTGGGCGAGCCATTCGATATGTTCGATTTCGCGCCCGTCGGCATCGGCATCGCGCTTGCCGGGCTCGTCTTCCTCGCCTTCGGCTATCGCCTTCTGCCGCAAGGGCGCAAGGGCGCCGCCTCCCTGGACGAGGCGCTGAACATCAAGGACTACATCACCGAGGCGCGCGTGACGTCCGAGTCGGAAGTAGTGGGCCTCACGGTGGCGGACCTGCACAGGATGGCGAACGACGAGGTGAAGGTCGCCGCCATCATTCGGAAGGAGACCCGCAGCTCCAGTCCCCTCCCGGATGCAAAGATCCGCGAGAACGATCTTCTCATGCTCGAAGGCGAGCCCGATGCCCTGGAAAGCGCCGTCGCCCGGGCCGGTCTGAAGCTCAGCGGTGAGCATCGCAGGCCGAGAACCGACGAGGCCACGGATGAGATCGGCGTCATCGAAGCCGTGATCGGACCCAACTCGGTTCTCTCCGGCCTCTCGGCGGAGCGCATCGCCCTCTATGAACGCTTCCAGGTGAACCTGATCGCGGTGAGCCGCAGCGGGCAGCGCTTCAAGGAGCGCCTGCGCACGATCACCCTGCGCCCGGGCGACGTGATCGTGCTCCAGGGCAACCTGAAGAAGCTGCCCGATACCCTGCGCGATCTCGGCTGCCTGCCCTTGGCGGAGCGCGACATCCGGCTCGGCAATGCGCGCCGGAGCCTCCTGCCGATCGCGATCCTCGCCGCCACGATGCTCGCCGTCGCGTTCGACCTCCTGCCGGTCGCCATCGCGTTTTTCACGGCCGGAACGCTTCTCGTGCTCCTGGGCTCGATCACCCTTCGCGAGGCCTACGAGGCCATCGACTGGCCGATCATCGTGATGCTCGGAGCGCTGATTCCGGTCAGTGACATGATTCGCACGACCGGCGGCACGGGCCTTATCGCCGAGTGGCTGTCATCGACCGCGAGCATGCTGCCGCCGGCCGGTGCGCTCGTGCTCATCATGGTCGTCGCCATGGCCGTGACGCCGTTTCTCAACAACGCAGCGACCGTGCTGGTGATGGCCCCCATCGCTGCGAGCTTCGCGCGGCAGCTCGGGTTCCAGCCGGACGCCTTCCTGATGGCGGTGGCCATCGGGGCTGCCTGCGACTTCCTCACCCCCATCGGCCACCAGTGCAACACGCTCGTGATGGGGCCTGGCGGCTACCGCTTCGGGGATTACTGGCGGCTGGGCCTGCCGCTCTCGATCATCGTGGTGGTGGTCGGCATCCCGCTCATCATGCTGATCTGGCCGATCCGCTAGCCGGTTCAGTACAGGGAGGCCGTCAGCAGGAGGGCCGTGCCGGCGGCCGAGGAGGCCACGGCGACGATCATGGCCCAGCAATGGAGCCGGTCCCGCTCCTCCTGGTTGAGCAGAGGCCGCATGCGCGCATCCGAGCGGCCGAAGATGAAGCTGCCGGCCCGTGCGGGCTTGGGAGTATGCGGCATGACGCAGAAGCTGGATCTCGCCACCGCGCGAGCCGGCCCGTCATGGGCGGCTTCGGCAGCATAGGACTGATCGTGGGAGATCTGCGAGGTCATGGCTGTCACGGCTCGAGGAAAGATCGCGAGCCCACACTCGCCCCGAAGACGTGAACGTCAGGTAAAGGAGCCGGGAAACTTGGCAATTTCGTAAACGAATTCTTTCGATGGGCCCGTTCAGGCCCGGCCGGCGCAGCCTTGCACGCCATGCTGTTGCCGGAGCAGCTCCCGTGTTATGTGATAACGCAAAATTCGAGAGTGATTCATGATCAGGACCTCCATCAGGGGAGGCGCGCTTGCGCTTGCGCTGTCGCTGGCCGCCTGCAACCAGACCAGCGGCTCATCCGTCGCGGCCAATGCCTTGGCCGGGCTCGACCAGACCGGGATCGCAGGTCTTGCGGTCAGCATGGCCGAAAGCGACGAGCCGGAGACCTCCAAGTCGGACATTGATCTCAGCGCGATCGCCATGCGCCTCGAAGATGTCGCAGCCGGCAATACGGCGCCGCCCAACTACCTGCGCGATTTCGACCGGGGAAACAGCATCGTCATGGCGAAGGAGGCCAGCGCCGACATCGCCATCGCGGAGACCCAGAGAGCCGCCGAACAGCTCGTCCCGAACGCCGACCGCCCCGCGGAGGCTCGGGCCATCCTTTCCCTCGTCGACCGACCGGGCGGAGGCAGCGCCGCCTGGCAGAATCCGGCCACGGGGGCCTCCGGAACGGTCACGGTCCAGGAGATGGGCAGGGGCATGACCGGCAGCCTCGAATGCAGGAACGTGAAGCGCGAATGGCGAGGCGGCGGTACGGTGCGCAGAGGCGACATGCTGGCCTGCCGGAACAGGGGCGAATGGTACGAGATGTCCTGATCTCAGGAAACGGCTCGCGCCGATTGCCGGCTTGTGTCATTCCTCGCTCCGACATCCGGAACTGCATGAATGACCCAAAGCCCCGTTCAGAAGACCATGAGCGCCTCCGACTGGGCGATGCTGATCACCCTCTCCATCGTCTGGGGCGGCTCGTTCCTGTTCATCGCGGTAGCCGTCAAGGAATTGCCGCCCCTGACCATCGTGGCCTGCCGCGTCGCGCTGGCCGCTCTCGCCCTGCAACTCGTGCTTCGAATCATGGGTGTCCCGCTGCCCCGTGACCGGCAGGCCTGGGCTGCCTTTCTCGGAATGGGCATCCTCAACAACGTCATTCCCATGGCCCTGATCGTCTGGGGGCAGGGTCACATCGCCAGCGGCCTGGCGTCGATCCTGAACGCCACGACCCCGCTCTTCACCGTCATCGTGGCGCATTTTCTCACCTCGGATGAGCGGCTGACGGGACAGCGGCTTGCCGGAGTCCTTGTCGGCTTCATCGGCGTTGCCGTCATGATCGGCGCGGCCGCCATGGCGGCCTGGAACGTGAATATCCTGGCGCAGCTCGCCGTCCTGGCCGCGGCCCTTTCCTATGGCTTCGGCGGCGTCTTCGGCCGGCGCTTCAAGACGATGGGGATCGCGCCCATGGCCACCGCGACCGGGCAGGTGACCGCGTCGAGCGTCATCCTCCTGCCCTTGAGCCTCGTCGTCGACCGTCCCTGGACCCTGACCATGCCGAGCACTGTGACCGTCCTGTCCCTGACCGGGCTGGCCCTCGTCTCTACGGCCTTCGCCTATATTCTGTTCTTCCGCCTGCTCGCCCGGGCCGGGGCCACGAACGTCAACCTCGTCACCTTCCTCATCCCCGCCAGCGCCATCCTGTTCGGGGTGATCCTTCTCGGGGAGACCCTGGAATTGCGGCACATCGCCGGAATGGCCCTCATCGGAGCGGGGCTCATCGTCATCGACGGCCGTATGGTCGCGGCGGCAGGGGGCCTCTTCGGCGTCAGGAAGCCTGCGCCCCACCCGGGGGCCTGAGCTTCACGGATGCGCGAGGATGCCTGTTGACCGGGCATGACTGCCATCCCATCTGCGGGATTAGGGTTCGGAGCGAGCCTGTGATAAGGTCCTCCCGAGCCGGAAGCGTCGCTGTGGCAGCGGCCCGTCGCCGCGCGGAGATCTCCGACGTTCCATGAAAAGGCCGTTCACCTGAGTTCACCGATGATGCGCCTCACCCTGAGCCTGTCCGACAACCCCGCGATGACCTCGGTCGAGCGCGCTCTGATGGAGTTTCGCAGCGCCCGCCCGGTGGTGATCGACAGCGACGAGGTGAGTGCGCTCGTGGTCGGCGTCGAGAATCTGGACGAGGCGATGAGCGCCGAGCTCGAGGCCCTTGCCGGCGGCCACGCCCATCTCGTCCTTCCTCCCGCGCGGCTGCGCCGCCTCGGTCTCGACCGGGACGCACCGGGCCTCGTGGCCCTGCCGGTAGTCGACCGGGAGCGGATCGAGACCTTGGCCCTGAAGGTCGAGGGCCGCATCGATGCGCCTGTGCGCATGGCCGAGGCGGTCGACGAGGAGGCGCTGGAACTCGCCCGCCTCTCTCTCATCCTCCCGGCCGTGGTCGTGGTGCCCCTGGCGGCAGGGATCCAGGTCGATCCCTCCCTGGTGCGGGTGGCGGGTTCGGCCATCCGGAACTACCGGCGCGCCAGAGCCATGGATCTGAAGATCGTCAGCCGTGCGCCCGTGCCGCTGGAAGGCGCGCCGAGCGCCGAATTCGTGGTCTTCCGCGGCGGCGAGGGCCTGCGCGATCAGGTGGCGATCGTGGTCGGCAAGCCGGACCTCTCCAAGCCCGTTACGGTGCGCCTGCACTCGGCCTGCCTCACGGGCGACCTTTTCGGCAGCCTGAAATGCGATTGCGGCGACCAGCTGCGCGAGACCGTGCGCTTCATGGCGGGCAGCGAGGGCGGCATCCTGCTCTATCTCGACCAGGAAGGGCGCGGAAACGGCATCGCCAACAAGATACGCGCCTACAAGCTCCAGGCGCAGGGTTACGACACCTATGACGCCGACGAGGTCCTGGGCTTCGGCGTGGACCAGCGCCGGTTCGAATTCGCGGCCGGCATGCTCAAGCAGCTCGGCGTCGGCAAGGTGCGCCTGATGACCAACAACCCGGAAAAGATCAAGGCCCTGTCCGAGGCTGGGCTCCAGGTGATCTCGGACCACCGGGTCCTGGGCCGTCCGACGGCGGAGAACGTGAGCTATCTCGCCGCCAAGCGGGACCGGGCCGGGCATTATATCGATCTCGAGGGCCTGCTGGCCTGCTCGAACAAGGATTGAGACCTTCCGGTCTCAATCCTTCTGGCATTCTGCTGTGTCTCAGCGCGCCGGCATGCCGGTTTCGATGATCTTCGCCCAGAGCGAGACGCCGTAGGGGCTCGCCTCGTCGTTGAAGTCATAGGCCGGGTGGTGGACCCCCGCCGTGTCGCCGTTGCCGATGAAGATGTAGGCGCCCGGGCGCTCCTCCAGCATGTAGGAGAAATCCTCGGCTCCCATGAGGGGCAGGACCGTGGTGTCGACGCCGTTCGCACCCGCGACCGCACGGGCGACCTCGGCCATGAACTCGGTCTTTTCCGGATCGTTCATTGTGACCGGATAGCCGCGGTCGTAATCGACGTCGGCCTTGGCTCCGAAGGCGGCGCAGACATTCTCGACGATGGCGCGGATGCGGGTCTCGGCGAGATCGCGCATCTCGGGCGAAAGGGTGCGCACGGTGCCGAGCAGCATCGCCGTCTGGGGAATGACGTTGAAGGCCTCGCCCGCCTTGACGGTGCAGACCGAGACCACCACGGAATCCAGCGGATCGGCGTTGCGCGCAGCGATGGTCTGAAGGGCCGTGATCACGTGGGCCGCGACCACTACGGTGTCGATGCAGTTATGCGGCATGGCGGCGTGGCCGCCCTTGCCCTCGATGTTGATGGTGAACCGGTCCGCCGACGCCATCATCGGGCCAGGGCGAATCGCGAAATGGCCGACGGGAATGCCCGGCATGTTGTGCATGCCGTAGACCTCCTGCACGCCGAAGCGCTCCATGAGCCCGTCCTTCACCATGGCGTCTCCGCCGCCGCCGCCTTCTTCCGCCGGCTGGAAGATCATCACCGCCGTGCCGTCGAAGTTGCGCGTCTCGGCAAGGTACTTCGCCGCGCCCAGCAGCATGGCGGTGTGGCCGTCATGGCCGCAGGCATGCATCTTGCCGGGCACCTTGGACTTGTGGGGGACGTCCGTCGCCTCCTCGATGGGCAGCGCGTCCATGTCGGCGCGCAGCCCGATCACGCGGCCCGAATTGTTGCTCCGGCCCCTGATGACGCCGACGACGCCCGTCTGGCCCAATCCGGTCACGACCTCGTCGCAGCCGAAGCTCTTCAGCTTCTCGGCCACGATGCCCGCCGTCCGGTGCACGTCGAAGAGGAGTTCGGGATTCTCATGGAAATCCCGGCGCCAGGCGGTGATTTCGGGGGCGAGATCGGCGACGCGGTTGATGATCGGCATGGATGACCCTTGGCTGAGAAAGCAGAACCCCTAACGAAGCAGAGGCCAAGCCTCCTCGTCAATCGTTACAGGATACCTCTGCCAGGATCAGGAAGCCCGGCGCAGGATCGCCTTGGGGCGCTTGGTGCGGAACTGTCCGCGCTCGATGGCGACGAAGACCAGCACGACGAGCACGAGGGCCGTGAACCACCAGACCTGCGCGGTGCCGATGCCGAAGCAGCCGAGCGCATAGGCGGTCGCAAAAGCCGCCATGATGCCGGGCCCGAGGACGGGCCGGTGCCCGCCTGCGGCCAGGGCGGTGCGGTAGAGCAGGACGGCCGCCGCCACCGCGCCGACGAGGCCCAGCTCGTACCAGATCTCGAACAGGAACGTGTTGGGCGCGGCGGACGGAAGGAGGCCTGAGACCTTGCTGCGCAGGGTCGTCTCGAAGCCATGCCCGGTCACGAGGCTGAGCGGATCGGCCAGAATGATCCTGCCCCAGAGGTCGAGGCTTGCGACAGCGGGTGAGCGCGGCCCCAGGAGGCCGGCGGCCAGGGGCTCGAGGATGAAGGGCAGGACGGGCCCGAGAAGCAGAAGGCCCGCCATGGCGAAAGCGGTCAGGCGCGCGCCGGCGGAGGGGTTGACGACGGTCAGGGCGAAGACGACGGCTCCGGCCGCGAGCCCCTGAAGGGGCAGGCCGTCTGTCGCGAAGAAGGCTCCCGCGGCGACGATCAGGGCCAGGATTCCCCCTTCCAGGTTGCGCCCGCGGGAATGGAGCCAGGTCACGGCCGGCCAGAGCAGCAGGACGAGCACGATCATGCCCCGCTCCAGGCTCCCGTCCTCCGGATCGACGCCCGATTTGTTCCGCCAGGCCAGGGCGGTGCCCGTGAGGGCCGCAAGGCCGATTCCGACCGGCAGGAGATAGAGATTGGCCGAGCGCATCCGCTCCGGCATGGCGACAAAGCCGGCGACCGCCATCAGGGCCATGCCGGCGATGTTGAGCAGGCGCTCGGAGGCCTCCGGCAGGAACGGGGTCCAGACCAGGGACAGGCCCATCCAGAACAGGAGGACCGCCCCGGCAAGCCCACCGGGCGAGCCTGCAAGGCCGATCAGCCTTTCCCGGACATGCTTCGGCGGACCGTCGAGGATGGCGGCCAGGACGAGGAGCGTAACCGCCAGCGGCGCCAGCACGACGACGGCGCGGCGGGTGAAGAGCGCACCGACCGGGATGGCGAAGGCCAGAATCGCAAAGCCGAGACGCCGCAGCACGGCGGCGGCATCGGCGGAGGGGTTGGCCACGGAAGAGTGAGGACGCACCATCGGGCGGACATCGATCATTGAGCGCTCGGAAGCGCGGAGACTAATGGACGGGAGAACCAAAAGCTGTAGGTGTCTTGCAACACTGACCCGGCCTTTACGTCACGCAGCGCGTTCCTGAAACCATGGCCTCCAACCGCTCCCAAGCCAATAAGAACCTTCTCCTCGTCGGCGGAGGGCATGCCCATGTCTTCGTCCTGGAGGCCTTCGCCCGCAATCCCGAGCCCGGCCTGCGGCTGATCCTCGTCGCGAAGGATGTCCGGACGCCCTATTCCGGCATGCTGCCGGGGCACCTGGCGGGGCTCTATTCCCGGGACGAGATGCATATCGATCTGGAGGTCCTGGCAAGGCGCAGCGGCGCAACGCTGATCCAGGACGAGGCGGTCGGGTTCGATGCGGCTGGGAAGCGGGCCCTCCTCAGGAGCGGAGAGGCGCTCTCCTACGATATTCTCTCCATCGACATCGGCATCACGCCGGACCTTTCCGGCATCGAGGGGGCTGCCGAGCACGCCCTGGCGGTCAAGCCCATCGGAGACCTGCTGGAGAAATGGGACCGGCTCGTCGAGAAAGCCCTCAGGCCCGACGGCCCGCGCCGCTTCGCCATCATCGGCGGCGGGGTTGCGGGGATCTGTCTCGCCTTTGCGGTCAGGGCCTTCCTCGGGACGCGGTTGAGCGATCCGCTGCATCTCGCCCTGATCGGCGCCTCCGACGCTCCGGGGATCAATGCAGGCATGCGCAGACGGATCGCGCGCGCCTTCGAGCGTCGCGGGATCGAGGTCTTCAAGGGCGAGGCCGCCGGCGTGGACCCGAAGGGCGTGACCCTTTCGAGCGGAGAGCGCATTGCGGCCGATGCCGTCCTCGTCTCGACCCATGCCGCGCCGCCGCCGGCGCTCGCCGGTACCGATTGGGCGAAGGATGAGCACGGCTTCCTCGCCATCCGCCCGACCTTGCAGGTCCTGAACGACAATTCTGTCTTCGCAGCCGGCGACTGCGCGACCATGCCGGCCCATCCGCGCCCGAAGGCCGGTGTCTTCGCCGTGCGGCAGGGGCCGGTGCTGGCCCGCAACCTGAGACGTTACGGGCGCGGCGAGGCGCTGGAGGAGCATCGCCCCCAGCGCAAGCATCTCGTCCTGATCTCGACAGGAGACGGCCGCGCCATCGGCGGGCGCGGCCGGTTCGTCGCCTTTCAGGGACGCTTCGCCTGGCGGCTGAAGGACTGGCTCGACCGGCGCTTCATGCGCCGGTTCACCTGATCAGCCGTTCGACCCGCGGATGAAGTTGATGATGCCCGAGAAGTCTTCGCCGTCGTGGCCCGCATTGGCGAAGAGGGCGTAGAGCTGGGCGGCTTCCGCGCCGAGCGGCGTGGAGGCGCCGGAGGCGAGCGCCGCTTCCTGCGCGAGCTTCAGGTCCTTCAGCATCAGGGCCGCCGCGAAGCCGGGCTTGTAGTCGTTGTTGGCGGGCGAGGTCGGCACCGGCCCCGGAACCGGGCAATAGGTGGTGAGCGACCAGCACTGGCCCGAGGAGGTGGAGGCGACGTCGAACAGCGCCTGATGGGAGAGCCCGAGCTTTTCCGCCAGCACGAAGGCTTCCGCCACGCCGATCATCGAGATGCCGAGGATCATGTTGTTGCAGATCTTCGCCGCCTGACCCGCGCCCGCTTCGCCGCAATGGACCACCTTCCTGCCCATCTTCGACAGGATCGGCTTGGCTTGCTCGAACGCGTTGCGCGCGCCGCCCGCCATGAAGGTCAGCGTCGCGCCCTGCGCGCCGCCGACGCCGCCGGAGACCGGCGCGTCGAGGGATTGCAGCCCGCGCTCGTCCGCCAGCCCATGCGCCCTGCGCGCGCTTTCCACATCGATGGTCGAACAGTCGATGACGAGCGCGCCCTTCTGTAGCGAGGGCAGGATCTCGGCCCAGACGGCCAGCACATGCTTGCCCGCCGGCAGCATGGTGACGACCACCTCGGCATCCTTCACCGCCTCCGCGGCGGAGCCGGCGACCGTGACGCCGTCCGCCCTCGCCTGATCGCAAGAGGCGGGGGACAGGTCGAAGCCGGTCACCGCATGCCCCGCCTTGACGAGGTTGGCGGCCATCGGTCCGCCCATGTTGCCGAGCCCGATGAAGGCGATGTTGGTCATGATGGCATTCCTCCCATGTTGTCGTGTTTGGATCGGACGAGCAGCCAGATTGAGGCCGCCAGCATCGTTGCGCCGCTGAATCCGTGCAGCAGCAGGTAGCCTGCAGCCTCGAGACCTCTTTCAACGGCGATGATCGTCATGTCGCCGATGGGGATCAGAACGGTCGCGCCGAAGATCAGGCCTACGATCCGTCGCGTCGCCGTCAGCGACAGGATCAGAAGGTAGATGCCGAAAGCGAGATCGCGCAATCCGATCGCGGGAAGATAGCCGAAGCTCGTTCCCTCGGGGGCCGGAAGGCCGAAGACGAGGGCCCCCAAGCCCGGAGCAAGAACGAACAGCACTCCCAGGCCGACGAAGGTGGCGGCCAGGAGCCAGACGAGCCAGGTGCTCGGCTCGCGAGGAGGCAATCCGCGCCGCTCGCTTCCTGACGTCATGCGCACCGTGCCCTCCAGAGGGAGCCGATCAGGGCGAAGCCGTAGAACCAGAGCATCAGCGAGCCGAAGACCTTGTCCAGGGACGGGTTCAGGCTGGGAAAGAACACCGCGAAATGCGAACCCACCGCCGCCATCAGCAGCATGCCCGGAACGGCTGCGAGCGCCATGGCCGTCACCGCCTTTCCATCAGGGATCCGCAGGATGCGGTCGATGGCAACACCCAGAACAAGTCCAAGGGCCGCTCCGGCGGCGAAGTTGAGCTGGAACGGCCGGCGGCCTTCCAGGAAGAACCATGGGCCTGCAAAGTGGAACAGAGCGAAGATCGCAATGGCGATGCCAAAACCAAGACCGAGCGATCTGAACGCTAGCCGCATGATGCTCGCCCTCATCCTGAGGAGGTCGCGCAGCGACCGTCTCGAAGGATCGTCCAGCGGGAACTGGAGACGCCCTCGTCCTTCGAGACGCGAGCAGGCTCGCTCCTCAGGATGAGGGCTGCGTGGGAGAGACGGAGACGGGAACGGCAACCCTCCACCTTCACCGGTTGCCGCGCCCCACGAGGTCGCGCGCCACGATCAGGCGCATGATCTCGTTGGTGCCCTCCAGGATCTGGTGGACGCGAAGGTCGCGCACGATCTTCTCCACGCCGTAATCGGCGAGATAGCCGTAGCCGCCGTGGAGCTGGAGCGCATCGTTCGCCACCTGGAAGCCGGTATCGGTCGCCACGCGCTTGGCCATCGCGCAGAGCTTGGTGGCGTCGAGCGTTTTGGCGTCGAGCGCCGCGGCCGCGCGCCAGAGCAGGGTGCGCGCGCATTCGAGCTCCGTCGCCATGTCGGCGAGCTTGAACTGCAGCGCCTGGAAATCCGCGATGCGCTTGCCGAAGGCCTTTCGGTCCGCCGTATAGGCGAGCGCCTTGTCGAGCGCGGCCTGCGCGCCGCCGAGCGAGCAAGCGCCGATATTGAGGCGTCCGCCGTCGAGGCCCAACATGGCGATCTTGAAGCCCATGCCCTCGTCGGAAAGACGGTTGGCGACAGGCACGCGCACATCCTCGAAGATCACCGCCGCGGTGGGCTGCGCATTCCAGCCCATCTTCTTTTCCTGCGCACCGAAGGACACGCCGGGCATGTCCTTCTCGATGACGAGCGTCGAAATTCCCGACGGCCCTTCTTCGCCCGTGCGCACCATGGTGAGATAGATGTCGGACGTGCCCGCTCCCGAAATGAACTGCTTCACGCCGTTGACGACGTAATGGTCGCCGTCGCGCACCGCACGAGTCTTGAGCGCCGCCGCGTCCGAGCCCGAGCCCGGCTCCGTCAAGCAGTAGCTCGCGATCAGTTCCATGGTGCAAAGGCGCGGGATGTAACGCTGGCGCTGTTCCTCCGAGCCGTAGCGGTCGATCATCCATGTCGCCATGTTGTGGATCGACAGATAGGCCGAGACGGCCGGGCAGCCCGTGGCGAGCGCCTCGAAGATGAGCGCCGCGTCGAGCCGCGTCATGCCCGACCCGCCTAAATCCTCGCGGGTGTAGATCGCGGCCATGCCGAGTGATGCCGCCTCGCGCATCACGTCCACGGGAAAGTGCTTCTTCTCATCCCATTCAAGGGCGTGAGGCGCAAGATTATCCGCTGCAAAGGCAAGGGCCATGTCGCGGACGGCGATTTGATCTTCGGTAAGGGAAAACTGGGTCATAGCTCTAAATCGGCATGTGAGAGGCGTTTCGTGCACCCCGACTTTGGATCTAGAGCGGAGATTTCAGGATGCAAAGCGGGACTCCATGGCTTGTCATGGTTTGATGGAGGGCAGCTTCTCCAGCTCTGACGTCCTGATGAGAAGATCCATGAACTGACTGTGATTCATGAGTGAGCCGTGGGCGTATTCGATGTTGATCACGTTCATGGAATTCACACGCAGACAGATGGAAATGCTCCCGTCCAAGTCCTCTGGAAGTTGTTCCAGATCATGATTGGACAGATGCAATTTGGGCGAGCTAGCGATGTAAATCCGCTCCTGGTTATCCAGCATCAGATTTTCCATGACAGCTGCGGTATCGCATTCCTTTGGGCACCAGACCGTGCGGATAAGCTTGGCATGAGAGCCGCCACGGCCTTTCTTCCAGTCCGTAACCTTGTAGGTGATGATGAAGAAGCGAAGATTGTCGTCGTCTCGAAAAAGGCAGGTGCTCCAAGGAAGCTGCCTGGCCTTTGAAGATGGATTGCGCCATCTCAAAATGCCTTTTGGCGCTGTCGGAAATGACTTTCGTCTTTCTCTCGCTCGGCAGTTTCTCACCCCACAGATAATGGGACGTCGGGCATGGAAGCGCTTGCGCATCCAAAGCGAAAACCGACGCTCCCAAGCTGAGAGCGGCGGCGAAAGAGTATCGTGGAAGGGCTTTCACCCCATCCTCACTTCATCGTCGGAATCGAGAACTCCGCGCCTTCCTTGATGCCGGACGGCCAGCGGGAGGTGACGGTTTTGGTCTTGGTGTAGAAGCGGATCGCGTCGGGGCCATGCTGGTTGAGGTCGCCGAAGCCGGAGGCCTTCCAGCCGCCGAAGGTGTAGTAGGCGATCGGAACCGGGATCGGCACGTTGATGCCGACCATGCCCACATTCACCTTGGCGGCGAAGTCGCGGGCGGCATCGCCGTCGCGGGTGAAGATCGCGACGCCGTTGCCGTATTCGTGCTCAGAGGGGAGACGCAGCGCCTCGTCGTAGTTCTTCGCGCGCACCACCGACAGCACCGGGCCGAAAATCTCTTCCTTGTAGATGCGCATAGTGGGCTGCACCTCGTCGAAGAGGCAGCCGCCCATGTAGAAGCCGTTCTCATAGCCCTGCATCTTGAAGTTACGGCCGTCCACCGCGAGCTTCGCGCCCTCCTGGACGCCGAGATCCACGTAGGACTTGACCTTCTCGAGATGCGCCTTGGTGACGAGAGGTCCGAAATCGGCCGAGGGATCGGTGGAAGGGCCGACCTTCAGGCTCTCGACCCGCGGGATCAGCTTGTCCATTAGCGCATCGGCGGTCGCCTGGCCCACGGGCACCGCGACCGAGACCGCCATGCAGCGCTCGCCCGCCGAGCCGTAGCCTGCGCCGATGAGGGCGTCCGCCGCCTGGTCGAGATCGGCGTCGGGCATGATGATCATGTGGTTTTTCGCGCCGCCGAAGCAGTGCGCGCGCTTGCCCGTCGCGGTGGCGCGGGAATAGACGTACTGGGCAATCGGCGAGGAGCCGACGAAGCCGACCGCCTTGATGTCCGGATCGTCGAGGATCGCGTCCACCGCTTCCTTGTCGCCGTTGACCACGTTGAGGATGCCGGCGGGCAGGCCCGCCTCGATCATCAGCTCGGCCAAGCGCATCGGCACGCCGGGATCGCGCTCGGAAGGCTTCAGGATGAAGGCGTTGCCGCAGGCGATGGCCGGGGCGAACTTCCACATCGGGATCATGGCCGGGAAGTTGAAGGGCGTGATGCCCGCCACGACGCCGAGCGGCTGGCGGATCGAATAGATGTCGATGCCGGGACCAGCGCCTTCGGTGAACTCGCCCTTGAGCAGGTGCGGGATGCCGCAGGCGAATTCCACCACCTCGACCCCGCGCTGAATGTCGCCCTTGGCGTCGGGAATCGTCTTGCCGTGCTCGCGGGCGAGGAGTTCGGCGAGCGAATCCATCTCCTTCGCGATGAGCTCCAGGAACTTCATCATCACGCGCGCACGGCGCTGCGGGTTCGTGGCGGCCCAGGCCGGCTGGGCGGCCTGGGCGTTCTCCACCGCCTCGCGCATCTCCTCACGGGAGGCGAGCGCCACCCGGCCGATGACCTCGCCGGTCATGGGCTGGAAGAATTCCGTGGTTCGGCCGGACTTGCCCGGAACCTGCTTGCCGCCGATGAAATGGCCGACTTCGCGCATGGCGTCTCTCTCCTGAATGGGTGTTGTCTTGCGTTTCTTCTATCATTGTCAAAATCGCACGACTATGGGTGAAAGCGAAGCTGCGTTGTGTGAAAGCCCCAATGTGGTATGACGCGCCATGAGCGCTTTCGACTGGGACGACCTCCGCTTCTTCCTCGCCGTCGCCCGGGCCGGCCGGTTGACAGTCGCCGCCCGCCAGCTGGAGGCGGACCACACCACCGTGTCCCGCCGCATCTCGGCCCTGGAGCGCTCGCTCAAGGCCAAGCTCTTCGAGCGCAAGCCCCAGGGCTATTCCCTGACCGAGCAGGGGGAGCGGCTCCTTGCGCATGCCGAGAGTATGGAAAGCCAGGCCTTCGCCGTAGCAAGCGAGGTCGGGGGCGCGGATCTCGCGCTCGCCGGCACGGTGCGCATCGGCGCGCCGGACGGGATCGGCACCTATTTTCTCGCGCCCGAACTCGGAGCCCTGGCCGAGCGGCATCCCGGCCTCACGCTCCAGCTCGTGGCGCTTCCCCGCACCTTTTCGCTCTCGAAGCGCGAGGCCGATATCGCGGTCACCCTGGAGCAGCCGACGGAAGGCCGCCTCGTCTCCCGCAAGCTCACCGATTACCGCCTGAGGCTCTACGCCTCGAAGGATTATCGCGACCGCCACGGGCCGGTCGCGGACCTCGCGGATCTTTCGGGCAAGACCCTCGTGACCTATGTGGCGGACCTGCTCTACAGCCCGGTGCTCGATTATTTCTCAGGACTCGAGAAATACACCTCCCGCCGCTTCGAGTGCGCCAGCGTGGTGGCGCAACTCGAGGCCGTGCGGGCAGGCGCCGGCATCGGCATCCTGCACGATTACGCCGCGCGGAGCTTCCCGGAGCTTCAGGTCGTGCTGCCCGAGATCTCGTACCTTCGCACCTACTGGCTCGTGACCCATGCGGATGTGCGCTCCTTGCGCCGGGTCGAGGAGGTCTATTCCTTCATCCTCAGCCGCGTGAGGGCGAACCGGGGTCTTTTCCTGTGACCCCACAATGTCATCCCCGGCGAGCCGAAGGCGAGGGAAGGGGATCTATGGCGCTGCGCGCGAACGATGGCTTCCCTTCCCCTGCGATGGCTGCGCCATCTCCGGCCGGGAATGACAACAAGGTCCCACTTGGTGCTTTGCTCTTCCCGTGAGCCTCCCGAGCCATTAAGTCTGCCCCGAACGAAACCCATGGAGACCGGAATGCCCTCCAAGCTCGACCAGTTGCGCGCCATGACGGTCGTCGTCGCCGATACGGGCGACCTCGATGCGGTGCGCCGCCTGAAGCCCCAGGATTGCACCACCAACCCGACCCTGCTGCTGAAGGCGGTCGAGACTCCCGCCTATGGGCATATCCTGGACGAAGCGCTCGCCTGGAGCCGCTCGCAGGGCGGAAGCCGCGAGAGCGTGGTCGCCGCCATCTGCGACCGGCTCGCGGTGGCCTTCGGCGCGGAGCTTGCCGGCATCGTTCCGGGCCGGGTCTCCACCGAGGTCGATGCGGACCTCTCCTTCGACACCGAGGCGACCATCGCCAAGGCGCGGGCCATCATCAAGGCCTACGAGGAGCGCGGCGTCGGGCGCGAGCGCATCCTGATCAAGATCGCCTCCACCTGGGAGGGCATCCGCGCGGCGGAGGCTCTGCAGAAGGAGGGAATCGACTGCAATCTCACGCTCCTCTTCGCCCAGGTCCAGGCGCAGGCCTGCGCCGAGGCCGGCGTGTTCCTCATCTCGCCCTTCGTGGGCCGCATCCTCGACTGGCACGTGAAGGCGGGCGGCGGGCCCTATACGGGCGAGACCGATCCCGGCGTCGTCTCGGTGCGCAACATCTATGCGTCCTACAAGGCGCAAGGGATCAAGACCGTGGTGATGGGCGCCTCCTTCCGCAACATGGGAGAGATCGAGGCGCTCGCCGGCTGCGACCGGCTCACCATCTCGCCCGCGCTGCTCGACGAGCTGGCGAAGGCGGAAGGCGAGCTGCCGCGCAAGCTCTCTCCCGACAACGTGGAGACAATCCAGCCCCTGCCGCGCCTCGACGAGAAGAGCTTCCGCTTCGCGCTCAACGAGGACGCCATGGCGACCGAAAAGCTTTCCGAGGGCATTCGCTCCTTCGTGAAGGACCTGCGCTCGCTTCGCGCCTTGGCGGCCAAGCGGCTGGACGAAGCGAAGGCGGCCTGAACCTCATGACGAAAGCCCTCGTGGTCATCGACGTTCAGAACGGTATTCTCGACGTGCCGGGCGCGAAACGCCCGGCCGTCCGGCATCGCTTCGACGAGGTGCGCGGGCGCATCGCCCGCCTCGTCAGCGAAGCGAGAGAGCAGGGGGCTCCCATCGTCTTCGTCCAGCACGACGGCGATCCCGACCACCGCCTCGAGAAGGGCACAAAGGGCTGGGAGATCTGCGGCGATCTCAACCGTGCGCCGGAGGATGCCGTCGTCGGCAAGACAGCCTGCGACTCGTTCTTCGGAACGGAACTTCAATCTGTGTTGTCCGGGCGCGGCATCGATCATCTGGTGATCGCCGGGTTGATGACGCAGTACTGCATCGACACCACCTGCCGGCGCGCCGTGAGCCTCGGCTACAATGCGACGCTCGTTGCCGATGCCCACACGACGGCGGATTCGGACGCGCTCGCCGTCGAGCAGATCGTGAGCCACCACAACGCCCTGCTGGACGGGTTCGATGCCGGTCCGGCCGTCCTGAGGGTCGTGCCCTCGAGCGAAATCCGATTCGGGTGAGAACAGGAAGGCGGCCTGAGCTGCCTTCCTGTCGTCGTCTGGCCGGCTAGCGGTTGTCCGGCCGGCTTCTCACTGCCCTCAATCCCTGCCGCGTGATGCGGTAGGGACCGCCGTTCGACGAGGCGATCAGGCCTTTCTGGCGCAGCGCCTTGAACAGGTCCATGGTGCAGAGAGTCAGCAGCCAACCCTCGCGGGTGAGGCATTCGATTTCGGAAATGCGGCCGGTCTCGTCCTTGTAGTGACGAATGACGCCGCCCTGGGCGAGCACGTGGAGCACGCGCTGCCCGTTGCGTGAAACGTTCACGGGAAAACCCTGAGCTTACTGTGTGCTTGTCAGAGAGAGGCGCGCAGGCGCGCGCGTTCGGCCGTTCGATCGGCCGCTGCCCGCCATTCAGGTGGCGGGCTCTACCGGGACTCGGTCTCTCTGCGCATCAAAGCTCCAGGTGAAGGACGGGATTTTTATAGAAGCAGTCGGGCTGGATCGTCAACTTTACGCGCACAGCGCTGTCATTCCGGGGCGAGCAAGAGCGAGAGCCCGGAATCCATAGCCACCATCGGTACAGAATAGGGCGCTACGTGAACCGCAGCGCCCTTTCTTGTAGTGTTTATGGATTCCGGGCTCCGCTGCGCGGCCCCGGAATGACAGTGCTATTTCTGGCTCGCCAGCGCCTTCTCGCGGATGGCGGAGAGGGACATGGCGGGGGTGATCGCCTCAGGATCCAGCAGGCAGTGCAGGATTGCGGGCTTGCCCGCGGTGAGCGCCCGGTCGAGGGCGGGGGCGAAGTCTTCCGTGCGCTCCACGCGCTCGCCATAGCCGCCGAAGGCCTTGGCGTAAGCCGCGAAGTCCGGGTTCTGCAGCATCGTCGCCGAGACGCGGCCGGGATATTCGCGCTCCTGGTGCATGCGGATCGTGCCGTACATGCCGTTGTCGATGATGATGACTAGGATCGGCAGGTCGTACTGCACGGCGGTGGCGAATTCCTGCCCGTTCATGAGGAAGTCGCCGTCGCCCGCGAAGACCACCACGGTGCTCTGCGGCTGCATGCGCTTCGCGCCCACGGCCGCGGGCAGGCCGTAGCCCATGGAGCCGGAAGTGGGGGCGAGCTGCGTGCCGAAATGGCGGAAGGGCCAGAAGCGGTGGACCCAGGTGGCGAAGTTGCCCGCGCCGTTGCAGAAGATCGCATCGGCCGGCAGCACCTCGCGCAGGTGAGCCATCACCTGGCCCATCTGGAGCTGGCCCGGATGACGGATCGCCGTGGGATCGCTCCAGGCGAGATAGGATTCATGCGCCGCCTTCGTGCCGTCGCTCCAGGGCAGGGAAGCGGGCGGATGCACGCCCTCCAGCGCCGCCGTGAAGGCGACCGGCGAAGCGTTGATCGCAAGATGCGGAGCATAGACCCGGCCGAGTTCGCTCGGATCCGGGTGGACATGCACCAGCTTCTGCTTCGGAGAGGGAATGTCGAGGAGCGTGTAGCTCTGGCTCGGGATTTCCGAGAGGCGCCCGCCCACGAGCAGGACGAGGTCGGCTTCCTTGATGCGTGCGAGAAGCTTCGGATTCACGCCGAGCCCGAGATCGCCGATGTACGAGGCGTGATCGGCGGGAAACAGCATCTGCCGGCGGAAGGTGCAGGCCACGGGCAGCTGGAAGCGCTCGGCAAAGCGCACGAAGCGCTGCACCGCCGTTTCCGTCCAGCGGCTGCCGCCGAGGAGCACGACGGGGTTCTTCGCCCCGTGCAGGAGCTTCTGCAGCTCCGCCATCTGGGACAGGCCGGGATGCGTTTCGATCGCCTGACAGCGCGGCGCATCCGCGACCGCGGCCATGTCGGTCAGCACGTCCTCCGGCAGCGCGATCACCACCGGGCCGGGACGGCCGGAGGTCGCCACATGGAAGGCGCGGGACACGATCTCGGGGAAGCGTGCGGGATCGTCCACCTCCGTCGCCCATTTCGCCATAGGGCCGAAGACGGCGCGGTAATCGAGCTCCTGGAACGCCTCGCGCTCGCGCATGCCGCGCTCGATCTGGCCGACGAACACGATCATCGGCGTCGAATCCTGCTTGGCGATATGGATGCCCGGGGAGGCGTTCGTCGCGCCGGGGCCGCGGGTGACGAAGCAGATGCCGGGGCGGCCCGTGAGCTTGCCGTAGGCCTCCGCCATCATCGCCGCGCCGCCTTCCTGGCGGCAGACTGTGATCTTGATGTCCGCATCATGCAGCGCATCGAGGGCTGCGAGGTAACTCTCGCCCGGAACGCAGAAGATGTGATCGACTCCGTGCAGAGCAAGTTGATCGACGAGAATCTGGCCGCCGGTGCGGGAGGACGCTGTCATGGGAGGCTCGCGAGGTCAGGTTGGACAAAAGAAAACGGAGGGCTAAAGCATCGGACCCAAAAGTGGACTCCACTTTGGGATCCAATCCGATGCTTTCTTTTGATGAGAGCATCGCTGAGTGCGGAAAACCGGATCCACTTTTCCGCACGATGCTCTTATGCCCTCCGTTGCATTGTGACGACGATCAGGCGTCCACGTCAAACTTCACGCCCTGGGCGAGCGGAAGCGTCGAGCCGTAATTGATCGTGTTGGTGGCGCGGCGCATGTAGGCCTTCCAGGAATCCGAGCCCGCCTCGCGGCCGCCGCCCGTCTCCTTCTCGCCGCCGAACGCGCCGCCGATCTCGGCGCCCGAGGGGCCGATATTCACGTTGGCGATGCCGCAATCGGAGCCGGACGCCGAGATGAAGGCCTCGGCCTCGCGCATGTTGAGGGTGAAGATCGAGGAGGAGAGGCCCGCGCCCACCGCGTTGTGGAGCTCGATCACCTCCTCGAGATCCGAGTAGCGCATCACGTAGAGTATCGGCGCGAAGGTCTCGCGCAGCACCGGGCCTGTCTGGGCCGGCATCTCGACGAGCGCCGGGCGGGCGTAGAAGCCGCTGCCCTCCACATCCGCATAGCGTCCGCCGCCATGCACCGTTCCGCCCGCCGCGCGGGCTTCGTCCAGCGCGCGCTCCATGCCGTCGAAAGCGGCCTTGTCGATCAGTGGACCCACGAGCGTTCCTTCCGCGCGCGGATCGCCGATCTTCACGCTGGAATAGACCTTCACGAGGCGCGGCACGAGCTGGTCATAGACGCTCTCGTGCACGAAGAGGCGGCGCAGGGTGGTGCAGCGCTGGCCCGCCGTGCCCATGGCGGCGAAGGCGATGCCGCGAAGCGCGAGATCGAGATCCGCGGACGGCGCGACGATGGCCGCGTTGTTGCCTCCGAGCTCCAGGATCGCGCGGGCAAAGCGCGCGGCGAGCTTGGGGCCGACCTGGCGGCCCATGGCGGTGGAGCCGGTGGCGGAGAGAACGGGCACGCGATGGTCGTCCACCAGGATCTCGCCGATCTCGCGGCCGCCGAGCAGCACCTCGGAGAGGCCTTCCGGCACGCCGCCGAAGCGCCTGGCGGCGCGTTCGACGATGGCCTGCGTCGCAAGCGCGGTCAGCAGGGTCTTCTCGGAAGGCTTCCACACCACGGAATCGCCGCAGACGAAGGCGAGCGCCGCGTTCCACGACCAGACCGCCACGGGGAAGTTGAAAGCGGAGATGACGCCGCAGACGCCCAGCGGATGCCAGGTTTCCATCATGCGGTGGTCGGCGCGCTCGGTGGCGATGGTGAGGCCGTAGAGCTGGCGGGAAAGACCGACCGCGTAATCGCAGATGTCGATCATCTCCTGGACCTCGCCGAGGCCCTCGGAAACGATCTTGCCGGCCTCCAGCGTCACGAGGCGGCCGAGGTCGTCCTTGGCGGCGCGCAGCTCCTCGCCGACGAGGCGCACGAACTCGCCGCGCTTGGGAGCCGGGATCTTGCGCCAGGCCTTGAAGGCGGCGTCGGCGCGCGCGATCGCGGCCCTGGCTTCGTCGGGCGTGGTTTCGCGCACGTGGACGATCACCTCGCCGGTGATCGGCGACATGGCGGGGCGGCCGGTGGCGGCAAAGGCGGTCTCGGGAACGCCGAGCCGCGCGAGAATGGCGCGGGCCTCGTCCGCAACGGAGGCGGAGGCGGAGGATACGGGTTTCAGGCTCGCGGTCATCTTGGATTCTCCCTGGATGCGGGCTTTGGGCTTCATGGGAAGCCTGCCACCCTCGCCTGTCTATGGAACAAAACGACGGCGGCCGTCAGGCCACCGTCTTAAAGCATGACCAGGAAACCTGGGAACTGCTTTTCCCGAATAGGGTCATGCGATTTCGTCAAGATCTAAGGATGCTCCCCCTTCGGCGGAAGCGGGAGACCGGTCCTTAATATCATGCCATGCGATTTAAGCCGCCGGGTCGAGGCGGATGTCCTTCACCGCAGGCTCACACTCCGCGTCCAGGCGCTCGCCCGCATAGACCCGGCCGAAGCGGTTGGCGAGGAAGGCATCGAGGCCGATCTCCTCCTGGCGCACGAAACCCTGTTTCGGCAGCTTGCCGGCGACCAGCAGGTCGAGCATGGCGCAGATGCCGGCGGCGGTCGTCACCTGGATCGCGGTGCGCTGCTGGCCTGCGACCGTCTGGCCGTAGACGCTGCGGGCGTAGGTCTCCTGCACATAGCGGCCGCCGCGCTCGCCGGTCACGGTCACGAAAACGATGACCATGTCCTGCATGGTGGCGGGCACCGCATTCTCCAGGATGTCCTTCAGGACCTCGCGGCGGTTGCGCAGCTGCAGGTCGTTGAGCAGGACCCGCATGAGCGCGCAGTGGCCGGGATAGCGGATGGTCTTGTAGTTCAGGTTGCGCACCTTGCCGGCCAGCGTCTCGCAGAGCGTGCCAAGGCCGCCGGAGGTGTTGAAGGCCTCGTAGCGGGTGCCGTCGAGGGAGAACTCCTCGAGCTCCTCCATGGCCGGGACTTCGCGCAAGCTGCCGTCGACCACCGCCTCGCAGCGCTCGATGTACTCGTTGATGACGCCGTCCGTGCTCCAGGTGAGGTTGTAGGAGAGGGCGTTCGATGGATATTGCGGCAGCGCGCCCACGCGCAGGCGCACGGTGTCGAGCTTGTCGAAGCGGCTCGCGATGTCATGCGCCACGATGGAGATGAAGCCAGGGGCGAGGCCGCACTGGGGAATGAAGGCGGACGTGGCGCCGTCGCAGAGCTCCTTCACCATGCGGGTGGTGGCGACGTCCTCGGTGAGGTCGAAATAATTGACGCCCGTCAGGCGCGCAGCCTTCGCGACGTGGCCAGTCAGGTGGTAGGGCGCGGCGCTGAGCACCGCGTAATGGCCCTTCAGGGCGTTCTGCAGGGCGACCGCATCGTTGAAGTCGAGCTGGACCGTCCTCACGCCATCCTTCGCGACGGCCTCCAGGGCAGCGGCGGAGGAATCCGCAACCGTGACGGCGTAGTCGCCGGTCTCGTGGAGCATGTCGACGATGGTGGAGCCGATCTTGCCGGCGCCGATGACGAGAATCGAGTGCATGAGAAACCTCCCTGTGGTCGGTCGAGAAAAGGGCACCTCGCTGCAGAACGCCATAGACAAACTGACGAAAAGACGAGTAGATCTCGGCAGATTGCCGTCTTGATTGGTCACATCGATGCTTGATGCCACGGATCGCGCCCTGGTTGCGCTCCTGCGGGAGAATGCCCGCATCGGTCACGCGGAGGCGGCGCGGCGGCTTAACCTGTCCCGCACCACGGTCCAGGCCCGGGTCGAGAGCCTGGAGCGCCGGGGCGTGATCGTGGGCTATACCCTGCGCCTGGCGGAGGAGGTCAGCCGCCGCATGGTGCGCGCGCACGTGACCATCGTCGTCGCTCCGAAGGCCTCGGCCGGGGTGGTGACCGCGCTTCAACGCATGCCTGAAATGCGCGCGCTTCATTCCGTCGCGGGTGTCTTCGATCTTCTGGCGGTGGTAGAGGCAGAGGACGTTCCCTCTCTCGACGCCGCCATCGACAGGATCGGCGCGCTCGAGGGCGTGGAGCGCACCCAGTCCTCCATCATCCTCTCAACGAAATTCGAACGATGACCTCCACAGATTCGAAGAGCGCCGATGTCGTGATCGTCGGCGGCGCCGTTATGGGCTCCTCCACCGCCTATCACCTGCTGGCCGATCCCGGCTTCAAGGGGCGCGTCATCGTCGTCGAGAAGGACCCGACCTACCAGCTCTCGGCCTCGGCGCTTTCGGCCGCCTCGATCCGGCAGCAATATTCGAGCGCGGTGAACATCCGCATCTCGCTTTACGGAATCCGGTTCCTGCACAGCATCGGCGACCACCTGGAGGTGGACGGCGAACGGCCGGAGATCGGGCTGCGGGAAGGCGGTTATCTCTACTGCGCCACGGAAGCCGGCGCGTCGATCCTGGCCGAGAACCAGGCGCTCCAGGCGGCGGAGGGCGCGGACATCCTGTTCATGAAGCCGGAGGAGCTCAAAAGCCGTTTCCCCTGGCTCAACGTGGAGGATCTCGCCGCCGGCACCTGGGGCCGCTCGGGCGAGGGCTGGTTCGACGGCTGGGGCCTGCTCCAGGCCTTCCGCAAGAAGGCGCGCTCGCTGGGCGCGGAATACGTGACGGGCGAGGTGGCCGAAATCGAGCGCGAGGGAGGGCGGATCGTCGCCGTGCGCCTGAAGGACGGCGCCCGCATCGCCTGCGGAGCGCTGGTCAACTGCGCGGGCTCCGGCGGACGGGCGGTGGCGGCGAAGGCCGGTCTCGAGATCCCGGTCCAGGCGAAGCGGCGCTACGTCTTCACCTTCTCCTGTAAGGAGCCAGTGGAGAATTGTCCGCTCCTTATCGACACCTCGGGAGCCTATGTCCGCCCGGAAGGGGAGGGGCACTTCATCTGCGGCGCCTCGCCCGAGGCGGATATGGACCCGGACTGGTCGGACGAGGATCCCGCAAGCCAGGAGATCGACTTCTCCTTCTTCGAGGAATTCATCTGGCCCGCGCTCGCCCACCGGGTGCCCGCCTTCGAGGCGATCAGGCCCGGCCGCGCCTGGGCGGGGCCCTACGACATGAGCCTGCTCGACCACAACGCCATCATCGGGCTCGCGGGCGGGTTCGACAATTTCTACCTGTGCAACGGCTTCTCGGGTCACGGCCTGCAGCAGGCTCCCGCCGTCGGCCGGGCGCTGTCCGAGCTGATCGTGCACGGAGGCTACCGCACGCTCGACCTGTCGGAGCTGGGCCATGAGCGCGTCGTCGCCAATCGCCCGCTCCTGGAGCGCAACGTGATCTGAGGCGGCGTCAGTCGCTCAGATAGATCCGGATGCGGCCGCCCCGGTTCATGTCCCGCTGAAAGGGGCCGGATCGCGGCGCGGGCGGCGTGGAATCCCGGCGGAGCTCGTTGACCCCGGGACGCTCCTCGCGCCTGCCGTCGTCATATTGCCCGGTCGGCACGGTGCTGCTGAAGCCGGTAGCGGACCGGGCGGTCTCGTCCGTGTTCAGGTCGCCGGTCCCGAGACTGGTGCCGTTGTCGATCATCGTGCCCATGCCGGGAAGCGAGCCGGTATTCGACATGCCTTCCGCATTCCCGCCCGTGATCCCGCCGCCGAGCGGCTTTCCGACATCGCCCGTGCCCTGCAGGGCTTCGGGGCCGCCGCCTTCGTGCGAGGTCCATTCCCGGCTGTCCCGGTCGAGATCCGCCGGATCGAACATCTCCAGCACCTGGATCGCCTTTTCGTGATCCTCCCGGTCGATGCGCGCCGCGATCAGCGAGTGCCCCCGCTGCAGGCCGCGCTCGAAAAGGTCGAGGTCCTCCTCCGGGAGCTCTAGGCCGCGGAGCGAGCTCCGGGCCTCAGGCTGGATCTCGAGGGTGCGGAAGCCTGAGATCGACGACACCTCCCGGCCGGGATTGACGCCGAGCGCCGTGACGCGGTCGCGGGCGAGACCCATCCCGAGCAGGGCCTGGAGGGCCTGCTGCGCCTTGAAGTGATCCTTGAACATGGCCGTGATGATACGTGGCATAGCTCTCTTCCATTGGGATACATCCTCAACGAACGGGCGCTTAAGCCTGTTCCCACCTTCGAATGTTAAGCCTTTTCAACGAAAGGGCTTCCATTTTGGAGCCGGCTATGATTGTCATGGCTCTGTCATGGAAACGTCATCCTGGCTTCGTGCAAGGATGATGAACGACAAGAACATCCGAACGGATGATCATGGGAGAGACCAGAATGATGAAGAAGTCCCTTCTCGGCGCCCTGGCCATCGGCCTGGCTTCGAGCACGTCCGCCTTCGCGCAGACGGAGATCCAGTGGTGGCACGCCATGACGGGCGCCAACAACGAGGTCGTCAACAAGCTGGCTGCGGATTTCAACGCTTCGCAGAACGAGTACAAGGTCGTTCCGACCTATAAGGGCTCCTACGCCGACACCATGAACGCCGGCATCGCCGCCTTCCGCGCCGGCAACGCCCCCCACATCCTGCAGGTCTTCGAAGTCGGCACCGCGACCATGATGGGCGCGAAGGGCGCCATCAAGCCCGTGCAGGAGCTGATGAAGGAAGCCGGCGAGAAGTTCGATCCGCAGGCCTACCTGCCGGCCGTGACGGGTTACTACTCGACCGCCAGCGGCGAGCTGCTCTCGTTCCCGTTCAACTCGTCCTCCACCGTGATGTGGTACAACAAGGACGCCTTCCGCAAGGCCGGCCTGAACCCCGACCAGCCGCCGAAGACCTGGCCCGAGGTGTTCGAAGCCGCCAAGAAGCTCCAGGCTTCCGGCCACCCGACCTGCGGTTTCTCCAGCGCCTGGATCACCTGGGTGAACCTGGAGCAGTTCTCCGTGTGGCACAACGTGCCGCTCGCCACGAAGGCCAACGGCATCGAGGGTTTCGACACCGAGCTGAAGATCAACTCGCCGCTGCACGTGAAGCACCTGCAGAACCTGGCCGATCTCCAGAAGAACAAGACCTTCGACTACTCCGGCCGCACCAACACGGGCGAGGGCCGCTTCACCTCGGGCGAGTGCCCGATCATGCTGACCTCCTCGGGCTTCTACGGCAACGTGAAGGCGAACGCGAAGTTCGAGTGGGCCAACGCTCCGATGCCGTACTACCCGGACGTCCAGGGCGCTCCGCAGAACTCCACGCTCGGCGGCGCTTCGCTGTGGGTCATGGGCGGCAAGAAGGCTGACGAGTACAAGGGCGTCGCCAAGTTCTTCGCCTTCCTGTCCGACACGGACCGTCAGGCGAAGCTGCACACCGACTCCGGCTACCTGCCGATCACCAAGGCGGCTTACCAGAAGGTCAAGGAATCGGGCTTCTACAAGCAGAACCCGTACCTCGAGACTCCTCTGATCGAGCTGACCAACAAGGAGCCGACGGAAAACTCCCGCGGCCTGCGTCTCGGCAACCTCGTTCAGATCCGCGACATGTGGGCTGAGGAAATCGAGAGCGCCCTGACCGGCAAGAAGTCGGCCAAGCAGGCCCTCGACGCCGCTGTCGAGCGCGGCAACCAGGAACTGCGCAAGTTCGAGCGGACCGTCACCCGCTAAGCTTCATCCGCAGTCGGATCATCGTCCCGGGCAGCCGCAAGCTGCCCGGGACTCTCTTATGACATAGCCTCGCAGATCGGTTGGTGCCGACCTCTGCCCGCGCATCACCCGTTGGCTTGGATCGATGGAAAAACGAGCCCTCTTCTCGAGCAAGTTTCTGCCGTACATGCTGCTCCTGCCGCAGCTGGCGATTACGATCATTTTCTTCTACCTGCCCGCATCGCAGGCCATCTGGCAGTCCTTCCTGATGGAGGACGCCTTCGGTCTTTCCAGCGAATTCGTCGGTTTCGAGAATTACCGCTACCTGTTCCAGCAGCCCGAATATTACCGGGCGATGGTGAACACGGCCGTCTTCTCCACCGCCGTCGCCGTCCTGTCGCTCGCCTGCTCGCTGCTCCTGGCCACCCAGGCCGACAAGAACCTGCGCGGCGGCGAAGCCTACAAGACCCTGCTCATCTGGCCCTACGCGGTCGCGCCCGCCATCGCCGGCGTGCTCTGGATCTTCATGTTCCACCCGTCGCTCGGCACGCTCACCCGGCCGATCCGCGCCGTCGGGATCGACTGGAATCCGCTGCTCAACGGCGACCATGCGATGCTCCTGCTGGTGCTCTCCGCCACCTGGAAGCAGATCAGCTACAACTTCCTCTTCTTCCTGGCGGGCCTGCAATCGATCCCGAAGAGCGTAATCGAGGCCGCCGCCATCGACGGCGCGGGCCCCTTACGCCGCTTCTGGACCATCATCTTCCCGCTGCTCTCGCCCACGACCTTCTTCCTCATCGTCGTGAACATCGTCTACGTGTTCTTCGACACCTTCGGCATCATCGATGCCGTGACCGGCGGCGGACCGGCGGGCCAGACGACGACCCTCGTCTACAAGGTCTATGCGGACGGCCGCCTAGGCGGCGATCTCGGCGGCTCCGCGGCGCAGTCGGTGATCCTGATGGTGATCGTGATCGGGCTCACAGCCATCCAGTTCAAATATGTCGAACGCAAGGTGCAGTACTGATGGTCGAGAGCCGGCGTTACAGAAACATCGTTGCCTACCTCGTCCTGCTGGTCGGCGTCGTCATCGTCGCCTTCCCGGTCTATCTGGCGATCCTGGCGTCCACTTTCGATGCGGCGACGATCATCAACGGCAACATGCCCCTGATCCCCGGCGATCAGGCGGACGAGAACTACTACCGCACCATCTTCGTCGGTGCGTCGAGCTCCACCCGCGAGCCCGTCGGGACGATGATGCTCAACTCCTTCATCATGGCCATGGGCATCGCGGTCGGTAAGATCCTGATCTCGATCCTCTCGGCCTTCGCGGTGGTGTATTTCCGCTTCCCGCTTCGCATGACGGCGTTCTGGGTCATCTTCATCACCCTGATGCTGCCCGTCGAGGTGCGTATCTACCCGACCTACAAGATCGTCGCGGATCTCGGCCTCCTCGACACCTATACGGGCCTGATCCTGCCGCTCATCGCATCGGCCACCGGCACGCTGCTGTTCCGGCAGTTCTTCATGACGATCCCGGACGAGCTGCTGGAAGCATCCAAGATCGACGGCGCCGGCGCGTTCCGCTTTTTCAAGGACACGCTGATCCCGCTCTCCATCACGACGATGGCGGCGCTCTTCGTGATCCAGTTCATCTATGGCTGGAACCAGTATCTCTGGCCGCTGCTGATCACGACGAAGAGCTCCATGCAGACCATCGTCATCGGCATCAAGAAGATGATCACGACGCAGGACGCCCTGACCGAATGGCAGATCGCCATGACGACCGCGGTGCTCGCGATGGTGCCGCCGGTGCTGGTGGTCATCTTCATGCAGCGGCTCTTCGTGAAGGGCCTCGTCGAAACCGAGAAGTGACGCCGGACTTCGCGCGTCGTTCTCCCGGCCCCGCCGGGAGGCTCATTGAAGTATCAAAGGATGACGGCCGACTGCCCGAGAAGATGCAGGGGTCGACGCTAAGGGGAATAGAACAATGGCAGGCGTGACGCTCGATACCGTGCGGAAGGTCTATGCGGGCAATGTGGAAGCCGTGAAGGGCGTCTCTCTCGGCATCGAGGACGGCTCCTTCTGCGTGCTGGTCGGCCCGTCCGGTTGCGGCAAGTCCACCTTGCTGCGCATGATCGCGGGCCTGGAGACCATCTCCGGCGGCACGGTGAAGATCGGCGACCGGGTCGTGAACCAGATCGAGCCGGCCGACCGCGACATCGCGATGGTGTTCCAAAACTACGCGCTCTATCCGCATATGAGCGTCTACGACAACATGGCCTACGGCCTGAAGAACCGCGGCACGCCCAAGGACGAGATCGAGAAGCGCGTGAAGGAGGCAGCCCGCATCCTCGCCATCGAGTCGTTCCTCGAGCGCAAGCCCCGCGCCCTCTCCGGCGGCCAGCGCCAGCGCGTCGCCATGGGCCGCGCGATCGTGCGCAAGCCCCAGGTCTTCCTCTTCGACGAGCCGCTCTCCAACCTCGACGCCAAGCTGCGCGTGCAGATGCGCGTGGAGATCAAGCGTCTGCAGCGCGCCCTCGGCGTGACCTCGATCTACGTCACCCACGATCAGGTCGAGGCGATGACGCTCTCCGACAAGCTCGTGGTCATGTCCGGCGGCCAGATCGAGCAGGTCGGCACGCCCTCGGACGTCTATCGCCGCCCCGAGACCCGCTTCGTCGCCACCTTCATCGGCTCGCCGCCCATGAACATCCTGCCCGGCAAGGTCGAAGGTCCCGGACGCGTCTCGGTCGGCGGCCAGATGATCCAGGTGACGGATATGCGCGACGGCCTCGCCCCCGGTTCCGCCATCGAGGTGGGCCTGCGTCCCGAGGACGTTCAGGCCGGGACCGGGGCGGGCTTCAGCGCCCTCACCATGGATGTGGACTTCGTCGAGGAGCTCGGCGCGACCCAACTCTTCCACGGCAAGGTCGCAGGCGCGGAATTCGTCGTGCAGGCCTCCACCGGCCAGATCCCGGCCGACACCCGCAGCCTCACCCTCTCCATCGACCCATCCAACGTCCACCTGTTCGACCCCCAGACCACGAAGCGCCTCGGCCGCGTCTGATCCGAAGGACAGCCGTGTGTCTCCCTCTCCCGTGTGGTAGAGGGCGGGAGCGAGAGGGCTGGCAGCCAAGAATTTTCACAGGCTCTGGATCGTCCAGGGCCTGTTTTGTTTGCGCTTTCGGTTTCCTGCCCCTCTCCCTCATCACCGGCCCTGTTCCGGTGATCCCGAAGGGATGTTCTCATTCTGTTCTAGGCTGTGGGGACAAGCTTTGCTATAGGTAGGTCAGATCTGCTCCACGAGGGGCGCGCTCGCGAGGCGTCGCAAGATGTGGGAGCAGGCACGGTCCTGCGGGAGGGCGACACGCACGCGCTCCCGACGGGAGGCCAGTCGCATCCGGCAACGGGTGATGGACCGCCTAAGAAAGCCGTGCGCGAGGGGCCACCCGGCTCTTTCCATCTCACCCATTTCTGAGCCGGACGCCCTTCGCGCCCCCTCTCCACCCCTTCAGGCTCGGAGCTGATCGGCTCCGGGCCCAAAGGTGCTGCCCTTTTGACCTTTGATGGTCCAAGGCCGTGACCGGAGGCCGGAACTCGCTGCAGCGGCGTCGCCCTCGCATGCGGCCGATGGCCGGTCACCTCGGCCCGATGCCGTTGTTGCGCCCCAACCGAAGCCCCATTATCCCTTGAGGACCATGCGAGGAACAGCGATGACGGTCAGGCTCGACGGAGCAACGCTCAAGATTGAGGATGTGGTGCGCGTGGCGCGCGCCGATGCAGCGGGGCGCTTTGCGGAAGCGGCACTCGATCCGGAGGCGCGCGAGCGGATCGCGGCGACCCGAGCCTATATCGACCGCACCTGGATGCATGACGACGCGCCGCTGATGTACGCCTTCAATACCGGCGTCGGGCTGTTCAAGGATCAGCGCGTTCTCATCAATGACATGGCGGCCTACCAGCAGAAGACGGTCTATGCCCATGCGACCGGTGTCGGCGAACCCTTCGCCGAGGACGTGACGCGGGCCATGATGCTGCTGCGCGCCAATGCCTTCGCCTCGAATTATTCCGGCCCGCGCGTCGAGCTCGTCGAGCGCCTCATTGCCTTCGTCAATGCGGGCCTGCACCCGGTCATCCCGCAGAAGGGCTCGGTCGGCGCATCGGGCGATCTCGCGCCGCTCGCCCATATGGCGGGCGCGGTCTGCGGCTTCGCGGAAGCGCAGATGGTCTACAAGGGCCGCATCATGCCCGCCCGCGAGGCCATTGCCGCGGCAGGGTTCGATCCCGATTTCGAGCTCGGCGCAAAGGATGCTTCCGCCCTCATCAACGGCTCGACGACCTCGCTCGCGCTCGCGGCGCTCGCCACGCACGACGCGCGGCGCATCCTGAAGCACGCCGACATCGCCATGTGCCTCTCGCTCGAGGCCATGCGCGGCGAACTCGCGGCCTTCGATCCGCGCGTGCATAAGGCGCGCCCGCATCCGGGCCAGGCGAAGGTCGCGCGCAACCTCCTGCGGATCCTGGAGGGCACGCAGCGCTGCTCGCAGAGCGCCCGCGACATCGTCTTTCCCGACGAGCCGCGCCAGCCGGGGCAGCCTGCCAGCCCGCGCGTGCAGGACGTCTATTCGCTGCGCTGCACCCCCCAGGTGCACGGTCCCGCCTGCGAGGCCGTGGACTATGTGGAGTGCATCGTCGGCACGGAGATGAATTCCGCCACCGACAATCCGTTGATCTTCGATGACGGCCAGGGCGGCTACGTCTCGATCTCGGGCGGCCATTTCCACGGCCAGTACATGGCGCAGGCAATGGACTTCCTCGCTATCGCCATGACCGATCTCGGCTCGATTTCGGAGCGGCGTCTCGCGCGGCTCATCGATCCCACCATGTCCTATGGGCTGCCGCGCAACCTGCTCGCCGGCAAGCGCGGACTGAACACGGGCTTCGCGACGGTGCAGTGCTCCATGTCGGCCCTGGTGATGGAAAACCGGTCTCTCTCCGTGCCCGGCTCCGTCGACTCGATCCCCGGCAAGTCCAATGCGGAGGACCATGTCTCGAACTCCACCTGGTGCGGGCGCAAGGCGCGCACCGTTGTCGAGAACGTGGAGCAGATCGTGGCGGGCGAGTTGCTGATGGCGGCGCAGGCGCTGACCCTCGTCGAGCCTCTCGCCAAGGATCATCCGCTGGGCAAGGGATCGCGTGCGGCGATGGAGGCCATCCGCGCCGTCATCCCGCCGGCCCTCGACGGCGACCGCTGGTATGCGACCGAGATGCGCCAGGCCCTCGACCTCATGCGCTCCGGCGCGGTGGTCGAAGCGGTCGAGAGCGCGGTGGGTGAGCTGGAATAAGAGCGGATTGGCAGAGCTGCGCTACGTTCCGGGAAGAGGGGATCGGTTCCATGGCATCGCGAGTCACCATCCGTCCCGTTCGCATCGAGGATGCCGATGAGCTGATCGCCGCCAATCTCGCGAGCATCGCGCTGCACGAGCCCTGGGTCTATCCGTGCCGGGACCGGATCGGCTTCATGGCCTATCTCGCCCGTTGCGACGGCGACAGATCCATCGGCTTCATCGCCCGCGAGACGTCGAGCGGCAGGATCGCCGGCGTCGTCAATCTCAGCGAGATCGTGCACGGTTTCTTCCAGAGCGCCTATATGGGCTATTACGGCGTCGTCGGCATGAACGGGCGCGGATTGATGAGCGAAGCGGTGGGCCTCGTCGTCACTCACGCCTTCACGGAACTCGGCCTGCATCGCCTGGAGGCGAACATCCAGCCGGGCAACAAGCCCTCGCGCACTCTCGTGCAGCGTCTCGGCTTTCGGCAGGAGGGATTCTCGCCGCGCTACCTCAAGATCGGCGGCATCTGGCGCGATCACGAGCGCTGGGCCATCCTTGCGGAGGATTGGAGCGGCTGAGATGCTTCAGGCGCTCGGAGCCGGGCCGAGTTTCTTCTGAAGGAAGAAGCGGCTCGAGCCGACAGGATAGTCCTTCAATTCGCCGAAGACCTCGTAGCCGAGGCGCTGATAGAGGCCGAGCGCCTTCGGGTTGAGCGTGTCGAGCCAGGCCGCATGGCAGCCGCGGCGGCGCGCCTCGTCCTCCGCCATGGCGATCAGCCGCGTCGCGAGGCCCGAGCCCCTAAGGGTCTCGGGCACGAAGACCAGCTCGATGGCACGCCAGCCCCCGGCCGTGCGTCCCAGGAGGCCGCCGACTGGCGCCTGGCACTCCGGATCGCGGATGGCGATGGCCAGGTCCTGCCCCGCAGGCTGCGAGGAGAGCAGGACCGTCTGGTTGAATGTGCGGATGCCTTCGAGGACGACGCGATGCAGTTCGTCGTCCGGCTCGCCGACGAAGGCGAGGATGGGCGACGGGACCGTCATACCGGAGCCGTCAGCTTCCTGACGGCCTCGATCAGCACGTGCGCCGCCATATCCGCATCCTCGAGCGTGATCGACTCCGCCGGATTGTGGCTGATGCCGTCCTTGCAGCGCACGAAGAGCATGGCGGCAGGGCACAGATGCGCCATGGCCACCGCGTCATGTCCCGCGCCCGAGGCCAGGCGCAGCGGCTCGATGCCGAGGCTCGCCACCGCATCCTCGAGCACCGTCATCAGGCCCTTTTCCATGGGCGTTGCCGGCGAGTCCATGAAAGGCTCGATGGTGAGCGCGACGCCCCGGCGTTCAGCCGCCGTTTCGCACTCGGTCACGATGTCCTGCACCATGGCGTTGCGCACCGCGTCGTCCGGCGCGCGGGCGTCGAGGGTGAAGTCGACCCGCGCGGGGATCACGTTGATCGCGCCCGGCTGCACCTGGGCGACGCCAACGGTCGCGACCGTGTCTGTGCGCGTGCCACCGGCGCGCTCCACGATGCCGATCATTTCGGCGACGGCCGCCAGCGCATCGCGGCGCATGGCCATCGGCACGGTGCCCGCATGGCCCGCCTCGCCGGTCACATGAGCGCGGGCCCTGGTGATGCCGTTGATGGCGGAGACGATGCCGACCGGAAGATTTCGGGATTCAAGCAGCGGACCCTGCTCGATATGCACCTCGAGGTAGCCGCGATAGCGGGCAGGATCGCGGGCGAGGGCGGCGATCCCCTCCGGGTCGCCGCCGAAGCGGATTAGCGCCTCGCGAAGGGTCACCCCATCCTGGTCCCTGCCGTCGAGCCAGGCGGGATCGAACCGGCCTGCGAGCGCATGGGACGTGGAGAGATTGGTCGGAAAGCGGACATTCTCCTCGTCCCCAAAGGCGACGATCTCGATGGGACAGGCGGGGATGGCGCCCCCGTCCCGCAGGGCCTGCGCCACGGCGATGCCGAGCACCACGCCGAGATTGCCGTCATAGCGGCCCGCATCGACGACCGAGTCGATATGCGAGCCGACGATGAGGGCAGGCGCATCGGGGGCCTGTCCCTCCATGCGGCCGATCACGGAGCCGAGGGCGTCGATATGCGCGTCAAGCCCCGCATCCCGCATGAGGGCGAGCACCGTCTCGGCGGCGGCGCGATGGGCGGGCGAGAGATAGAGGCGCGTGATGCGCCCGGGATCGTCGCTGTGCTGCGCGAGCGCCTCGATCATCGCCATGACGCGACGGCCGAGGGAGAGATCGGATGAGTTCGTCATGAGCCCAGAGTTTCAGGAACCGGCCCGCTCCGCAAGGGGAAGGCGGGCCGTATCCAAACCCTGTCAGGCCACGACGCCGAGCTTCTTCTGAAGGCTTGTGGACGAGGTCGTGTATTGGAAGAGAAGCTTTTTCTCAGGGTATACATAGCGGTGCACCTTCTGTGCTGCGAGCGCGCCCTCGTGGAAGCCGGAGAGGATGAGCTTCAGCTTGCCCGGATAGGTGTTGATGTCGCCGATGGCGAAGATGCCGGGTACGTTGGTCTCGAATTTTTCCGTATCGACCGGGATCAGGTTCTCGTGAAGGTTCAGCCCCCAATCGGCGATGGGGCCGAGCTTCATGGTGAGGCCGAAGAAGGGCAGCATCACGTCGCACTCGATCAGGAACTCCGAGCCGTCGTCCTTGCGGATGACCGCGCCTTCGAGCACTGGAGCCTCGCCCTTGAGGCCCATCACCTGTCCAAGATGGAAATCCATGTCGCCCGCGGCGACGAGCGAACGCATCTTTTCCACCGTATGAGGCGCGGCGCGGAAGGCGTCGCGGCGGTGGAGAAGCGTGAGGCGCTTGGCGATGGGCTGCAGGTTCACGGTCCAATCGAGGGCGGAATCGCCGCCGCCGACGATCAGCACGCGCCTGTTCCGGAACATCTCCATCTTGCGCACGGCGTAGAATACGCCGGTGCCCTCATAGGCTTCGATATTGTCGATGGGCGGCTTCTTGGGCTGGAACGAGCCTCCGCCGGCGGCGATGATCACCGCCTTGCAGGTGAACGTCGTGCCGTTCTCAGAGGTCTTCACCCGGAAGCGCGGGGCTTCCGGCGTGCCGATGGATTCCAGGCTCTCCACCATCTCGTTGAGGTGGAAAGTCGGGTGGAACGGTTCGATCTGCGCCATCAGGTTGTCGACGAGCCCCTGGCCCGTGACGACGGGGAAGCCGGGGATGTCGTAGATCGGCTTTTCCGGATAGAGCTCGGCGCATTGGCCGCCCACCTTCGGCAGGATGTCGATCAGGTGGCATTTGATGTCGAGGAGGCCCAGTTCGAACACGGCGAACAGGCCCACAGGCCCGGCTCCGATAATGACGACGTCCGTTTCGATATTGTCCACCATGAACAGGCTCCTTCGAGAGACCCCTTCGAAAGCACGGTCTCCGGGTATTGGCAATGCGGCAGGGATGCGGTCAGCCGCCCGTGGGGGCGAGGGTGACCTCCAGGCCGTCGAGGTCGGGAGTCCAGATGATCTGGCACGAAAGGCGGGAATTAGGACGGGTCACCACCGTGTCGAGCTGATCCTCCTCCTCCCCGGTCGGGGGATAGAGCTGGTCGAGCCATTCCTCGGCGACGAAGACATGGCAGGTGGCGCATTCGCAGGCCCCGCCGCACAGGCCCTCGATGGGCAGGCCCCAATCCCGGATGATCTCCATGACCCGCCAGCCCTCGATCGCTTCGAGGGTGTGGCGCTGGCCGGCCCGGTCGGTCACATGGATGACGCCCATGAAGCGGGAATTCCTTCACGTCGAATGAGAGGAGGCGGGCGCAGGCTGCGCCGGATGGCCTGCATATCGGCCGTTCGCCCCGTTCCGTCAATGGCTTAGCGCCCGTATGATTGCCTTGGCCGTGAGGAGAGGAGCCAGGCCAGAGCATCGGGCAGGAAGGATGCTCTGCTCTCCGAGGCATCAACCCCGAACCCGATTACGGCCGAGCCCGATCTGACGCTCAGGATCGGCATGTGGCCCCGCAGAAAACCAAGAGGGCCGGTCTCGCTGAAACGCCAGACGGCGCGCCCGAGGTCCACGCGCCCGTCGATCCGCAGCCGGGTGACCTTGAGGCGGCCCCGGAGCTCCTGCACGGCCTGCAAGGTCAGCGGCCACTGTCCGGGAACGGGGAGCGTCCGGTCGAAGGTGAGACGCGCGATCTGTCCCCCCTCGTCCCGGGCCTCCTCGCCGAAGGCCCCCGAGCCGGTCGGAGCAAACCGGGCGAGCTGCTTCGGGACGCCCCAAAGCTCCCGGCCCCCCGCCATGGAGGCCGGATCGTCGACCCAGATATGAGTGATGGAGAGCCCGAAACCGTCATCGGCACGCAGGGCGACGCCGCAGAGCAGCTCGCGGTATCGCAGCACGCTGCCGGGCCTGTACACCGCCCACCCGGTCACCACGAGAGCCCTGTCGCTGACGGCGAGCGGCGCAACGCCCTCCGGCAGGAAAGCCTCGACGGTCGAACGGGGAACGAGCCAGAAGGAGCCGTAAAGCTCTCCCCTGAGCCGCCAGGGCTCCGGGGGATAGGCGATGCCGTCGGCAGAAACGGGCCAGCCCGTGGGAGGCCCTGGAGAGGAAGCGCGAGGATCCATGCCGATGGGAACGCAGGCCGCCGTATGGGAGTTGCAACTGTCAGGCTGGACACTCACTGGGGGCAGGAGACCGATATGAGATCACGCAACTGGATAGCCCTCCTTGCCGTCGCGCTGCTGATCGTCGCGATGAGCACGGTGCTATGGGTCGTATTCGTCGACCGTGACGATCCGCCAGGGGCGACAGGGGCAATTCCCGGGGCAGAAACGCCCGCCACCGCCACTCCGGTGACGCCGGAAACCCCAGGGCGCGTCCCCTAGACTCCGAGCGTTTCGGCCCGCAGAGCCTCATTCGCCATCAATTCCGCCATGGAGCCCTGAAAACGGATCTCGCCCCGCTCGATGACGCAGGCCCTGTTGCTGATGCCGGCGGCGAAAGCCCAGTTCTGCTCGGAGAGAAGCACGGCCACGCCCTCGGCCTTCATGGCGCGGATCGCCTCCGCCATCATCTGCACGATGACCGGCGCGATGCCTTCCGACGGCTCGTCGAGCAGGATGGCTTCCGGATTGCCCATGAGCGTGCGCGCAATGGAGAGCATCTGCTGCTCGCCGCCGGACATCTGGCTGCCGCGGCGGTCTCGCATCTCGGCAAGGTTGGGAAAGAGCCTGAAGAGCCGCTCGGGAGTCCAGGGCGAGCGCCCTGCACCGGCAGCGCGATGGCCGGTCTCCAGGTTCTCGTCGACGGTGAGATCCGTGAAGATGCGCCGGTCTTCTGGAACGTAGCCGAGGCCGAGGCGGGCGATCCGGTAGGTCGGCAGGCCGATGAGCGAACGGCCTCTGAAGGCGAGGCGGTCGGCCTTCGCGGGGACCAGTCCCATGATCGCCTTGAGCGTCGTCGTCTTGCCGGCTCCGTTGCGCCCGACGAGGGCCACGACTTCGCCTGCGCGAAGTTCAAGCGACAATCCGAACAGCACCTGCGCGCTGCCGTAGGAGGCGGACAGATTCCGGATATCCAGAAGCGGCGCACTCACGGGGCTTCTGCTCCTGTCGGCTGCGCAAGGGCGTGGTCATCGCCGAGATAGGCCTGCTGCACATCCGGGTTGCTGCGAATCTCGTCGGGCGCGCCGCTCGCGATGATCCGGCCGCGCAGGAGCACGAGGACGCGGCCCGCGTGGCCGAAGACTACATCCATATCGTGCTCGGTGAAGAGGACGCCAATGCCTTCCGATGCCGCGATGGAGGCCGTCAGATCCATGAGCGCCGCCCGCTCGCGAGGGGCCATGCCTGCGGTCGGCTCGTCCATGAGCAGCAGTTTGGGCTGGCCTGCGAGCGCGATGGCAAGCTCCACCCGTTTCACGTCGCCATAGGCTAGCGCCGAGCAGGGACGATCCGCCGCGTCCGCCATGCCGACCCGGTCGAGAAGCATCAGCGCCTCTTCGCGATGGCGCTTGCGGGCTGGAGACCAGAGGGCGCGGCTCTCCCTTGCACGGCTCACCAGGGCCATCTGTACGTTCTCCGCCACGCTCATGGAAAGGAAGGCCTGCGCCACTTGGAAGGTGCGGCCCACGCCCCGGCGAAAGCGCGCCTGCGGAGAGATGGCGGTGATGTCCTGCCCATCGAGCAGGACCTGCCCATGGTCGGAGCGGAGCTGGCCGCCGATCATGTTGAACACGGTCGATTTGCCCGCGCCGTTCGGGCCTATGAGGGCGAGCATCTCGCCGCGCTCCAGGGCGAAGTCCACGTCCTGCGCCGCCACCACGCCGCCGAAGGACTTACTGAGGGATTGGACGGCGAGAAGCGTCATGCCCGCTCCTCCCGCCAATGCTGGACGGTGCCGACGAGACCGCGCGGGAAGAGCAGCACCATGGCGATGATGCTCAACCCTAAGAACAGTCGCCAGAGGGAGGTCAGCGGCATGATCTGGTCGCGCAGGAAATGCAGCACGCCTGCGCCCACGAGCGGCCCCATTACCGTCTGGATGCCGCCCAGCAGCAGCATGGTGAGCGCATCCACGGAGGTGGGAATGCCGAGCAGGCCAGGATCGACGGAGCCCCGCGAGAAGGCGTAGAGACCGCCGGAAAGCCCTGCGGCGGCGCCGGAGATCATGAAGGCGAGCCAGCGATGCTGGCGCAGATTGATGCCGATGGACTCGGCGCGAGGCTCGGAATCGCGCGCAGCGCGCAGCGCGTAGCCGAAGGGCGCGTTGATGATGCGGACGAGCAGAAAGACGGCCACGACGGTCAGGCCGAGCGTCATCAGGTAATAGGGGACCTGACCGCTGGCCCAGGCGGAGGGCCAGACGCCGACGATGCCGTTATCGCCGCCCGTGACCTCCACCCACTGGAAGGCGACCGCATAGAGGATCTGCGCAGCGGCGAGCGTCATCATCGCGAGATAGATGCCGGACAGGCGCACGACGAAGGCCCCGATCAGCGCAGCGCCTGTACCGGCCAGCACGAGCCCTGCGGGGAGCGCGGCCTCCATCGGTGCGCCGAGCCACTTCACGGCCAGCGCCGCGCCATAGGCCCCCAAACCGAAGAAGGCTGCATGGCCGAAGCTCACAAGACCGCCGACGCCGATGAGGAGCTGGAGACTGAAGGCGAAGAGCGCAAAGATCAGGATTTCGGTGGCGACCTTCAGGAGATAGGCGTCGGCCGCCAGCGGGAGGCAGGCGAGCGCAGCAATCGCGGCGAGCCCCAAAATCCAGTTGGAGGATCGCGGCTTGTGGCTGGCGATGCCGACCGCGTGCGTGCCGCCAACCGTCTCGGGCCGTCCGAACAGGCCGTTGGGCCTGATGGCCAGCACCACCGCCATGAGCAGGAAGACCACGACGAGCGTGCTCTTCGGAAAGATCAGAATGCCGAAGGCCTGCAGCTGGCCGATGATGAGGGCCGCGAGAAAAGCGCCCGTCACGCTGCCCATGCCGCCGACGACGGTGACCACGAAAGCCTCCGCGATGATCGCGAGGTCCATGCCCGTATTGGCCGCCACGCGCGGGATCTGCAGCGCGCCGCCAAGACCTGCGAGGAAGGCTCCGAGAAAGAGCGTGCCGGTGAACAGTATCGCCTGGTTCACGCCGAGCGCTGCGATCATGTCCCGGTCCTGCGTCGCCGCACGCACCAGGACGCCGAAGCGCGTCCGGCGCAGAAGCAGCCAGACGAGACCGAGCACGACGGGTCCGGCGGCGATGAGCACGAGTTCGTAGGACGGAAAACGCCGTCCGAGAATCTCGACCGGCGCGCGCAGTCCCGGTGCACGGGGGCCGAGGATGTCCTGCGGCCCGAAGACCTGCACCACGAGATCCTGCACCACGAGCACGAGGCCGAAGGTGGCGAGCAGCTGGAAGAGTTCCGGCGCGCCGTAGATGCGGCGCAGGAGCAGAACCTCGATGAGAACGCCGATGATGCCGACGATGAGAGCTGAGACGAGAATGCCGGCCCAGAAGGAGACCGGCCCGAAGGAGAGCTCGAGGAGCCGCGGCACGAGCGTCGCCGCCGTATAGGCTCCGATCATGTAGAGGGAGCCGTGCGCGAAGTTCACGATCCGCGTCACGCCGAAGACGATGGTGAGCCCGCAGGCGGTGATGAAGAGCGACGAAGCGCTGGCGAGCCCGTTGAGAGCCTGGATGACGAGAAAGGAGGGATCCATGAGCTATCCTCCCCGCGAGGGGAGGGGGGACCCGCGCCGAGCCTTCAACCGATCACTCCTTCCGCGCCGCCTTGACCTCGGACTCAGGATGCATGAAGGGCTCGCCCGCCTTGTACTCCCAATCCGTCATGCGCCCGCCCGCGCCCTGCTGCTCGAGCTTGCCGACCCAGGCGCCCATCGTCGACTGGTTGTCGATGCCGCGCATGGTGACGGGGCCGATGACCGTCTCGAACTTCGTGTCCTCGAGCGCCTTGAGGATAGCCTCCGTCTCGGTCGAGCCGGCGCGCTCGATCGTGTCGCGGATCATGTAGGCGGTCATGTAGCCGAGAAGCGATCCGAGGCGCGGCGTCTCGCTGTACTTCTCGCGGTAGGCCTTCACAAAGGCCTCGTGCTTCGGCTCCTTGATCTGGTCCCAAGGGTAGCCGGTCACGGTCCAGCCCTCCGGCACCTCGTCCTTCAGGGGCAGCATCCATTCCGGCTCGCCGGTCAGCAGGGACAGAACCGTCGCGTCCTCGAAGAGGCCGCGCGTGTTGCCCTCACGGACGAACTGGGTGAGGTCGGGTCCGAAGAGCACGTTGAAGATGCCGTCGGGCTTGGCCTGTTCGAGGGCGGAGACGGTTGCGCCAGCTTCAATTTTGCCGAGAGCCGGGTACTGCTCGGCGACGATCTCCGCGCCGGGCACGCGCTCCTTGATGAGGCGCTTGAACACTTCCGCGGCCGACTGGCCGTATTCGTAGTTCGGCGCGACGATGGCCCAGCGCTTGGCGCCCGAGAGCTTCGCTTCGTCCACCAGCATGCCGACCTGCATGAAGTTGTTGGGGCGGATGCGATAGGTGTAGCGGTTGCCCTGCGCCATGGTGATGGCGTCGGTCAGCGGCTCGGCGGCGATATAGGGAATCTTCTTCTGGTTGGCGAAATCCGCCATGGCCACGCCGGCATTCGACAGGAAGGAGCCGAAGAGCAGGGACACGTTCTCGCGGGTCACGAGTTCGTCGGCGACGCGGGTGGCGTCGCCGGGAGTCGCGCCGTCGTCGCGGGAGATGATCTCGATGGGCCGGCCGAGCACGCCGCCCTTGGCGTTGATCTCCTCGAGGGCCATCTGCCAGCCGTTTCGGTAGGGCACGGTGAAGGCCGCCCATTTGGAATAGGAATTGAGCTCGCCGATCCGGATCGGATCTTTCTGCTGCGCCTGCACGGCCGGGCTTGCCAGCGCGAGCGCCGCTCCAAGAGCCAGCCAGCGGATCATCGATGCCTTCGCCATATCAGCGCTTCCTTCTCTCGAGGACCTGCGAGGATTTAGGGCCTTTCAGGGCATGAAGAAAGGCCAAACTGCTCAGGTCCGGATTTCCGCCCTTGCTCGGGCCCGGGCGGGAGTGACACATTCCCTTCTGGTCATTCCCTCAAGCAAGCCGTGGTTCCATGCTCCTCGATCACGATCCCGCCCGCGCCTTCATGCCCTATCCCGCCGTTTCCGTGCCCCATGCCGAGGGCGGGCCCCTTGCGGGCCTGACCTTCGCCGCCAAGGACCTGTTCGACGTGGCGGGCTACCCGACGAGCGCAGGATCGCCCCACATGCTCGCCATGTCCGGCATCAAGACCCGGACCGCGCCCACCGTCCAGAAGCTGCTGGATGCAGGCGCGCGGCTCGTGGGCAAGACGATCACGGACGAGCTCGCCTTTTCCATGAGCGGCAAGAACGCCCATTTCGGCACCCCGGTGAACGGGGGCGCGCCCGACCGGATCCCCGGCGGCTCTTCCTCGGGCTCCGCCGCGGCCGTCTCCAACGGCCTGTGCGACTTCGCTCTCGGCACCGATACGGGGGGCTCCGTGCGGGCGCCGGCCAATCATTGCGGCCTCTTCGGCATCCGCCCCACCCATGGCAGGGTCAGCCTGGAGCTCTGCCACGATCTCGCGCCCTCCTTCGATACCTGTGGATATTTCACCCGCGACGGCGCGACCTTCGTCCGGGTCGGCGAGGTGCTGCTCGGAACGGACGGCGCTCCCTTGACCCAGAGCCCGAAGATCTATCTCGCCCGGGATGCCTTCGCCCTGCTCGATGCCCCCGTTCGGGAGGCTTTGAAGCCTGCGCTGCGCAAGGCGCAGGCCGTGCTGGGCGCCCCCGAGGAGGTCGACGTCGCCAGGGAGGGCTTCACGGGCCTTTACTGGGCCATGCGCTATATCCAGAGCCGGGAGGCCTGGACCATCGATGGAGCGATGATCGAGCGCTACCGACCGCCTTTAGGGCCCGGCGTCGCCGACCGCTTCGAGTTCTCGCAGGCGGTCACGGATGCCCAGGTGGCGGAATCCATGATCGTCCGCAGCGCCTTCCAGCTGCGCTTCGCCGATCTCCTCAGGCAGGACGCGGTGCTGATCCTGCCGACCATGCCGGATATTGCGCCGCTCGTCTCCGAGAGCGACGAGGCCTTGAACGACTACCGCAACAACGCCCTGAACCTGCTCTGCCTCTCGGTCCTGTCGGGCCTGCCGCAGGTCTCGATCCCGCTCGCTTCCCGAAACGGCGCGCCGCTCGGGTTGTCGATCATGGGGCCCGCCGGATCGGATCTGAGCCTCGTCTCCCTGGCGGAGCGGATCGCAGCCGCCTGATTGAACCCGTTCCACCCTGTCATAGTTACAGGCAGGGCGGAGAGCCCAAGGGGGCAAGACATGACCAATCCCGTCGTTCATCCTCACACGCCGCACGTGGCGGTCGCCAGTGCCTGCATGCTGGGCGAGGGGCCTGTCTGGGACCACCGCACCGATACGCTCCTGTGGGTCGACATCAAGGGCCCGGGGATCTGGCGCTATCATCCGGAAACCGCCGAGCATTCCCGCGTCGATGCGCCGGAATCCGTGGGCTTCGTCGCCCTGACCCCTGACCCCAAGGTGGTCATCGCGGGCTTCAAGTCCGGTCTCGCCCGCTTTAACCTGAAAACGGGCGATGTCCAGCGTCTTGTCGCGCCCGAGGAGGACAAGCCCGGCAACCGGATCAATGACGGCCATGTGGGGCCGGACGGGGCGGTCTATTTCGGCACCATGCACGACGATGAGGCGGATGCGTCGGGAGCATTCTGGCGCTGGGACGGCAGGGAGCTGGCCCAGTTTCATTCCGGCATCGTCGTCACCAACGGCCCCATCTTCAGCCATGACAGGCAGACGCTTTACGCCACCGATACGACGGGCCGGACGATCTATGCCTTCGATGCGAACAAAAGCCGGATCGGCGAGCCGCGCAGCTTCGCTCATTTCGACGAGGGGTGGGGCTATCCGGACGGCATGGCCATCGACGCGGAAGGCCATGTCTGGGTCTGTCACTGGGGCGCGTCGCGCATCACCCGCTTCGGGCCGGACGGCTCGGTGGAACGGATCGTGCCGGTGCCCACGTCGCAGGTGACGAAATGCGCCTTCGGCGGGCCGGATCTCACCGATCTCTACATCACGACCGCCGCCATCGGCCACGATCCGCATATCGACCCGATGGCGGGGCATCTCTTCAAGGTCGAGACCGGCATCCGCGGACTGAGGGCCAATATCTTCGAGGGGTAGGCGATGGGACTCGAGCGGTTCGGCTCAACGGACGACGAGGACGTTCTGCAGGCAACGCTGACCGGGCCTGACGGGACCGAGATGTGCGTCCTGACCTGGGGCGCCGTGATCCGCGATCTGATCGTACCGTCAGCATCCGGCCCGCAAAGGGTCGTGCTGGGCCTAAATTCCATCGAGGATTACATCGCCCATTCGCCCTATTTCGGCGCCATCGTCGGGCGCTACGCCAACCGCATCGGGCAGGCGCGCTTCACCTTGAACGGAGAGACGCACAGGCTCAACGCCAATGAGGGGCGAAACCAGCTCCATGGCGGCGCCATGGGCTTCGGCTCCCGCCTCTGGACGATCATCGACCGGAAGCCCTCGGCCCTGACTCTCGCTCTCGTCTCCGATGGCGGCGATATGGGCTATCCGGGCCGCCTGATTGCCACGTGCACCTATGAGCTCATGGACAAAGCCAGGCTGAGAATCGTCCTGGAGGCGACCTGCGACCGACCGTGCCCGGTCAACCTCACCACGCACAGCTACTTCAATCTCGACGGCAGCCCGGACATTTCGTCCCATCACCTGATGATCGCAGGCGATTTCATCACGCCGACCCAAGCCGATCTCATCCCGACCGGTGAGATCAAATGCGTGGAGGGAACGGACTACGATTTCACGACCTTGCGGCCTATCGGAGCGGTGCAGCTGATGCAGCATCGGATCTGCTACGACACCAACTATGTCCTGCGCGAGCCGTCCGGCGAGCTGCGCCACGCCGCAACCCTGAAGTCGCTGAAGAACGGCCTCTCAATGGAGCTCTGGACCTCGGAGCCGGGCCTCCAGTTCTATGATGGCCATCTGCTCGACATGTCCGTTCCTGGGCTCGGTGGCGCGCCATACGGGCCCCATGCCGGCCTCTGCCTGGAGCCGCAGCGGTTCCCCGATGGCCCCAATAAGGCCCATTTTCCCGCGTCTATATTGGAGCCGGGAATCGTCTCCCGACAGGTCAGCGAGCTGCGCTTCTCCCGGTAAAGGGGAACTTTGCGCAAGCTTGGCCGTTGTTTTCATAGGCGTTGCGTTTCCAAACAACACCAACCAGAAGGGAACCCTCCTATGCCGGTGCTCGACGCAAAAGCCCTGGATCTCGATCCGAAAGGAGCGGCTTTCCTCAGGGGCGTCCTGCGCGATTATCCTGCGCCCAAGGCAAAGGCGAGGGAAGTCCTGAAGATCGGCCGGGTTCACTTCCATCTCCGCATGATCAGGCGGTCCAAGGAACTCCTGACGGACACGGTGTGACGATCCCTTCGTCCCGAAAGTGAATGCCACTTCCGGGAGCGACGTTTTTCCTTCGATGAGGCTATCTTGCCCGCCGCTCAAGCAGCGGGCGTCGTCACCAAACCCCTCTTGGCGAGAAGCGCATCAGCCGTCGGAAGACGGCCCCGGAACTCCGTGTAGGCCTCCGCCGGATCGCGCAGGTTGCCGGCGGAATAGATGAAGCGCTTCAGCTTGTCCGCCAATTCCCGGTTGAAGGCATCGCCCGTTTCCTCAAACGCAGTGAAGGCGTCCGCATCCAGCACCTCCGACCAGAGATAGCTGTAATAGCCCGAGGAATAGCCGTCGCCCGCGAAGACGTGGGTGAAATGCGGCGTGCGGTGGCGCATGATGATCTCGCGCGGCATCCCGATCTTCTCGAGGGTCTCTCTCTCGAACGCCGACACGTCGAGATCCCTGCCATCCTTGCGCCGGTGCAGTTCAAGGTCGACGAAGGCGGAGGCGAGATATTCGACCGTCGCGAAGCCCTGGTTGAAATTCCGCGCAGCCACGAGACGCTGCAGCAGTTCCTCGGGGATCGGCTCGCCTGTGCGGTAATGCGTGGCATAGCGGCGCAGGATGTCCTCCTGCGAGAGCCAGTGCTCGTAGAGCTGCGAGGGGAGCTCCACGAAGTCCGTCGAAACGGCCGTGCCCGCGAGGAGCGGATAGGTCAGGTTCGAGAGAAGGCCGTGCAGCCCATGGCCGAATTCGTGGAAGAGCGTGCGCGCATCGTCGAAGCTCAGAAGCGACGGCTCGCCCGGCGCACCCTTCGAGAAATTCATCACGTTCACGATGATCGGACGGATCTCGCCGGTGAGCTTTTCCTGCGAGCGGAAGGCGCTCATCCATGCGCCGCTGCGCTTGGAGCTTCGTGCGAAATAATCGCCGATGAAGAGGCCCACATGCGAGCCGTCCGTGTCGAGAACCTCCCAGGCGCGAATATCGGGGTGATAGCGCTCGAAATCCTTCAGCTCCCGGAAGCTCAGGCCGAAGAGCCTGTTCGCCGTCTCGAAGGCCGCCTCGATGATCCGGTCGAGCTGGAAGTAGGGCTTGATGGTCGCCTCATCGAGGTTGTGGCGCGCCATGCGGACCCGATCGGCATAGTAGCGCCAGTCCCACGGCGCGATCTCGATGTTGTCGCCTGCCGACTGCGCCTGGGCCTGGAGATCGTCGCGCTCTTCCTGGGCGCGGGCGCGGGCCGGCTTCCAGACCTCGTTCAGAAGCTTGAGGACGTTCTCCGGCGTCTTCGCCATGGTGTCGGCGAGCTTGAAATCGGCGAAGGTCCCGTAGCCCAGAAGCTTCGCCCGCTCTGCCCGCAAAGCCGCCATCTCGGTGATGATCGCCTTGTTGTCGGTTGCGCCGCCCGTGTCGCCGCGCGCCGCCCAGGCCTTGAAGGCCTGCTCGCGCAGGTCGCGACGCCTGGAGAATTGAAGGAATGGCTCGATGCTGGAGCGGGAGAGGGTGATCACGTGCTTGCCCTTCAACCCGCGCTCCTCGGCGGCCTGTGCAGCGGCCTCGCGCAGGAAGGGCGGAAGGCCTTCGAGATCTGCCTCGTTCTCGAGGACGAGCTGGTAGGATTTCTCGTCCGCCAGAACGTTCTGGGAAAACTGTGTCCCGAGACCCGCCAGTCGCTCCGTGATCGCGGCGAGACGCTTCTTCTCCTCCGGGCCGAGCTGTGCGCCGGCCCGCACGAAGATCGTATGGTAGCGCTCGAGCACGCGCGTCTGCTCCGGCGTGAGGCCGAGGCTGTTCCGCTGCTGGAAGAGGGCATCCACGCGCTTGAAGAGCAAATCGTTCATGAAGATGCTGTTGCGGTGCTTGGCGAGGATGGGGGCCATCTCGCGCTCCACCGCCTGGATCGCATCGTTGGTGTGCGAGCCGGCGAGATTGAAGAACACGCCACCCATGCGCTTGAGCGTCCGGCCGCTCTTCTCGAGGCCCTCGACGGTATTGGCGTAGGTGGGGGCCTCCGCGCTGTCCGCAATGGCGGTGATCTCCGCCTGCTGCTCGTTCAAGGCAACATCGAATGCCGGCTTGTAATGCTCCGGCGCGATGCTTTCGAACGGCGGAAGGCCAAACGGGCCGGTCCATTGGCCCAGGAGAGGATTGTGGCCCAGGAGAGGATTGGCCGAAAGGTTCGCCTCGGATTCGGTCATATCGTTCTGCCTCATTGTTCCGGTCTTCGAGACTTAGCGCATCGTGCGGAAAAGTGGATCCGGTTTCCCGCAGAGAACACAGGCTCTTCAGGAGGAAAGGCCTCAGCCCCTGTTCCGAAGGGGCTCCGAGCCGGTCGAGGTTTCGCTCCCGGACAGGTGGCGCTGGAGGAAGGCGATGGAGCGCTGCGTCGCATCCCGATGCGCCTCGCCCCTGAAGCCGTGGCCCTCGCCGGGATAGATCTTGATCTCGTGCGGGACCTTCTGCTGGCGGAGAAGCGCCTCGACCGCATAGGCATTCGAAACGGGTACGATGGGATCGACCGCTCCATGAAGCACGAGGGTCGGCGGCAGGCGCGAATCCCGTGCGATGGCGCCCTGAGGAAGCGGGCCGAAATAGTTCACCAGAGCCTTGATGCGCCGGTCCATGCTGGAAACGGCTAGGCCCAGCGCCGCGCCGAGAGAAATGCCGACGACTCCGATGCGACCGGGATCGCCGTCCTGGCGGTTCGCCGCGAAGCTCAGCGCATCCTGCACGGTCTCGATCCAAGGCTGGAAGTTCTGGAACAGGGTGCCGAAGGAGGCCCGCCTCTCGCCCGTGCGGTCAAGATAATGCACGAGATGGACCTGATAGCCCGCGCCGGCCACGCTGCGGGCGCCCTCGTGGTATTGCGTGCTGCGGCTCAGCCCATCGGCGCCGTGCAGCATCAGGATCGTCGGGTGCGGGGGGGAACCTGCCGCCTGGAAGGTCTCGACGGTGACGGTCTTGCCGCCGCTTTTGAACGTGTTGCGTTGCTCCGTCACGGGCATGAGTGTTGGCTTGTCCTTGAGGGCGCGGGCGTGGACCTGGGGAGAGGCAGCGAGGGCTGCACCGATCAGAAGGCTGCGTCTATCGATCGACATGGGAAATAAGAGGGCTGCTGGAGTGAGGTCTCGGTTTCCTTATGAGGTGGGGTCAGATCCAGGCGGACACAGATGGCAAAAAGTCCCAGGACTCCTCTGAAACCTTTTGAGGAACGGCCAAGGATCGTTCCGGCCTCACGCACGTTGTTTTGCAGCCAGCGAGATCCCCTCGCAGCTCGACAGCGACCCACACGATGCGCCCAGCACCCGCTCCCGTTCCGCCTCCCCAGACGCCGATCACCCCGCCCGGCGTGCCCAGCATATCGGGACTGATGACCCTGGCCGTGGCGGTCGTGGTGCTGACGGCTCTCTATGTAGGGCAGGACGTTTTCCTGCCGGTCGTGCTGGCCATCCTGCTCGCCTTCGTGCTCGCGCCCTTCGTGGACCTGCTGCGGCGCTGGCGGCTGGGCCGGGTGCCGTCGGTGATCATTGCCGTGCTCGTCGCCCTCGGGATCATCCTGTCGCTGGGCGGCATCATCGGCTTTCAGCTGGCCGGCCTTGCGAGCGACCTGCCGCGATACCAGAGCACGATCCAGGACAAGATCGGCTCCCTGCGCGAGGGAACCCTCGGGCGGTTCCCTGCGCTCCTGAAGGACTTCGGCCGGCAGATCGATCGGGCGGTCGCCGAGAATACGGCGCCACCCACGGAAGCCCAGCCTGCCGAAGCTCCTGCACCCAACGAGCCGAATCCGCTGCCCGTTGAGGTGCACGAGCCCGAACCGACGCCCGCCGAGGTGGCGCAGAACGTCCTGCTGCCCGTCCTCGAGCCGCTCGCGACCATGGGCATCGTCTTCGTCGTCCTGATCTTCATCCTCATGCAGCGGGAGGACCTGCGCGACCGGATGATCCGGCTCTTCGGCGCGCGCGACCTGCACCGAACGACGGTCGCCATGGACGATGCGGCCCGCAGGCTCAGCCGTTACTACCTGATCCAGCTCGGCCTCAACGCCTCCTTCGGCGTGGTGATCTCCATCGGCCTGTGGCTGATCGGCGTGCCGAGTCCCCTCCTGTGGGGCATCTTCGCGGCCCTGATGCGCTTCGTGCCCTATATCGGCTCGGTGGCCGCGACGCTGCCCCCCGTCCTGCTCGCCGCTGCCGTCGATCCCGGTTGGTCGATGGCGCTCATGACCTTGGCGCTCTTTCTCATCAGCGAGCCCCTGATGGGGCACGTGATCGAGCCGGTCGTGTACGGGCAGAGCACGGGACTGTCACCGTTTGCTGTCGTCATCTCGGCCATTTTCTGGACCTGGATCTGGGGTCCTGTCGGCCTGCTCATCGCAACGCCGCTCACCCTCTGCCTCGTCGTGCTGGGGCGGCATGTGGAGCGGCTGGAATTCCTCGACGTGCTTCTCGGCGACCGACCCGCCCTGACGCCGACCGAAAACCTCTACCAGCGCATGCTCGCGGGCGATCCCGACGAAGCGCTCGAATCCGCGGAAGTGCTGCTCAAGGACCGTTCGCTCACCTCCTACTACGACGAGGTCGCCCTGAGGGGCCTGCAGCTCGCCGCGGGCGACGCAAGCCGCGGCGTTCTGACGAACCGTCAGCTCGAGCAGGTGAGGGACGTCATCCATGCCCTGGTGCAGGACCTGAGATACCACGATGATGTAGAGCCTCCGCCCGGCGAAACGGACGACGACCCCGTGGCGCCGCCAGAGAGCGAAAAGCCCGCCATCAAGGAACCCGCCGTCCTCGAAACCCGGCCTCTGGAAGAGAGAATTCCGGAGGACTGGACCGCCGAGGGGGCGGTGCTGTGCATCGCCGGGCGCGGCCCGCTCGACGAGGCGGCCTCCGAGATGCTGGCGCAACTCCTCGCCAAGCATGGCTTGGGAACCCGCGTCGTGGCTCACGAGGCCGTGTCGCGTTCGGCCATCCTCAACCTCGACATGTCCGAGGTCAGGATGGTGTGCATCAGCTATCTGGAGATCAGCGGCACGCCGGCCCACCTGCGCTATCTCCTGCGGCGTCTCAGGAAACAGGTGCCCAAGGCTCCTGTGCTCGTCGGATTGTGGCCGGCGGAGGATGCTGTGCTGAAAAACGAGGCGCTGCGCAGCACGATTGGGGCCGACTATTACGTCTCGTCCCTGCGCGATGCGGTGGTGCAGTGCCTGAAGGCCGCCACCGGCGAGGAGGAGATCCCGGAGGCGGTGACCTCTGCGAAAGCCAGACAGGCGCAGGAAACCAAGCGCCTTCCGCTCCCTGCGTAAAAAGAAAGGCCGCCAATCAGGCGGCCCCGTCTTTAGGTTTGTGGACTGGGCGAAGTCGTGCCCTCAGGCGACCTTTCTCCGCGCCAGCCGCGCCCTGATGCTCGCGGGGTCCGCGCGCGGCGTCGCCACAAACAGGGTCTTGGTGTAGTCGTGTTTCGGGTCGGAGAATACTTCATCGCGGGTGCCGTATTCCACCGCTTCGCCGAAATACATCACCATCACCTCATCGGCGATGTAACGGACCACCGACAGATCGTGGCTGATGAAGACATAGGTGAGATTGAACTCGTCCTGCAGGTCGGCCAGCAGGTTCAGAACCTGCGCCTGAACCGAGAGGTCGAGCGCCGAAACGGGCTCGTCGAGAACGAGCAGGCTCGGATTGAGCATCAGGGCGCGGGCAATCGCGATACGCTGACGCTGACCGCCGGAGAACATGTGCGGATAGCGATTGTAATGCTCTTCGCTCAGGCCGACCTTCTTCAGCATCGCCATGGCGCGATCCCGGCGCTCATCCGCAGGCACATTGCCCTGGATCACCAGCGGTACCGTCAGCGCGTCGCCGATCTTCTGGCGCGGGTTGAGCGAGCCATAGGGATTCTGGAAGACGATCTGCACTTCGCGGCGCAGATCCTTCGTGAGATCTCCCTTCGCGATGTCGACCTTGCGTCCCCGGATGAGGAGGTCGCCGGACGTCGCAGGATCGATCAACGTGAGGATGCGTGCGAGCGTGGACTTGCCGCAGCCGCTCTCGCCGACGATGGCAAGGGTCCTTCCCTTCTCAACCGTGAAGCTTACGCCCTTGACGGCGTGGATGGTCCTGCCCTTCGAGAAGAGGCTCCCGGGCATGTGATAGTCCCGGACGATGTTTCGGGCTTCGAGAACAACACTCATGATACGGCCGCTCCGGCGATATCGCTTCCATCCTTGAAATAGTCGGCGATGGTGGGCAGACGGTCGCCCGTCGCGTTGTCGGGTAGTGCGGCCAGGAGAGCCTTCGTGTAGTTGCTGCGCGGATTCTCGAACAACGTCAGAACGTCGGCCTCCTCCATCTTGCGGCCCTTGTACTGAACCACGACACGGTCGGCGGTTTCCGCAACGACACCCATGTTGTGGGTGATCATGATCATTCCCATCCCGTGCTCGTCCTGAAGCTGCATGAGCAGGTCGAGAATCTGCTTCTGGATCGTGACGTCGAGCGCCGTGGTCGGCTCGTCGGCGATCAGCAGTTTCGGATTGCAGGCGATGGCCATGGCGATCATCACGCGCTGACACTGGCCGCCGGACATCTGATGTGGGAACGAGTTCAGGCGCTCGGCGGGATTGGGGATGCCGACTGCGGTCAGAAGCTCGATAGCGCGCTCACGCCGCTGCTTCCGTCCCATGCCCAGGTGGAAGCGCAGCACTTCCTCGATCTGGAAGCCGACGGTGTAGCACGGGTTGAGGCTCGCAATCGGCTCCTGAAAGATCATCGCGATGTCCTTGCCGACGATCTTCCTGCGTTCGGCGTCGGACATCCGGAGAAGGTCGCGGCCGTTGAAGGTCATCTTGTCGGCCGTGACATTCGCCGTCCATGGCAGAAGGCCCATCACGGCGAGCATCGACACGGACTTGCCCGAGCCGGATTCGCCGACGATGGCCAGGACCTCACGCTCGTCGACCTTGAGTGACACGCCGTCGACGGCCCGGAACATTCCGGCCGTGGTCTGAAACTCGACGACGAGATTCTCGATTTCCAAAAGCGCCATGGTCACGACCTCTTCAGCTTGGGATCGAGAGCGTCACGAAGACCGTCGCCCAGAAGGTTGAAGGCAAGAACCGTGATGAGGATCGCAAGGCCGGGGAAGGTCACCACCCACCAGGCGCGGAGCACGAATTCGCGGGCATCGGCCAGCATGGTGCCCCATTCCGGAGAGGGCGGCTGCGCGCCGAGACCAAGGAAGCCCAGGGCCGCGGCATCGAGGATCGCCGTGGAAATGCCGAGCGAAGCCTGCACGATCAGGGGAGCGGTGCAGTTCGGCAGCACTTCCCTGAACATCAGGCGCCCCGTGCCGGCGCCGCTGACGCGGGCCGCCATCACGTAATCCTTGGAGGTTTCCGTGATCACCGCCGCACGCGCCAAGCGCACGTAATGCGGCAGGATGACGAGGGCCACCGCCAGCATGGCGTTCATGAGGCCGGGACCAAGCACCGCCACGATCACGATGGCGAGCAGGAGGCTCGGCAGCGTGAGGACGATATCCATCAGGCGCATGATAAAGATCTCGGTCAGGCCGCGGAAGAAGCCTGCGACAAGGCCGAGCACGGTGCCGACCACGATCGAGATCGACACCACCACGATGCCGATGAGCAGCGACAACTGCGCGCCGTAGATCAGGCGGGAGAGGATGTCGCGGCCGATCGGATCGGTTCCGAGCGGATAGGCGAGGGAGCCGCCTTCCTGCCAGAAGGGAGGCTGCAGGGCGATGGCGGTGTTCGTGAGGTTCGGATCATGCGGGGCGATCACGTCGGCCAGAAGCGCGACGAGCACCACGGCAACGATGATGACGAGCCCGGCCACAGCGCCATGGTTCGCGCTGAAATAGCCCCAGAACTCACGTAGCGGGTGGGGCGGGGAGGTCGCCGGGGCGGCGACGGGAGCTGGAATGGTTTCGGCGTTCATCGCGTATGCCTGATGCGGGGATTGATGAGACCGTAGGCGAGGTCGACGAGAAGGTTCACGCTCATGACGACCATGCCGAGAAGCAGCGCGCCGCCCTGCAGCACCGGATAATCGCGGCGGAAGATGGCGTCGATAAGCCACTTGCCCACGCCCGGCCAGGAGAAGATCGTCTCGGTCAGGATGGCGCCGGTGAACAGCACGCCGATCTGCAGGCCGATCACGGTGATGACCGGGATCAGCGCATTGCGCAGGGCGTGAAGCGCGACGATGCGGAAGCGCGGGAGACCCTTCGCCTTGGCGGTGCGGATATAGTCCTCGCCCAGAACCTCCAGCATGGCGGAGCGCGTCATGCGGGCGATCACGGCAAGCGGCACGGTGCCGAGCACGATGGTGGGCAGGATGAGGTGCTCGACCGCCGACCAGAAAGCCTCCGGCTCATCGGACAGGAGCGTGTCGATCAGCAGGAACCCAGTGACGGGCTCGATGTAGTACAGCACGTCGATGCGGCCCGAGACCGGGGTCAGGTCGAACTGCACCGAGAAGAGCAGGATGAGGATGAGGCCCCACCAGAAAATCGGCATGGAGTAGCCGGTCAGTGAGATGCCCATCACGCCATGGTCAAAGATCGAGTTCCGCCTGATGGCAGCGATGATGCCCGCCGGCAGCCCGATGAGAAGGGCAAAGAGGATGGCGCAAAGAGCCAACTCAATGGTCGCGGGAAACAGCGCTGAAAACTCGCTCAGCACCGGCTCCTGCGTGATCATGGACTTGCCCAGATCTCCCTGCAGGACACGCGAGAGATAGATTCCGTACTGGACAATCAGCGGCTGATCGAAGCCGTACAGCCGACGCAGCTCTTCGAGGCGCGCAGGGTCAATCCCGCGCTCGCCGGCGAGTGTTTCGATCGGATCGCCCGGCACGAGGCGGATCAGGAAAAAGGCAAGCAGCGTGATCCCGAGGAAGGTCGGGATGATCAAGCTGACGCGGGTGAGGATGAAGCGCAGCATCGCATCGTCTGAATGTAAAAAAGGCGGAGCGGCCGAAAAGCCGCTCCGCCATTGGTTGAGTGAAAAGGCTTACTTGTCCTTCAGATCCACGCCATAGAAGGTGTGGCGGCCGAAGGGCGAGAGCTTAAAGTCCACGACTTCCTTGCGGACCGGCTTCAGCTGCACGGCGTGAGCCACCGTGAACCACGGAGCCTGCTCCTTGAAGATCACCTGAGCCTGCTCGTACAGCTTGGTGCGCTCGGCCTGATCGGTCGTTACCTTCGCCTTCGTGACGAGGTCGTCGAACGGCTTATAGCACCACTTGGCGATGTTCGAGCCGGAGTTGCTCTGCGCCGAGGCGCAGCCGAGCAGGGTGTGGAGGAAGTTGTCCGGGTCGCCGTTGTCGCCCGTCCAGCCCAGCTGGGCCATCTGGTGCTCGCCGGCCTGGGCCCGCTTGCGGTACTCGCCCCACTCGAAGCTCTTGATTTCGGCCTTCACGCCGATCTTGGCGAGGTCGGCCTGCATGAGCTCGGCGATGCGGCGCGCATTCGGGTTGTAGGGACGCTGAACCGGCATGGCCCAGAGATCCGTCTCGAGGCCATTCGGATAGCCGGCCTCGGCCAGGAGCTTCTTGGCGGCTTCCGGGTTGTACTCGTCCTCCTTCACGTTTTCGTTGTACGACCACATGGACGGCGGGATCGGGTTCTTGGCCGGAACGCCCGAGCCGAGGAACACCGCGTCCACGATGGCCTTCTTGTTCATGGCCATGTTGAAGGCCTTGCGGACGCGCACGTCGTCGAAGGGCTTCTTCGTGGTCTGGTAGGCGAGGTAGCCGACGTTCAGGCCGGGCTGCTCGAGGACCTGGACGTTCGGGTCCTTCTTCATCGCCTCGAGGTCAGCCGGGTTCGGATACGGCATGACGTGGCACTCGCCCTTCTGGAGCTTGGCCCAGCGGACGGAGGCGTCGGGCGTGATCGAGAACACGAGGTTGTCGAGCGGAGCCTTGCCCTTGAAGTACTCGGGGAACGCCTTGTAGCGGATGATCGCGTCCTTCTGGTAGTTCACCAGGGAGAACGGGCCCGTGCCGATCGGATCTTGGTCGATCTTCTCGGGCGTGCCGGCCTTCATCATCGCGTCGGCGTATTCCTTCGACTGGACGCTCGCCCACATCATGGCGAGGTTGGCCAGGAAGGGCGCCTCAGGACGGTTCAGGGTGATGCGGACGGTGTGATCGTCGACCTTCTCCACCGACTTCAGCAGGGCGGGCATGCCCATGTCGTTGAAGTAGGAATGGTTCGGGCTTGTGACCTTGAAGAAGGGGTTCTCTTCCTTCCACTGACGCTCGAACATGAACACGACGTCGTCCGCGTTGAAGTCGCGGGTCGGCTTGAAGTTCTTGTTGGAGTGCCACTTCACGCCCTTGCGGAGGTTGAAGGTGTACACGGTGCCGTCAGGGGAAACCGTCCAGCTCTCGGCGAGGCTAGGCTGAACCTTCGTGCCGCCGCGCTCGAACTCGACGAGGCGGTTGTAGATCTGCTCGCTGGCGTCGAACGACGTGCCGGTCGTGTTCACGCCGGGATAGAAGTTCTCCGGGCTGCCTTCGGAGCAATAGACGAGGGTTTTGGCGGAAAGCGGAGCGGCGGCCAGGAAGGCCGGAACACAGATAGCCGCAAGAAGGGCTGATTTCTTCATTGGGATGGTCCTCTGAGACGGCGTTGCTTGGTGCCGTTCTGGCACGAAGTTAAGGTGCGAAGCGCGAACATTGTCAATCTGTTCTGATGTGCTTCGTCACATTTCTGAAAAAATATACCATTTCGAGCCGCTCCGGCACGCCCAGGGGAGCGTCCGAAACGTCACTTTTCCGCGATTCCGAAAGGCGTTGCCTTGTAGCGGGCGTCTGGCGGATCGGTCATCCACAGATTGTTAATTGGTAAACGGATTAGCTCTCGGCGGCATCCTCGGCCAGACCGCCGACTTCGGTGACCTTCGCAGCGAGCTCGGCCCGGCTGAACGGCTTATGGAGCAGAGGATAGCCCTGAGGCATCTTTTCCGGATCCACATATCCGGTCACGAGCAGGACGCCGAGGCCGGGTCTGCCGAGCCGCGCCTTGTCCGCCAGCTCGGTGCCCGTCATGCGGGGCATGGCGAAATCGGCGACTAGGAGGTCGATCCGGTCGTCGGCCTTCAGGATGTCGAGGGCCGAGGGTCCGTCCCCCGCCTCCACGACGCGGTGTCCCATCTCGCTCAGATAGGCCGACGTCACGGTCCTGACCTCCGCATCGTCGTCCACGAGGAGGATGCGCAGGCTCGGGGCTGATGGAAGGCGGGCCTCCTTCCGGCGCTGCTCGTCCTCCTGCTCCAGGGAGGTGCGGGAAAGATAAAGCTCGACCACGGTGCCTACGCCGACCGTGCTCTGGATCGTGACGGTGCCGCCCGATTGCTGGGCGAGGCCGTAGACCATGGGCAGGCCGAGACCCGTTCCCTTGCCCACTTCCTTGGTCGTGAAGAAGGGCTCGAGCACGCGGTGCAGAACCTCCGGCGGGATGCCGACGCCTTTATCGGCGACGGAGATCACCACGTAGTCTCCCTGTCCGAGATCCGTGATCCTGCCATGCTCCACGTGCTCGTTGCGCGTGGAGAGGGTAACGGTGCCGTTCTCGGGCATGGCGTCGCGAGCGTTGATGCACAGGTTGAGGATCGCCAGTTCGAGCTGGTCGGGATCTACCATTGCCGGCCAGAGATCCGGGGCGAGATGCTTCTCGATCCGGACCATGCCGCCGAGCGTCCGGGTCAGGAGATCGTTCATCTCGCCGATGACCTGATTGATATCCACCGCCTGCAGCCGCAGGTCGCGCTGGCGGCTGAAGCTCAGGAGCCGCTGCGTCAGGGTGGCGCCGCGCTCGGCAGCATAGGTCGCGTTCTGCAGAAGGCGTGTCAGGCGCGGATCGTCGGGAGCCCGGCGCGTGGCGAGATCCAGGCTGCCGAGCACGGCCATGAGCAGATTGTTGAAGTCGTGCGCGACGCCGCCCGCCAGGGTTCCGAGCGCCTGCATCTTGTCGGCCTGCCTCAGGCGCATCTCCATCATCTTGCGCTCGGTGATGTCGCGCTCGATGGTGGCGAGGTTGGTCACCGCGCCCGCCTCGTCCAGGATCGGGATGTGGTTGGTATAGAACCATTGCGTGCCTCCATCGGGAGCGGTCCGCTCCTCGATGATTTCGTGAGGCGCGCGGGCCGAGACCGCCTTGCGTTCGGCGTCCTCGATGGCTGCGGCGCGTTCGGGTGCGACGAAGTCCCGCTCCCGGCAACCCAGGCACTGGTCCTGTTCGCAGTCGAGGCTGCGGGCCTTGCTGGTGTTCAGGCGGACGAAACGGCCCTCCAGATCCTTGAAGGAGATCAGGTCGGTCGTGCTCTCCATGAGGCCGCGCAGGAGCGCGCGCTCGGTGTCGAGATCGCGGGCGAGCTGGCGTCTCTCATAGGCGGAAGCCACCATGCTGGACAGGGTCGCCGGGTCCCAGGGCTTCGGCACATAGGCCATGATCCGGCCCTTGTTGACCGCACCGATGACCGCCTTGAGGTCCGCATAGCCCGTGAGAAGGATCGCCTCCGCGTCCGTGACGTTCCGGGCCTTGGCCAGAAACTCGTCGCCCTGCATCTCCGGCATGCGCTGGTCGGAGATGATGATGGCGATGTCGGGCTCCTGCTTGACGATCTCGAGCGCCTTGAGCGGCGACGTGGTGGTGATGACCCGGTAATCGTCCTCGAACAGATCCTCGAGCGCGACAAGGATGTCCGGCTCGTCATCAACGACCAGGATCGTGCCATTTCTCGAGTTCATGTCGTTCGGCAAGGTCATTGAGCGGTCTGCCTTGGGATCGCGATCGTGAAGTTCGCCCCTCCCTGGGGGTTCGAGTCCACGGTGATCGATCCTTTGTGGGCCTGGACGACGCTATACGCGATCGCCAGACCGAGTCCAGTTCCAGACCCGACGGGCTTGGTCGTAAAGAACGGCTCGAAGATGCGCTCCCGCAATTCCGGTGGGATTCCCGGTCCCGTGTCGCTGATCCTGATGGTATAGGTTGTCCTGTCGCTCGAGGTTTCAATATCGATCGCGCCGGTCCCCTTGATCGCATCGGCGGCGTTGCCGACGATGTTCATCACTACTTGGTTCAGCAGCGCCGGCGAGCAGTAGAGGTCGGGCGCCGCGTTGAACCGGCAGCGCACGTCGATCCGGGTGCCGAGCTTGTGCCCGAGAAGCGCGAGCACCGTCTCGATGGATTCGGGCACGTTGATCGTCTGGAATCCGCCCTCGTCCAGGCGGGAGAAGCGCCGCAGGTTGAGAACGAGTTCCTGGATCCGGCCGAGGCCGAGCCTCATTGCCTCCACGCGCTCGCGGGACTTGTTCAGCTGTCGCTCCAGTCCGCTCTCCGGAGGAAGCTTGGCGGCGATCTCGTTGAGCAGCCGCTCCACCGTGCCCCGATGCGCCAGAATGAAGGCGAGGGGATTATTGATCTCGTGGGCGATGCCGGCGACGAGCTCGCCGAGGGACGCCATCTTGGCGGCCTGCACGAGCTGGGCCTGTGTATTCTTCAGGCGGTGGTTAGTCTCCTCCAGCTCCTCGTTCGCCCTGGCGAGCGCCTCGGCCGAGGCGGCTTCCGCCCGGGCATGGGCGAGGGCGAGTTCGCGCTGGCGCAGCTCCGCCTCGATGCGCCAATTCTCGTCCTGCATGAGCTTGCGGCGGACGAGCGCACGGATGCGCACCCGCATGACGTCGGCTTCCACCGTCGAGGGGACGACGTCGTCCGCGCCTGCGGCGAAGGCCCGCGCCAGCATGTCGCCGCCTTCGTCGCTGCCGAGGCCCACGATGGAGAAGCTGGGAGCCTCCATGCCCGGCACGGGCACGAGGCCACGATAGGCGTTGAGCTGGCGGCAGAGCTCGATCCCGTCGAAGCCCGGGCTGAGCAGGCTGACGAGCACGCAGTCCCAGGAGGAGGCCTGCGAACGGGCGAGCAGCAGGGCCTCGTCCGGATCCGCGGCCGGAGTGACCGTATAGCCCTCGTGCGCCAGCATGTCCTGAAGGGAGATGCGGCGCGTCGGGCTGTCGTCGACGATGAGGATGCTGGCCCTGCGAAAGGCGCCGAAGCTCGGGGCCTCCTGCTCCTCTCTCGCCTCGCTCAAGGAGAGCCGCCGGCGCAGCAGCGCCTTGATCCTCAAAATGATCAGCTCCTGCTCGGCGGATTTGGAGATGTAGGCATCGGCGCCGCTCTCGAGGCCCTGGCGCTCGACGGTGCGCTCGCGCGCTTCGGTGAGCATGATTACGGGAATGGCGCGGGTGCGCACGTTCAGGCGCAGCTGGCGCGTCAGCTCGTCCCCGTTCATGCCGGGCAGGTGAAAATCGGCGATGATGAGATCGGGCAGCCGCTCGTTCAGCCCGTCGAGGGCGGCCTCAGCGGTGGAACGCCAGGAGACGCGAAAGCCGTTCGTCTCCAGGACATGCCGCAGCTGCAGAGCCTGGGTCTCGGAATCCTCGACCAGGAGGATGTGGACGGCCTGGGTCCCCGATCCGGCGATCATTCGCCGTCTCCCCGGGCCAGCCGCTGGATCCGGCTCGAGATCAGGTCGAGGGGCAGGCTGATGCTGACGCCGCCCAGGCGCACCGCGGCGGCGGGCATGCCGTAAACCACGGCCGAACTCTCGTCCTCGGCGATCGTGTATCCACCGGCCCGGTGCATCTCGAAGAGGCCCTGCGCCCCGTCCTCGCCCATGCCGGTCAGGAGCACGCCCAGGCCCCTGCGCCCGGCCATCTGGGCAATGGACTGGAACATGAGGGTCGCCGAGGGGCGCTGGTTGCCCACCGGAGGCTCGGCGCTGATGCGCAGGGTTCCGGCCGAGGACAGGAGCAGGTGCCGGTCGCCGGGGGCGACGTAGACCCGTCCCGCTGCCGGAATCTCCTGGTCCTGGGCCAGGCGCACATCGAGCGGCATCAGCCCGTTCAGCCAGGAGGCGAAGCCCTCCATGAAGGGTGCCCCCATGTGCTGGACGAGGAGAATCGGCACGGGGAAGTCCGCCGGAAGCGCTCCGAGGATCTTGGCCAGGGCCGGCGGCCCGCCGGTGGAGGCGGCGATTCCGAGGATGCTGGGGCGGCTCAGGCGCGGGTCCGGCTCCCATGTCGGAAGCGAGGCCGGGGCATTCGGCCGCCAGACGGTCGAGCGCTGCCGGACCACCGGCACCTGGCTCATGATGTAGAGCTGCGTGCAGATCGTGTCGGCGATCCCGTCATAGCCGGCGCTGGAAAGGCCGACGGGTTTCTCCACGACTGTGAGCGCGCCCGCGCGCAGCGCGTTCATGGAGATCTTGAGGGAGGAATCCTCGATGCTGTCCGCGATGACGACGATGGGCGTCGGATGGTCGGACATGATCCGGCGCGTGGCTTCCAGTCCGTCCATGCCCGGCAGGCGGATGTCCATGGAAATCACGTCGGGCTGGACGCGGCCGATCTCCCGTAGGGCCTCCTCCGCCGAGCCCACGGCGGCCGCCACGATGAGGCGTGGATCGCGGCCGATGATGTGGACGAGCAGCTGCCGCACGACGAGGGAATCCTCGACGACCATCACGCGAACCCTCGGCTGGGGCGACAGACTCATCACACGCTCACAACATCTGCCCGATCGTCGCAAGCAACTCGCGCTGATCGAACTTCTGCTTGGTTATATAGGCGCTTGCGCCCAGATCGAGTCCTCGGCGCACGTCTTCCGGGTCGTCGCGCGACGTCATCAGGATCACGGGGATAGTCGAAAGCCTCGAATCCGCCTTGAGAGACTGCAGAAGGCCGAAGCCGTCCATGCGCGGCATTTCCACGTCGGCGATCACGAGGTCGATCATGGCCTCGCCCGAGCGCAGGACGTTGAGCGCGTCGAGCCCATCCACGCTGAGCAGAACCCGATAGCCCTGCGCTTCCAGGATGCTCTTCTCCAAGGTGCGCGTGGTGATGGAATCGTCCACCACCAGGATGGTCCTGGTCTCCGGCTGCGCCTCCGGCGCCCAGGGCGCAAGGCCGAGTCCGCCCGCCGCCCGGCTTTCATGTCTGAGCCAGTGCTCGACCAGGAGCTCGGGCGACAGCACGAGCCCGGGCACCTCGTTCTCGAGCATCACGGTTCCCGAGACCAGATCGCTGAGGCCGATGGCCTGCACCTCGTTCGCCAGCATCGCCCGCACATCGTGGAAGGCGTTGACCGCCAGGGCGCAGTAGCGTGGCCCATGCCGGACGAGGACGGCTTTCACGCTGCCCCCCTCTGCCGGGATCGGGGCGCCTGCGGACCCTGTGAGAGCAGCAAGAGAGATCACGGGGACAACAACGTCCTGATCCCCGATTTCGATCCGTGCCGTCGGGCGGCCTTCCACGCTCTCCAGCTCATCGGTGCTTAGCCGCAGCAGGCGTACCACCGCATGGGCGGGCAGCCCGTACATGCGACCCTCCGCATCCACCAGCAGCAGCGGCTGGCGGGCCGCGCTGAAGGGCACGTTCAGCAGCACCTCCGTCCCATGCGGATAGCGCGGCCGCAGGAGAACCGAACCGTGTAGCCTGCGGGCGGCTTCCGCCACGACGGACAGCCCGAAGCCGCGTCCCGACAGGCGGTCGACCTCCCCCGCCGTGGAGAAGCCCGGCGCGAAGACGAGGGAGAGCAGTTGGTCGAGGGGCGGGGATGGTTCGCCCGCCGCTCGCGGCGTCAGGAGACCGCGTTCGACGGCGACCTGTTCGATCCGGGCGAGATCGGGCCCGCGCCCGTCGTCCCGCACGCTGATCGTCAGGCGTCCGCCGCGGGAGGCGAGCTCGAGCGTGATCTCCCCCCGCTCGGGCTTGCCTCTAGCCGCACGTTCCTCCGCCGGCTCCAAGCCATGGCTCACCGCGTTGCGCAGGAGGTGCATGACCGGGTCCTTGAGGGCCTGAAGCACCTGCCGGTCCGCCTGGATGTCGAGGCCGATGCTGCGCACGTTCACATCCCGGCCCGCCTTGCGCGCGATCTCGCGCACCATGTGCCCGAAGCCGCCGAAGACCGTCTCCGCGGAGACGAGGGAGACGCGCTCGATGTTGTCGCGGACCTGCCGGGCGGCCTGATCGATGGACCAGGCGGATTGCTTCTGCGCCCGCGAGAGGGCCGACACCCGGCGGAACAGGGCTTTCAGCCCATCGTCAAAGTCGCGCAGGCGGGGCGCGAAGGAGGCGCTCGCCCGCGCGGAACCTTCGACCGGGGCACGTTGCGCCGCCGCGCCTGCGACGCTCATCTGCGCATGAAGGCCGTCCCAGCTCCGCCGCAGCCTGCGCACGTCCAGCTCGATCCGCCGGAGGGTGTCGCCCATCGCCTGATCGGCCTGAAGCTCGGCCAGGAGCTGATGCATCGAACTGGAAAGCTCGTCCATCTGCTCGGCTGAGACCCTGAGATGGGGGCTCGATCCCGGCTCGGGGCCATCCGCCCTGGCTCCCGCCTGCTCCGGCTCCTCGGTCCGAGGTCTCGGAGCAGGTGCCGGCACCACGGGAGCGGGAGGAGCGGTCGGGGTGGTCTTGGGCGGGTTCAGGAGGCCAGCAATCAGATCCTCGACGGCATCCAGATTCTGCCGGACCGTGGCGACCGTCGGCTCATCCAGGGTGCGCTGTCCCTCCAGGACTTCGGAGAAAAGCGCCTCCAGCTGATGGGCGGCCTCCTCCACGGCGGGCAGGTCGACCGCGCGGGCGGCGCCCTTGAGGCTGTGTGCGCGGCGAAAGACATCCGTCAGGTCGATCGTACCCCGGCCGGCATTGTCCAGCGCCGTCCGGATCGCCTCCAGGTGCTCCCGGTGCTCCGCGTCGAAGGCGGCCAGCAGCTGTTTTCGGATGTCCGTCACGATCGAAACTGTCTCCGCTGCCGGTCAGATCAGAGGCGGTAGCGCTCGGCGATGCCGAGGAGCTGCTGCGAGAGGTCGGAGAGGTTGGCCGCCGCCATGTCGAGCTGCCGGGTGCCGGCTGCCGTCTGCTGGCTTGCCTGCCGGATGTTCTGCAGGGCTCCCATCACCTGCTCGATGCCGAGCTGCTGCTGGTTGGTGGAGGCCACGATCTGCTGGAAGGTCTGCACGCTCTCCTGCACGCGGCTCGAGATTTCCGTGATGGTCTGCTGCGTCGTGTCCGTGCGCTCCTTGCCGGCGCCGACGCGCTTCACGGCTTCTTCGGTGAGCATGACCGACGAATTGATGCCCCGCTGGATATCGCCCAGGATCGAGCGGACCTGCATCGTCGCATCCTTGGCCTGATCGGCCAGGACCTTCATCTCGGATGCGACCACCGCGAAGCTGCGGCCGTTCTCTCCGGCGGCGGCGGCCTCGATGGCGGCGTTGAGCGCGAGAAGATGGGTGCGCTCGGAGATGTCGTTCACCGTTGCGATGATCTCGCCCACGGCCTGCGTCTTCTCGCTCAGGGCCACGATGTTCTCCGCCACGGCTTCCGCCTGCTCGCGGATCGAATCCATGGCGCGGGCAGTCTCGTCCACCGCCTGGAGACCGGCCATGCTGGTTTGGGCCGTGGCCTGTGCGGAGGCGATGACCTCCTGTGCGCGCTTCCCGATCTGTGCGCCCGCATGGGTGATCTCGTCGACCGTCGCGGCCGTTTCCTGCACGGCGGCGAGTTGCTCCTCGACGGAGGCTGCCTGCTCCTGAGTCGAGGCGCGGATCTCGGCTGCGGCCGCGTTGAGGTTCTCCGTCGCTTCCCGGCTCTGCTGGGCCAGCTGCCGTAGGCCCTCCACCATGCCGTTCAGCGTCGCGCCCAGACGGCCGATCTCATCCGGGCCCGCAGCCGCCTTCTGGCCGCCCAGGTCGCCGCGGCCGACCCGCTCCACGAATTCCATGAAGGCGTTCAGGGGCTGCGCGATGGAGGAGCGCAGGGCATAGGTGATGATGATGCTGAGCAGGGCGGCGGCGGCTACGGCGATGATGACCGAGGTCCGACTCTCCTCGTAAACCTCGTCCACACGGCTCTGCCCAAGGGCGATCGCTTCGCCCAGAATGTCACGGGCTTGCTCCAGGGTGCTGTTCCAGGTGCTCCGGCTGCTGTTCAGGGCGCTCTGCGTCTCCAGCACCGCGGCAAGATCGTTGGTCTGCAGGGCTGCGAACTGCCGCTCGGTCGCCCCCCGCAGCTGGCGGAGTTCAGTGCTGGCGCGATTGAGGAGCTCCGAGATCCGGCGCCACGCATCCGCGCGCTGGCTCGATACGGAGCGCGTGGCGAGATCGCTGGTCGCGGAAAACACCCTTGCCAGAGCGGCCTCCGTCGTCGCCGCCTGCTGTCCCCATGCGCGGATGAGATCGTCGAGAGGCACCTGGCCCTGGCTGACCGAGCGCAGAAGATAGCGGGACAGGATCTCCTCCCTGAGGCCCCGCATGGCGTTCTGCTGTTCGCCGAGGTCTTCGACTTGGCGCATCAGCGCCAGATCGCGCGCGACGATGGTCTCGGTCGTCCGCCGAACGTCGTCGAGCTGGTTGATGGCATAGATGCCGAGACCGACCATCAGGGCGACAATGACAGCGAATCCGAACAGGATGCGGTTGGCGATCGAGATCGTCACGTCAAACTCCGGGTACTGGGGAAGAGGGTAGGAAGGGACGTAGAAGTCGGTCTGTATCCAGGAGAGACAGGATTCTGTCCTGGTCGGCGAGCCCGCTCTCCGCCTTGGCGTAGCCGGTCACGGCTTCGCTGCGGAAGCCGCCGGCCTCGTCGGTGAGTGGAGCGACGGCGGAAACGGCAAGCGCCCGGTCCACCCTCAGGGCGACCTGCGGCTGTTCGTTCCGGAGAAGCACGAAATGTCCGCCCTCGTCATCGGAACCGGAGGGCGGCATGCCAAGGGCGGCTGCGAGGTCGATCACGCTGACGAGGCGGCCATTGCGTCCGAAGACGCCGAGAAGCGCCTGAGGGCCGTCGGGAACCGGTACGCATTCCTGAGAGGGCAGGACCTCGGCGACGGCCTCGACGGGGACGCCGAAGTTCTCCGACCCTGCGCCGCAGACCAGGACCCGGGCCGCTTCGGCCTCTGGGGCAGCCTTCTCGTCGTCGCGAGCGGCAAGCCGTTCGGTCCGCTCGTCGAGGATCAGGCGGGCCCTCTCCTCTGCGGACAGGGCCTTGGCGCGGTTGATCAGCTTGAGTTTGCGACGCAGCGACTGGGCCATGCTCAACCCTTACGGCCGGACCGTGCGGCGGCATCCAGGTGGATGCGCACCAGTTCCCGCAGGTCGGCGGCCGTTAGCCCGTCCCCCTCGTCGAGGGGACGGTCGCCGGGCATTGCGGCCGCAATGCGGGCCGCGCTCGTCATGGAGCGCCGTCCGGGGCCGTGCCGCCCGTCTGCCAGGAGCAGAAGTCCGAGGTGGTAGTGAGCCATGGCGAAGCTTTTATCCAGATATATTCCTTTTCGGAAGGCCTGCTCGGCCTCGCCGGGCCGATTCAAAGCCTGCGCGATGAGCCCATGGTAGAAATGGAGGGTCGGATTGAGGGGATCGGCAGCGAGAGCCTCGCGGCAGAGATCGTCCGCAGCCTTGAAATCTCCCGCATCGGCCCGGGCTCTGACCTGGCTCGGCAGGGTCGCCAGTTCGGGAAGAGGAGGAACGGCCGCAGGCTTCGCCGGGGCAGGGGGCAGACGCGGCGGGCTCTTAGCCCGAGCGGACCGCTCGGGCTTGAGGACCGGCTGGGGTGGGGCTCGAACCTGCGGCGCCTCTGGCACAGGGAGTGCGGCCTCTTCGGGAGGCCGGTGCCGATAGGCTACTGTCCCCGGCAGGCTCAGGGCCTGCATCATGGCGGAAAAGGTCGGGCTCGGCTCCGCATGGCCGAGAAGAAGCCAGCCGTCCTGAAGCAGGCAGTCCCTCAAGGCGGGGACCACCCGGTTCACTGTGTCCGGATGGAAATAGATCAGCACGTTGCGGCACAGGATGAGGTCGAACTCGGTGAACTGGAGGGGCGAGGTCCCGTCGAGCAGGCTCATGAGGTTGTGCCGCTGAAACCTGACGAGGGAGCGGAATTCGGGCCGCAGCTGCCACTGCTCGCGTTGCAGCGGAAGGAAATAGCGGGTCCGGTCCTCCGGCGGGATGGCGCGCAGCGCCCATTTGCCGAACCGCGCCTGACGTGCGATCTCTAGGAACGCCTCGTTGATGTCGGTGCCGACGATGTTGATGCGCCAGTTGGCGCAGTCCTGGCCGAGGAGTTCGTTCACCAGGATCGCCAGCGAATAGGGCTCCGCGCCCGTGGCGCAGCCGGCGCTCCAGATGCGCAGGCGCCGCTCGGAACGCTTCCTTTCGATGATCTCCGGCAGGATCGCGCCCCGCAGGGCTGCAAACTGCTCCGCATAACGGAAGAAGAAGGTCTCGCCGATGGTGATCTCGGCCTCGAGTCTCACCCATTCCGCCGGGCCGGAGATGGAATCGTTCAGGAGACCGAGGTACTGCGCCGGGTCGCGAAGCCCGGTCGCACGCAGGCGCTTGCGCACCCGCTCCCAGAGCAGCTCATCCTTGTCCTGATAGTAAAAGTGCCCCGTGCGCTCGATGACGAGGCTTTTCAGCTGGGAAAAACCTGCATCGGGCAGCGGATTGGGTGCGGACTTTGCGGCCATCAGGCCGGGACGGCCCATTCGCCGAGCCGGTTCTGCGCATTCCGGCGAAGGTCGGCGAGCGCCTGCTGTTCCTCCGCGAACAGAATGCGCTCGAGCGACAGGAGATGAACCAGGCGGCCGCCGAGCTCGATCTCGGCCTCGACGCAGCCGTTCAAGGTGTTGCCCTCCGGTACGGCGGAGAACTGGTCGGACCGGACGGTCACGATATCGAGGACGCGGTCGACGAGAAGAGCGCCGGGGCCGGACGCTCCGAGAGCCTCGATCAGGATCAAGTGCCGGTAAAGCTCCGCTTCCGCCGAAACCTGCTCCTGCTCCAGTCCGAAGAGCACATCGAGCCGGATCGCCGGAACCGCCTTGCCGCTCAGGTTGAAGAAGCCGGCAACCGGGCGGGGCAGGGCAGGGGGGCGCCACAGGCACGGGAGAGGCAGAAGCTCGTCCACCGCATCCCGGCGCAGGGCGCAGGCGATGCCGCATACATCGAAGACTATGACCTGCAGGCTCGCCATGACTCACATCTGGAAGGGAAGAGGGTGAGGACGGACATGTCCTTCCTCAATATATGGATGACAACCCCAAAGGGGCAACAGCTCCCGCTCAGGTTCCAGAGACCTGCCGCTTCACCGGCACCAAATGTCAGCGCCGCGCGAGCGCCAGTTTCACGCCGAATCCGACGAAGACGCATCCGGCCAGGCGGTCCATGACGCGGATGACGGCCGGGCGGCGGAGGGCGCGATTGAGCGGCCTTGTCGCCAGGATCAAGGCCGCGAACCAGAGCAGGCTGAGCACCACATGCACCATCACCAGGAGCAGGATAAAGCTGCCGGCCTGCACTCCCGCAGGGACGAATTGCGGGAGGAAGGAGATGTAGAAGATCCCGGCCTTCGGGTTCAGAAGGTTGGTGAGAAGCCCGCGCCAGAGCCACTCTGTGCCGCCCTGCGCCTTGGGCGAGATTCCCGTCGCGGACGGATCGAAACCCTCGCGCGGCTTGAGGATCATCCTGGCACCGAGCCAGACGAGATAGGCGGCTCCCGCCCATTTCAGGACCGTGAAGGCAAGTTCCGACGCCGTGAGAAGGGCGGCGAGGCCGACGGCCACCGCCAAGCCCCAGACCAGACATCCGAGCGTGATCCCGATCCCCGCGAAGGCCGCCTTGCGCGCGCCTTCGAGCGCAGAGGTCCGGAGGACGAGGGCCGTGTCGAGGCCGGGGGTGATCGTCAGCACGGCGGCGGCGAAGAGGAAGGCGAGGAGGGACTGGGCGACCGTCATGGGCTTCCCGCAAAGAATTGGGCGATGGATTGTCGCCACTATTCTGCAGGGTAGAGCGCCGATCAATCCTGAAGAGCCCTGCACCCCGCTCACACCTGACCCAATGCCGACGGTAGGCTCGAAAGAGGCCTGTCGTCTTGACCTCTCTCGGGCAGGGCATAAAAGCATACAGCGCGCAAAGCTGCCGGCGACCGGAGCGGCAGCGCGCCGCACCGCTTCAATTCCCGCCCCTGACTAGGGCCTTTCCCGAATCCCCTCCTGCCTTCGGGGCTAGGACGTCCTTCCATGCGATCCGTCTTCCTGCGCAACGCCCTCGTCCTTGGAATGCTTTCGGCCATCGGGCCGTTCGCCATCGACATGTATCTGCCGGCCTTCCCGGCGATCTCGCGCGACCTCCAGGTCGACGTGAGCGCGGTGCAGATGAGCCTGATGAGCTTCTTCACGGCTGTCGCGGTCTGCCAGATCGTCTACGGCCCGCTCTCCGACCGGTTCGGTCGCAGGCCGCCGCTTTTCTTTGGTCTTGGTCTCTTCGTCCTCGGGGCGATCGGCTGCAGCTTCGCCCAGAGTGTCGAGGCGTTAATCGCCTTCCGGTTCCTGCAGGGCGTCGGCTCCTGCGCCACCATGGTCATCCCTCGGGCGATCATTCGCGATCTGCATACCGGCCACGAGGCGGCGCGGCTGATGGCGACGATGATGCTGGTCTTCAGCGTTTCGCCCATTCTGGCGCCTCTGGCCGGCAGTTTTCTGACGGAAGCTTTCGGTTGGCGCGTGATCTTCTGGGCGACGGCTGCCATCGGCCTCGGAGGACTGGCAGTCGTCCTCTTCCTCCTCCCGGAGACCCACCGGCCCGACGGGACAAAGAAGAGCATCGGCCAGACCTTCGGCACCTACAGGAGCCTCCTGAAGGACCGGCACTTCCTGGGGCTCGCCTTCATCGGCGGCTTCGGTCAGGCGAGCTTCTTCTCGTATCTCGCCGGCTCCTCGGTGATTTTCATCGAGCATTTCGGCCTGTCGCCCTCGGGCTACAGCCTGATCTTCGCCTCCAATGCCATCGCCTTCATCGGCAGCGCGCAGTTCAACAGCACCTTCATGCGCCGCTTCGGCGCTCCCCGCATGGTGCGCACGGCGATCTCTGGATTTGCCGCTCTCACCAGCGTGCTCTTCATCCTGACGGTGGCGGGAGTCGAGGGCCCCTACCTCCTGTGGGGCATGCTCTTCGTGTCCTTCGGGTGCCTCGGCTTCGTCATTCCCTCGACCGCCGTGCTGGCGCTGGAGAGCCATGGGCCGATCGCCGGGACGGCCTCGGCCCTCATGGGGACGCTCCAGCTCAGCACCGGTGCGATCATAATCGTCCTGGTGAGCGCGTTCTATGACGGCACGTCGCTCTCGATGGTGAGCGCCATCGTGGCCTGCGGTCTCATCGCGCTGACTTTGAGCCTGCGGACCCTGAAGCCGAAGCGGGCCTATCCCTGACGGGACTTCGCGATGACCCAGTCGCGGAAGGAGCGCACCAGGGGGGCTTCCGCCTTGTGCTCCGGATAGACTAGGTAGTAAGCGCCGCCGCTCACGAGGCTTTGGGGAAAGAGGATCTCGAGCCGGCCGGAGGCCAGTTCGTCCGCGATCAGGAAATGCGGGATGAGCGCCGCGCCGAGGCCTGCCATGGCCGCCTGAGCCACCATGGCGAACTGCTCGAAGCGCGGGCCGCGCAGGGCATTCCCGACCTCGATGCCGATGCCGCCGAACCACTGGGCCCAGGCCGTGGGCCGAGTGCTCTGCTGGAGCAGCGTGGCGCGGGTCAGGTCCTGCGGCGAGCGGATGCCCTCCCGCTCCCGGTAGGCGGGGCTGCAGACCGGCACGGCCTCCTCGTTGCGCAGCCATTCGCAGACGGCTCCCGGCCAGTGCGGCTGGCCGAAATGGATGGCAGCATCGAAGGGCTCGGCGGCGAAGTCGAAGGGCACCAGGCGGACGCCGAAATTCACCGTCGCGTCCGGGTGCTGGGCGAAGAACTCCGGGATGCGTGGAATCAGCCAGCGCGTGCCGAAGGTCGGGAGCGTCGCCAGATTCAGGACGCCGCTCGTGCCTGAAAGCGCGATGGCCTGATGCGTGGCGTCGGCGAGTTCGGTCAGCGTCGTCCGCACGTTCGCTGCATACATGCGGCCCACATCGGTCAGAACCACCCGCTGCCGGGAGCGGCTGAAGAGGGAGACGCCCAGCGAATCCTCGAGCTGCTGGATCTGGCGCGAGACGGCGCTCTGCGTCAGGCTCAGTTCCTCGGCTGCGCGCGACACGCTGCCGTGGCGGGCGGTGGCCTCGAAGGCCAGGAGATTGCCGATATTGGGCAGAAAGCCGCGTCTGAGCACTACTTCATTCCATTTGAGAATAACGTGCTGCGAAGATGTCGATTTACTTTTGCCCTGTCCAGGGCGATTTTGCCGCCCAATTTCAATAGGTTTAATGGCGTCCCCTGACTGTCGGGGCGCAGTCGAAGAGGAGCGTTCATCATGGCCGGTGCTCAACAGGATTTCGCGAAATTCACCTGGGAGGACCCGCTCCTCCTCGACGAGCTGCTCACCGACGACGAGCGCATGATCCGCGATACGGCCCGTTCTTACGCCCAGGACAAGCTCCTGCCCCGCGTGATCGAGGCCTATCGCGAGGAGAAGACGGATCGCGCCATCTTCAACGAGATGGGCGAGCTCGGCCTTCTCGGCGTGACTATCCCGGAGGAATACGGCTGCGCGGGCGCGTCCTACGTCGCTTATGGCCTCGTCGCCCGCGAGGTCGAGCGGGTCGATTCCGGCTACCGCTCCATGATGAGCGTGCAGTCCTCCCTCGTCATGTACCCGATCTATGCCTACGGAACGGAAGAGCAGCGCCGGAAGTACCTGCCGAAGCTCGCTTCGGGCGAGTATGTCGGCTGCTTCGGCCTCACCGAACCGGATGCGGGCTCCGATCCCGCCGGCATGAAGACCCGCGCGCAGAAGATCGACGGCGGCTACCGCCTCACCGGCTCCAAGATGTGGATCTCGAACTCTCCCATCGCGGATGTCTTCGTGGTCTGGGCGAAGTCCGAGGCCCATGACAACCAGATCCGCGGCTTCGTGCTGGAGAAGGGCATGAAGGGCCTCTCCGCCCCAAAGATCGGCGGCAAGCTCTCGCTTCGCGCCTCCATCACCGGCGAGATCGTCATGGACGGCGTCGAGGTGGGCGAGGATGCGCTGCTGCCGAACGTGTCGGGCCTGAAGGGTCCCTTCGGCTGCCTCAACCGCGCGCGCTACGGCATCTCCTGGGGAGCCATGGGCGCGGCGGAGGATTGCTGGCAGCGGGCGCGGCAGTACACGCTGGACCGCAAGCAGTTCAACAAGCCGCTCGCCGCGACCCAGCTCGTGCAGAAGAAACTCGCCGACATGATGACCGAGATCACGCTCGGCCTACACGCCTCGCTTCGCGTCGGCCGCCTGTTCGATGAGGGCCGCATGGCCCCGGAGATGATCTCGCTGGTAAAGCGCAACAATTGCGGCAAGGCGCTCGACATCGCCCGCACGGCGCGCGACATGCATGGCGGCAACGGCATCCAGGAGGAATACCACGTGATGCGCCATGCGCAGAACCTAGAGACCGTGAACACCTATGAGGGCACCCACGACGTGCACGCGCTGATCCTCGGCCGCGCGCAGACGGGCCTGCAGGCGTTCTTCTAAGACGGAGCCGACATCCCATGCCTCTTCGCATCACCCTGGCGGGTTCGACCGGCTGGGTCGGCAGGGCCCTCGTGGCGGCCATCGCGGGCGCGGACGATTTCGTGCTCGCAGGCGCGGTCAGCCGCAGCGCGGCGGGGCAGGATGCTGGCGAGGCCGCCGGTCTCTCCCGCCTCGGCGTTCCGGTCAGCGCCACTCTGGAGGAGGCGCTCCGCGAGCCTTCCGACGTGGTCATTGACTATACCAAGCCCGACGCCGTGAAGGGGCATGCGCTCACGGCGCTGGCGCAGGGGCGGCACGTGGTCGTCGGCACATCAGGCTTGAGCGCCGTCGATTATGCCGAGATCGGTGCCGAAGCGCAGAAGGCCGGGCGCGGTGTCCTGGCGGCGGGCAACTTCTCGATCACGGCCACGCTTTTGCGCCGCTTCACGCTCGAGGCGGCCCGATACGTCCCGGACGTGGAGATCATCGACTACGCCTCCGCCAAGAAGCAGGATACGCCCTCCGGCACGGCGCGGGAGCTGGCGGAACTCCTGAGCGAGCAGCGGCAGCCCGCAACCTCAAAACCGGTGGACGAACTTACCGGCGTTCGCGAAACGCGTGGCGGCATCCTGGGCGCGAAGGAGCCGGTGCAGGTTCATTCCCTGCGGATGCCGTCCTTCGTCCTCTCCTGCGAGGCCGTCTTCGGAGCGGACAACGAGAGGCTCGTGATCCGTCACGACGCCGGTTCGTCGGCTGCTCCATATGTCGCCGGCACCTTGCTGGCCGCCTGCCGGGTCGGGTCGTTCACAGGCCTGCGGCGCGGTCTCGACACCATCATGGATTGATCCGATGAAACCGCTCGAGGGCCTCAAGGTCCTGGAACTCGCACGCATCCTGGCCGGTCCCTGGGTCGGCCAGCTTCTGGCCGATCTCGGTGCGGATGTGGTGAAGGTGGAGCGTCCCGGCTCCGGGGACGATACCCGCGGCTGGGGTCCGCCCTTCATTGAGGGTGCGGAAGGCGGCGACCTCTCGGCGGCCTACTTTCATTCCTGCAATCGCGGCAAACGCTCCATTGCGGCCGATTTCGAAACGCCGGAGGGGCAGGATCTCGTCCGGAACCTCGCGGCCCATGCGGACGTGGTCATCGAGAATTTCAAGGTCGGCGGCCTGAAGAAATACGGCCTCGACTATGAGAGCCTCAAACGGATCAATCCGCGTCTCGTCTATTGCTCGATCACGGGCTTCGGCCAGAACGGGCCCTATGCCTCCCGCGCCGGCTACGATTTCATGATCCAGGGGATGGGCGGCATCATGGACCTGACGGGCGATCCTGATGGAGAGCCTCAGAAGATCGGCGTCGCCTTCGCCGACATCTTCACCGGCGTCTATTCGGTGGTGGGCGTGCTCGCGGCCTTGCGTCGCCGCGACCAGACGGGGGAGGGGGCGCATCTCGATATGGCGCTCCTCGATGTCCAGACGAGCGTGCTGGCAAACCAGGCCATGAACTATCTGGCTTCGGGCAGGGCTCCCCGCCGCATGGGCAACGCCCATCCCAACATCGTGCCGTACCAGGTCTTCCCGGTGGCGGACGGCCACGTGATCGTGGCCGTGGGCAATGACGGGCAGTATGCCCGCTTCGTGACGGTGCTGGGCCGGCCTGAGCTGGCGCAGGACGAGCGCTTCAGGACGAATGCGGGCCGGGTCGGGCACCGGGCCGAACTCGTCGCCATGCTCACCGAGCTGACGCTCAGGACCTCCCGCGACGCCTTGCTGGCGGCTCTCGAAAAGCAGGGCGTTCCGGCGGGACCGATCAATTCCGTGGCCGATGTCTTCGCCGATCCCCAGGTGATCGCGCGGGGCCTGCGGATCGACCTGCCCTCGGACTATGCCAAGGGCGGGACCATTCCCTCCGTTCGCTCCCCCATCGTGCTGGACGGGGAGCACATGGCGGCGAACAGGCCTTCGCCCCGCCTCGGCGAGCACACGGACGAGGTGCTGAACGATCCGTCCTGGATCACCTAAGGGCGCTAGGCGCCCTCCCTATTCGGCGATGCCTTTCTTAAGCAGGCGCTCGATGGCCGCCATGATCCGGTTGCGGTCCTCTTCCGAGAACGGGCTGAGCTTGTGCATCTCGAGGCTGCTCAGGCCTTCGGTGGCGAGCCAGGCGACCAGGGCAGCGTCTACGTCGTCCGAGGTTGACTTGAGCTGCTTCAGCGTTTCCTTGATGACCTGACGGACCGGGTCGAGGAGACCTGGATTCTCAGCTGTGGCCGCCAGCATCCCGGTGGCCACATCCTGCATCTTGCCCCCGCAACAGATGTTGAGGAGGGTTTTGGTCACCACGCGGGCTTCCAGGTTGGGGCCCGGGCCGGCCTGCTCCCGCAAGACCTCCCGCTCGGCTGCGACCTGCTCGATCATGCGCTGGATCATGCCCTGCAGTAGTGCTTCCTTCGTGGGGAAATTGTAGAGCAGACCGCCTTTGCTGAGCCCGGCCCTCTCGGCAACGGCGTCCAGCGTCAGCCGTCCGGCGCCAATCTCACCGACAAGCTCTGCGGCCGCATCAAGAATTTTTTCTCGTGAACTCTTGCGGCCTCGGGTACAGGGGAACAGCATCGACCTCTCTTGCAACTAAACCGTCCAGACGGTATATAAATGCCTGCCACGGCATTGGCGTCAAGGGAAAGCCGCGCTAATGCCGCACCTCTCAATTCATATAGGGGCCCGAATCAAGGGCCGGAAATCTCGGAAAAAGCCTATGAAACGGCGCATCGTAGTCTCCCTCGTCTTCATTCTTGCCATCGGACTTTGCGCCGGGGTGGTCTGGTTCAACTTTTTCCGCGACGGCATGATCAAGCAGTTCTTCGCTAACATGCAGCCGCCGGCGCAGACTGTCTCGGCCGCAAAGGTGGAGGCCAATACCTGGACGCCGGCGATCAGCGCCATCGGCACGGCCAAGGCCGCGAACGGCGTTGAACTGGCCGTACAGGTCGGCGGTGTCGTAAAGGAAATCCGTTTCAAGCCGAACCAGCAGGTTCAGCAGGGCGATCTCCTCGTGCAGATCGACGATGCCGTCGACCGGGCGGATCTGGCGAATGCGCAGGCCCAGGTGAGGCTCGCCGAGAGCAACTTCGAGCGCTCCAAGGCGCTCGCTGCCCGCGGAATTGCGGCCGAAGCGACTTTCGAGCAGAACCAGGCCCAGCTCGCGACCGCCCGCGCCCAGGAAGCCCGTGTCAGGGCCGTCATCGAGCAGAAGGCGCTCGAGGCGCCGTTCTCCGGCGTCATCGGCATCCCGCGCATCGACGTGGGCCAGTACGTGCAGCCCGGCACCGCTGTAGCGAGCTTCCAGAACCTCCAATCGATGAAAGTGGACTTCACCGTGCCGGAGCAGATGGCGGAGCAGATCGGCCTCGGCCAGGAGGTCCGCATGGGCAACAGCGAGACGGACATGCCCTTCAAGGGGCGCGTCACGGGTAAGGACCCGCGCGTCGATCCGAAGACGCGTCTCGTCTCCGTCCAGGCCGTCGTCGACGAGAACAAGGACGGCGCGATCCTGCCGGGTCAGTTCCTGCATGTGGAAGTGATCCTGCCGGAGCAGCCCAACGTCATCACCGTGCCACAGACGGCGGTTATCTCCAGCCTCTACGGCGATTACGTCTATACGATCGAGCAGGAAGAGCGCGCTGGGCAGCCGGCCCAGGTGGTGAAGCAGGTTTTCGTGAAGACCGGCCGCCGTCGCGGAGGCTCTCTCGAGATCCTGTCGGGCATCACCCCCGGCCAGCAGGTCGTCGCCTCGGGGCAGAACAAGCTCCAGGCCGGCTCGACCGTCAAGATCGACAACTCCATTGATGTGACAAAGCTCGACGCGACGAAGCTCGCGAACGGCCGATAGGCAACAACGCCATGAGTTTCACGGAACTGTTCATCCGCCGCCCCGTCCTGTCGATGGTGGTGAGCCTCCTGATCCTGCTGCTCGGCACGCAGGGTCTGATGAACCTCCAGGTGCGCCAGTACCCGGAGGTCGAGGAGACCACGATCACCATCACGACCGCCTATACGGGCGCCAGCGCCGACCTGATGCAGGGCTTCATCAGCACGCCCATCGCCAAATCCGTGTCGAGCGCGGAAGGCGTCGATTACGTGACGACGCAAAGCCGTCAGGGGCTGAGCACGGTCTCCGTGCGCATGCGCCTGAACACGGACCCGAACGCCGCGCTCACCGAGGTGACGTCCAAGGTGCAGCAGGTGCGCGCTCAGCTTCCCTCGGAAGCCGAGGACCCGGTCATCATGAAGGGCACGGGCCAGACCTTCGCCCTCATGTACATCACCTTCGGCAGCACGGAGATGAATCCGGAGCAGGTCTCCGAATTCCTCACCCGCGTGGTGCAGCCGCGCTTCGCGACCCTCGAGGGCGTCGGCAATGCCGAGATCCTCGGCGGGCGCGACTTCTCCATGCGCGTCTGGATCGATCCCGTGCGCCTCGCAGCCCGCGGCGTGACCGCAGGCGACGTGGTGACGGCGATCCGCGCCAACAACTTCCTTGCGGCTCCCGGCAAGACGCAGAACGAGTACGTGGCCTACACGCTCGATATGCGGACCACGCTGCAGAGGCCTGAGACTTTCGGCACGCTGCCGATCCGCTCCAACGGCGATCAGGTCGTGCGTCTGCGCGACGTGGCCGACGTGGAGCTCGGCCCCAAGAGCACGGACGTGAAGGTCAGCTTCAACGGCAGCGAAGGCACCTTCATCGGCATCGTGCCCACGCCCTCCGCCAACCCGCTGACCGTGGCCGACGAGGTGACCAAGGCCATCGACGCGATCCGCCCGACCCTGCCGAAGGGCATGACGGTCGAGATCGTCTATGACGCCTCGAGCTTCATCTCGGCTTCGATCGAGGAGGTGTTTAAGACCATCGGCGAGGCGGCGCTCATCGTCGTGGTGGTGATCCTGCTGTTCCTGGGCTCGTTCCGCTCGGTGCTGATCCCCATCGTCACGATCCCGCTGTCGCTCATCGGCGTCTGCTTCTTCCTCTATGCCCTGGGCTATTCCATCAACCTGCTCACTCTGCTCGCCATGGTGCTCGCCATCGGCCTCGTGGTCGACGACGCCATCGTGGTGCTGGAGAACATCCACCGCCACATCGAGGAAGGGCTGAAGCCGGTCCAGGCCGCCATAGTCGGCATGAGGGAGATCTTCCTGCCGATCGTCTCCATGACGATCACGCTAGCGGCCGTCTATGCGCCCATCGGCTTCACGCAAGGGCTGACCGGATCGCTCTTCCGCGAGTTCGCCTTCACGCTCGCAGGCGCGGTGATCATCTCGGGCATCATCGCGGTCACCCTGTCGCCCATGATGTCGTCGAAGCTCCTGAAGTCGCATGGCGCGCAGGGCCGCTTCGCCGCCTTCGTGGACCGCAACTTCACGCGGCTGGAGAACTGGTATGCGCGGCGTCTGAAGGGCTCGCTGGATTATCGTGGCGTGACCCTCGTCATCGTCGCCACACTACTTTCCACCACGGCCTTCATGTTTATGAACACCTCCTCCGAACTTGCGCCGGAAGAGGATCAGGGCGCCTATCTCGGCCTCGTCAATGCGCCGAAATATGCGACCGCCGATTACACGCAGACCTTCTCGACCCAGTTCACCAATGCGGGCGAGAAGATCCCGGAGATCGACGCCTCGTTTCTGATCGTAGGCGTCGACGGCGGCGGCGGCGGCTTCGTCGGCTTCAAGCTGAAGGAGTGGAGCGAGCGTGAGAAGAAGGGACCCGTCACGAAGCAGGAGATCCAGAATCTCCTGGATCAGAATGCCGGCGTCCAGGCCTTCGTCTTCGCGCCTCCGTCCCTGCCGGGTGCGGGCGGCGGCCTGCCGATCCAGTACGTGCTTCGCACCATCGGCGATCCGGCTCAGGCCTACGAGGTCGCGGAGCAGGTCCGTCAGCGGGCGATGAAGTCCGGCAAATTCATCGTCGTCCAGAACTCGGTCTCCTACGAGACGCCGCGTGCGCGCATCACCGTCGACCGCGACCGTGCGGCGGCGCTCGGCGTGCCGGTCTCCGAGATCGGCAACACGCTCGGCGCCCTCGTCGGCGGAGCCCCGATCTCAAAGTTCGACCGGGACAGCCGGAGCTACGACGTGATCAGCCAGGTGCGCCAGATGGATCGCCTGAACCCCGAGCGCCTGGGCCAGTACTATGTCCGCGCGTCCGACGGGTCCATGGTGCCGCTCTCCGCCCTGGTGCGCATCGAGACAGATGCCGCGCCTGCCGCCATCGAGCAGTTCAATCAGCTCAATGCGGCGACGCTCTCGGCGCTGCCTCTGCCCGGTGTGACCACGTCGGAAGGCCTGGCGACCCTGCGTTCCATTGCGCAGGAGGTCATGCCGGAAGGCTTCTACGAGGACTTCGCCGGTCAGTCGCGCCTCGAGATCCAGGAGGGCAACTCCATCGCGCTCGCCTTCGGGCTCGCCATCATCGTGATCTATCTGGTGCTGGCGGCGCAGTTCGAGAGCTTCCGCGATCCGTTCATCATCATGATGTCGGTGCCGCTCTCGATCTTCGGCGCGATGATCTTCCTGAACCTCGGTCTGGCGACGCTCAACATCTACACGCAGGTGGGCCTGATCACCCTGGTGGGTCTGATCACGAAGCACGGCATCCTGATGGTGGAGTTCGCCAACGAGCTCAAGGAGAAGCACGGCATGAGAAGGCGCGAGGCGATTCAGGAAGCCGCCCGCGTGCGCCTGCGTCCGATTCTCATGACGACCGCCGCAATGGTGCTGGGCGTTGCGCCGCTCATCACGGCGAGCGGCGCAGGCGCTGCGGCCCGCTTCTCGATGGGCCTCGTGATCGCCTCGGGCATGTCCATCGGCACGGTCTTCACGCTCTTCGTGGTTCCGATGTTCTACACCCTCATCTCGCGTGAGACGAGGCCGCAGGAGCAAGCCCATATGGAGCCTGCTCCGCACCCGGCCCTCGCTGCGGAATAAAGAAAAGGCCGGGCATCGCCCGGCCTTTTGAGTAAGGTCTCGAAGAAGGCGGGAACGGTGCCGTTTCCGCCTTCATTACGTTCAACGCCTGATCGCCGCCGGCGGTTCCGCTTTATCTGCGGGACCGCCGAGGAATTTTCAGCGGCCGATCTCGCCCTCGACTTCCATGAAGGGGGAGACGGATTTGAAGCCGGCCTGCTCGGCGGCCTTGCGCACGGCTTCGGCTACTTCCTTCGAATGGATCTCGACAGTTTCGCCGGTCTTCGAATCGACGAACATCACCTTCATGGCGCTCACATCGGGCTGGCCATGGGAGACGACATAGGAGTTCTGCGTGGCGAGCCGGTGGACGAGGCCTGCATCGCGCAGGAAGTCGAGCGCACGGTAGATCGTCACCGGAGCCAGGCGCTTCTTGTCGCTGCTGAGGCGGTCGACAAGATCGTAGGCGCCCACAGGGCCGCCACTCTGCACAAGCTCGCGATAGACGCGCTCGCGGATCGGCGTCAGCCGGAGGTTGTTCTGGCGACACAGGTCGTCCGCACGGCGGAGGAGATTCTCCTCTTCTTCTTTTCTGGTGGCTCTGGTGCTCATGGGCCTGCTCCTGTTATTACGAAACCTACATATTCATATAGGCAAAGCTGCGCCCGAACAATGTGTTATCGTTGCAATATGTGCTTGCAAATGTGCATATTCCGCAAAGGAATTTGGCATTTCAACAGAGAATTGGGAGTCAGACTGACGTACCGTTCTAAAAAAAACAGCTAAATTTGCCTCAAGTTACAGATCGGCGTTTCACTTGGCGCAGGTTTCGCAGCGGCCTCTGATTTCGACCGTTACCTTCTTCGGGCAGAAGGCGTTGTCGTCACTCCACTGGGATAAGCTTCCGCTAAGCTGCGAATCAGTGAACTCCGTCACCAATCCGCATTCCTCGCAAATGGCGAAAGCAGCCATGTCGTGGTGATGCGGATGCTTGCAGGCGACATAGGCGTTCAGGCTCTCGAGTCGATGGGCGAGGCCTTTCTCGATCAGCTTGTCGAGAGACCTGTAGACGGTGGGCGGCGTCACGGCGCCCTTCGAGCGCATCTTGTCCAGCACCTCATAAGCCGAGAGCGGATTCTGCGCCGCCGCGAGGATTCGGTGAACCCGCCGCTGCGTCTCATTCAGCTCCTCGAGCGCATGATCATGGTGGTGGTGCGAGGCCATTCTGAAAGGTCAACTCCGACGATGCATCGTAAGGCATAGGTCATCATTGGAGAAGATATTTCAAGGCAGCCATGAGCGGGCGGACTCCATGACACGTCATGCATTGGTCAGAAGCTGCGAAATCTTCTGCCGGTCAGCCGACAGGAGAGAGAAATTTAGACGTCGACCCAGGCAGTCTTGCCCTCGGAAGAGCGAACTGCAGCTTCGATGAACCGAACGCCGCGCACACCCTGCTCGACGGTCGGAACCTGGAGCGAGAAGGAATCGGGCTCGCGGCCCTCGAGGCGCGCTGCGATCTGCTCCGCCACATCCGTGTAGAGCTGGGTGAAGCCTTCCAGGTAGCCTTCCGGGTGGCCGCCGGGAATGCGCGAGGCCGCGCGGGACACATCGTTCGCCCCATAGCCGTTACGGCGGATGATACGGGGCGGCTCGCCGAGAGGGGAGAAGAGCAGGGAGTTTGGATTCTCCTGGTCCCACTCCAGGCCGGCCTTCTCGCCATAGACGCGGATGCGAAGCCCGTTCTCGAGACCCGAGGCCACCTGGCTGCACCAGAGCATGCCCCGGGCGCCAGACGCAAACCGCAGCATCATATGCGCATTGTCGTCGAGCCTGCGGCCTTCCACGAATGTGTGCAGCTCCGCCGAGAGCGATGCGACTTCATCGGCCGCGATGAACTCGGCCAGGTTGAAGGCATGGGTGCCGATATCGCCCACGGCTCCTGCGGGACCCGAGCGCGCCGGATCGGTGCGCCATTCGGCCTGCTTGCTGCCGGTTTCCTCCACCCGGGTCGCCAGCCAGTCCTGGGCATATTCCACCTGCACGAGGCGGATGTGCCCGAGTTCGCCCGCCTGCACCATGGCGCGCGCCTGCCGTACCAGCGGGTAGCCGGTATAATTGTGCGTCACTGCGAAGACGAGGCCCGTCTCGCGCGCGAGCTTCGCCAGATCCTCGGCCTCCTGCCGGGTCGTGGTGAGGGGCTTGTCGCAGATCACGTGGATTCCGGCCTCGAGAAAGGCCCGAGCCGCCGGAGCATGGGCATGATTGGGCGTGACGATGGCCACCCCATCGATGCGATCCTCACGCTCCTTCTCCCGCCGGGCCATCTCCTCGAAACTGCCATAGATGCGGTCCGGATTCAGAAGAAGGTCCTCGCCGGAGAGCCGCGCCCGCTCCGGATCGGACGACAGGGCTCCGGCGACGAGCTCCCAGCGGTCGTCGAGCCGGGCCGCGATCCGGTGCACGGCGCCGATGAAGGCGCCCCGCCCGCCGCCGACCATGCCGAGGCGAAGGCGGCGGTTCAGTCTCTGATCCTGCGATGCCGTGATGGTCATGGTGCCTGCTCCACCCTTGCCTATCGTCCGATGCCCAGCATGCGCCGGTTGGCGGCCTCGTCCGTTCCGCCCGCGGCGAAATCGTCGAAAGCCTTCTCCGTGACGCGGATGATGTGAGCCTTGATGAATTCGGCGCCTTCGCGCGCGCCGTCCTCCGGGTGCTTGAGGGCGCATTCCCACTCCAGCACGGCCCAGGAGTCGTAATCGTACTGCGCGAGCTTGGAGAAGATGGCGCTGAAATCCACCTGCCCGTCGCCAAGCGAGCGGAAGCGGCCGGCGCGGTTGATCCAGCTCTCATATCCCCCATAGACACCGATGCGGCCCGTCGGGTTGAACTCCGCGTCCTTGGCGTGGAAAGCCTTGATGCGCTCGTGGTACAGGTCGATGAAGGCCACGTAGTCGAGCTGCTGCAGCAGGAAATGGCTCGGGTCGTAGTTGATGCAGGCGCGGGCATGCCCGCCGACCGCATCGACGAAGCGCTCGAAGGTTGCGCCATCGTGGATGTCCTCGCCCGGATGAATCTCGTAGCAGACGTCGCAGCCTGCATCCTCATAGGCGTCGAGGATCGGCCGCCAGCGGCGGCCGAGTTCCTCGAACGCCGTCTCGACGAGACCGGCCGGACGCTGAGGCCAGGGATACATGAAGGGCCAGGCGAGCGCACCCGAGAAGGTGACATGAGCCCCCAGACCGAGCCGCTTCGACGCTTTCGCGGCCATGATCACCTGATCGACGGCCCAGGCCTGCCGCGCCTTGGGGTTGCCTCGGACCTCGGGGGCGGCAAACCCGTCGAAGGCTTCGTCGAAGGCGGGATGAACCGCAACGAGCTGGCCCTGAAGATGGGTCGAAAGCTCGGTGATCTCGAGCCCATGGGAGCGGACGAGCCCTTGAATCTCGTCACAGTAAGTCTGCGACTCCGCCGCCTTCTTCAGATCGAAAAGACGGGCATCCCAGGTGGGGATCTGAACACCCTTGTAGCCGAGCGAGGTGGCCCATCGGCAGATGGAATCCAGTGAGTTGAACGGTGCTTCATCGCCTGCGAACTGCGCGAGGAAAAGGCCGGGGCCCTTCATGGTCTTCATGGGTGAACTCCCAAGGTGACGGGGTGGCGCGAGAGGAAACTGAACCGGGCAAAGGAAAGCCGCCGGGAAAAGGAGCGGCTTGCCTTTGCCTCGCCCCTTCCGGTTGGAAGGGGCGAGACGGCAGCCGCTTAGAACGGCGAGTTCGGGTAGTAGTGCTCCTCGGCGTTCTCCTTGGTGATCAGCTCTGCGTCGAGCACGTAGGTGCCGCGCATCGGGGCGTTCGAGTAGAACTGCGAGGCCGTCGTATTCATGGCGGTCGCGATCATGGCCGGGGGATAGGACACGTTGGCCGGGATCATCTTGTCGCCCTCCATGACGCGCTTGACCATCTCCTTCATGCCGGCGCCGCCGAGCACGAACTTGATGTCGTCGCGCTTGGCCTGGCGGATCGCTTCGAGCACGCCGAGCGCCATGTCGTCGTCCGAGGCCCAGACCGCATCGATCTTCGGGTGCTTGGCAAGGTAGTCCTGCATCACCCGAAAGGCGTCGTCGCGGTTCCAGTTGGCGTACTGCTTGTCGATCACCTTCACGCCCGAGCCTTCGAGGGCCTTCTCAAAGTTGGAGACGCGCTCCTCGTCGATGACGGTCGGGATGCCGCGGAGCACGACGACATTGCCCTCCTTCAGGTTGTCGACGAAGTACTTTCCGGCGACGCGGCCGAATTCAGGGTTGTTCCCGGCGACATAGATGTCCTGGATCGCGGGATCGGTCAGGCCACGATCCACGACGGTCACGAAGGTGCCGTTCCGCTTCACCTCGCGGACGGGGCCCGTCAGCTCATCCGAGTTGAAGGGCAGAACGACGAGGGCGTCGATGTTCTGCGCCGTCAGGTCCTCGAGGGCATTCGCCTGCGATGCACCGTCAGGCGAGGTCTTCACGACGACCTTGAGGCCCGGATAGGTCTGCTCCAGGCGCTTGGCCGCTTCCTGGGCATGATAGACGACGCCGCCGGTCCAGCCATGGGTCGCGGCCGGGATCGAGACGCCGATGGTCACGTTCTTCTTCTCCTGAGCGGAGACGCCCGTGGCGACACCTGCCAGAAGGCCTGCCGTGACTGCCAGCTTCAGTACCGTTCTTCTTCTCATCTTGTCCTCCCTTTGTGGGTTGGCTTGAGCCCTTCTCGACCGGTGGGCTCGCACCGGCTTCATCGCCCGCGCTGTAGTGAGCGCTGCACGAGCATGGCGATAATGATGATGGCACCCTGGACCGCGCCGACGAGGAACTCGGAGACGAAGTCCGACAGCACCATGATATTGGCGACGAGCTCCAGGATGATCGCGCCGACCACCGTGCCCCAGACGCGGCCGATGCCGCCCCTGAGCGCCGTGCCGCCGATCACGACGGCGGTGATCGCCTGCAATTCCCAGAGCAGACCCGTGGTCGGCGTGGCGGAGCCGAGGCGCGGCACGTAGACCAGGATGGCGATGCCGACGCAGATACCCTGGATGACATAGGTGAGCGTCCGCACCCGCCAGATCGGCACGCCCGAATAGCGCGCCACGTCCTCGTTGGAGCCGAGAGCCACCACATGGCGGCCGAACGACGTTTTGTAGAGGATCAGCGCACCGATGGCGGCGACTGTGAGAAAGACGATGATCGGAACCGGAATGCCGAAAATGCTGCCGAAATAGACCGGGCGATACAGCTCGCGCAGCTCCATGTTGCGCATGGAGATCGTGCCGCCCGCGGCCAGCCAGATCACGAGGGAGCGGAAGATGCCCATCGTCCCGAGCGTGACGATGAATGGCTCGATGCGACCGAATGTGACAATCACGCCGTTCGCCAGGCCGCAGGCTGCGCCGAGCCCGACCGCGACCAGCATGCCGAGCGCCAGGGAGCCTAGATCCGCGCTGCCGAGGGCATTCAGCGTTAGGATCATGACGCCTGCAGTCAGGGCCGCCATGGAGCCAACCGAGAGATCCAGCCCGCCGCCTGCAATGACGAAGGTTGCGCCGACGGCGATGATCGCGATGAACGCCGAGCGCGTGACCACATTGAGCAGGTTGGACGCGGTCAGGAAGTCGGGGTTGATGAGCGCGCCTGCGATCATCAGGACGATCAGGGCGATGAAGGGCGAGAGCGCCCGCATGTCGACGCTGAATCTGCGCTCCGGGGCGCTGCTGCGAAGCACGGTTTCAGTCATACGCGACTTGCGGCTCCCGCCGCCCTCCCTCATGAACGCCGGTGGCGAGATAGACGATGGCATCTTCCGACAGGTCGCTTTGAGCGACCTCGCCCGCAACGTGCCCGTTGCGCATCACGATGACCCGGTGGCAGAGCCCGATCAGCTCCTGCATCTCCGACGAGATGACGATGACGGAGCGACCCTCTTCGGCAAGGTCTGCTATGAAACGGTAGATCTGTTCCTTGGTGCCGATATCGACGCCACGGGTCGGCTCGTCGATGATGACGATGCGGGGCTCCACCAGCATCATCTTGGCGAGCAGGAGCTTCTGCTGGTTGCCGCCGGAAAGCTGCCCCGCCAGAAGATCGCGCCGCCGGGTGCGGATGTCGAAATCCTTGATCGCGCTGTCGAGCGCCCTGTCCTCGGCGCCCACGTCGATGAACGAGCCACGGCTGAATTTCTCGAGGGAGGCGAGGGAGAGATTGACCCGCAGGTTCTGCTGCAGGAGCAGGCCCTTTCCCTTCCGATCCTCCGAGAGATAGACGATCCCCGCCGCCATGGCTGTGCGCGCATCGCGGAAATTGACCGCCTTCCCATCGAGCATGATGGCGCCTTGGCTCGGGCGCAGGCCCACGATCCCTTCGAAAAGCTCCGTCCTGCCCGCGCCGATGAGGCCGCCGAATCCGAGGATCTCGCCGCGCTTCAGGGAGAAGGAAGCATCGGCCACATAGCCGGGCACGACCATGTCGCGCACGCTCATCACGACCTGATCGGAGGCGGTCGCCGGTTTTTCCGGATAGAGCTTGGACATGTCACGGCCCACCATGAGCCGCGCCATCTCGAGGGGCTCCAATCCTTGGGTGTCGCGGGTGGCAACGAGCTGCCCGTCGCGGAGCACCGTCACCCGGTCGGCCACGGCCTTCACCTCGTTGAGGCGGTGGGAGATGTAGAGCACCGCCACGCCCTGCGCTCGGAGCCTGCGGATGATCTCGAAAAGGCTCTCGGCCTCGATCGGGGTGAGCACGGCAGTCGGCTCGTCGAAGGCCACCACCTTGTGCGGCACGAGCAGTGCGCAGGCGATCTGGATGAGCTGGCGGTCGGCGATGGAGAGGAGACGCACCTCACGGTCGGGATCGATATCGACGCCGAGCTCTCCAAGAATGGCGCGCGTGCGCTCGCGCATGGCCCTGTCGTCCATGAGGCCGAACCGCCGGATCTCGCGCCCGAGAAAGAGGTTCTGCGCTACCGTCAGATCAGGGGCGAGCAGGATTTCCTGATGAACGAGGACGATGCCGTGATGCTCGGCATCCACCGGGCCGGCAAAAGTGATCGGCCGGCCGTCGAGATGGAGGCTGCCCTTGGTCGGGGACAGGTGGCCCGAAAGGATGCGCATCAGGGTGGACTTGCCCGCGCCGTTCTCGCCGATGACGGCGTGAGCCTCGCCGGGCTTCAGATCCAGCGTGATGCCGCTCAGAACCTCGATGGGTCCGAAGGATTTCGAGATGTTCTCTGCGCGAAGAACGGAGTCCATGACCTGTTCCGGATCGGGGTGAGCGACACAGTCCGCTCCCACGGCGTGGAAGCGGTCTTCCGGCGCAACGGCGCCTCAGGAAATCAGCTGGATGGAGCGCAAGCGGGCATCAGATTCCTCCGGTTATGGCAGGGTCCTCTGGCGGGACCTTCTCGGTGAACTAAGGGTGCCGACGGGTTTGACAACACCCCCATGTAAACGATTACATAAACTTTACCGCAATGGAGGCTTCTGTCAAACAGAACCCCGCTGGGGAAGGACAATGGACGAGGCAGGGCAAGCCGACAGGGCCGAGCAGGGCGATCGACCGCTGCGCGTGGCGAGGATCCAGGATGTCGCGAAGCTGGCCGAGGTGTCGACCGCGACCGTGAGCCGTGCGCTCGCCTCGCCGGAACGCGTTTCGCCCGAGGCGAGGGCGCGCGTGTTCGAGGCGATCGCCAAGACGGGCTATGTGCCCAACCCCGCCGCCCGGACCCTGCGCTCGCAGAAGACCTATATGGTGCTCGTGGTCCTGCCGGATCTGGCGAACACCTTCTTCTCGCGGATCCTGCGCGGGATCGAGGAGACCCTGTTCGAGGCCGGATACGGCATGATCATCGGTGATCTCGACGGTTCGCCCGAAAAGGAGGCGCATTTTTCCGCCTTCACCGGGGCCGGACGCGTGGACGGGGCCATCCTTCTCAACGGGCATCTCTTCGGGCAGAGGCGCGACGGCAGCGGGCAGGCGGCCCGGCTTAGCATTCCGCTCGTCGCCCTTTGCGAGGCGATTCCCGGGGCCGACATTCCGCAGATCGAGATCGACAACCGCGAGGCAGCCCGCCGGATGACGGAGCATCTCGCTTCCCTTGGCCATAGCCGCATCGCCTATCTGAGCGGTCCGCCTGAGAACGTATTGGAGCGCGAGCGCTTCAAAGGCTACCAGGACGGTCTTGAGGCGGCGGGGATCGCCTTTGATCCCTCTCTCGTCATCCCCGGCGACTTCACCATCGGCTCGGGAGTTACCGCTGGTCAGGACCTGGTGGCACGCGCTAAGCGGCCGACCGCCGTCTTCTGCACCAGCGACGAGATGGCCATCGGCCTCATGCGCACGCTGCTTTCAGCCGGGATCAGGGTGCCGGAGGACATGTCAGTGGCGGGCTTCGACGACATCGAGTTCGCCGCCGTGGCCGAGCCTGCCCTCACCACAATCCATCAGCCGAGGCGTGAATTGGGACAGGCGGCCGCGTCGGCTCTCATCGACCTGCTCCAGGGCCGCCCGTCACCCCGGAGCATCCGGCTCGACACCGAACTCGTCATCCGGGACAGCGTCGCGCCCCTGCGGTAAGGCCTCTCAAGCCGCAACCGGCGACAGCTCTTCCGCCGCAGGCTTCATCCGCCGCCGCTGCAGCCACCAGATCAGGCCGGCAATCGCAAGCGCCGGAATGTAGACCCACATGGTCGAGGGCCGTCCCGGAGCCGGAGCAATCACCCCCACGAGCTGAAAGCCCGGCTCGAGGCCCACGCGCTCGGCATAGGAGCCGAAGCTGACATTGCTGATGGTGAGGCGATCGCCGAGCGGGACCACGGTCAGGCCCGCAGCGCGCAGGCGTTCACGAGGGGCGGGATTCTGCTCGCCGAGATTGAGGCTCACGGTCTTGCGCACGTCCTCGCCCTCGATCGTCATGCCCTCGACCACGATGGCGAGCCGGTGATTCACGGGAGCCTCGGAGACCCGGTCCATCAGCTCGCTCGCGGGCAGCTCCACCGTCGGCGCATGGAACCGGTTGAGCCACCAGTCGGGCCGAAACAGCGCGAAGCACACGATGAGCAGGACGGCGGTCTCCCACAGGCGGCTGCGTGTGGCGAAGTAGTTCATCGTCGCGGCCGAGAAGAGCAGGATCGCCGCCATGTTGACGGCAATCACGATGGCGGCATCCACCCAGCTGTCCACGCCGATGAGCAGCATCGCCGGGTTGAAGATGAAGATGAACGGCAGCAGCGCGGTGCGCATGGCGTAGAACGCACCCTGGAAACCCGTCTTGATGGGGTCCTCGCGCGAAATCGCCGCCGCCGCGAAGGAGGCAAGCCCGACGGGCGGCGTGATGTCGGCCATGATGCCGAAATAGAACACGAAGAGGTGGACTGCGATGAGCGGGATCGCGAGGCCCGCCTGCGCGCCGAGTTCGACCACGACCGGGGCCATGAGGGTCGCGACGAGGATATAGTTCGCCGTGGTCGGAATGCCCATGCCGAGGACGAGGCTGATGAGGGCGATCAGGACCAGCATGATGATGACGTTGCCGCCGGAAAGGAATTCCACGAACTCCGTCATCATGAGGCCGAGGCCCGTCAACGTGACGGTGCCGACGATGATGCCGGCGGTCGCGGTGGCGATCGCAATGCCGATCATGTTGCGCGCGCCGAGCGCGAGGCCGTCCATGAGATCTACGTAAGCGGCGGCGGCAGCGCGGCCGACCGGTTGGCGGCGGAAGAGGGCAAGGAGCGGACGGCGCGTTGCGACGATGCCGATGACCGAGACCGTGGCCCAGAAGGCGGAGAGGCCCGGAGACATCTCTTCCACCATCAGGCACCAGAGCAGAACGACGAGCGGGATGATGAAGTCGAGCCCCGTGCGGGCTACGTCCCATGCGCGGGGAAGGGTCACGATGGGAGCATCCGGATCGTCAAGCTCGAGATCGGGATGGCGCGCCGCATAGGCGATGGTTGCGAGATAGACGACGAGGCCGGCAGCCGTCAGGATCCAGGCTGCGCTGTCGCCGAAAGCCGCCTGCGCACCGAGAACGCCGTAGTAGAGCAGGCCGAGCACCACGATGATGCCGCTGACTCCGAGGCCGGTGCGCAGAAGCCGCGTCTTCGCGGGCGTGGGTTCGCGCGCAATGGGTTGCGCCCCGATCTTCAGCGCCTCCAAATGGACGATGTAGAGGAGCGCCACATAGGATGCGACTGCCGGCAGGAAGGCGTGGGTGACAATCTGCGCATAGGGAATGCCGACATATTCCACCATCAGGAACGCGGCTGCGCCCATCACGGGCGGCATGATCTGTCCGTTGATCGAGGAGGCGGCCTCGATGGCGCCGGCCTTCACGCCGGAAAGGCCCGTGCGCTTCATGAGCGGGATCGTGAAGATGCCGCCCGAGACCACGTTAGAGACCGACGAGCCGGACACGACGCCGTTGAGGGCCGACGAGACCACGGCCACCTTGGCCGGACCGCCGCGCAGGTGACCGAGCAGGGCGATGGAGATCTGCATCATCCAGTTTCCGCCGCCGGCCTTCTCGAGCAGCGTGCCGAACAGCACGAAGAGGAAGACGAAGCTCGTCGACACGCCGAGCGCGATGCCGAACACGCCTTCCGTCGTCAACCACTGGTGCTGGAGGAACTTGGAGATGGACGCGCCCTTGTGCAGCAGCACGTCGGGCATGTAGGGGCCGCCGAAGGTGAAGGCGATGAAGGTGAGCGCGACGAAGACCATCGGCAGGCCGAGGGATCTGCGCGTGGCCTCCAGCAGGAGCACGATGCCCGCGCCCGCCGTCACGAGGTCGAACGTGATCGGCTGTCCCGGCCGCGTGGCGAGCTCGCGGTAGAACAGGAAGAGGTATGCGCCTGCGAAAGCGCCGGCTGCGGCCAGCACCCAGTCGATCACGGGCACGTAGGTGCGCGGCGAGGACTTGAAGGCGGGATAGGCTGCAAAGGCCAGGAAGAGCGCGAGACCGAGATGAATGGAGCGCGCCTCCGTATCGTTCAGGATTCCGAAACCGAACACGAAAGGCAGCGGAGAGGCGTACCAGATCTGGAACAGGGACCATGCGATGGCGACCGCGGTAATCAGCGTGGCGGCAAGCCCGACGGGCTTGCGGCCGCCCGTATCCGCCTCCGCGACGAGCCGCTCCAGCTCTTCGGAGGGGGCGAGGGGGGCTTTCTCGGTTGTCGACATGGTCTCGTTCCTAGGGTGTCAGACAAGGCAGGGGGGCGGCCTTCGCCGCCCCCCATTGTATTGGACTTGTGAGAGAGAGCCAGCTTACTTCAGCCAGCCCTTCTCCTTGTAGTACTTGGCAGCGCCCGAATGGAGCGGAGCCGACAGGCCGTTCTTGATCATGTCCTGCGGCTCGAGATTGGCGAAGGCAGGGTGCAGGGACTTGAACTCGTTGAAGTTCTCGAACACCGCCTTGGTGATCTGATAGACCGTCTCCTCAGGAACCTTGGCCGAGGTCACCACGGTCGCGAGAACGCCGTAGGTCTCCGTGTCCTGGGGGTTGTTGTTGTAGAGGCCGCCCTTGATCTTCGCCTTGGCGTAGTAGGGGTTCTCCGCCACGAGCTTGTCGACGGCCGGGCCCGTGATCGAGACGAGCTGCGCACCGCAGGTCGTGGTCGGGTCCTGGATGTTCGCGGACGGATGGCCGACGCCGTAGAAGAAGGCGTCGATCTTGTTGTCGCACAGCGCAGGGCCGTGTTCGTCGGCCTTCAGCTCGGAAGCGAGCGAGAAATCGGACAGTTTCCAGCCCTTGGCGGCCAGCAGCTGCTCCATGGAGGCGCGGGTGCCCGAGCCCGGGTTGCCGACGTTGACGCGCTTGCCCTTGAGATCGTCGAAGGTCTTGGCGTTCACTTCCTTGCGGGCCAGAACCGTGAAGGGCTCCGGGTGAACCGAGAAGACCGCGCGCAGGTCGCCGAAGGCGCCGCTGTCCTTGAACGTGCCTTCACCCTTCAGGGCGTTGTACTGCACGTCCGACTGGGCCAGGCCGAAATCGAGTTCACCGGCCTTGATCGCATTGGCGTTGTAGGCCGATCCGCCGGTCGATTCCACCGAGCAGCGCAGGCCGTGGTCCTTGCGGTCCTTGTTGACGAGGCGGCAAACGGCGCCGCCGACGGCATAGTACACGCCGGTCACGCCGCCGGTTCCGATGGTGACGAACTTCTGCTGCGCCTGGGCAGGCATGGCCGTCAGGGTCATTACGGCGGCGGCCGCACCGAGAAGCGAGTGTTTGAATGCGTTCATTGTTTCTCTTCCCTCGTGTTGATCCGGTGTTGCACCGGACATGAAGTTAGATCGGGAGGTGCCCCGGCTGCAACCGCGGCTCCAGGCAGGAGCCTTATGCGGCATTCGGACGAACGCCGGAGAGCGCCGCGTCCACGGCGTCGCCCAAGCGCTCGACGATGGTGTCGACGATGGCCTCGTCGACGATGAAGGGCGGGGCGAGCAGGACATGATCGCCCCGGGCCCCGTCGATGGTGCCCCCCATGGGATAGACCATGAGGCCGCGGGCCATCGCTTCGCGCTTGATGCGCGCATGAAGCTTCTCTTTAGGGTCGAAGGAGGCCTTGGTCGAGCGGTCCTCGACCAATTCTATGCTCATGAAGAGCCCGCGACCCCGGATATCCCCAACATGAGGGTGGTTTCCGAACCGGTCGCCGAGGCGCTGGCGCAGGCGCGCGCCCATGGCCTTCACATTGTCGAGGAGGTTGTCGCGCCGGATGACCTCCTGCACGGCGAGCGCTGTTGCGCAGGCGATGGGATGGCCGAGATAGGTGTGTCCGTGCTGGAAAAAGCCGGAGCCGTTGGCGAAGGCGTCATAGATGCGCCGGCTCAGGAGTACCGCGCCGATGGGCTGGTAGCCGCCGCCCAATCCCTTCGCGATGGTCATGATGTCCGGCGCAATCCCGTCCTGCTCGCAGGCATGGAGTGTGCCGGTGCGGCCCATGCCGCACATGACCTCGTCGAGGATGAGAAGCACGCCATAGCGGTCGCAGATCTCGCGCACCCGCTTGAAGTAGTCCGCCGCCGGCGGGACCGAGCCGAGGGTCGCGCCGACCACCGTTTCGGCGACGAAGGCCATCACGGTCTCGGAGCCGAGTTCGAGGATCCTGTCCTCGAGCGCTTGGGCGGCGCGGGCGGCGTAATCCGTCTCGCTCTCGCCGGGCTGCTGCCAGCGATAGGCGAAGCATGGGTCGATGTGGTGGGTCTCGATGAGAAGCGGCCGGAACTGCGCCCGACGCCACTCGTTCCCGCCGGTGGCGAGCGCCCCTAGCGTGTTGCCGTGATAGCTCTGGCGGCGGGCGATGACGTTTCGCCGCTCCGGCTGGCCGGTCTCGACGAAGTACTGGCGCGCCATCTTGAGCGCGGCCTCGACGGCCTCGGAGCCGCCCGAGACGAAATAGACGTGGGACAGGCCTTCCGGCGCATCCTCGATCAGCCGGTCGGCCAGCGCTTCCGCGGGCTCGGTGGTAAAGAAGCTCGTATGGGCATAGGCCAGCCTGTCGGCTTGGGCATGGATGGCGGCCGTGACATCCGGGTGACCGTGCCCGAGGCAGGACACCGCCGCACCGCCCGAGGCGTCGATATAGGCCTTTCCATCCTTGTCGAAGATCTCGACACCCGTGCCGCCGACGGCGACCGGCAGGGCGCCATGGATCTGGCGATGAAGAATGCGGCTCATGAAGTTCTCCTGCCGTCTTTCGGCGACCAGTGAATGTTGAAGGCGGTGAGCTGGTCCTCCGTGCGCCGGAGCGCGTTGAGCGATGCCTCTCCTCCGCGCCCGGCGACAAGGGCGGCGAGGATCTCTCCGACCATGAAGGCTGGCGTCATGCTGTGGAAGAAGGAGGGGCTGTCGGTAGAGACCAGAATGGCGGATTGGGCTGCCTGCGCGAGGGGCGATGCGGCGCTGTCGGTCACGGTCACGACCGGCACGTTTCGGGACTTGGCGTATTGCACCGCTTCGACCGTCGCCCGGGTATAGGGTGCGATGCTAACGGCGAAGAGCACATCGTGCGGCGTCGCGTTGCGGATGGGGTCCGTCCCGATCCCGGCAGCCGTGTCGAGAAGGACGGCTTTTCTGCCCAGGAGCGAGATCACATAGCTCATCTGCCAGGCTACAGGATGGGACGAGCGCAGTCCGAGGCAGTAGATCCGCTCGGCCGCATCGAGCAGCGCCGCGGCGCTCACCAAGCGCTCGAGCTGCGCGGGTTCTCCGAGGCGGCCGATCTGGGCCTGCAGGGTCGCAGCGATCTCCGCGGCCAGCGCCTGCTCGCCTCTGGCCTTCTGGGTCGCCACCTGGGCGCTCGCCTTTCCGAGAAAGCCGAGGCGGTTCTCCCGGATCGCCTGGGCATAGAGTTCGCGGATCGCATCATAGCCGTCGAAGCCGAGCCTCTGGGCCAGCCGGGTCATGGTCGCAGGCTGGACACCGGCCTGTCTCGCCTGGTCGCGCATGGAGAGAAGGGCGACGTCGCCCGGACGTTCGAGAATGAAGCGGGCCGCAGCCTGCAGCTGCGCCGGTAACCCGGCAAAGGTCTCGGCGATTTTGGCGGCCAGGGGCGCGGAATCCATGAGCGAACCATAGACTTGGCCGGAAGGCCGTGCAACAAGTGTTTTATCGAATAGAAATGGCGAAACGAGTGTATCGGAGGCGGGTATGAAGCCGGGTTCCTCTCAGGGTGAATTGTCGCCTGTCGCTGTTGCCGTAGCGCCAAATGGAGGGCATCGCACCAAGGCCGATCATCCGGCCGTTCCCCTGTCGCCCCAGGAGATCGGCCGCACAGCCGCCGAGTGCATGGAGGCGGGCGCCTGCATGATCCATGTCCATGTGCGCGACGGCGAACAGCGACATCTCCTCGATGCCGAGGCCTATCGCGAGGCTATTGCGGCGGTCCGGCGGAGTGTCGGCGAGAGGATGGTGATCCAGGTCACGAGCGAGGCGCTCGGCATCTACGCACCCGGAGAGCAGATGGCCGTGGTGCGCGAAGTCCGGCCCGAGGCCGTCTCGCTCGCCCTGCGGGAGTTGGCCCCAGACGAGGCATACGAGCCTGCCTTCGCGGAGTTCCTGTCGTGGCTCAGACGGGAGAGGATCGTGCCGCAGATTATCCTCTACACGCCGGAGGAGGCTGCGCGGCTGGACGGAATGCGCCGGCGTGGGCTGGTCCCCTTCGAGAGCATCCCCGTGCTCTACGTGCTTGGCCGCTACACGGTCGGGCAGACATCGCACCCCTCGGACCTGCTGCCCTTCGTCTCGTCCGACATGCCGCACTTCCACCACTGGATGACCTGCGCCTTCGGTCGTCACGAGACTGCATGCGTCACCGCCGCTGGCCTCCTCGGCGGGCATGTTCGCGTCGGCTTCGAGAACAATCTCACATTGCCGAATGGAACGACGGCGCGTTCGAATGCGGAGCTGGTCGGAAGGACGGCGCAAGCGCTCGGGGCTTGCGGCTGCGCGCTCGCCGGCGCCGACACCTTGCGCCGGCAATGGGCGGAGTGCCTTGGCTAGAGGTCGGGCAGGAAGGCGCGCTACACGGCCCAGAAGAAGACGACGAACAGGACGAGCAGCAGCGCGATAAAACCGATGAAGCTGTAGAGAGCGGTCTTCGAGTTCGACTGCCGGTGGGCGTAGCCCTCCCGGCTGTTGTCGGTCTGCCAGCGTGCGACACCCTCCTGGTGGCGTGCGGTCGCAACCTGCTCCGCGGTCGGCGGATGCCCTCCGGCCTCGTCGTCTGTCCCGAGAGGCGACAGGCCGGGATCGAAGACCTCGACCTTGTCGCCCGTTCGGCCGCTGTCGATATCGCCCTTGAGCTGCGCTGTCGTCGGACGCGCCGAGGAAGGCGGAGGATCCATCGGCTCGATTGTCCGCGTCCGGGGAATGTTCGTCTGGTCGGGCTTGTCTGCGTAATTGGTCATGGTCGTGTTTCCACCTCGAGGTTGGAAACCCTCACCGACGCGCCAGGTTCCTGGCTGCGCCTCCCACCTGACCCTCCGAGATGATGCGCGCGCCCCGCTGGAAGGTGAGATAGGCCCAGAGCCAGCGCAGGGTCACCAGAAGACGGTTCTGGAACCCGACCAGCAGATAGACATGGATGATCCCCCACAGCATCCAGGCGAGAAAGCCCTTCAGCTCGATGCTGTCGAACTCGATGACGGCCGAGTTGCGTCCGATCACGGCGAGATTGCCCCGGCTCCTGTACCGGAAGGGCGGCATGGGCTTGCCCTCGGCGATCCGTGCGAGCAGCGCCTTGCCGAGGTACCGTCCCTGCTGGTGCGCGACCTGCGCGAGGCCCGGGAGCGGCTTGTCCTTCTCGTCGCGGGCGAGTGCCGCGTCTCCAAGAACGAATACGTTCTTGAGACCGGGAACCGACAGGTCGGGCGCGACAGGCACCCGCCCGGCCTTGTCCGTCTCGACCTTGAGCCAGCGTCCGACGGGCGAGGCGGCCACACCGGCACCCCAGATGATGGTGGCCGCCGGGATGAGCCTGCCGCCGACCGTCACGCCGAGATGGGATATGTCCTCCACCGGCTCGCCGGCCTTCACGGTCACGCCCAGCTTTTGGAGCGCCCGCTCCGCATAGGCTGAAAGTTCCTTGGGGAAAGGGGAGAGGATTCTCGGTCCCGCCTCGAGAAGGAGGATGCGGGCCTTCGTCGGGTCGATGTTGCGGAAGTCCCGCGCGAGCGCGAGGCGCGCCAGCTCCGCCAGGGCGCCTGCCATTTCCACGCCCGTCGGGCCGCCCCCGATCACCGCCATCGTCATCAGCCTTTCGCGCTCCTGCGGGTCGTCCTCCATCTCCGCCTGCTCGAATGCCAGGAGCACCTGGGCGCGGATCCGGCGGGCATCCTCGAGCGTCTTCAGGCCCGGCGCGATCTCTTCCCATTCAGGGTGGCCGAAATAGCTGTGCGCGGCCCCTGTCGCGAGCACCAGGTAGTCAAAGGCGAGGGGTTTGCCATTGACCCGGACTTCCCGGCGATCCGTGTCGACATCCTCGACATGGCCCAGCAGAACGGTGATGTTCCGGTGCCGCCTCAGGATCTTCCGGATCGGTTCGGCGACTTCGCCGGGCGAGAGGGCCGCCGTGGCGACCTGATAGAGAAGCGGCTGGAAGAGGTGGTAATTCCTGCCATCCACCACCGTCACACGGACCGGCGCGCTCCCCAGTTCCTGCGCTGCCGCCAGCCCTCCAAAGCCTGCTCCGACGACAACCACATGGGGAACCGGCGTTTTCGCCTCTGCCGCGACCGGCTCTTTCCTGCCATCGGTCCGCGCGGCCGAGGAGACGGAGGTCAGGTCCTCGCCCATTGTCTTGGAAGCCGTCATGCGCCCCGTCCATATGATCAGCCCGTCGCCTGAGGTGCGTCCCTCGTGAGCGCGAGCGGGCTTGAAGCGGCCGAAACCGCCCTAGCTCTTTCGACAACAAGGCCTGAATCCGAAGGTTCCGCAGCGTTTCGGCAGGAACGGGCAAGAAAAAAGGCCGCCTTGTGGGCAGCCCGAAGTTTAGGGAGGAAACGCCCAAGAAGGGCTACAGCATGGCGACACCAATCGCCGTGTTGCACTGCAATAAGTAGTTCATGGCTGAACCCTCCGCAAGATCAAAAGGTCAGCATGGCTGCCCAATTTTTTATCTGCCGGAAAGTGTTGGAATTCAAAGGTATTATGGACATTCGCCAAACCGGCATGACCATAATGCAGGCACGAGGAGGGACTGATTGTGCCAAAGCTGACCTCGATTCTGGAGACGGCGCTCTACGCCGACGATCTGGCGCGGGCTAAAGCCTTCTATGAAACGGCCCTTGGCCTGCCGCTTCTGCGCTCTGATCACCGGATGTGCGCCTTCGATATCGGAGGGAAAAGCGTGCTCCTCCTTTTCCTGCGGGGGGCATCGAGCGAAACGATGGTGCTGCCGGGCGGGACGATCCCGCCCCATGACGGAAGCGGTCCCCTGCACATGGCATTCGCCATCGCGGCCGAGGAGCTCGAGCCCTGGGAAAAGTGGCTCGCGGAACAGGACATCCCGGTCGAGGGCCGCACTACGTGGTCGCGCGGCGGCACGAGCCTCTATTTCCGGGACCCGGACGGGCATCTCCTCGAACTGGCGACGCCCGGCCTCTGGGAGACCTACTGAGACTTCTCAGGTCACGACGCTCGGCTCGTCGCGTCCCGTGAATGCGGCAATCTCTGCGATGGCGTTTGCGGCATCGATGACGGGCGCGAGCACCTCGGCCACAGGGAGATCATGGCGCGTGGGGTCGGGCTCGAACCGCTCGAGATAGACCCGCAGCGTCGCGCCCGAAGTCCCGGTGCCCGAAAGGCGGAAGACGGCGCGGGCATCTTCCTTGAAGAGGATCCGGATGCCCTGCTTGGGCGTGACGGAATGATCGACTGGGTCCGTATAGGAGAAGTCGTCGCAGGCCTCGACCGTCAGAGCGCCGAAACGCTGGCCCGGAAGGGAGCCGAGCTTCGCACGCAGGCTGGCCATCAGGTTGTTGGCAGCCTCGGTCTCAAGTTCCTCGTAGTCGTGGCGGGTATAGAAATCGCGACCGAAACCGGCCCAGTGATCGCGCACGATCCGGTCGGCGGGCTTCTTGAGAACGGCCAGGATATTGAGCCACAGGAGTACGGCCCAGAGGCCGTCTTTCTCGCGGATGTGGTTGGAGCCGGTGCCCGCGCTCTCCTCGCCGCAGAGGGTGATGAGGCCCGCATCCAGAAGATTGGCGAAGAACTTCCAGCCGGTGGGTGTCTCGTAGGCCTTGATGCCGAGCTTCGCCGCCACCCGGTCGGCGGCGCGGCTCGTCGGCATCGAACGGGCGACGCCTGCCAAGCCTTCCGCATAGCCGGGCGCCAGATGCGCGTAGCTGGTGAGGATGGCGAGACTGTCGCTGGGCGTGACGAAGAGCCCGGGCGCCACGATCATGTTGCGGTCGCCGTCGCCGTCGGAGGCCGCGCCGAAGTCGGGCGCATCCGGGCCGTACATCAGCTCCATAAGGTCGTGGGCATGGACCGGGTTCGGGTCCGGATGATGTCCGCCGAAATCGGGCTTCGGCTCACCGTTTACGACGGTTCCGGCCGGCGCACCGAGACGGTCCTCCAGAATGGCCTTCGCATAGGGCCCCGTGATGGCGCTGAGGGCATCGAAGCGCATCCGGAAGCCCGACCGGAACAGGTCCGCGACCTTCTCGAAATCGATGAGCTTCTCCATCAGCTCGACATAATCGGCAACCGGGTCGATCACCTCGACGGTCATGTCGCCGATCCGGATCTCCCCGATGCGGTCGAGGTCGATATCCGGCGCGTCGTCGATCTTGTATTCCGTGATCGCGCTCGCGCGCTTGAAGACCGCTTCCGTGAAGGATTCGGGGGCAGGTCCTCCATGGGACATGTTGAACTTGATCCCGAAATCGCCCTCCGGTCCGCCAGGGTTGTGGCTTGCCGACAGAACGAGCCCGCCGATGGCCTTGTGCTTGCGGATGACGCAGGAGGCGGCAGGCGTCGACAGAAGTCCCCTTTGTCCGACGAGAACCCGGCCGAACCCGTTGGCGGCCGCCATCTTGAGGGCGGTCTGGACCACGGTCTCGTTGAAGAAGCGCCCATCCCCGCCAATCACCAGGGTCGCTCCTCGAGAGCCCTCCACCGTACCGAAAATCGACTGGATGAAGTTCTCCACGTAGTGAGGCTGCCGGAAAACGGGGACTTTCTTGCGCAGGCCCGAAGTGCCGGGGCGCTGGTCGGAGAAGGGAGTCGTCGGAACGCGTGTGATCGCCATTGCTGCCTGTCGCTTCCTTGAAATCGGTCCGCCCGGTCGTTCCCAGGGCGCCTGAGCCTTCGAACGGAATGCACCCATTCTAGGGTTGCGGAAGGCTGATGCCACTGGCCAGATGAAGATGGGATGAAGGACCCTCCGCCGGAGACATTGTCCACAGCAGGGAGTGCGCCTGGTCCTCTGACCCGATGGCAGGGAGCGGTGTAGAACGGAAAAGCGCTCTAGTCGCTCACGCCGGCTCGTCCCTCGATCGCCATGAGGGTGGCGGTGAGAAGGGCGACGAGCTTTTCCTGGCCATCCCGTTCCGCAAAGACCTCGGTCTGGGCCAGCGTGAGCGTTCGCCCGGCCTTCACGACCCTGCCCCTCGCCACGATGCGGTCTCCGAAAGCCGGCGCCACGAGGTTGATCTTGAACTCCGTCGTGAGCACCCCGGCGCCGGACGGCATCAGGCTCAGCGCCGCGTAGCCCGCGGCCGAATCCGCGATGCTGGCGACCGCCCCCGCATGGACGAAGCCGTGCTGCTGCGAAACGGCGGGCGAGGCGGGCAGGACGATCTCCACCGCGCCGGGCAACACGCGCGCAATGGATGCGCCGAGGGTGTCCATGAGACCCTGCTTGGCAAAACTCTCCCGCACGCGCGCCTCGAAATCCTGGTCTCCTCGTTCTCGAGTGCTCACGCGCAAGGCTCCCCAATGCCGGCGGCTCCGCCGCCTGAAACGGAACTGTTGTGTCCGGACGCACCTCACCATTGAAAAAGCCCGGCGACAAGGCCGGGCTTTTGGAGGGTTCGGGAAGGGAAGTGCTTCTCTCAGGCGTCCAGATGCCGGAGGGCGGCCTTGTTGCGAAGCATGATGGTGCGGCGGTAGGCGGGCAATTCGATCAGCCCTTGACGTTCCATCTGGGTCAGCGAGCGCGAGACCGTCTCGACGGTCAGCCCGAGGTGATCGGCGATGTCGGTGCGCGACATGGGCAGGTCCACGTGATCGTCCCCGGCGATGCGCTGCGCCATGTCGAGCAGGAAGGTGGCGATCTTCTCCATGGCGCTCTTGCGGCCGAGAAGGAGCATATGGTGCTGCGCCCGTTCGAGGGAGCGCATCATGGCGGCGACGATCTGGCGGGCGAAGGCGCCGTCGCTGGCGGCAAGTGTCTCCAGGCTGCAGCGGCGGTACATGACGACCGTCGCGGTGCCGAGGGCTTCGGCGGTAAAGCGGTGCTCCTCGCCGGATTCGATGCCGAAGATGTCGCCGGGCAGGTGGAAAGCATCGATCTGGCGGCGGCCGTCGGAGAGGAGCTTCGAGGTCCGGATGGCGCCGGACACGACCTTGTAGAAGTAAGCGGCGCGGTCGCCCTCGGCGAAAATCTGCTCGTCCTTTGTGAGAACCCGGGTCGTGCCCAGGACAGGGGCCCCGGTCGCGGTCCGGGCGGTGGGAATGCTGCGCAGGAGTGCGGCGTTCGGAGCATGGGAAAGGCCGGAGGTGGCGAGCACGGTCTGCATGGGAACCCCTGTCGTCTTGTCTGTCTGACGTGGTTAAGGGTTACTCCCGTGCCGAACGCTGAGAAATTCAGATCCTCTCCTAAGGGGTTTCCCCTAGGCAGGGGTGGCGGAGGTCATGAGCGCGCTGCGGATGCTGTCGACCAGCATGCCGTCCTCGAGCGGCTTCTCCAGCACCAGGCGGAAGCCGGAGCGGGCCGCGCGCTCCCGCAGGTCCTGCGTCGCCTTGGCCGTGATCAGGATTGCCGGAAGGTCCACGTGGCGCCTCCGCAGCCTGTCGATGAGCTCGACCCCATCCATGGCGGGCATGTAGTAATCGACCACGAGGCATCCGCTTATGGGCAGGTCGGCATCGGCGAGCAGTTCCGCCCCGCCTTCGTACAGGCGTACATTCAGTCCCTCGAGCTCGAGGGCGAATTTGAGGGAATTGCGGACCGCCGCGTCGTCATCGACGACGAGGACAGGTCCCGGGGTCGTGGGCATCGCAGCGTCCTGTGGGTCCCGCCTTCGGTTGAGAGTGGTTTACTCCATCGGCGGAAGCAGGGGCTTGATATGCCTCAAGTGGGTGGGATTTTTCGACTCCGGAAAACTCCGTAAGGCCGGATCAGCCGGTCGGCAGGGCTCCCACGACAAGCGCCATGCGAACGAGTTCTGACAGGCTGCCTGCCTGCATCTTGGTCATCACATTGGCCCGATAGATCTCCACCGTGCGCGGGCTGATGCCGAGATCGTAGGCGATCACCTTGTTGGCCTTGCCGGCCACGAGCCCGTCGAGAACCTGGCGCTCGCGCTCGGACAGTCCCTGGAGGCGGGCCTGAACCTCGCTCACCTGGGCGTCGCGCTGCGCATGGTGCTCCTGGAGCTTGAGGGCCGACCGGACGGCCGCCAGGAACAGGTCGTCGTCAAAGGGCTTCTCGATGAAGTCGACGGCCCCTTCCTTCATGGCCTCCACCGCCATGGGCACGTCGGCATGCCCCGTCATGACAATCACCGGCAGGGCGAAGCCGCGCTCCTTCAGGCGGCGCAGGAACTCGATGCCGTCAATGCCGGGCATGCGGACGTCGGTGACGATGCATCCGGTCGCTGCGTCCTTCACGGTCTCCAGGAAGGCCGAGGCGGATTCGTGCAGGCGCACGGGCAGGCCATCCGAGGCCAGCAGGAAGGAGAGCGACTGGCGCACGGCCAGATCGTCCACCACGTGCACGACCTGCTCATTCGGCATCTGTCAGTTCCTCATGATTGACGTTGCGGAGGGTGAACCGGAAGGTGGTCCCCCGGCCGGGTTCGGACTCGACCCAGATCTTGCCCCCATGCGACTCGACGATGGTGCGGCAGATCGAGAGGCCGACACCCATACCGTGCTTCTTGGTCGTCACAAAGGGCTGGAAGAGCTGGGCGGCGATCTCTGGGGCGATGCCGGTTCCGGTATCCTGTACGCTGATTTCGACCAGCCCGTCGTCCTGCGCCGCGTCCGTGCGGATGACGAGCTCGCGCCGCCCGGAATCCTGCATGGCCTCGATGGCGTTGCGGATGAGATTGAGCAGCACCTGCTGGATCTGGATGCGGTCGGCGAGCACAAGCTGGGCCTGGGGATCGAGGCGGAAGACGACGCGCACGCCCTTCTCCTTGGCGCCCACCAGGGCGAGCGCGCTCGCCTCCTCGATGAGCTTGGGCAGGCTCTCGATGTGCCGCTCGCTCTCGCCCCGCGCCACGAATTCCCTCAAGTGCCGGATCACCTGACCGGCCCGCAGGGCTTGGTCGGCGGCCTGGTTCACGGCCTCCCGCAGCATCGGCACCTGGTCACCCTCGATCCGCTCCAGGATGCGGCGGCAGCCTTTGAGATAGTTGGCGATGGCGGTGAGGGGCTGGTTGATCTCGTGCGCCAGGGTCGAGGCCATCTCGCCCAGGGCCGTGAAGCGCGACATGTGGACGAGCTCGGATTGCAGCTCCTGAAGCCGGGTCTCGGTCTGCTGACGCTCGGTCAGGTCGCGCACGAAGCCGGTGAAGTAACGCACGCCGCCGGAATGCATTTCGCCCACCGCCAGTTCCATCGGGAAGGTGGAGCCGTCCTTGCGCTGGCCCACGACGACGCGGCCGATGCCGATGATCCGGCGCTCGCCGGTGGCGAGATAGCGGTGCATGTAATGATCATGCTGGCTGCGATAGGGCTCCGGCATGAGGATGCTGACGTTCTTCCCAATGACGTCCTCGGATTCGTAGCCGAACTGCCGCACGGCGGTGGCGCTGAAGGACTGGATCCGCGCCTGCTCGTCGATGACGATCATGGCGTCGGGCACGGTCTCCAGGATCGAGCGCAGATGGGCCTCGCGCGCCTTCAGCGCATCCTCCGCCGCAACGCGCTCGGTGATGTCGCGGGTGACCTTGGCGAAGCCGCGGATCTCGCCGTTCCCGTCCCTCAGAAGCGTGAGGGAGACGTAGGCGATGAAGGTGGAGCCGTCCTTGCGGACGCGCACGGCCTCCTCTTCGAAACGGCCCGTCTCACGGGCGATGGCGGCTCCCGCGCGGGCTTTTCCGCCGCCACGGCCCCATGAGGCCCCATGAGGAAAGAAGACCGAGAAATGGCGGCCGAGGATCTCCTCCTCCCGCCAGCCCTTGATGCGCTCGGCCCCGGCATTCCAGCTCGTCACCTGCCCGTCCGGGTCGAGGACGATCAGCGCGATATCCGTGATGGCGTCGATGAGAAGCTCGGCACTGATACCCTGCGTCGCCGGATGCCCGGGGGCGTGGTCACATCGGTCAATCCAGTCTCCGCATCGCGTTCTCGGGCACCCTCTATACCTCCTTTAGCCCGAGGAGGCCACGCCTGCCGCGGCCCCGGCGGACGGATAGGGGCGGTTGCTTTTCGGAAACGAACTTGTGATACGTCCCAACGTAACACGATGGAGGGGCGCGATGGCCAGGGAACCTTACATGCTGGATCTTGACGATCAGGCCGGGCTTCAGGCAGATGATATCGCCTCGCCCGCGTCGGCGGCGCTGGCTCCCTGGGAGGGCACCGAGGAAGGCGATACCTACGAAGGCGCAGATGACGCCGACGACGTCCTCGACGGCAAGGGCGGGAACGACGATCTATCCGGCCGCGGCGGAAACGATCTCCTCTCCGGACGGGAGGGGGACGACACCCTTTATGGCGGCGATCACCTGGATACGCTCTCAGGCGGTGCCGGCGCCGACCTGCTCGATGGCGGCAACGGGTTCGACTTCGCTTCCTATGCCGCCGCTACGGGCGGCGTGACGGTCAGCCTCTTGAATCCCGCCCTGAACGGTGGGGAGGCCGTAGGGGACACCTATGATAGCATCCAGGGCATCATCGGCTCCACATTCAACGACGTGCTGGTCGGCAGTCATGATGTCAATCACCTCATAGGCGGAGGCGGACACGATACGCTCGACGGCCGCGCAGGCACTGACACTTTGGAAGAAGGCACCGGAAACGACGTCTATATCGATCCCCTGGAGGACACGATCATCGACATCTCCGGCATCGACACCGTGCGGAACGAGCCAAAGCTATGCTCTCGTCGGTCCTGTCGAAAACCTCTCCCCCTTGGATCCAAATGCGACGACCGCTTTGGTGCTCTCGCGCAACGCGCTGAACAACACCATTGTCGGCAACGAAGGGGCCAACAGTCTCGACGGCAAGGGCGGCTCTGATGTTCTCATCGGGGGCAGTGGCAACGACGTCTACTATGTCGACCACAAGAGCGACAAGATCCATGAAGTATTCAAGGGCGGCAACGATGCCATTATTGCCTCCTCCTACTGGGTGGCAAAGAGCGCCCATGTCGAGGTGCTGAAGTTCGCAGGCGGGGTCGGCAAGGCCTCCCATAGCCTCTATGGATCCAACTCGTCGAATGCAATGACCGGGACCGAAGGCGCCAATCTCATGAAGGGCTTCAACGGCAATGACCGGATTTGGGGCCAGTCCGGCAACGACGTGATCCGCGGCGGCGCCGGACTGGATCGCCTCTACGGCGACAAGGGTCGCGACGCCTTCGTGTTCGATACGAAGCTCTCCTCGGCGAAGTCGAACAAGAAGAAGAACTTCGATAAGATCTCGGATTTCAGCGCGAAGGACGATACGGTCTGGCTCGAGAACAAGTACTTCAAGAAACTCGGTAAGAAGGGCTCGGAGAAGAAGCCGGCCAAGCTGAACAAGAAGTTCTTCACCGTCGGCACGGAGGCCAAGGACAAGGACGATTACCTGATCTACAACAAGAAGACAGGTAAGCTGTACTACGATGCCGGTTCCGGCTCGAAGGATGCCATCGAGTTCGCGCAGCTGAAAAAGAACCAGAAGATGACCTATGAGGACTTCTACGTCATCTGATCTGGGTCACAGAACCTGACCAGCAGCCTGCGCGGACCTCCTGCGCAGGCTTTTTTGTAGTTGAGGTGCCGTGACCGTGTGTCTGCGAAGTGCGGCAAAGAGGAAGAATGGCCGACTGACGATCACCGCTTAAGGCTCCGTTTACCAAAGCCGTCCAAGCTCCCGGTTGTGCGGCTGGAGCCTTGCCATGGGCAGACTTGAATGCGGTGTTTCGTCGGGGTTGGAAACGGCCTTTCACTCCTCCACGATTGGTCGTGCTCAGCGTAAAGACGGTCATCGAGAGCGTCTCAATCGCCTCGCCAGGATCATCTGTCTCTGCACCATGGTTCTTGCGGGATTGAACATGACGGCCGTTGCAGAGCCGCTGTTGCCGCTCCCCGTCGCCGCCGAGGCGATTCCCTCCCAGGGGAGGGCCTTTCCGACCTCTGCCTGGATCAGGTTTTGCGAGGATCGTCCGGACGAGTGCGCCGTGGATCTTTTTCAGCAGGCCAGGATCAATCTCAGTCCGTCACAGTGGCGCGCCATAGTCGAGGTGAACCGGCGCGTGAATGCGATGATCCTGCCGGTGACGGACCAGGACCACTGGGGTGTCCTCGACCGCTGGGACTATCCCGATGACGGCATGGGTGATTGCGAGGACATTCAGCTTCTCAAGCGCAGGCTCCTGACCAAGGCGGGTCTGCCGCAGAGGGCTATGCGGATGGCCGTCGTACTTGACGAGAAGGGCGAAGGTCACGCCGTGCTGATGCTCCTGACCGATCGCGGCGATTTCATCCTCGACAACAAGAGGAACGAAGTCCTTCCCTGGCAGGAGACCGGTTACGTCTATCACAAGCGGGAAGGCACCAACAGCGCAGCCTGGGTGGCGCTCGGCGACATGATGGCGCCCATCGTCACTGCCAACAGATGATCCGGGTGCACTCCCTGCCATGATAATGCCTTAAGTTGCACTAGCCTGAACGCGTGCTTCGCAGCAGCAGGTTCAGATGCAGATTGTCACCCTTGCCGTCGACGATCGAGAGCTGGATACGATCCAGGCTGCCCTTCTTCTCCTGCAGGAACAGGCCAACGCGCTTCCCGAGGACATCGTCGACATAATGGGCGCTCACGGGCGCCCAATGACGGAGCATGAGGTTGAGCAACTCGGCAGACGCCTGAAGAGGCGGCGCGATCCATCCGGAGGCGAGATGGATCACAAGACCTCCCCCGCTGAGACGCATGTCGAGGCTGAGCGCCTGCCCAAACGTTTCTGTGCGGACCGTTGAGGCGCGGAAATCCTCCGGACAGTATGGTTCATCTCCCGTGAGAACAAAAGCTTGTCCGGAACGTTGGAGATGGATCAGTCAAGCCTCGGAAGCCCTCTGCGAATGACGAAGATCTCTGTCGGCGACGAAGTCCGCGTCTATTATCATCCTTCCGGTCTGACCGTGAGCTTCGCCGAGGGCGTCGTGAGCCGGGTCGACGTGAGCACCTTGCGAGGACGGGCCTTCATTGTCGACGTGACCTATGAGGTCGTGCTGGATCGGGAGCAGGCGATCAGGCCAGGCTATCGCAACTATGTTCTATACGAACGCGCGGACGACTTCCCCGGCCGGATCGAAATCCTCTCCAAGATTCAACAGGAGCCGGAGCAGGATGTGGTGCCGGAGATCGCCCTGGAGACCGCTTCAGAACCGGACCCGTTCCTTGTCGAGGTCGAGCGCCCGGTCGAGCCCGCATCCGGCGGTATCGTTGCATCTCTGTTAGGCCGGCGAAGGTAGCCGGCCTTCTCTTACGCGTTTGACCTGAGGCGCGAATGCCTGTCGGAAAGGGCGGTGGTTAGCCATCACGGGCCGATCTTGCGCGGCTCCTCAACAGCGGATGCGCGCCGCTGACATAAAACTGTGATCTCCCGGCTCAAGAAGAGGCGCACAAAAGCGTCCGAAGGGAGATCCGGGGATTATGGACAGTTCTGTCGTGGCGGCAATCGATGTCGACCGCCTTCAGGTGAGCTACGGCAGCCAGCCGGTGCTGCACGGCGTCAATCTCACTGTGGCTCCCGGAGAATTCATTGCCATCCTCGGCTCGTCCGGCTGCGGAAAGACCACGCTCCTGAGGACCATTGCCGGATTCCAGAAGGCTTCCGGTGGGAGCATCCGCCTGTTCGGCCGCGACGTCGTTGATATGCCGCCCGAGAAGCGCGGCATGGCCATGATGTTCCAGTCCTATGCCCTGTGGCCGCACATGACCGTTCTCGGCAATGTCGGTTACGGTCTGCGCCTGCGCAGCGTACCCAAGGATGAGATCAGAAGCCGTGTCGCGGCGATCCTGAAGATACTCGGACTCTCAGGGCTTGAGGACCGTACGGTGACGAACCTCTCAGGGGGGCAGCGTCAGCGCGTGGCCTTGGGACGTGCCCTGGCCATCGAGCCCAAGATCCTCCTGCTCGATGAGCCTCTGTCGAACCTCGACGCCAAGGTGCGCATCCAGCTGAGATCGGAAATCAAATCCCTCCAGAACCGCCTCGGCTTCACGGCCGTCCACGTGACGCACGACCGGGAGGAAGCCATGACCATGGCTGACAGGATCGTGGTGATGGATGCGGGCCGGATTGTGCAGGTCGGGACGCCGGAGGAGGTCTTCGACCGTCCCAACTCTCCCTTCGTCGCCAGTTTCATGGGTGCCGAGAACACCATCGAACTCGATGTGCGACCTTCCGGATTCAGCGTCGAAGTTCATGCCGGAAACGGCAGCGCTGCGACATGGGATGGCCCAGTTCCGGTCGGTCCGGTCACGGCATACTTCCGTGATGACGCCGCCTCGCTAGAGGATCCTCACGCGCATATCGACGGGTCTCTCGTTCTGCCGGGCAGGATCGCGCAGCGAACATATCCGGGTGGAAGCTACCGTTACCTTGTCGCCGTCGGTGACCGTCACTTTAGTGTAACAGACGGGCAATACCACGAGGTCGATCGCCCGGTAGGCCTGCGCCTGCCGCTCGAACTTCTGCACCTCTTTCCTGCCACTCAACCCAAGGGAAAAGTCCATGCGTAAAGGTCTCGTGGCTGCGGGTCTCGCAGCTCTTCTGATGACGAATGCGGCGAGCGCGCAGACGCTCAACGTCGCGACGGCGGGCGACCAGAACATGGTCGACTACATTAAGGATTATCTCGGTCCGCTTTTCGAGAAGAGCCATCCGGGTGTGAAGGTCGTCGCTGTCGGCACCGGGCCCGGCGATGGCGGTTCGCAGAAGATCTTCGAGAAGCTCGACGCGCAGAAGAAGGCCGGCGCCGCTTCCGACTTCGACGTGGTCGTCATCCACCAGAAGGCCGCGGGCGAGATGGTGAAGAGCCAGCTGCTCAGGAAGTACCGTGATGCTCTGCCGACGGGCAAGCTCGTGACGCGCGAAACGGCGGACAACGCGCTCGGCACCGAGGTGACCGGCTATGTCATGCCGATGTTCCACTCGCAGACGGCGCTCGCCTACAACCCCGACCTCGTCAAGACGGCTCCCGGCAGCTATGCCGAGCTGCGCGACTGGGTGAAGAACAACCGGAAGCAGTTCGGCTACAACGGCATCAAAGGCGGCATGTCCGGCGTTGCCTTCGTGACGGGCTGGGTCTCGGCCTTCGGCGGCGATGCGGCCAAACTGGAGAAGGGTCCCTATGACGCCGCGACCAAGGCGAAGTGGGAAAAGGCACTGGCCGACCTGAAGGAATTCAATCAGAACGTCGTCATCACCCCCGGCAATGCCGGCACGCTCGACATGCTCAACCGAGGCGAGATCGCCATGGGGCCGGTCTGGGTCGACATGTTCTACACCTGGAAGGCCGAGGGCAAGCTGCCGCCGAACACCCGCCTGAAGCTCATCTCCCCCGGCATGCCCGGCCAGCCGATGTACTACGCTGTCCCGGCCACGACCAAGCAGGACAAGCTCGCCGCCGAGTTCGTTGCGCTCGCGACGAGCCCTGAGGTGCAGGCCGAAGGCATCGTGAAGCGTTTCAACTGGTATCCGGGCATCGACGCCAAGAACCTGGAAGGCAAGCTCGACAAGGCTGCCTGGAACCAGCTCTTCGCCGATATCACGCCCGATTCTCTCGCGGCGAACGGCAAGCCCTTCCCGATCGCTCCCTACTTCAACGACATTCTCGAATCCTACGAGAAGAAGGTCGCGAACTGAGACTTCCAGCTGAGGCTGGCACGCGGGCGGCTCGGATCATGAGCCGCCCGTAAATCCATGGCCCGCGTGGCCTGTGTGGGGGAAGGATCGGGCATGGAAAGACCGTCTCTTATCGGCTTGGCGCTTATTGCTCCGGCTCTGGCGATGATCGGAGCACTCTTTCTGTACCCCCTCGGCTTCTCCCTGGTCTCCGCCTTTACGGAGGAGAGCGGCCGCCTGTCGCTCACTCACTTCCAGAAGGCTTATGAGCTTTATTCCACGGATATTCTGTTCACCCTGTTTATCGTTATCGTCTCTACGCTGCTGACAGGTCTCATCTCCATCGCCATTGCAGGCATCCTGACGCTGAGCGAAACGCCCTGGCTCATCACAGCCCTGCGCAACCTCTACCGCTGGCCGCTCTTCATTCCCTTCATCGTCGCAGCCCAATGTATGCGGACCTTTCTCGCGAAGAACGGACTGATGAACAATTCCTTCGTGGCGTTGGGGCTGATGGAGCCGCTTCAGGCCACCAGCTTCCTAGACTGGCGCGGGATCATCGTCACCTTCGTCTGGAAGCAGGTTCCTTTCGTCACACTCATGCTCGCCGGGGCCATGGCATCCATCGACCGCGCCACCATCGAGGCAGGGCGCAATCTGGGTGCATCACGTTTGCGGGTGCTGATCGAGATCGTGCTGCCTCAGGTCTTCCAGACGCTTCTAGTCGGCCTCGTCCTGTCCTTCGTCACCATGCTCTCTGTCCTCTCCGTGCCCATGATGGTTGCGGGCTCGCAGCCGACAATGCTGACTGTCGATATGGCGTTCCGCATCAACTCCTATGGCGACTACGCCACCGCCAATGCGCTGGGCGTCATCTCCTACCTCATCGCCGGGACCGTGGCCTGGATCTACCTTCGTCACAACGTGAAGCAGGGAGCGCAGGCATGAGCGGCAATGTTCGGACATCGCTGGCAAGTGCTGCTCCCGCGAGCATTCCGCTACCTGTGAACCAGGGGCTACCGGCGCCGCGTGTCAGGTTCTGGGCCTACGGCTCCACGCTCTTCAAGGTGCTGGGCCTCGGCGCCTTCGCTTTCTTTCTCTTCGGACCCTTGGCCAATCTCGTGCTTTGGTCTTTTGCGGAACGCTGGTATGCGCCCTTCAAACTGCCGGTTACCTATGGGACCCGCTATTGGGAGGTCGTCTTCCGTCCGACGGGTGACGCCATGTCGTCGCTCCTCACAAGCGTCGGAATAGCCTGTCTGACGGTTCTCGTTGCCTTGGCGGTATCCATCCCCGCAGGTTATGCTTTGGCGCGCCTCAAGCTGCCCTGGCGCACGGCTCTGATGATCCTGTTCCTGCTGCCGCAGGCCTTCCCGTCGGTGGCGATCTATATCAACGTGGCGCGGGTCTTCTACAGCATCGGGCTGACGGGAACGGTTCCCGGTGTCGTGCTCGTCCACGCCGCTCATGGCCTGGTCTACTCGGTCTGGATCGCGGCCGCCGCTTTTGCAGCCGTCGACAGGGATCTCGAGTTGGCCGCGCGCAATATCGGCGCGTCTCCCTTGCGGACCTTCTTCACCATTACACTACCGCTCGCTGCGCCCGGCATCATGGCGAGCGCGATTTTCGTCTTCCTCGAATCCCTCGACGAGTTCACGGGCACCTTCTTCGTCGGTGTCCCACAGGTGACGACCCTGCCGCTGCTTCTCTACAACGCGAGCATGGGCGGCAATTATCAGATCGCGTCCATCACGGCTCTTATCCTGCTCGTCCCCTCCGTGCTCTTCATGCTGGTAATCGAGCGCTTCCTGAAAGCCGATGTGCTCAGCAAGGTCGGGCAGTAACGCTGCCGCAGGCGGGTAAAAGCTAGTCCCGACTAGTTTCCGCCGATCCGTCCGCCGGTGCAGGATCGAGGGTTGCCCAGCCGGTGCGCCCTCCCGTCGGCGGAAGGGCATTCTGCGTCTGTTGCGAGCGCAGGATATAGGCCTTGGCGATCATCTGCGCCGTTACCGGGGCTGTCAGGAACAGAAAGAGGGTAATCAGCAGTTCGTGGATGGATGGATCGCCTTCAATCAGCGCGAAATAGAACATCGACGCGATCAGGAGGGCGCCGATGCCAAGGGTCGTAGCTTTGGTCGGACCATGCAGCCGCCGCATCAGGTCGGGCAGTTTGGCAAGACCCAGCGAGCCGACGAAGAGAAAGAAAGCCCCGATCACGATGAGCAGTGCCACCAGTGTTTCGAAGATAGCCATATTCAAGCCTCACTCGATGACGTTGCCGCGAAGGAGGTATTTGCAGAAAGCCACGGTGGTGAGAAAGCCGACCATGGCGAAGAGAAGGGCCGCCTCGAAATACATGCTCGTGCGGAACCAGAGCCCGATTACGACGATCAGGGCAATGATGTTGATGACAAGGGTATCGAGCGCCAGGACCCGGTCGAGCACGTCTGGCCCACGCACGAGTCGGAACAGGGCCAGCACGGCCGAGACAAGGATGGCGCCGAAGGCGATGAGGCAGGCGCTGGCGATCATTCGAAGATCTCCTTCAAACGGCGTTCGTAGCGGTCCTTGATCTGGGCGACGGTTGCCTCTGCATCATCCGTTTCCAGGCAGTGGACAAGGAGAGCCTTGCCATCCGCGGAGAGGTCCGCGCTCACTGTACCGGGTGTCATGGTGATCGTGCCGGCAAGGGTGGTAATGGCCTCTGCGTTCGTCAGGTCCAGGGGGACGGTGACAAAACGGGAGCGAAGCGAAGGGCCGCGCCGGTACAGCACCCAGTAGGCCACCTGGATGTTCGATATGACGATGTCCATCAGGACTATGAACGCGTACGCGATCACCTTGCCGGGACGGCGGATAAGCGGGCGGTCGGGCCAGTAGGCGCTTGTCAGCTTTGGGATGGCCCAGCCCAGGAACAGGCCGAGCACCACCTGGCCGGCGGTGATGTCGTTGACCAGAAGCAGCCAGACGATCGCGACCGTGATGCTAAGCAGGGGATGCGGAAAGAGGCGTGCCGACATCAGCGCCTCCCCGGCAGACCTGCGGTCTGCTGCTCGCCGAGAACGGCTGCAATGTAAGGCGCAGGATCAAGCAGCTGCTGAGCCGTGGCCTCGAGCTGCCGGGTGACCGGCCCGGCAAAGACGGCAAGAAGCGCCGTGCCGGACACGAGGAGGATTGCGGCTGTCAGCGGCGCGATGCGGACCGGCTCCGGGAGCGGCTCAGGATGGGACGCGTCGACCGCCTCGGACTTCCAGAAGAGCACGGTTCCTGCACGGCTGAACCCGACGATGACGACAAGGCTCGTGGCGAGAACGATTGCCCAGATCCAGCCGGCAAGAGCGGAGGGCCATGCAGCTGCGAGAATCATAAGCTTGCCGATAAACCCGGAGAGGGGCGGGAGGCCTGCCATCGCAATGGCAGCCAGGAAGAAGAGGCCCCCCATGAGGCCGGCCTGCACCATGGAGGGCGAGGGTTGCAGCAGCCCGTGCCAGCGTCCGCGCCGGGTGGCGATGAGATTGCTCAGGAGGAACAGAGCCGCTCCGATCAGGGTGGAGTGGAGGGTGTAGTAAAGGGCTGCCGTGAGACCTTGCGCATCGAAGAATGACACGGCCACAAGAAGAGAGCCCATCGACCAGACGACCGCGAAGCAGACGAGATCGACCAGAACCCGGCTCGCCAGAACGCCCAGGGCGCCGATCAGCAGCGTGACCAGGGCAGCCGGCAGGATCCAGGGCGCAGCCACAAAAGCCGCAGCGCCGCCATCCGCGCCGAAGATCAGTGTGAAGACGCGGATGATGCAGTAGGCCCCGACCTTCGTCATGATGGCGAAGAGGGCGGCGGAAGGCGCAGGCGCCGCCGCGTAGGCGGTCGGCAGCCACCAGTGGAGCGGGACGAGAGCGGCCTTGAGGGCGAAGACGAGGAAGAGAAGGAGGGCTCCCGTGCGCAGGATAGCCGCGCTGTCACCCGTCACCTGGCTCACTTTCACGGCGAGATCCGCCATGTTGAGGGTGCCTGTCACTCCGTAGATCAATCCGACGGCAACGAGAAAGAGCGTCGAGCCGACAAGATTGATCGCTACATATTGAAACCCGGCCCGGAGCCGGTTCGACCCACCGCCATGGAGGAGAAGACCGTACGAGGCAATCAGCATGACTTCGAAGAACACGAAGAGATTGAACACGTCTCCCGTGAGCAGGGCTCCGTTGATGCCCATGAGCTGGAATTGGAAGAGGGAATGGAAGTGGTGCCCTTTCTCATCCCAGCCGTTCAACGAATAGAGCGCGACGGCTGAAGCGAGAACCGCAGTCAGCAGCACCATCGTCGCCGAAAGTCGGTCCAGCACGAGGACAATGCCGTATGGAGCGGGCCAGCTCCCAAGGAAATAGGGGCGGACGGTCCCGTCCATGGCAAGCCCGTAAAGGGCGATGCCGACCGCGAGGAGAAGTGCCGTTGCAGCCAGCGACACCTTGCGCTGAAGATGGGGCGCCCGGCGAACGAGCAGAAGCAGCGGCGCTGCGAAGGCCGGAATGACGATGGGGGCGACGATCCAGTGGCTCATGACGGGTACCGCTCACCCGAATCGGAAGGGGAGGGGCGTTCATCGACTCGGTCAGAACCGGTTTCGAGAAACCCGCGAAGAGCAAGAACGACGATCAGGGCAGTCATGCCGAAGGAGATCACGATGGCCGTGAGAACCAGGGCCTGGGGCAAGGGGTCCGCATATCCTTCCACACCCGAAGCGATGATGGGCGGTCTGTCGATAGCGAGCCGCCCCATGGCGAAGAGGAACAGATTGATTGCGTAGGACAGGAAGGTCAGCCCAATGATGACAGGGAAGCTGTGCATGCGCAGGATCAGATAAATGCCGGCGGCCGTCAGAAAGCCGATCGCGCTCGCGACGAGAATCTCCATACTCAATCCTCCTGGCGATAGGTCGGGGCTGCCGCGGAAACGGCGGCATCCGCCCGTTGCGGGAAGCGGATGTCGGATGGCCCCTCCGGAACCGGATTGCGCTCGGCGCGTGCGCCGACGCGTGCGATCTGCGACAGGGACAGAAGAACCGTTCCGACTACGGTCAGGAAGACGCCGGCATCGAAGGCCATGGCGGAGGCCAGCTCAAACTCACCGATCACGGGCAGGTGGAAGTAGCCGAACGTGCTTGTGAGGAAGGGACGAGCGAACAGGAACGATGCAAGACCCGTCAGCCCAGCGGCCAGGACGCCGAGCGCCAGCATGGTGTGGGCATTGATACGACGGCGCATTGCAGCCCATTCGTAGCCGCTGGCAATCGCCTGCATCAACAGCGCAATGGCGACGACCAGACCCGCGACGAAGCCGCCGCCCGGCAGGTTGTGGCCACGCAGGAAGATATAGACGCCGACTGTCAGCACGAGCGGCAGGAGGACGCGTGTGACGACGACGAGCATGAGAGGGTGTGCGTCAGCCGCCTCGATGCCCTGGCGCATGGAGGCGAGCCTCCGCGCAGCTGCGCCTCTGAGCGAGCTCTCGAGCAGGGCATAGATGGCAAGCGCGGCGATGCACAGTACGATGATCTCGCCGAAGGTATCGAAGCCGCGGAAATCCACGAGGATGACGTTGACAACGTTCGTGCCGCCGCCGCCCGGCTTCGACTGCGCGATGTGATAGCTGGAGATTGACTGCAGGTCGGTGGTCATGACCGCATAGGCGAGCCCTCCGATGCCAAGTCCTGCGAGCCCGGCAATGGCTCCGTCGCGGAACTTCCGGGCATGTCCCGTCTCTCGAGGGGTCGTGCGCGGCAGAAGGTTGAGAGCAAGCAGCAGTAGGATCGTCGTGACGACATCCGCAGAGATCTGCGTCAGTGCGAGATCCGGAGCTGAGAACTGGAGGAAGGCAAGCGAGACGCCGAGGCCGACCATGCTCGACAGGATGAGGGCGAGGAGGCGGTTGCCATGCGCCGCAATCGTCACCGCACAGGTCGCGATAAGGATGGCCCAGACCGTAAACGCCGGGGCATTGACGGGCAGCATCGGCCGCATCCCTGGCGAGTAGGAGCCTGACGCAAAGCCCGCAATTCCGACGATCAGGATGGTCCCAACGATGACGGCGAAATAGCGCGGCAGCGAACCGGTGTGCAAAGCCGCAATCGCGGCTCTGGAACCCGTCACGGCGGCAGAAACAGTGGCATCGAAGATCCGCTTTGCTTCCGGCGGCGGCAGGGAAAGCCGTAAGCGGTCCAGCGCCGACCAGGCGACGAAGGCTCCCAGGCCTCCGGCGAAGGCAAGAATGCTCATCAGGAGGGCAGGCGTCACGCCGTGCCACAGGGCCAGCTTGAAGATGGGCAGCGGTTCGCCTCCGATGACCGCAAGCGCCGTCTGCGACACGACACGGGTGGCCACAAGAGCCGGCAGGAGGCCGATCGCGATCACAGGGGCGACGAGCACCGCAACCGGCAGCCATAAGCCGGCGGGAGGGTCGTGCGGCGGGTGCGGATAATCGGAACGCACAGGGCCGAGATAAACCTTGATCGCAAGCCGGGCGGAATAGGCGACGGAGAGCAGTGCTCCTAGCGTCGCCAGCGCCGGCACGATCCAGGCATTGCCCGCATAGGCCGCATGGGCCGCTTCCTCCAGCATCATCTCCTTGGAAAGGAAACCATTGAGGAGCGGTAGACCGGCCATGGATCCCGCCGCAATGAGCGCCAGCGTACCGGTGATCGGCATGAGATAGAGAAGCCCGCCGAGCCGCCGGATATCCCGCGTGCCCGCCTCATGATCGACGATCCCGACGCTCATGAAGAGAGCGGCCTTGAAGGTGGCGTGGTTCAGGATGTGGAAGACGGCTGCCACGGCCGCCATCGGCGTGCCGAAGCCCAGAAGCATCGTCATGAGGCCGAGATGGCTGACGGTGGAATAGGCAAGGATCGCCTTCAGGTCATCCTTGAACAGGGCGATCCAGGCCCCGACCAGCATCGTGATCAGTCCCACGAGAGAGACAATCAGGATCCAGATCTCGGTGCCTGCCAAAACCGGCCAGAGTCGCGCCAGCAGGAACACACCGGCCTTCACCATGGTGGCGGAATGGAGATAGGCCGAAACCGGCGTCGGTGCGGCCATGGCGTGAGGAAGCCAGAAATGGAAAGGGAACTGGGCCGACTTGGTGAAGGCTCCGCCCAGCACCAGCAGCAGCATCGGTACGTATAGAGGCGAGGCCCGCACCATATCGCCGCGCTGGAGGATCTCGCTCAGCTCATAGCTGCCGGCAATGCGGCCGAGAAGGAGGAGGCCTGCCAGAAGCAGGAGGCCGCCGCCGCCGGTGACGACCAGGGCCATCCGCGCTCCCTGGCGGCCTCCCGGCAGATGCCGCCAATAACCGATCAGCAGGAAGGAACTCAGGCTCGTCAGCTCCCAGAAGGTGGCGAGCAGCAGGATGTTGTCGCTCAAAACAACGCCGACCATCGCGCCTTGGAACAGGAGCAGATAGGCATAGAAGCGACCCATCGGGTCCTTGGGGCTCAGGTAGTACCGGGCATAAATGATGATCAGCAGGCCGATGCCGAGGATCATACCGGCAAAGAAGAGGCCGAGACCGTCGATGAAGATGCTGTAGGACAAGCCGAACTGCGGCAGCCATTCGTACTGCGCCCGCACGACGCCTCCGGCATAGACCGTTGGCGCTGCGGCCAGCAGCAGCACCAGCGCTGCGACGGTCGGGAGCAGGGTGACGAGAGCGCAGACATTGCGTCCCGATTTGATCGCCAGGGGAGGAAACAGGGCTCCCAGGAGAGGAATCAGGGGCAGAAAAGCGATTGTCATACGCCTGGTCTCTCCTCCTCGCCGGGCTTGGTTCAGGAATTGCGGGATTGCCCATACTTAAAGCTGGAAGCACGTCATTCCAGCCCTGTCCGGACGAATCTGGAGGGCGTAGCGGAGCTCGTCGCCACCGGCTGACATGGCGGTGCGTCCCCGATTCCCGGACAAGATCCCCAGAAGATCTTAAATTTTCCTGACCCGCTCGGGCGGTCAGTCGAACAGGACGACCTGACGAATGGCCGAGCCGTCATGCAACCGGTCGAAGCCGAGATTGATCTCGTCGAGCGATAACGTATGCGTGAGCAGGCGATCCACAGGGAGCCTGCCGCCCAGGAACATGGCGACGAAATTCGGCAGATCGCGCCGCGGGACGCAGGTACCGATGTAAGAACCTTTCAGTGTCCGCTCCTCTGCCACGAGGCTGACGGCCTGGATCGAGAGCTTCCGGTCGGGATGGGGCAGGCCGGCCGTCACCGTGGTGCCGCCGCGGGCGGTTCCCGCATAGGCCAGTTCCAAGGCCGGAACGGCGCCTGCCATCTCGAAGAAGAAATCGACACCGCCGCCCGAGAGATCCCTGATCTCCTCCGCAGCCTTCGGGCTTCTCGCATTGACCGTGTGGGTTGCGCCGAGCTGGCGTGCGAACTCAAGCTTCTCGTCGGAAAGATCGACCGCGATGATCTGCCGGGCGCCCGAGGCGACCGCTCCGAGCACGGAACACAGGCCGATGCCGCCGAGGCCCACCACCGCGACGGACGAGCCGGGCGGCACCTTCGCCGTGTTGACGACGGCGCCGACGCCGGTGAGCACGGCGCAGCCGAAGAGGGCGCTGTGCTCGAAAGGCAGGGGAGCGGTCACCTTCACGCAGGATTCCCGCGAGACCACCGCATATTCCGCGAAGGCCGAGACGCCGATGTGGTGGTTGACAGGCTCGCAGGCGATGGACAGCCGTCTTTCGCCCCGCAGCAGAGTGCCTGCGCCATTCGCCTTCGCACCCGGCTCGCAGAGTGCAGGCCGACCCGTGGCGCAGGGGATGCACGCGCCGCAGCTCGGAACGAAGACGAGGACAACGTGATCGCCCGGCGCAAGATCGTTCACGCCTTCGCCCACTTCCTCCACGATGCCAGAGGCCTCATGGCCGACCACCATGGGAGTCGGACGGGGCCGGTCGCCGTTGATGACGGAGAGATCGGAATGGCACAGGCCCGCCGCCTTGATCTTCACCAGCACCTCGCCGTGACCGGGCGGGTTCAGCTCGACCTCCGCAATGTCGAGGGGCCTCGATCGCGCGTAGGGGAGCGGCAGACCGGACTGGCGAAGAAGGGCAGCTCGCATGCGCATGGACAATCCTCCTGTCGCTTCAAACGCGGATCGTGGCCGGAGCGGCAAGCTCCGTCAACACGTCCCGCATGGGGCCCGGCAGTTCCACAGGGCGGCGGGTCTCGCGGTTGACATAGACATGCGTGAAGCCGCCCTGCGCCGCCGCCAGCTCCTCGCTGTCGCGAAACATTGCGAACTCGTAGGAGACGCTGGAGCGACCAATATAGGCGACACGAACGCCGACATCGACGCGGCCGGGACAGGTTACGGCCTCGAAGAAATGGGCGAAGCTCTGCACAACGAGCCCAATGGCCGGGCTCGCGACTAGGTCCAGCACTCTGGCCTCGATCAGGGTCTGGTTGACGGCCGTGTCAAAATACTCGCCATAGACGGCATTGTTCATGTGGCCGTAGGCATCGTTGTCGCGCAGACGCGTCGTCATGGCCATGATGCGCTTGTACTCGCTTCGCCGCTGCCTCTCGGGTCTCAGGGCCTTCATTTCCGGTCGCTCCAATAATCGGGCCACCTTCGTGCATGAGGCAAGGCCCGGTCAATGGTGCGCAGGCCGATCATGCGATGGTGACGCCGCCATCCACGATGACCGTCTGGCCGGTCATGAAGCTTGCTGCTGGAGAGGCGAGGAAGGCGGCCACGGGCCCAATCTCGTCGGGAGTCCCGATGCGGCGGAGCGGCGTCTGCTCGTTGCGCTGCTCCAGCACCTTTTCATCCTCCCACAGGGCGCGGGCGAAATCCGTCTTGATCAGGCCCGGCGCGATGCAGTTGATGCGCACGTTCTTCGGTCCCCACTCGACTGCGAGATTGCGCGCAAGCGCAAAGTCCGCCGCCTTGGAGATGCCGTAGCCGCCGATCACGCCCGTGCCCCTGATGCCGGCGATGGAGGAGATGATCACGACCGCTCCGCCGCCTCGCTCGGCCATGCCGGGCATGACCAGATTGCAGAGCCAGAGGTTGCTCTTCACGTTGGCGCCAATGATCTTGTCGAAGGCCTCGTCGCCGAGGCTGCTCATGGGGCCGTAGACGGGATTGACGGCGGCGTTGCAGACCAGGATGTCGATGGGTCCAAAGCGCTCCTGAGCGCCTGCGACCAGCGCCTCGACTTCCGGCTTGCGCGAGATGTTGCAGGGGATGGCGATGGCCTCGCCTCCCTGCTGCCGGATCCCCTCGACTACGGGCTCGCAGGCCTCGATCTTGCGACTCGATACCACGACCCTTGCGCCGAGATCGGCCATGGTTTCCGCGATAGAGCGGCCGATACCGCGGCTCGATCCGGTGACGATGGCCACTTTTCCGGTGAGACCGAAGGGGTTCATCATGCGGCAGGTCCTGCATTGTGCGGTTGGCCGGCGGCCTTGTATTTCGAGAGCTCGATCTTGGCGACCGTCTCGCGGTGCACCTCGTCCGGGCCGTCGGCGAGCCGCAGGACGCGGGCGCGGGCATAGGCATAGGCGAGGTGGAAGTCCTGGGAGACGCCGCCGCCGCCGCAGACCTGGATCGCCCGGTCCACGACCTTCTGCGCCACGTTCGGCGCCACCACCTTGATCATGGCGATCTCGGCGCGCGCCGCCTTGTTGCCGACCTCGTCCATCATGCGGGCAGCCTGGAGCGTGAGCAGGCGCGCCTGATCGATCTCCATGCGCGACTCGGCAATCCAGTGGCGTGTCACGCCATGGTCGGCCACCGGCCTGCCGAAGGTGCTGCGCGCCACCGCGCGCTTACACATGGTTTCCAGCGCCCGTTCGGCCAGGCCGATGGAGCGCATGCAGTGGTGAATGCGCCCTGGCCCCAGGCGGCCCTGCGCAATCTCGAAGCCTCGCCCTTCGCCGAGCAGGATGTTGGAGGCAGGAACGCGCACGTTCTCGAACACCACTTCCGCGTGGCCGTGAGGTGCATCGTCATAGCCGAAAACCGTGAGCGGACGGATGACCTGAACGCCTGGCGTATCCATTGGCACCAGGATCATGGATTGCTGCTGGTGCTTGGGCGAATCCGGGTCAGTCTTGCCCATGACGATGGCGATCTTGCAGCGCGGGTCCATGGCGCCGGAGGTCCACCACTTGCGCCCGTTGATCACGTACTCGTCGCCGTCGCGTCGGATCTCGGTGCGTATGTTCGTGGCGTCCGAGGAGGCCACGTCCGGCTCCGTCATGGCGAAGCAGGAGCGGATCTCACCTTCCATCAGGGGCTTGAGCCAGCGCTGCTTGTGCTCATCCGTTCCATAGAGGATGAGCGTCTCCATGTTGCCCGTATCGGGCGCGGAGCAGTTGAAGGGCTCGGCGCCAATGGGCGAGCGGCCCATGATCTCGCAGACCATCGCGTATTCCAGATTGGTCAGCGAATCGGGATAGTGCCGCTTTGGCAGAAACAGGTTCCACAAGCCCTGGGCCTTGGCGCGCGCCTTCAGGTCTTCCATGACAGGCGCGACGCCCCAGCGGCTCGGCAATTCGTTAAGCTGCCGCTCGAAAACCTCCTCAGCGGGATAGACATGGGCCTCCATGAACTCCTTGACCCGCGTCCGGAGTTCCTCTGCCCTGGAGCTCAATGGAAACAGCATTGATTCCTCCTCTCAAGCCGCCATGAGGCCGCCGGCCTCGGCGAGCTTGGACAGATGATGGTCGGCATCGCCGAAAAGGGTGTTGATCATCGTCACCCGCTTGAAGAGGTGACCGACCTTGTACTCCATGGTCATGCCGACGCCGCCATGGAGCTGGATCGCCTGTTGGCCGACGAAGCGGCCGGAGCGTCCGATCTGCACCTTCGCGGCGGCAATGGCCTTGCGGCGCTCTTCCTCATTCTCCTCCTGCGCCATCATGGCCGCGAACATCGCCATGCTGCGCGCCTGTTCGAGCGCGACGAACATCTCGGAGGAGCGGTGCTGCAGCACTTGGAAGGAGCCGATGGTGGTTCCGAACTGGCTGCGGGTCTTCAGGTAGTCGACAGTGAGCTGGAGCATCTCGTCCATGGCGCCGACCGCTTCCGCGGCAAGGGCCGCCATGGCCGTATCCGCAATGCGCTCGACCACCGGCAGAGCGTTTTCTGGATCGCCAATGACGTTTGCCGAATCGACTCGCACGGACTCCAGAGTCACTTCGGCGGCACGCTGGCCGTCCTGGGTGGGATAGCCCCGCCGCGAGAAGCCCGCCGCATTCGCATCGACGAGGAAGAGACCGATGCCGGCGCGATCCCGGCGTGAGCCCGCAACGCGCGCCGTTACGAGGATCTTATCGGCGCTGTCGCCGTGCAGCACTACGCTCTTCTGGCCGTCGAGCACGAAGCCCGTACCGTCGCGCTGCGCGGTCGTGGCCACATCGAAGAGGTCGTAGCGCGACTGCCGCTCCGTATGGGCGAAGGCGAGGCGCAGTTCGCCAGAGGCGACCTGAGGCAGATAGGCTATCTTTTGCTCTTCGCTTCCGCCCTGGTGCAGAAGCCCGCCGCCCAGAATCACCGTGGCGAGATAAGGCTCAAGCGCAAGCGAGCGGCCGAAGGCTTCCATGATCGTCATAGTCTCCACCGGCCCGCCGCCGAAGCCGCCATAGGCTTCGTCGAAAGGAAGGGCGAGGAGGCCGAGTTCCGCATAGGCGCTCCACAAATTCCGGCTCCAGCCCTCGGGCTCCTTCGCATAACGCCTGCGGCTCTCGAAATCGTAGCGGTCCGCCATGAGGCGGTCGACGCTGTCCTTCAGCAGGCGCTGTTCTTCGCTGAGATCAAAGTCCATGTCCGCGTTTCCTCACGCTCGTATCTCGGGAGGGGGTCAGAACCCCAGGATCGCCTTGGCGATGATGTTCTTCTGGATTTCGTTGGAGCCGCCGTAGATCGAAACCTTCCGCCAGTTGAAATAGGTGGGCGCGGCGGTGCTGGCCCAATCGGGTCCGTCGAAGGGCTCGTTCCGGCCGTCCTCCTCAGGCTGGTAGGGAAGGGCGAAGGGACCCACGACCTCCATCAGCAATTCGGTGGTGGCCTGCTGGATCTCGGAACCCTTGATCTTGAGGATCGAGGAGGCGGGATCGGGCTTGCCCTTCTCGCGACGGCTTTCGGCCGCCACCACACGCAGCTGCGTCATTTCCAGCGCTTTAAGATCAATCTCCACGGCGGTTAGCTTTTCGCGGAACCGCGGGGTCTCGATCAGCGGCACGTCGCCGATCCGCTCCAGGCTTGCGAGTTCCCGCACGCGCTGCAGGCGCGCCTTCGAGATGCCGATGCGGGCAATTCCAACCCGCTCGTTGCTGAGCAGGAACTTGGCGTAGTCCCAGCCCTTGTTCTCCTTGCCGACGAGGTTCTCGACCGGAACGTGCACATCGTCGAAGAACACCTCGTTCACTTCATGATCGCCATCGATGGTCTGGATCGGGCGAACCGTGACGCCGGGCGTCTTCATGTCGACGAGCAGGAAGGAAATGCCCTCCTGTTTTTTCACGGACGAATCCGTGCGCACGAGGCAGAAGATCCAGTCCGCATGTTGGGCGAGGGTGGTCCAGGTTTTCTGGCCGTTGACGATGTAGTAATCGCCGTCGCGCTTAGCCGTCATTTTCAGGGAAGCGAGGTCGGAGCCGGCGCCCGGCTCCGAGAAGCCCTGGCACCACCAGTCGTCGAGATTGGCGATTCGCGGCAGAAAACGGCGCTTCTGTTCGTCGTTGCCGAAGGTGTAGATGACAGGACCAACCATGTTGACGCCGAAGGCCAGGGGCTCGGGCGCGGGGGTCTTCTGCAGCTCCTCGCGGAAGATGTATTGCTTGACGGGGCTCCAGCCGGTGCCGCCCCACTCCACCGGCCAGTGCGGCACGGCCCAGCCCTTGGCGTTGAGGATGCGGCTCCAGGTGACAAGGTCCTCCTTACTCGGATGGTGGCCGTCGATCATCTTGCGCCGGATCGAGTCCGGCAGGGCCGAGCGGAAGAAGGCGCGAACCTCGTCCCGGAAGGCGAGTTCGTCATCGGTGAATCGCAGATCCATGGCGGATGTCCTCTAGGCGCAAATACAGGTTGAATGAGTAAAAATGATCATGGCGCAGCGCTCTGAAGCCCGCTTCTCTCCGCTTCGCGCAACTCGACCTTGGAGAGCTTGCCGACGGACGTGCGCGGGAGCGCATCTCTGATCTCGAGGGCCGTCGGCATTTCATGCTTGCCGATCTTGTCCGCAAGGAAGGCCTGCAGTTCTTCGAGCGTGAAGCCCGACGCGCCAGCTTTCAACTTCACGAAGACCTTGGCGGCCTCGCCTCGGTAGGAATCCGGTACACCGATGACAGCGGCCTCTTCCACCTGCGGATGCTCGTAGACCGCCTGCTCGATCACCTGAGGGTAAACGTTGAACCCGCCTGAAATGATCATGTCCTTACGGCGGTCGACGATGAAGAAATAGCCGTCCTCGTCCATGTAGCCGATATCGCCGGTGAGAAGACCGCCTTCCGTGAAGGCTTCCGCCGTTTCCTTCGGCTTGTTCCAGTAGCCCCGGCTGATATTAGGGCCCCGAATGCGGAGCTCGCCGATCTCGCCAATGCCGAGCAGCCTGCGGGGCTCATCGAGAGAGACGATATCGAGCTCGACGCCCGGCATGGGAATGCCGATGGTGCCAGGCTTCGGGGGCCCCTTGAGGGGGATGTTGGTGCCTGCGGGAGAGGTTTCCGTCATGCCCCAGCCGCCGAGGAGGTTTTGTCCTGTCAGCCTCTTGAGCCGCTCGGCCACTTCGACCGGCAGGGGAGCGCCGCCTGAGCTGCAATGGATCAGGGAGGAGAAGTCCCGCTTCTCGAGGCCTGGGTAGTTGGCGAGCGCAATCCACATGGTGGGAACGCCGGGAAATGCGGAGGCGCGCTTGACCTCGATGTCCCGCAGGGTCGTTTCTGGATCGAAGCGCAGGCGCAGCAGGATCTCGTTGCCGTTCTTGATTTGCCGCAGCAGGATCGTGGTCAGGGCATAGATATGAAAGAGCGGGAGAACGCAGATCACCTTCTGCGCACCCGGCGGAGTGTTCAGCTGAGGGCTGAACCAGGCCTCGTACATGGCGACCGCCGCCGTGAGATTGGCGTGTGTGAGAATCGCACCCTTCGGGATGCCGGTTGTGCCGCCGGTATACTGTAGAAGCGCAATGTCTTCGGGCGCAACGGAAGGCCATTGCGCGGGCGGAGCGGCATCGCGTGTGAAGGCCTCGAAGGAGATCACGCCCGGCCGCTCGGGAATTGGCATAACAGGAGCGGGTGAAGGGCCCCAGACGGCGTCCTCACCGACAATCACCCGATCCACATGGCCGCTATCCAAGAGCTTCAGCGCCATGGGAAGCATGCCGGCGAGGTTCGTCGTCACGAGCGTGCGAGCACCGCTGTCATGCAGCTTGTGCGCCAGCTCCCGCTCAGCGTCGAGGGGGCTCAGGTGAGCAAGGCGGATGCCAGCCTTCGCAGCCCCGAAGAAGGCGTAAGGATGATAGGGGGTGTTCGGGAGATAAAGAGCGACGGCCTCATCCCTGCTGGCCACCGATCCGATCAGGGCGGCGGCCATGGCATCCGCCTGCCGGCCCAGCTCCCTGAAGCTGATCCGCTTGTCGCGGTACTCGATGGCGGGACTATCGCCAAAGGCCGCGACCGCATCGTCGAGAAGCTGCGGCAGCGTCGTCGTCTTGATGGGCGAATCCCACCGGACATTCTGCGGATAGGATCGCTCCCAGGGGAAGATTGGCCGGCTCATCGAGCTTCCGCTCCGTCCATGGTCACAACGATCTTACCAAGCGCCTTGCGGGCGCTCAGGGCTGAGATGGCCTCTCCGGCGCGCTCAAGAGGCACCCTTTCGGAGATGACGGGCCTGATGGCGCCGCGTGCATAAAGGTCGAGGAGTTCCCGGATATTGGCGGCGTTGGCCTGCGGATCGCGCCTGGCGAAGGCACCCCAGAATACGCCGACAATCTGGCAGGATTTCAGGAGCGGCAGGTTGAGAGGAAGCTTTGGAATTCCGGCTGGGAAGCCGACCACGAGGAAGCGCCCTTCCCAGGCGATGGCGCGCAGCGCCGCCTCGGAGTAGTCGCCGCCGACTGGGTCATAGACCACGTCCGCCCCGTTCGGGCCGCAGACGGCCTTGAACTGATCGGCCAGGGCCTTCGCGCCGTCCTTGTCGAGGGGCCCCGACGGATAGACGATACTCTCGTCGGCGCCATGCCGTCTTGCAAGCGCAGCCTTTTCCTCCGACGAGGCGGCGGCGATAACCCGTGCCCCCATGGCCTTGCCGAGTTCCACGGCTGCCAGACCGACGCCACCGGCTGCGCCCAGCACCAGCAGGACCTCGCCGGGCTTGAGATGGGCCCGGTCCTTGAGGGCATGGTAGGAGGTGCCATAGGTCATTATGAAGGCGGCGGCTTCATCGAATGGCATCGCATCCGGCATCGGAATGCACCGTTCGGCGGGAAGGGCGAGCTTCTCGGCCATGCCGCCCCAGCCGCAGGAGCCGATCACCCGGTCCCCGACCTTCAGAGAGGTCATGCCTTCGCCCAGCGCCTCGACGATCCCTGAGACTTCGCTGCCGGGAGCGAACGGGCGTTCCGGCTTGAACTGATAGCGGTCCTCGATAATGAGCGCATCGGGATAGTTCACCCCGCATGCCTTGACCGACATGAGGATCTCGCCCGGATTCGGGCGCGGGTCGGGCACGGTTTCCAGTTCAAGCAGACCCGGACCGCCGGGCTGCTTGCTCAGAAGAGCCAGCATCCTTCGCTTCCTCCCAAGAAAGCGTACCGTTGTTATTGAAGACAGGGTATCGCTCGTGCTGCGAGATGCAAGCCGGTTTTTCTAAAAATAGTGGCGATGAGACTTTTTCCCATATCTGTAAAAGGATTTGGGGTGGACAGGAGCATACCGATATTGTCATTAATAGAGTCGACGCGGATGCGGGCCGCTCCGGCCGACTTGCTCCAAGACACTCAAGATCAGGAAGCCGAACGGCTCCGAACGATCCAGGGAGGATCCCGATATGCGCGAGGCTGTCATCGTTTCCACGGCACGTACCCCGATCGGGAAGGCGTATCGCGGGGCTTTCAATAATACCCAGGCCCAGGCTCTTGGAGGTCACGCCATCGCCGAGGCCGTGAGACGCGCCGGAATCGTTCCGGCCGAGGTTGGCGATGTAGTCGTAGGCGCAGCGATGCAGCAGGGCTCGACCGGGTCGAACATCGCCCGCCAGGCAGGATTGCGCGCAGGGCTGCCCACAAGCGTTGCCGGCATGAGCATGGACCGCCAGTGCGCCTCCGGCCTCATGGCCATCGCGACTGCCGCCAAGGAGATTATCGTCGACGGGATCGGTATCGCTGTCGGGGGCGGCCTCGAATCGATCTCCTTGGTCCAGAACGACAAGGCCAACCGCTACCGGGGGCAGGATCCCGCGCTCGTTGAGAAGATCCCGGCGCTCTACATGACCATGCTCGAGACGGCCGAGATCGTTGCCGACCGTTACGGCGTCTCCCGCGAGGCGCAGGACGAATATGCCCTGCAATCGCAGCAGCGTACGGCGCAGGCACGGGCCGAAGGGCGCTTCCAGGATGAGATCGTGCCGATGACGACGAGCATGATCGTCGTCGACAAGGCCACCGGCGCTGCGTCCGAGCGGGAGGTGACGCTCTCGCAGGACGAGGGCAATCGGCCTCAGACCCGGCTCGAGGATCTTCAGAGCCTGAACCCTGTCTTCAAAGACGGGCAGCGGGTGAAGGAAGGGCATTTCATCACGGCGGGAAACGCCTCCCAACTCTCCGACGGCGCTTCGGCGGCCGTTCTCATGGAAGCGAAGGAAGCAGAGCGCCGCGGATTGCAGCCTCTCGGAGCCTATCGCGGTATGGCCGTAGCCGGGTGCGATCCGGACGAGATGGGCATCGGGCCGGTCTTCGCCGTGCCGAAGTTACTCAAGCAGCACGGCCTGACCATGGACGATATCGACATCTGGGAGCTCAACGAGGCCTTCGCCTGCCAAGTGCTCTATTGCCGCGATCGGCTTGGCATTCCCAACGAGAAGCTGAATGTGAGCGGCGGCGCCATCTCCATTGGACACCCCTATGGCATGTCGGGTGCGCGGATGACCGGACACCTCCTCATCGAAGGCAAGCGCCGCGGGGCAAAATTTGGCGTCGTCACCATGTGCGTCGGCGGCGGCATGGGCGCAGCCGGTCTTTTCGAAATCTACTGAGATCAGGATATAGCTTCGGGCAAACGCGAAGGATCAGGGGAGGAGAGCAGCATGGACACCGCGGCCGATACGACTTCCGCAACCCGCATCAATTCCGCCGTCGAGTTGGCGCGCGACGGCGACATCGCCGTGCTCACCGTCGATTCGCCTCCCGTGAACGCTCTCTCGGCTCAGGTCCGCGAGGGCATTGCCGAGGGCATCAGGCGGGCTGAAGCCGATCCGGCAGTCAAAGCCGTGGTGCTGCACTGCGCCGGCCGGACCTTCTTTGCCGGTGCCGATATCAGCGAGTTCGGAAAGCCGCCGAAGCATCCGAATCTGCCTGAAGTCATCGATATCATCGAGGCTGCATCGAAGCCTGTCATTGCCGCCCTGCACGGTACGGCTCTGGGCGGAGGCCTGGAAACGGCGCTCGCCTGCCACTATCGGGTCGCCGTGCCCTCGGCCAAGTGCGGCTTTCCGGAAGTGAAGCTTGGCCTTCTCCCTGGCGCTGGCGGCACGCAGCGACTTCCGCGGCTCGTTGGCCCCGAGCAGGCGCTCGAGATGGTCGCCTCGGGCAATCCCATTTCGGCGAAGGCGGCCAAGGACATGGGTATCGTCGACGAGATCGTCGACGAGAATGCTCTGTTGGCAGGCGCTGTCGCCTTCGCCCGCAAGGTCATAGCAGAGAGCCGTCCCCTGAAGAAGGTGCGCGATCTCGACGACAAGGTCGCGGCGGCGCGCGGCAAGCCGGAAATCTTCGACGCCTTCCGGAAGGCGAATGCCCGCAAGTTCCGCGGGTTCCAAGCACCTGAATACAACATCCTCTGCATCGAAGCCGCCGTGAACCTGCCTTTCGATGAGGGCATCAGGCTGGAGCGCGAGTTGTTCCAGGAACTTGTGAGCGGCGAGCAGTCGGCCGCCCAGCGCCACGTGTTCTTCGCGGAGCGCCAGGTCTGGAAAATCCCGGATATTTCGGAAGACACGCCGACCCTGCCGATCAAGAAGGTCGGCGTCATCGGCGCGGGCACTATGGGCGGCGGCATCTCGATGAACTTCGCCAATGCCGGCATTCCCGTAACCATCGTCGAGGCGAAGCCCGAGGCGCTGGAGCGAGGCCTGTCGGTGATTCGCCGCAACTACGAGACCACGGCCAAGAAGGGCCGCATGTCGGCAGAGGATGTGGAGCGTCGGATGGGCCTCCTCACCGGTAGCCTCAAGCTCGAGGATCTGGCCGATTGCGACCTCATCATTGAGGCCGTGTTCGAGAACATGGCCATCAAGAAGGAGGTCTTCACGAAGCTCGACGCCATTGCCAAGCCTGGTGCGATTCTCGCCAGCAACACCTCCTATCTCAACGTGAATGAGATCGCGTCGGTGACGAAGCGGCCGGAATCCGTGCTCGGCATGCACTTCTTCTCACCGGCGAATGTCATGCGCCTCCTAGAGGTCGTGCGCGGCGAAAAGACGGACAAGAAGGTCGTCGCCACCGCCATGCAACTCGGCCGCAAGATCGGCAAGGTGGCCGTACTGGTCGGCGTCTGCCACGGTTTCGTGGGGAACCGAATGCTCGAGCAGCGCCAGCGCGAGGCCAATCGCCTGATCATGGAAGGCGCGATGCCGTGGGACGTAGATCGCGTGCTCTATGATTTCGGCCTTCCTATGGGGCCATTCGCCATGGCAGATCTCGCCGGCCTCGATATCGGCTGGTCGCGGGAAACCTCGAAGGGCGAGACAATCCGGGAGATCCTCTGCGAGCAGGACCGGCGCGGACAGAAAACGGGCGCGGGCTTCTATGATTATGACGAGAACCGCAACGCCAAGCCATCGAAGCTCGTGGAGCAGATCATCCTCGATCTCTCCGCCAAGAAGGGCGTTACACGCCGCGCGATCTCCGACCAGGAAATCCTGGAGCGCTGCATCTATCCGATGATCAACGAGGGCACGAAGATCCTGGAAGAGGGGATCGCGATCCGCTCCTCCGACATCGATATCGTCTGGATCAACGGCTATGGCTGGCCGGTCTATCGCGGCGGCCCGATGTTCTATGGTGAGCAGGTTGGCCTCGGCCATGTGCTCGAACGGCTTCGGGAGTACGAAAAGCAGTTTGGGGCCGAGTTCAAGCCTTCAGCCCTGCTCGAGCGGCTGGTTGCAGAAGGCAAGGGCTTCCGCGATCTCTGACGGCAGGACGTTCTTCGATGAATGACACGGCGCCCGATCCCAAGCTTCATGCGCCGCTTGCCTCGCTTGGCGGCACCCGTCCTCCCGCGCCGGTCTGGTTCGAGAGGGCCCTGGCAGATGCGGCGGAGCGGGGCTTCGTTGAGGCCGCGGGAGCCCGCATCGAAACCCTTGCCTGGGGAGATCGCGGAAAGCCCGGGCTCCTCTTCCTGCGTGGTAACGGCGCGCACGCGGATTGGTGGAGCTTCATCGCTCCGTTCTTCTCGCAGCACTATCGGTGCGCCGCCTTCTCCCTGTCGGGGATGGGGAGTTCGAGCCGGCGCGAGCGCTATTCCTTCGATCTGTTCGTCGAGGAGGCCGTGACCGTCGCCAAGGAGAAGGGGCTTTTCGACAGTTCGGTGAAGCCGGTCTTCATCGGCCATTCGCTCGGCGGCCTCCCGGTTCTCGAGGCTGCTGCGCGGCACGGGGAACGCCTGGGCGGCGCCATCGTCATCGATACGCCGATCTTCTCGATGGAGCGGCGGCGGGAACGCCGGGAGAAGGGCGCCGCCTGGGAGATGCGCCCCCACAAGATCTATCCGACACTGGACGCTGCGCTGCAGCGTTTCCGACTCGTGCCGGCCCAACCTTGCGAGAACCTCTTCATTGCCGACTACATCGCGCGGACCTCCCTGATGCAGGTCGAAACGGCGGAAGGGGTAGGGTGGACCTGGCGCTTCGATCCGTTTCTCTGGCGCGACTACGAGTGGGAGGATCCGGCTCCGGCCCTGTCCTCCCCGAAGTGCCCCCTGGCCATCCTGCTGGGTTCCCGCTCAGGCATGATGCACGAGGGCGACATCGCGAGGATGCGTGGGCTTCTGGCCTCTGGTGCGCCGGTGATCGAAATCCCCGAAGCCTATCACCACGTGCCAATCGATCAGCCGCTTGCGCTGGTCGCGGCCCTGCGCACATTGGTAGAGGGCTGGGCTTCGGCCTCGGGCGCGAAGATTCCGACGAACAGCGGCTTGGCATAGAGATCTGCGGCGGTTTCCGGCGTAATGCCCGGAACCCACCATTCCAGTTCGACCGAGGCGTTGACCATACTGTCGACCAGATGGGCCGCGACGGATGGATCCAACGGGCGGATTGAGCCGTCCACCATGCCGTCGACGGCAAAGCCGCCGAAACGCTGAGCCAAGCGGTCCATCGTGCGCTTTGTCTCGCGCCGCAGCCCCTCGGGGAGGGCGCTGAATGCTGAGATACGCAGGAGAGGTCCCTGATCTGAGAGCTGATAGGCGATCAGTCCGCTGACTGCCGCACAGAGGCGGTCCCAGCCGGTCTGACCGCTGACCTCTGCTGCACGCTGGACCTGCCGCACCACGGCGAAGGTCCGTTCGAAGCAGTTCGCCACCAGATCGTCCTTGTTGTCGTTGTGGTGGTAGAACGACCCTTTCGTGACATTGAGCCGTGCCGAAATTTTCTCGACCGAGGCACCGCGGTAGCCCTGTTCGTTGATGAGGCTGGTTGCCGAGCGGAGGAAGGCTTCCGGCGAGATCTCATCTGCCGAGGGCCAGGCCATGGGCGGCAGAATGGCGGGTTGCCAGATCGATTGCTGGCCGGCAAGGCCGTTGATCAGGATGTCGCTCATCCGCTCCGCAACCCGCCCGTAATCCTCGGGCTCGTAGTGATCGAGCCAATGCCGCATGCCGTGCATGACGGAGAGGAGCAGGTGGGCTCTGGCATTGCGCTGTGCCCGGCTCAGCGGAAGGGCATCGCTCTCGAACAGGCCGCGCAGGTGGCGGAACATCTGATTGTAGGTGCTGAACACCAGTTCCACATGGGGGCTCGTCAGGCCGCGCATGTCGCTGAAGCTCATGAGAGGCGGCTGATCTCCCGAGGCGCTCTCGGCGAGCCTTTCGACATAAAGCTGCAGGATCATGCGCAGGCGCGCCTCGGGCGTTTCCGCGCGGAGCGAGGCGGCGATCAGCTCCTCCAGGACGGTGAGGGAGCGCAGGAGACACGCGGTCGCAAGCTCTTCCTTCTTCCGGTAATAATAGGTGACGCTGTTCGTGACGAGGCCGACATTCTGGGCCACATCCGCCAAGGTGGTCCCCTTCAGGCCCTTCTGGTTGAAGAGGCGCACCGCAGCGTCCAGGATGGCCTGGCGCTTCTGTTCATAGCGCTTGGTCTGCCGCGGGAGCGCATCGGAGGAGGCCTTCATGATCGTTCCACAATCCCCTGTTCGGGCCGGTCGATAGCCCGATCCGGTCCTGTCCGGCTCCTAGCATACATGTGACATGGTCGCGAGACCACGGTTTCTGGGCCATTTGGCTGTACCGTTTATTCTAATCCTTCGAATCTGAGCTGCTCGCACTGGCGGAATACTGCAGAATCCATCGGCAACGATCCGTTGACGGCACAAAAAGTCCGTGCCAATCTTCGATTCAATCAGATGGCGGGGCCAATGTAGCACCGCTGGCGGCGCGGACCAGAAAATCCGTACCGATCATTCGAGAGGAAACGGTCCGAGGCTATCGGACGGCCGGAAGCAAGGCAGTCCCGACCCCAGGGCGGGGCCCATCTTCCGCCTGAATGGGCGTGAGTGTTGCGACCGGTTGTCGAGAGTCCGGCCCCAGGAGGAGGACGCGGCTCCTTGAATATCTTTTTTCAGCAGCTCCTGAACGGGCTCACCCTCGGCAGTGTCTATGCCCTCGTGGCCCTGGGACTGACGCTCGTTTACGGGATTCTTCATATTCCGAACTTCGCTCACGGCGCCCTTTACATGGTCGGCGCCTATGTGGCCTTCTATCTCGTCGGCGCTGCCGGCGCGAACTACTGGGTCGCCATGCTGGGCGCTGCGGCTTTCGTCGCGCTGCTCGCCGTCCTGTCGGACCGTCTCGTTTTCCACCGCCTCAGGAATGCGCCTCCACTTCATGATATGATTGCGGCTATAGGCCTTCTGCTCTTCCTCGAAGCCGGCGTGCAGGCGATCTGGGGTGCGGAGTTCCATCGTCTCGCGCCGCCTTACACGCAGATCGTGCGGGTCTTCGATCTGGTCGCTCCTGCGCAAAGGCTCATCATCATCGCGGCCGCGTTCGGGCTCATGCTCGTCCTCCACCTCTTCCTCACGCGTACGCTCACCGGCTCGACGATCATCGCCATGGCGCAGAACCGGGAAGGGGCCTCACTAGTCGGAATCGATGCGACGAAGGTATCCGTCCTGACCTTCGCCATCTCGGGCGCCCTGGCGGCCGTGGCTGCGACGCTCTTTGCTCCCATCAACCTGGTTTATCCATCGATGGGCCATCTCGTGATCATGAAGGCCTTCGTGATCATCATTATCGGCGGAATGGGCAGCATTCCCGGCGCCATTATCGGTGGCCTCGTGATTGGCTTCGCCGAGAGCTTCGGCGCCTTCTACGTCTCGACGGACTACAAAGACATCATCGCCTTTGCGCTGCTCGTCCTGATCCTGTCGATCCGGCCCCAAGGCCTCTTTCCCAGCGGAGCCCGGTGATGCCGTCCAAAACCTTCCAAAAACCCCTGCTCGCAGTCCTGCTGGCCCTAGGTATCGTTTTCCCGATGATCGCGGCGAACGACTACTACATCTATGTGATGTCGCTGGCCTACATCATGGCGATCGCGGCCGTCGGGTTGAACCTCATCCTGGGCTATACGGGGCAGCTCAATCTGGCGCATGCGGGTTTCATGGCCATCGGCGCCTACACCGTTGGCATTCTCACCGTCGACTACGGCGTGCCCTACTGGGCCGCCTTCGCTCTCGCCGGGATCCTGAGCGCCTTTATCGGGTTCTTCGCCGGCCTCATCTCGCTGCGGCTCAAGGGGCACTTCTTCTCGATCTTCACCCTGTGCGTGGGATTCATCATCTATCTCATCATCGAGAAGTGGGATGCCCTGACCCATGGCACCGTTGGCATCATCGATATTCCGGCTCCTACCGGGTTGGGTCCGATCCGCTTCGACAATACCTGGTCGCAATACTACCTCGTGCTGTTCTTCCTCGTGGTCAGCATGTGGGTGATGAGCCGAATCGTGAATTCGCTGCTCGGCCGGGCCTTTCTCGCCATCCGCAACGGCGAGGATCTCGCCGAGACCCTAGGCATCAACCTGATGCGCACCAAGGTTCTCGCCTTCGTGCTCTCGACGTTCTATGCCGGCCTAGCGGGCGCCCTCTATGCCGGTTTCGTGCGCTTCATCGGGCCGGGCATGGCGCTCGAGAGCCACACCTTCGACATGATCGCCTTCATCCTGGTGGGCGGCATCGGGACCCTGTTCGGCCCCCTGCTCGGAGCGGTGTTGCTCACCTGGCTCACGCAGTCCCTGCAGTTCCTGCAGGACTACCGCATGATCGTCTTCGGTCCGCTGCTGATTCTTCTGGTGATGTATTTCCCGCAGGGTCTCATCGGCTTCTACCGGCAGCGGCAGGCAAGGCGTGCGGCAGCATCCGCCAAGGACAGACGCACCCAGAGGGCCGTCGTCGGCACTGCACAGGAGGCCCGCACCAATGCTTGAGGTTCAAGGACTCACCAAGCGCTTCAGCGGACTGGTCGCGGTCCGTGAGGTCACCACCACTTTCGAGGCTGGGCGGATCAACGCGATCATCGGTCCGAACGGTGCCGGCAAGACGACCTTCTTCAATCTCGTAAGCGGCTATCACCGCCCGACCTCCGGCCGGATCATCTTCGATGGTCAGGACGTGACCAACCTCAGGCCCGACCAGGTCGCGAGGCTCGGCGTCGCCCGCACCTTCCAGACGACCAATCTCTTCGATCAGGCGACAGTTCTCGACAACCTGATCGTGGGGCATCGCCTGCGCACCACCTCCACCTTCTGGGATGTGGTGATGAACACCTCGCGTCTGAAGGAAGATGAATGTCGCTGCCGGGCGAAGGCGGAGGAGGTGCTCGATTTCGTCGGGCTGTCCTCCATTGCGCACCACCTAGCCGCCGACATCTCGCAGGAGGAGCGCAAACGCATCGCCTTCGCGCTTGCACTTGCGACCGATCCGAAGATCGTGCTGCTCGACGAGCCCGCCGGCGGCGTCAATCCGGAGGAGACCCTGGGTCTCGCCGAATTGATCCGGAAGATGGTCCGGAACGGGCTCACGGTCTGCCTCATCGAGCATAAGATGGACATGATCATGAGCCTTGCTGACAAGATCGTGGTGCTCGACCACGGCGAGATGATCGCGGAAGGAACGCCGGCTCAGATCCGCGCGGACCAGCGCGTCATCGAAGCTTACCTGGGAGCTGACTATGCTGCGGCTTGAAGGGGCACAACTGAACTACGGCAGCTTTCGCGCCCTGGACGGCATCTCGATCCACGCCGATCCCGGCGAACTGGTGGTGATGCTGGGGGCCAACGGCGCCGGGAAGAGCTCCCTCTTCATGGCCATTAGCGGCCTGCGCAAGCTCTCCCGCGGCAATATCTGGTTCAAGGACCAGAGCATCTTGGGGCGCAAACCGTCACAGATCGTGCAGGCCGGCGTCGTCCATTGCCCGGAGGGGCGTAAGCTCTTTCCCGAGATGTCCGTGCGAAAGAACCTTCTGCTCGGAGCCTATGTCCATCGCCAGGACAGATCGGAAACCCAGAGGATCCTCGATGAGGTCTTCGAGATGTTCCCGATCCTCTACGAGAAGAGGGATGATGCCGCCGGTTCCTTGAGCGGCGGTCAGCAGCAGATGGTGGCCATCGGCCGGGCCCTGATGGGGCGGCCGCAGGTTCTGCTTCTCGATGAGCCGTCCCTGGGTCTTGCTCCGCTCGTGGTGAAGCAGGTTCTCGGGGTCATTAAGGCGGTCAACGAAAGCGGGACCACCGTGCTTCTAGCGGAGCAGAATGCCTATGCGGCCCTTCAGATCGCTCAACGCGCCTATGTCATCGAAAGTGGCCGTATCGTGATGGAGGGAGACCGGGACACACTGCTCAGCGATGAGCGCGTTCGAAAAGCCTATATCGGCGCCTGACGGCGCCGATGGTTAGGGCCTGCGGACCGCCTTATGCGATCCGCCAATGAGAAAGAAGCAGGGACCGCTTCCTAAAAGTCGAGCCCCTGCCGAAGCAATCACAAAGGAGAGGAAACACATGGCTCTTTGGAAACACCTGACACAGGCAGCAGGCGTCGCGACGCTGGCGGCCTCCTTCACCTCCGGCGCTCTCGCTCAGGAGACGGTGAATATCGGCTATACCGGTCCGCTGAGCGGCGGCGCAGCGCTTTACGGCAAGAATACCCTCACCGGCCTGGAAATGGCGGCGAAGGAGATCAACGACGCCGGCGGCTTCGAGGTCAACGGCAAGAAGTACAAGTTCAACATCGTGGCGCTGGACGATAAGTACTCGCCGAGCGAAGCGGCCGTGAACGCCAAGCGTCTCCGGGCGCAGAACAATGCACCGATGATCTTTACGCCCCACTCGGGTGGCGCTTTCGCGATTCAGGCCTTCAACGAGCAGGACGGATTCATTCTCGGGGCCTACACCAGCGTGCCGGCTATGACCGAGCGCGGCAACAAGCTGACCTTGCGCATCCCGCCGTCCTTTGCAGGCTATGTGCAGCCCTTCATCAGCGTGCAGATGAAGAACTTCGGCAAGAAGCTCGCCATGGCGGGTGCCGACCATGATTATGCAAAGGCGTGGGCGCAGCTCTTCGCACCGGCCTGGAAGCAGGCCGGCGGCGAGGTCGTGGCCGAGAACCCGATGTCCTACAACAAGGATACCGACTTCTACAGCGGTGTGAGCCGGGTGCTGGCGGCCAATCCCGATGTGATGTTCATCGGCGGCGCTTCCGAGCCGACGGCGCTGGTTGCCAAACAGGCGCGTGAACTCGGCTTCCAGGGCGGCTTCGCCGTCATGGATCAGGCCAAGCTCGATGAGATGGCGGCTGTTATCGGCGGCATGGAAATGCTGGAAGGCGCTGTCGGCGTTCTGCCGCTGATCTATGACAAGCGTCCTGGCACCGAGAACTTCATCGCGAAGTTCAAGAAGCTCTACGACCGGAATCCCGGCACGGAGGCTTCCTATCACTACTCGACCCTCAATGCGGTAGCCGAGGCCATGAAGCTCGCCGGCACCGTCTCCGATGCGAAGGCGATCCACGCCAAGCTGAGCGATGCCTATGGCAACCTGCCGCCGGAGAAAAATCCTGCCCGGATCACAAGCGTCGACGAGCGTGGCGGAAGCAATGCCAACATCGTTGTCGGTGTGGTCAAGGACGGCAAGGTCGAAAGCGTCGAGGCGTCGAGCCTCGGACAGTAACTGAAATGGGCAGGCAGGATCGGCTGCAACGGCCGGTCCTGCCTACCAAGATCTGCATACGAGAGGTGAAGCAATCGGCATGGACACGATTTCGTTCGAAAGCCGTGCGGCCGGAATTCGGGAGCGTGTCGCTCTCCAGGGCTTCATGAGTCTCGTGGGGGCACATATCGATGATCTCGCCCCCGGCTCTGCAACGATTTCCGTCTCGCGGCGCGACGAGCTGCTCCAGCAGCATGGCCTCTTTCATGGCGGCGTCACGGCTTTCCTGATCGACAACGGCACGACCATTGCCGCGGCAACGGTCCTCAAGCCCGGACAGGGCGTGCTCACGGCCGAATACAAGCTCAATCTCCTGTCGCCGGCCGACGGCGACCGGCTCATCTGCCGCTCGCGCGTGGTCAAGCCCGGTAGCCGCATGGTCATCGTGGCGGCGGACGTGTTCACGGCGAAAGATGGGCGCGAGAAGCAGACAGCAGTCGCGCTTGCGACGATTGCCGTTCTTGATCAAGCCGCCATGCCGGCCCTTCGGCGGGCTGGATAAGTTCTGGGTCGGTTATATTTCCTGAGAACAAGCAATAACCAGGGAGGAAACGATGTTGAAGGGAATGATGTTGGATCGGCCGCTGTCGATCCCGGCAATCATCGATTACGCCGCCGAAGTCCATCCCAATGCCGAGATCGTATCGGTTACGGTCGAGGGCGGGATCCACCGCACGAACTACAAGGACATTCGTAAGCGCATCGCGAGCCTGGCGCACGGCCTCCTTGCTCTCGGCGTCAAGCCCAGCGACCGGGTTGCGACGCTTGCCTGGAACGGCTACCGGCATTTCGAGCTCTACTATGCCATCTCGGGCATCGGAGCCGTGTGCCACACGATCAATCCGCGCCTCTTCCCGGAGCAGCTCGCCTACATTGTGAACCATGCGCAGGACAGCCTGCTGTTCTTCGACATCACCTTCGCGCCGTTGGTCACCGGACTTCGGCCGAAGCTCCCGAGCAATCTCAAATATGTCGCGATGACGGGCCGCGAGACGATGCCGGCCCAGGACGGCCTTGACGGTCTGCTGTGCTACGAGGACCTGCTCGCCGGCCAGCCTGACACGATTGTCTGGCCCGAGCTCGACGAGAACACCGCTGCCGCACTCAGCTACACGTCCGGCACCACCGGCGAGCCCAAGGGAGTGCTCTATTCCCACCGGTCCAACGTGCTCCATGCCACGTCGGGAGTGATCGGATCGCCCCGGGCGTTCGGCTCCGACCGCAAGATCCTTCCAGTGGTCCCGCTCTTCCATGTGAATGCGTGGGGCCTTCCCTATTCGGCCCCACTCTCGGGCACATCCCTGGTCTTCCCAGGGCCGAAGCTCGACGGAGCCAGTTTGTTCGACCTGATGGATCGCGAGAAAGTTCACAACAGCTGGGGCGTGCCGACCGTGTGGCTCGGGCTTCTCAATGAAATGAAGCTGCGGGGCCGTAAGCCCGAAGGGCTTGCACAGGTTCTGATCGGCGGATCGGCGGCTCCACAGCCGATGATCGAAACCTTTGAGCGGGATTTCGGCGTCGAGGTCTGCCATGGCTGGGGCATGACCGAGATGAGCCCCATCGGCACGCTCGGAACTCTGACGCCGGAGATGGAGCAGTTGTCGTTCGAGGAGAGAATTGCCCTGAAAGTACGCCAGGGCCGTCGTCTTTTCATGGTGGAGATGAAGATCGTCGACGAGAACGGCAAGGAACTGCCGAAGGATGGCGAAGCCTTCGGCGAGCTCTGCGTGCGCGGTCCATCGGTGGCTTCGGGCTACTACAACAATGAGGCCGCGACGGCGCAGGCGCTTGATGCGGAGGGCTGGTTCAGGACCGGCGACGTGGCCAAGATCACGCCCGACGGTTTCCTCCAGATCGTGGACCGCACCAAGGATCTCGTGAAATCCGGCGGCGAGTGGATCTCTTCCATCGACCTGGAGAATGCCGCGCTCGGCTGTCCAGGCGTTGCGCACTGCGCCGTGCTTGCCATGCCGCATCCCCGCTGGGGAGAGCGCCCGCTTCTCGTCGTGGTGCCGAAGCCGGATGCCAAGCCGGCCAAGGAGGACATCCTTACCTATCTCAGTACGAAGGTCGCCAGCTGGCAGGTTCCGGACGACGTGCTGTTCGTCGAGAGCATTCCGCTCACCGCCACCGCCAAGATCTCCAAGCTCGAGTTGCGCAAGCTCCTGAAGGACTACGTCCTTCCAACAGCAGCGTGAGCGGCCGATGTCGGTGAGCTATCTTGAAGGCCTGTTCTCGGTAATGGGGAAGACGGCGCTCGTCACAGGCGGTGCGACAGGAATCGGGCGCATGATTGCAGAAGCCCTGGTGCGGGCCGGAGCGCATGTGGTCATTGCCTCGCGGAAGGGCGAGGCCTGCGAGGCCGTAGCGCAGGAACTGAACGCCCTCGACGCTGGAGGGACGGCCGAGGGTTTTGCGGGCGATGTCGCGACCGAGGCCGGAGTCATGGCACTCGCAGGAGAGGTCAAGGTACGCACCCAGCGCCTCCACATCCTTGTCAACAATGCAGGCAAGTCCTGGGGCGAGCCGCTGGAGCAGTTCCCGCACAAAGCCTGGGAGGGGGTCTTCTCCGTCAATGTGGCGGGCCTGTTCACCCTGACCCAGCAGTTGCTGCCTTTGCTCGAGAGTGCCGCCAGCGACGACGATCCGAGCCGGGTCGTCAATCTGGGCTCCGTCATGGGAGCCCAGCCCATCGGCGAGAATGCCTATTCCTATGCCGCATCGAAAGCGGCGGTGCACCATCTCACGCGGATTCTGGCGCAGGAATTTGCTGGACGCCGCATTACCGTAAATGCTTTCGCACCCGGACCCTTCCAGAGCCGCATGACAGCCTTTGCCACAGGCGACGAGGCGCGCCGCGCAGTTGTCGCGGCTGGTGTTCCCTTCGGCCGCATAGGCCGTCCGGATGACATTGCGGGAGCGCTTCTCTTCCTCTGCGGGCGTGGAGGAGCCTACACCACAGGCGCAATCATTCCGCTCGACGGTGGCATCGGAGTTGAGACAGGCGGAAAGCTGTTCGGAGAGATGGCCGGATGAATGCCCATGTCCTCCCTTCCGTTTCTCTCGACGCTCTGAAAACCCGCATTGGCCAGGAGATTGGTGTCTCCTCCTGGCGCAGGATCGATCAGGAGCTGATCGATCACTTTGCGCAGGTCACGGGCGACCATCAGTTCATCCATGTGGATCCGGAAAAGGCTGCGGCCGAGACGCGTTCGGGAACACCATCGCCCACGGATTTCTCACGTTGTCTCTCCTGTCCGCGGTGGGGCAGGAGATCCTGCCGCCCATCGAGGGGCGCAGGATGGGGATCAATTACGGGTTCGACCGGGTCCGCTTTCTCTCGCCCGTACCATCCGGAGCGCGGGTGAGGGGACGCTTTACGCTTTCCGGGATCGAGATGCGTTCTGCCTCCGAGGCGATACTGCGCTACCAAGTGAGCATCGAGATCGAGGGGGCGGAGAAGCCGGCTCTCTTTGCGGACTGGATCACGCTGGCGGTTCTGGGTTGAGCTGCCGTTCCCGTGCGGCAGGAAACAGGTGGGCAGGGTTTCAGATGACCTCAGCAACGGCGCATATCGAGACCGAGCGGCTTGGTCCCTATCTTTCGGCGAACATCCCCGGCTTCGGGCGCCTCCTTAGTGCCGAAAAGTTCGCAGGCGGCCAATCGAATCCCACCTTTCTCATCAACTCGACCGAGGGGCGCTTCGTCCTGCGGCGGAAGCCGCCCGGCACGCTTCTGAAATCGGCCCATGCGGTGGACCGGGAATATCAGGTCATTTCTGCCCTGGCGCAGACCGACGTGCCTGTTCCGCGCACCCACCATCTGTGCACGGACGAGACAGTCATCGGGTCGATGTTCTACATCATGGACTATGTGGATGGCCGAATCTTCTGGGACGGGTCCTTGCCCGATCTCGCCCGCGAGGAGCGCGGGGCAATCTACGATTCCATGAATGCCGCTCTCGCTGCACTGCACAGGGTCGATTCCGCTGCCGTCGGGCTTGCGGATTACGGTCGCCCTGGCAGCTATTTCGAGCGGCAGATCGCCCGCTGGACCGGCCAGTACCGCGCCTCCGAAACCCACCCGGTTCCGTCCATGGATGCGCTCATCTCTTGGCTCGAACGGGAGACGCCGGCTGATGGCGGGCGGGTAAGCCTGGTCCATGGCGATTACCGGATCGACAACATGATCTTCGCGCCGTCCGGTCCGCGCATCCTGGCTATCCTCGATTGGGAACTGTCGACTTTAGGGCATCCTTTTGCCGACCTGGCCTATCAATGCATGCAGTGGCGGCTGCCCTCCGATGGTATCTTCCGCGGATTGGGAGGCCTCGACCGGCAGGCCTATGGCATTCCGAGCGAAGACGAGTACATCGAGCGCTATTGCCGGCGAACTGGCGTCGGTCAGATCGACCACTGGCCCTTCTATCTCGCCTTCAGCTTCTTCCGTCTCGCAGCGATCCTGCAGGGGGTCTACAAACGCTCCCTCAACGGCAACGCCTCCAACCCGGAGCGCGCCCGCCGGATGGGTGAAATGGTGCCCTTGCTCGCCGGGATGGCCATGGACCTCACGATCTCCAGCAATGCTCCTTAGCGGCAGGCAAGGAGAGGAAGACTCTACAAGCGCAGAATCAAAGGTGTCTCCTGCGCCTGATAATACCGGTCTTTGCTCTGTAATTAGTCGGCCCTGAACAATGCCGTTTGATCAGGCGGCAATTGGAT
>NZ_JAJATX010000100.1 GCF_020866965.1 Microvirga roseola
CCCTCAGACGGGATGAACAACCTCCTCAGATCTCACAGCTAGGCCCGTCCCCAGTCCCAGGTGGGTGCGTCCGGTCATCAGCATAGCGAAGATCAGCACCGGCCAGTGCCAGAGATAGAACGAGAACGAGACTTCGCCCAAGGCCACCAGCGGTCGCGAGGCAGTACCCGGTCGGCCCCGAACCGCAGCCCGCCCCCACCCGAGATTAGTACCAGGGCCGAGCCGACGGCCGGCCACAGGGCGGCATAGCCTGAAAGGCCGCGGATTTGGGAAGCACGAATCCGCAGCTGACCACCAGCAGCAGCCCGGTCCAGCCGGCCAAGCCGCGCACCACCGGCGGCAGTGTCAGGCGCGGCAGAACCGTGGCCAGGAGGCCACCGAGCGCAAACTCCCACACTCGGGCGAGGGGGTCGAAATAGGCTGGGGCCGGATCGCGCGCGGTTTCCACGACAGAATAGGCAAGCGAGGCCAGGAGCACGGCGGCGAGCACCGCGATTAAGAGCCCCCCGGCGGCACGCAGGTGCTTGGCGGCGAAGGCGGTCGTCAGCAGCAGGAAGGGCCAGACGGCATAGAACTGCACCTGGAGCGATAGGGCCCAGAACTGCTGCACCGGGCTGGGTGCCTCCTCGCGAGCGAGATAATCGACCGGGCTCCTCATGAGCTTGAGATTCTCGAGATGAACGGCGCTGTAGAAAGCCTCAGCCAGGAAGCCGGCTTGGCGGGTCTGCGGCAGCCAGAGCAGGGCGGCCAGAAGTGTAAGCGCCAGGATCAGATAGGCCATCGGGGCAATGCGCTTGGCGATGCGGCCCCAGAAGGCGAGAATGTCGATGGTGCGGCTCTTCTGGAGTTCGCGGTAGAGCGACCCGGTGATCAAGAAGCCGGAGATGACGAAGAACACGTCCACGCCGCCTGAGACGCGCCCGCCCCAGATGTGAAAGCCGGCCACCAGCAGCGCGCCCATGGTGCGGATGCCTTGAATCTCGGGACGGTAGGTGCTGGATCTCCGTGTGGTCGCATTGGCCATCAGTTCAACATTCTGGGCTCGGGGGCTCCACCTCCTCAAAAGGCTTAGCCGGGCAAATCAATGCTTCGCAAAGAAAACCGAACATCTAAAATGAAACACAATTACGTAACTGTCAATTGGGCATCTGACACATGGAGTTCTTACTTGGAGATTATAAAAATAGTCACACAGGAACCCAGTTCGTCCTTCTGCTAGTCGCCTCAATCGGGTCGCCGACGCCAATCTATCCCGGTACCGTGGATTTGGCATCCGGCTGCACCCCTAACACCGTCACTCGGACGCGTGAGCCGGCACCAGCGAGAGCGTGCCAGAGGGAGACAGCTGACCTGCTGTCCACCAGAACGGGTCGACAGCGCGGTGGCTTGGACCCGGAGGATGCAGGCGCCTCCGGGTCCAAGCCCGCTTTTCTGAGCGAAAGCCAAGGATGGACAGCCGCACCAATTGGGTGAAACCCATGACTGATGACATCGATGAGGCTACCGCCATTCCCCAACTCTGGCTGGATGTTCTCCGGCGGCCGTCGAACNCCAAGGATGGACAGCCGCACCAATTGGGTGAAACCCATGACTGATGACATCGATGAGGCTACCGCCATTCCCCAACTCTGGCTGGATGTTCTCCGGCGGCCGTCGAACCTGTCGGGGACATCGGGGCCACTCCGCTCACCTGGGGCGGCCAGCACACGAAATGGACAGCGATACGCGGGGTTCGGACGCGATGGATGGGTGTCGCGTAGCACCACGGCAAGTCCCTGCCTTGTGGGATGCGGGCTTCAGCATCAAACACGCCAATTTCATGTCTGCGGTGAAGGAGACCATTCCCTCGGGTTGATCGGGATGGTCAGCAGGTTCGGATCGACGGTCTCAATAAGCCGGTAAAACGCAACCGCGTTCACACGGTCCTCAAATGGTACCCCTAGCAAGACCTCCCAAATCGCCCGGGCGTTGAAGGGAATAAAGGCTTGGGCATAGAAGTCCCGCTCCAGCATGGAGACACCATGCCAGGCAGCCATGCGGTGTTCCCAATAGAATTGGTCAAACGGATCAAGGATGCCACGGGCGGCGTTGAAATCGCTCGTTGCGATGAAGTCCTGGAAGGCTTCCTCTGCAGCCCTGTTCCACCCCTGGCGGATTTCGGCCTCGTGCTTTTCAGGGTTTGGCATGGAGGACACATACAGCGCTCGCATGGCTTTTGCCGAAATCGGTGGAGATGGATTCTTCATCCGGATCACAACAGCTCTTGCCAAAGCCCGCATTGCCGCAAGTGCTCCTTTGCTCCCTGTCCAGGGTTCCTTCAGAGACATCAGCGGGGTTTTTGTCATCTTGGCATAGAAGGCTCTCCCGATCTCCAACAGGTTTGCAGTGATCGCAGCGCTGTCTTTGTCGCCAAACCACTCCGCAAGCGGCTGTACCGCATGGAAGTGGTGGCGGGCATAGGTGGCCAGCTTGAGCGCGGACAGCGTCTCACCTCTAGGCTCGGAAACCCGTATAGCCGAGTGCTTGACCCCCGCTGCGTGAGCAAGGTCGGATGCAACGGTGGTATCACGCACTGCACCCTTCCCGCCGCCATAGGTATAGGTTTCGAATGGCACTCCGCTGTGGAGCACAGCAGCCAGCATCGCCCGACTGTCGAGGCCAGCGGTCAGCGCCAGCCGGATGGGGTGCTTTTCCGCGACCTTTTGGATGGCCGTCGAAGCCCACTCCAAGACCAGGTCGGCCGCCTCTTTGGGCATGCGTGCGGAGAGCTTTGCGCCAGGCCAAAAGCGGCGCACACCTGCTCGTGGATGATGAGAGTGTACGGGATGGAGGCCTGTTCCACTTGCCGGCAGATCGATCAACGTGTTCGGCGTCAGGAGCTTGACATCGGCGAAAGGCGTCCTGTTGCCCGGAAAGCCGTAACGAAATGGGAAGTCGAGTGTCGGCTCACTGGCCGTCGCCAACCGCGCATGCGACGCGATCACCTGAAAATCGGATCTGTAAAAAATAGTCCGCATCGCAGTGGCATCGGACAGGATGCGCAGACCGTTCTGGTCTTGGATGAAAACGGCATAGCGTCCACATAGATAGTCCAGAGCCTCATAGAAATTCGTCTGCCCGAGAGCATCAAGAAGCCAGAATGCCGGATCTGAGATCTCAGGCCTAATCCCGACGCAGAGGCCAAGAATCGTGATCGAGCCCCGCCCGTCGGCGGCATGACAAACGGCCAGATCTTTACAGGCAAAGAGATGTTCTAGCGGCCCTGAAATGTAGCCGCCGGGAAGATCGACCGGACTCTGGCTCCAGAAAAAGCCGCGTGGAAACTGCTGCATGCGCCGCTCCTGTTTCGAGCCCTGATGATGGGGGAAACCGGCAGGCTCATGCTGCCCGCCCTGTACACAGGCCCGGCAATGCTGCGCCTGTTTCAAAGGGATCAAATTTAGCTCACAACCGCTCTAGCCTCTGTGTCCTTCTAGGTACAGCCAGAGCTCCGCAAGTCAGGCACTCTTCTAAAGTCTAAGTGGAGGGGCTGGTGTAGGCCCAGAGCCGACTTCCCGCTATCTCCGCTGCTTTGCATCTTTAAGTTGCTGGGTGCGCAATTATCAAGCTTATAATTGTGAGATGCTGCAAGCGCTCATTTTTGGCAGAACGAACCCACCGATCCCCACGGACTGCCCGGAAACAGCCGACCTGCTCAGCGCCCTCGCTACCAAACTCCTCGTGTCGTCCGCCCGATCTTTTCCCACTCTCGCCGGTTATCCCTTCTGCCAAGCCGCAGGAGGATCGATGGATACGCGTGGGGAGATTCTGGATTGCCTGATTGTCGGGGGAGGGCCGGCGGGGTTGACGACGGCTTTGTATCTAGCCCGGTTCAAGCGCCGGTTCTTGGTAATCGACAGCGGATCGCCGCGGGCGGCCTGGATTCCGACGAGCCACAACATCCCGATGTTCGCGGAAGGCATTTCGGGCAAGGACCTCGTGGCCCGGGCGCGCGAAAACCTGGAGCAGTACGGGGACTGCATCGTATCCGGTACGGTGACGGGGCTGCGCAAGCAGCCGGACCGGTTCATCGGGCTCATCGAGACGAGCGAGGGCGGCACACGGCAGATCGCTGCCCGGCGGGTCATGCTGGCGACGGGGGCGGTCGATATCGAGCCCGACCTGCCGAACCTGCCCAACGCGGTCCAGAGCGGCCTCGTCCACTATTGCCCGATCTGCGACGGCTACGAATCCCGGGACCAGAAGATCGCCGTCATCGCCTATGGCGCCCACGGGGTCGGGGAGGCGGTCTTCATCGCCCGCACCTATTCGGACGACGTGACCCTGCTCACCCTCGGCCAGGCCCTGGAACTCGCTCCGGAGCAGCAGGCGAGGCTCGATGAGCACGGCATCAAGGTCGTCGAGGCTCCGGTCGAGGCCCTCGAGCTGGAGAATGACCGTATCGCGGCTCTCCATGCCGGGGGCGAGGAGCACCGCTTCGACGTGCTCTACTCGGCGCTCGGCCTCAAATACCGCACGGATCTCGCCCTGGCGCTCGAGGCCGAGCATGACCCCAAGGGCAGCCTCATCGTCGACGGCCATTGCCAGACCAGCGTGAAGGGGCTCTATGCCGCGGGCGACATCGTCCGGGGCATCGACCAGATCGTGGTGGGTATGGGCCACGCGGCGCTGGCAGCCACCCACATCCACAACCACTGCGAATTGCCGACCGAGGACGAGCCTGGCGGGGCGTGAGGTCCTTTAGGCCAGCGCCTTCGCCAGCAGCGGCAGGCTCACGTCCAAGCGGTAATCCACCGAGAAATGGTCGTCGTGGAACTCCTCGTAGGTGTGGGGAACGCCGGCGGCCTCGAGCTTCCGGTGCAGCTGCCGGGAGCCATAGACCATGTTGTACTGGTCGATGTCGCCGCAATCGATGAAGAGGGCCTTCATCCTGCGCAGGTTCTCCTGGTATTCGGGGGCATCCGCCATGCGCAGCGGGTCCCAGCGCAGCCAGTTGGCCCAGCGCTCCTCGATGATTTCGCAGGTGTCCATCGTCACCGGCAGTCGGATGCCGCAGAACTGGCTCGGGTCGGGGTCGAAGCTCGCGGCCTGGGCCAGCAGCATCAGGGTGTGCCAGTCCTTGTCCTTCGCCTTGTGGCCCTTCTCGAACTTGCCGAGGAAGGCCTCGATGGACATGCCGCAATCCAAGAGGTGGCGCAAAGCCCCGCCGAACTCGCCGAGATTGTAGAGGTAATCGAAGCCCACATCGCCCGAATGGGAGGCTGCGGCAGACCAGACCGCGCCGCCATGCCGCAAGGCATGCACGAGGGCCCCGAAGCCGCCGGAGCTCTTGCCGAAAACGCCGCGCCGCCCCTCGCCGCCGCAGCCGAAGCGCTCCTCGATGGTGGGCAGCATCTCGCGGATCAGAAAACTCTCCCACGGGCCCATGGCCGCGCTGTCCACATACTGGTTGCCGCCGAGCCGCGTGAAGCAATCGGGGAAGGCGACGGCGACCGGCGGCATGGCTCCCGTGCCGATCAGCCGGTCGAGCCGCTCGGGAACGTTCTCGCCGTAGTTCTTCCAGTTGGTGTGGGCAGGGCCCCCGGCCGTGTAGCCGACGAGATCGACGAGGAGGGGCAGGCCCCGCCCGTCATGGCCCGCGGGCACATAGACGTCGACCCGGCGCCGGGCCGGGTCGCCAAGGAGATTGTCCTGAAGGAGCCTGCCGTCGATCCAGAGCTGGTGGATGGTGCCGGCCGGCACGTCGTGATCCTTGCGCATGGTCTCGTCCTCCTCGAAGCCCGGCCAATGATGTGACTATCAAACCGGCAGGTGTCCAGAAGCTGGGCTGTTGCGGCCGTTAATAAGTCCTTACCCCACCTAGCCATTCCACCGTTCCCGGGTCTACGGTGAAATCTCACGCGTCATTGCTTGGGGGAGTGAGAATGACCGACAGTTTCTTTCCTAAATGGACCTTGAAAACCGAAGGGGCCATCATGCCGGACGAGCGCATGCCGACCGGCCAGATGGTGGTGGTGGGCCTGCAGCACGTGGTCGCCATGTTCGGGGCAACGGTGCTGGCCCCGATCCTGATGGGCTTCGACCCGAACGTCTCGATCCTGTTCTCGGGCATCGCGACCCTGCTCTTCTTCGTGGTGGTGGGCGGCCGGGTGCCGAGTTATCTCGGCTCGAGCTTCGCCTTCATCGGCCCGGTGCTGGTCGCGACGGGCGCTGCGGTCGGCTCGCCCAACCCGAACATTCCGCTGGCGCTCGGCGGCATCATCGCGGCCGGCGCGCTCTATTTCCTCATCGGCCTTGTGGTCCAGATGGCGGGGCACCGCTGGATCGAGCGGCTCATGCCGCCGGTGGTGACCGGCGCCATCGTCGCGGCCATCGGCCTCGTGCTCGCGCCGATTGCGATCAACAGCGCCTCCGGCATCACGCCCGACAACCAGGCCGGCACGGCCTTCGCGCGCTGGATCGCGCTCACCACCGTCGTGGCGGTAGGGCTGGTGGCGGTCTATGCGCCGGGCATCTGGCGCCGCCTGCCTGTGCTGCTCGGCGGGGCCATCGGCTATCTCGCCTATTACATCAGCGCCAACGTGCTGGGCTACGGCACGCCCATCGACTTCACGAAGATCGGGGAGGCGGCCTGGTTCGGCCTGCCGACCTTCCAGGCCCCCGTCTTTGAGATGCAGGCGATGAGCCTGATCGCGCCCGTCGCCATCATCCTGGTCGCCGAGAACCTCGGGCACATCAAGGCCATCGGCGCCATGACCGGCCGCAACCTCGATCCCTATCTCGGCCGCGCCTTCATGGGCGACGGCCTTGCCACCATGCTCTCCGGCGCGGGCGGCGGCACGGGCATGACGACCTATGCCGAGAACATGGGCGTCATGGCGGTCACCCGCATCTACTCGACGCTGGTCTTCATCATCGCCGCCGGCTTCGCCCTGGTCCTCGGCCTCTCGCCGAAATTCGGGGCCTTCATCGGCACGATCCCCGGGCCGGTGCTGGGCGGGCTGTCCATCGTCGTGTTCGGCCTCATCGCCGCCACCGCCGGGCGCATCTGGGTCGAGAGCCGGGTGGACTTCTCCAACCCGCGCAACCTCATCACCGTGGCGGTGGCGCTGGTGCTCGGCGCGGGCAACTTCAAGCTCGATATCGGCGGCTTCACGCTGGACGGCATCGGCACCGCCACCTTCGGCGCGATCATCCTGTATCACGTCCTGCGGATTGGGCCCGTGGCGGCTGAGCGCACGCAGCCCGCCGAATAGCCTGAGAGCTCAGGAACACGCCTACCGAGCCCGCGTTGAGCCTCAACGCGGGCTTCCCTTTTCTGGCCCGGCCTCCCGGCCGGCCCGGAGCCCGCATCGTCTCTCGAACAGCGGATGATGCCATGAGCTCCCAAGAGAACCAGACCCTGCCTCCCCAGCAACAGGACCGGCAGCCCGGCCTCGAGACCGAGATGCACCCGAAGCCGGATTACGAGCCGCGCTATCCCGGCAGCGGCAGGCTCCAGGGAAAGACGGCCCTCGTCACCGGCGGCGACAGCGGCATCGGCCGTGCGGTTGCCGTGCTCTTTGCCCGCGAAGGCGCGGATGTCGCCATCGTGTACCTGAATGAAGGCGAGGATGCGCAGGAGACGAAGCGGCTCGTGGAGCGGGAAGGGCGCACATGCCTCACCATCGGCGGCGACGTGGGCGAGCCCGGCTTCTGCCGCTCCGCCGTGGACCGGGCCATCCAGCAATTCGGCAAGCTCGACATTCTCGTCAACAACGCCGCCGAGCAGCATCCGAAGAAGGAAATCGACGAGATCTCGCCCGAGCAGCTGGAGCGCACCTTCCGCACCAATATCTTCGGCTATTTCCATATGGTCCAGGCGGCCATGCCGCATCTGAAGGAGGGGGCCTCCATCATCAACACCACCTCGGTGACGGCCTATCGCGGCAGCCCACAGCTTCTGGATTACAGCTCCACGAAGGGGGCCATCGTGGCCTTCACGCGCTCGCTGGCGAAGAAGCTGGCGGAGAAGGGCATCCGCGTGAACGGCGTTGCGCCGGGCCCGATCTGGACGCCGCTGATCCCCTCGACCTTCCCGCCGGACAAGGTGAAGCAGTTCGGCGCGAACACGCCCATGAAGCGTCCCGGCCAGCCCAATGAGGTCGCTCCCTCATTCCTGTTCCTTGCCTGTGCGGATGCCTCCTACATCACCGGTTCCGTCCTTCACCCGAACGGCGGCGATCCCACGGAATCCTGAGCCAAGGAAAAAGGGCGGCTCCGGAGGAGCCGCCCTTTTCGCATCGGAGATCTTCCGATCAGCGTCGCCTGCGAACTCTCACAGGAATGGGCGCAGGCGCAAGAGCCGTCGCCATAAAGAAGAGCATGAGCGCGGCGAGGGAGCCGCCGACCAGGAAAAGAACTTCAGCAATGGCCGACTGAGACGCCAGACCGGTCACAGCGGACAGGATAGTAACTGCGGCAAAAATAAAAAATGCACGAAGGGCCACTGCACGGGTCATCAAATCTGCCTCCAAAGTCTTTTAAAAAACGTGCAGGCATGAGGCGAGTTCCATACTCGTGCTTGGCGCAAGAACTACTTTCAATCACGAATCCATGTCTGTCCGAGTAAGTCCAGGGAGCGGAACTTCACGGTTATGCTTGGCGTTGATCGGTAGACGTCGGCCTTATGGTCGATCCAGCATTATGCGAGGTAACGTTATGCTCGGTTGGGCAGTCACATTTCTCATCATCGCTCTGGTCGCGGCCCTGTTCGGTTTCGGCGGCATCGCCGGCACTGCGGTCGAGATCGCGAAACTGATCTTCTTCGTCGCCATCGTCCTGTTCGCCATCTCCGCCGTCATCGGCCTGCTCCGCGGCCGGAATTCGATGTAGCGATCACCGCGTCCACGGAGATCGGAACGCCGCTCCACTCGGAGCGGCTTTTGCTTGTGTGCCGAGCATGTTC
>NZ_JAJATX010000101.1 GCF_020866965.1 Microvirga roseola
CGCGCTCGAGAGCGGTGGCATGGACGAACACGTCCTTGCTGCCGTTGCTCGGTTGGATGAAGCCGAAGCCTTTTTGATCGTTATAGAATTTTACGGTGCCCGTGTTCATGGGAATATCCTTGGGTATGCGTGAGTGCACGTGAGCTTGCAGGTCGCGCAACAATGCGGCCCTGTGCTCGGGTTCGTCGATGTTTGGGGAGAGTGTCTGAACGTGCGCCTGGCAAAGCCACAAGCGAAACGGCCCGATTGTTCGGCCAAAGTCGATATATTCAATATGGGGTTCCCATGCCGGATTGCAAGGCTGGATGGGAAACCTACCCCCCAGAACACGTGGCGAGGCTGGCATCCTCTCAATGACCTCAGTCGGCATTGGCATGTCGGCTGATAAGTGTGTCAGCTCATGGAGGTTCTCCACAATTGGGATCGTTAAGGCGGGTAGGTGCGGACGTGTTGAAAATTCTAGTTGTAGAAGATGATGCGTCCGTGGAATGACTGTAACAGCGCTGGAAGAAGCCGGGTACGAGGTCATTGAAGCGACCAGCGGCGGGGAAGCCCTGAGGCTCCTGCAAGCAGGGATCACCGTTGACGCCTTAATGACCGACATTCGCTTGCCGAAAGCCAATGGAGGGGAGGCGGCCAGGGCCTACCGCAAGCGCTTCCCGGGTCTGCCTGTCTTGTATGTGCCAGGATACGCGAAGCAAATGCAGCCTGTTCCCGGAGAGACCATCATCTCGGAGTCCTACAGGATATGGCGCGAGTTGATCTCCAGAGCGGCTTTGGCAACGGACATCAGCTTACCCGCTCGAGCCAGGAACCGCTCCAACTGCCGGTCCACGCTGGTCTCAGATGCCACGAGGCGTTGGGGGGGCAGTCCAAGGATGCCTTTATCTGTGCCAGTCCCTCTTTTGTCAGCGAGTCAATCCTGAGAAGATTGTGCCCTCCGGATGAAACCCGTTTCGAAAAGACGAGGCGAACATAGCTAGTGCCCTGGAGCGGGAGGAAGTAGAGCCCGTCTGACTCTCCTGCCAAGAAGCAGCGCAGTCCAACGTAGAAGCTTTCCTCATACCCTTTGATGGCCCGACGAATGGCCGGGTGGATCACAAGGGTTGTCTGCCTACTCTCACAGACCTCTTCAACGGCATCGAAACTCAACACTGCGGAACCCCATCCCTAAACGGCCAAGCGGCCTCACGGGATCAACGCCGCTCATCAGAGTACGGTTCAGCTTCTCCTGAAAGATGAGCTTGCCTGAACCGGAGCATCAGGCTATCACTTGGCGTTAGCACTCTCACGCGTCGAGTGCTAACCGTGCTGCTCGGCGCAGACGAGTGCCTCCAATTCCATATTAAGGAGGCTTGCCTATGACATTCCGTCCGCTGCACGACCGCGTCGTCGTCCGCCGCATCGAAGCCGAAGAGAAGACGGCCGGCGGCATCATCATCCCGGACACCGCCAAGGAAAAGCCGCAAGAGGGCGAAGTCGTCGCCGTCGGCCCCGGCGCCCGCGATGAGAACGGCAAGGTTGTCGCCCTCGACGTGAAGGCCGGCGACCGCGTCCTGTTCGGCAAGTGGTCCGGCACCGAGGTGCGTATCGACGGTCAGGATCTCCTGATCATGAAGGAATCCGACATCATGGGCGTGATCGAGCGGACCGCCGAAGCCCAGAAGGCCGCCTAAACAGGCTTGGCCCGACCAGATAGAACGCAACAGGAGTTCAGCTATGGCTGCCAAAGACGTAAAATTCTCCTCGGATGCCCGCGATCGCATGCTGCGCNGGACCGCCGAAGCCCAGAAGGCCGCCTAAACAGGCTTGGCCCGACCAGATAGAACGCAACAGGAGTTCAGCTATGGCTGCCAAAGACGTAAAATTCTCCTCGGATGCCCGCGATCGCATGCTGCGCGGTGTCGATATTCTGGCCAATGCAGTGAAGGTCACGCTCGGTCCCAAGGGCCGCAACGTGGTGCTGGAAAAGAGCTTCGGGGCTCCTCGCATCACCAAGGACGGCGTTACCGTCGCCAAAGAAATCGAGCTTTCCGACAAGTTCGAGAACATGGGCGCCCAAATGGTGCGCGAAGTGGCCTCGAAGGCCAGCGATGTGGCGGGTGACGGCACCACCACTGCGACGGTTCTGGCTCAGGCCATCGTCCGCGAGGGCGCCAAGGCCGTGGCCGCCGGCATGAACCCGATGGATCTCAAGCGTGGCATTGACTTGGCCGTGGCAGAGGCCGTGAAGGACATCCAGGCCCGTGCCAAGAAGGTCGCCTCATCTGAGGAGATTGCCCAGGTTGGCACCATCTCGGCCAACGGCGACGCCTCCATCGGTGAGATGATTGCCCAGGCGATGCAGAAGGTCGGCAACGAGGGTGTCATCACCGTCGAGGAAGCCAGGACCGCCGAGACCGAGCTCGACGTGGTCGAGGGCATGCAGTTCGACCGCGGCTACCTGTCCCCCTACTTCATCACCAACGCTGAGAAGATGATCGCGGAGCTTGAGGACCCCTACATCCTCATTCACGAGAAGAAGCTCTCCTCGCTGCAGTCGCTGCTGCCGATCCTTGAGGCCGTTGTTCAAACCAACAAGCCCCTGCTGATCGTGGCGGAAGACATCGAGGGCGAGGCTCTCGCAACGCTGGTGGTCAACAAGCTCCGGGGCGGCCTGAAGATCGCTGCCGTCAAGGCTCCTGGCTTTGGTGACCGCCGCAAGGCCATGCTCGAGGATATCGCGATCCTGACAGCCGGTCAGACGATCTCCGAAGACCTCGGAATCAAGCTCGAGAACGTGACCCTCGACATGCTTGGGCGCGCCAAGCGCATCCGGATCGACAAGGAGAGCACCACGATCATCGATGGGGCTGGTTCTACGCAGGACATTGAGGCGCGCGTCGGTCAGATCAAGGCGCAGATCGAGGAGACTACCTCGGATTACGACCGTGAGAAGCTCCAGGAGCGTCTCGCCAAGTTGGCCGGCGGCGTTGCGGTGATCCGCGTCGGCGGCTCGACCGAAATCGAAGTCAAGGAGAAGAAGGACCGGGTGGATGACGCAATGCATGCCACCCGCGCTGCGGTTGAAGAAGGCATCATTCCCGGCGGTGGCACGGCCCTGCTGCGCGCCAAGGCTGCGGTTGCCAAGCTCACCAGCGACAACCCAGACGTGAAGTCCGGCATCAACATCGTGCTGCGTGCCCTTGAGGCTCCGATCCGTCAGATCGCCGAGAATGCCGGCGTCGAGGGGTCTACAGTGGTTGGCAAGATCAACGACAACACCTCGTCGGACACCTTCGGCTTCAACGCTCAGACGGAAGAGTTCGTGGATCTGCTCCAGGCCGGCATCGTCGACCCGGCCAAAGTCGTGCGCACCGCTCTGCAGAATGCAGCGTCGGTCGCCGGTCTGCTGGTCACCACCGAAGCCATGGTTGCCGAGACGCCGAAGAAGGACGCTGCTCCAGCCACGCCAGGCGGTGGCATGGGTGGCATGGGTGGCATGGGCGGGTTCTAAGTCCTGCTCCCGTCAGCCCCAGTGCAAAGGCCCCGGAGTGATCCGGGGCCTTTTGTTATAAGGTTTGGTAGGTCGACGGCGATCACCCCCCGTCAGGGCCGTGCTTGTGACCTACGATGGCTCGACAGGACTACACAGCGGTAATACACACGAGTAATTCATGGGCGTGCTAAGTCATTGATTTTGCTGGCGTAGTAGGTGTAAAGGTACAATCCTCTATGCCATCCAACTTCGGCTGCCAAGTCGCCTATCCATGCAACAATGCGTCCGATCGCCACGTAAGGTGGGCTTCGATCTCGATCCCTGCGCAGCCCCGATGCCGCGGCCCTTGGAATACGGCCCAGAACCACTACACCTAGCATGAGCAGGGCGGCCAGAGGCTTCCCCGGGAGGGGAGGGTGTGGCTCAATCTGAGCCTGTGGCCGGGAAGCCTATCACGAGTTTGTCTGGCCCTATGTCTAAGGCATCCTCTTCCTGCGCGGTAGGATTCACTTCCACTATCGGGATGGCCGGCGGGCTGAGGCCAATTCGCGCGCTCCAAGCGTCCTTATGGCCTACGGTGAGGAATACATGGAGAGGCTGATCCAACGCGGCCTCGCCGGCGCTTTCGGCGGCCTTACCCGGCCGGTGCTCCTGCACATGGTTCTGAACTTCGAACCGCTCATGCCGGACTGGCGCGAGGTCGTCTGCTAAACCATCAAGAATCTCGGCAGCATGGCGCGGTTGCAGGAGATTTGCTCCGCTTTAGAGAACCTCTCCGCGCGAAGGCGAATCCCCACTGGAACTCCAAAATCCGCCAAACGATCGGATATATCGGGCTCCTGCGGATCGACAACGGGCAATACTCCCTGTTCGCCTGATACCTCCCAAAGGACTCCACGATGAGTACGGAGCGAAATCTCAGTAGCGCCTGCCCCAAGATGGCTGAATCTCTACTCTAAGCAATATTATTATCGCTTAAATCCAACCTAAGGGAGAATACGCGCAACAACCAAAGGTATGTAAGTGCGCAACCATCGGTTCGCCGCTGATGAAGTCAGAGCGATCTACGTAATAACCCGGATTGACATCGCTCAAAGCAGTAGTTCCTGGACATCTCGTAGCTATAAAACTTCGAGCAAGCGCGCCTATAAATTGGAACGCGTCCAAAATACACGGATTGTTTACCTTGCTCCCAGCACTGTTTAGCCACCTGAACTTCGGCGCGTCAGGGGGGCGCGCGCTTCCCGCGGCGTTGCGGGCGGGTCGGTATAAAAACGATGAAATTCTTCAACGACCTGAGACTCATCACGAAGCTGGCCATCCCAGTGGCGATTTTCGTTAGCATCACGGTCGGATTGATCGTGCTCGCCGAGATCGGCTTGGCCCAAATGTCTTCTGACACCCAGGAACTGGTCGACCGTGATGCCTCACGCCTGAGCAGCATTCTTTTGATCAATGCCGAGGTAAATGAGGCGACCATCCAGGAGAAGAACCTGATCCTGCTCTCAGCATCCCAGCCGGACCGCATCGAACGGACCTTGGGCGTGTATCAACAGTTCAGGTCAAAGGCTCTGCAGCACATTGACGACTTGATTGCACTTTCGACCAGCCCAGAGATCAGAGCCGTCAACGAAAACATCAAAGCGACTGTCGTCAAGTACTTCGAATTGATGGACGAGAGCGTCGCGCTCGCGGCCAAGGACAACGACGCCGAAGCCCTGGTGATCACCAACGGTGAGGGCCGGGACTGGCGGATGAAAGTTCGCGACCTTCTCGCTGAGCGCATCGTTGCGAACGAGAAGGCCTTGGATACCGCCAAGCACAAGGCTCAAGACCTTGCATCGAACACCGCTACGACCCTTATGGTGGCTGGTGTCTTTGGAATTCTTCTCGCGGTCGGGATGCTGGGAGCCATCATCCTCTACGGCGTCGTGCGTCCGCTGGGCGCCATGACAGGTGCCATGGGCCGTCTTGCCGATGGAGACCTGACGGTGGACGTGAGCGGCACCGGGCGAAAGGACGAGGTCGGTCAGCTTGCCCGCGCACTGCAGGTGTTCAAGGACAATGCCATCGAGGCCCGGCGTCTCGCCGCTGAGCAGGAGGCCGAGAACGATGCCAAAATGCGCCGTGCTCAGATGCTCGACCACCTGACGAAGCAGTTCGAAACCAATGTCTCGGCCCTGACGCAGGGACTGGCGTCTGCAGCCACCGAGATGGAAGCTACGGCCCGATCGATGACAGCCATTGCCGATCAGACAACCAGCCAGTCAGTGAATGTTGCTTCCGCCGCCGAACAGACGTCGGCCAATGTTCAGACGGTTGCGGCGGCTACTGAGGAACTCTCGATTTCCATCCGGGAAATCGCCTCCCAGGTGAACCAGTCCTCTCAGATTGCGGAGTGTGCAGTCGCCGATGCTCAGCGGACGGACACGATCGTCCAGCAGCTTGCATCGACGGCCGAGCGGATCGGCAATGTGGTTGCCCTGATCAACACTATCGCCGGCCAGACCAACCTGCTTGCTCTGAACGCCACGATTGAGGCGGCCCGGGCTGGCGATGCCGGCAAGGGCTTTGCGGTGGTTGCATCCGAGGTCAAGGAGTTGGCGAACCAGACCGCGAAGGCGACCGAGGAAATCTCGGCCCAGATCGCATCCGTCCAGCAAGCGACCGGCGAGGCTGTCGGAGCGATCCAGGCGATTGCCAAGACGATCTCGGAGATGTCCCAGGTGTCTGTCTCCATCGCAGCAGCGATGGAAGAGCAGGGGGCAGCAACAGCGGAGATCGCCCGCAACGTTCAGGAAGCGGCTCGCGGAACCGAACAGGTCACGGGCAACATTGGAAATGTCCGCCATGGCGCCGGGGAGACAGGCGCTGCAGCATCCCAGGTTCTGAGCGCAGCCCAGGAGCTTGCTCGCCACTCCGACAGCCTGGGGCAGGAGGTCGGGAACTTCCTGACAGGCGTCAAAGCAGCCTGATAGCGTCAGAGGGGGCCGCGAGCCCCTTTTTCTTGCCGAGACAGCTTCCTGAACCGGTCACACTCTTCGCACTCTTGGGGCGTTCCGCGGTCATTCCTTCGCAATGACTGTGGGCGTTCCTCGCTTGGCTTTGAACTCACTCAGTAGTGTTACTGTAACACTAGGATTGGGTTCGATGTCGAAGCTAAGTTATCTGCTTTTCATCCTGAGCGTCATGAGTGGATTGCTTATGGTTTGGTTCGCTTACCAAGCGAACAAACATCCATCGTCCATCAACGCGCAAGCTTTTGGCGCTTGCCTTACCGTGTTCACGGCGAGCACTGGGGCGCTGGTCACACTGGATGACTGAACCAAGCTGGAACATCTCAAGGCAACAAAAATGGGCAGCGATGCTGCCCGATTACTCTTGCCTGCCGTTTAGGCGTGAACTATATTGTGCATCGCAGCATAGCGATTGGCGTTGCTTTGCTGCAGCCCTTCTTGGGCGTTTCCTCCCTAAACTTCGGGCCGCTTTCGAGCGGCCTTTTTTCTTGTGGCAAGACTACAGACGAGCCATTCCCATGCAATAGAGCAAAAGTCGTAGTTGTCTGCCTCTTGTCGTAGCGTAAGGACCGCCTGCGGCCAAGATTGCCTAGTCATGGCCGCTAGCTCAACATCAAAGATCCAGATGGCAATATGCTGATGATCTGCAAGCTCAATTAACCGAACCGGTACGCCTCGTGCAGCATTGCTCACGATTGTGGTAGTTGTCTCAACCAGGCTAGAACCTCGCTATAGGTTGAAAGCTGGACCGCATCAGAAACCGGAAGTGCTGCAATGCCCGCCGGATCGGACACAAGTTCAACTTTTGATCCTTCTCATCCGGCGCGAGAAGGGTGAATTACGCCACATCGATGGCTA
>NZ_JAJATX010000102.1 GCF_020866965.1 Microvirga roseola
ATGGATGGCGGAAGAGCTGAGGGAGCCAGCACCCATGAGATCAAGTGTGCCGCCCGCCACCGTGAGGTTGCCGGAAATGGAAACCGGACCGCCGAGGGTCCAGACCCCTGCCCCGGCCTTGATTAGGCCGCCGGTGCCGCGGATCGAGCCGTTGTAGCTGCGGTCCACACCGCTTGTGCCGACCTCGAGGTCCGTGTTCGACAGAATGACGGAACCACCAGCGCCACTGAGACCTCGCAGGCTGATCTTTCCTCCCGTCGCGAGTTCCAGCGTTCCTGTCGGGTGCATGTTGACCCAGTCGGACGCTGCGATGCTGCCGTCTTCGACGAGCCGCAGCGTTCCCCCCATGATCTGGGTCTCGCCGGTATAGGTGTTGTTCCCTGCGAGCGTGAGCATCCCCGTTCCGGATTTGTCGAGCGAACCGGACACTTGGTACGGGAACATCTCAGAGATGTCGGCAATGCTTCCGGAGAAGGTTGTGTCTCCAGGCCCGGTGATTGCCAAGCGGCTATGTGATCCGATCCGATAGAGGCTCCCTGCCTCGCCGCTGAGCAGGCCACCGGCGAAATACTGCGTGGTGTATTCCTGATCGTGGATGAACGTGCCCTTGGCCCCAAGATGTAGGCCCGTGTCTGGCCCAAGCGACGCCAGTACTCCAAGGGCCAGTGTACCATCCTGAACGTCGAAGCGGTCGATGGCGAAGGTGTTAGAGGCAAGGGTGAGGGTACCCGGCCCTGACTTGGTAAAGATTCCTGATCCAACGAGAGGCTTAAGAAAAAGCAATTCGACGTCGGGTCTCGCGACCTCGAAGCCTCCGGTTCCCACAAGCGTCGTGGGGGTGAGCCAATCTAGGTCGAATCCCTCAAAGCGCAGGGTGCCTCCGGCGAGAACCAACGGTGAACGGCTTCCAGAATGGTTCGCCTCATACTCGACCGCAAGAGTGCCCTCCCTGATCGTCGTACTACCGGCATAGGTGTTATACCCCGTCAGACGCAGTAAACCAGAACCAGACTTGATAAGGCCACCTGCCGCGCCGATCTTGCCCGAGAGCGTGAGTTCGTGCCCCTGCGTATCGATGGTGCCGTTGCCGACTAGCCACATGTCGTTTGCGAGCGTCAGGTCATTGCTTCCTGTCCGCAAGGTCGTCCCATCCTGGATAAAGACAGGCGGGCGGGAGCCGGAACTGCCGCCAAGAGACTGGTCAGACCGGACCTCAAGTGTTCCCTCATTAAGCCTTACGTAGCCAGTGAACGTATTCGCTCCGGCAAGAACAAGGGTCCCAGTGCCTGACTTATTGAGAGACCCAAAGTCGCTAATCACACCGGTCTGGATCGCGGTGCCGGTTGGGACGTGTAGCGTTGAGATGTCGTTGTAGATCTCAATTGGGTTCGAGAGGACCAATCCATCGGCAAGTTCGACTGATGCACTATCGATCTTGAGAACCGAGGACCCAATAGCCGAGCTCGTTGGCAGAATAAGGCGCCCGCCAGAGACCAGAACCTGTCCTGTAAACCCGGAGTTGTTGCCGCCCAGTCTGGTTGTTCCGGCCTGTTGTTCGATGGTGCCATTGCCGGAGATAGAGGGCGCGAAGGTGTATTCCTGGCCAAAATGGTGAGTGAAGCTGTGATGGAAGAGCAGCTTTCCATCACCCTGCCCGAACACGACCCTTGCTGCATTCAGAGTGCCCGGATCGCCAAACTCCCCGTGATCCATCACCCCGTAATCTCGGGTAAGACCGATCGCCAGTGTCCCTCTTGCTCCGGCCTGATTGGCTATGGTGACGGTGCCGAGCCCACCCTCCTGCGTGACCGTGCCCCCGTTGCTGATCATCAGCATACCGTACCCAGCATCACCGACGTACAACCCCCCACTGTTGACCCAGGTGCCTCCATCGACACTGACAGCGCCAAAGTACTCCGAGGGATGTAACGTGTGACCGATGTATCCGCCCGATCCTGTCGTGAAATGCGCCCCAGGCGCAATCAGGAGCCGAGCAGGGCTATCTCCATCTGTGTTGCCGCCAACAAGCAGCCCCCCTTTTACGTCCCAAGATCCTGCGCCGACGGAAAAGTAATCGGTCGGTCCAGAATCGCCATATGAAATGATGAAATTGCCCATCACCACATTTTGAGCCCGGACACCGGAGGCCCCGACCAGGGCCGTGCTGGTCAGGAGAGCGAGCCGCAGGAGGGCGCTCAGGCGGGCATGGGGGGACGAATTCACGCGGGCCTCCTGGAGGATGCGGTGAGGTGCCGGTGGCCCGTCGCTGAACAGCAGGGCGGCAGAACGGTGTGATAAAAAGCCTAGTACAGGCTGGGGCAAAGATGAGCAATTGCCATCCGCCCGCCTCAGAAAGGGGCTGGTACACTGTTGTTTTCTGGACTCAGGTAGCCTGCATCTCAGCAGAAGGGCAGTTGTAGAGTACTGGGCCGCAGTAACGTCATGGCAGAGCAGAGGTACTGGCCGCGAAAGTCCTTGGGGACGTCACCAGGGTTCTCCGGCAGGATCTTGCCGCCAGCCCGCCCGTCGTTGACGTTGCCGGGTGTGACGGTCACTTCCTCCACAAGCGCCGTATCAGCATTCGCCGCCACATGGGCTTTGAGGCCGTTGATCGCCTTGCCTCGTTTGTGCCCGGCCCGGGGAGCCTCCTCATCCCGGCGGGTGGCCGCGGCAATGACCGTTGCATCGATCAATGTGCCTTTCTTGACAGTTCTAGCCTAGGCTTTGAGTTGGAGCGTCACCTCATCAAACAGGACCTAGAACATCTGCAGGCCAGTGACTGTACCTGAGCGGGACACCAGGGCGATTTGGATCCCGGCTCGCTTGACCAGGGGACGTGTCCGCCATTGCTCTGCAAGCCTGCGAAACGTGGCGGTGTCTGGCACTGCTGCAACGACGAGATCATCACGAGCAATATCGAACAGAAGCGCCTGGCCCAGGGCGGTCGTTAGTAGAGGGTACTCCGGGCTCCCGGGCTTTTTGATCAAAGGCCCCTTTTTGCACTCCGCGAAGATATGTCGACCATTAACCTGGGCAACTACGTCACCCTGACCCGGCCGCGAGTGGACGTGGATGGTCTTCCCCCCTCGCCTATAGGTTCCGGTCCAGGCATTCTTCCCAGCCGGGCGCTCCTTGTCCTGGATCCATTCGCCATGAGCCATGAAGCCGTCGATATCGAAGATCTGTAGCTCGCCGGCTTGAATGCTGGCGCCATCGATCGCGACACTGGCCATCGATCCAGACTTTGGCTGGTCAAGAAGAAACGCGGCAAGCCGCAACGCGACTTCAGCCTCAGGCATACGGTCGTCGGGGAGGTGGAGGTCTGCCAAAGGAGCATCGTTCATAGGGCTGTAGTATCACCTGCGAAGGCCGGAGCAATCCAACTTCAGGAGGTCCGGCCATAGAGCCGCTTCGTCCAACGGAAAAGTAGCAAGGCAGCATAAAACAGTCTCGCGCAAACTTTGTTAAGTAGCTGTGGGTCTTTGAGGGGCATCTCCATGGCACAACAGCTTACCAGTCAGCGACAATGAATTCCGACGGCCTGCAACGACAACAGGAAGTGGCGGGAACTTTCGACCATCGAACGGGCAATTCAGCCCCAGCGCAGCGGCATTCTTCCTGTGGTCGCAGAATTGACGGGCGAGTTCAGGGCCGATCTCCTGGCGCCCGGCGTGATGAAGATCTCACGCTCGCGCTAGGCACGGTGTCTGTCTAGTCCCAGGGCTCTGGAGATGGGGCAGATGCGACATCATAGAGCCCCAAGATAGGACGCGTGTGCGCGGACCTGTTGCCGGCTTGCACTGGCTTTCTGTGATTTTGAAGTTACCCAAGATGCTCCTGAATCTGATGAAGAACTATAATCATGAGCATCAGCCGACGTTTTCTCATCGCATCATCCCTGGCCCGTCTGATTCAGCGGGAAAAAGGTGGCGTTCGAATTCTGGAAGGGTATTTCCCTGATCATAACGGCAAGACGTCCTGTGTTCAGTTGCTTGAGACCAGCGCCTTCCTAACCCTGAAGACCCAGAGCACTTCCGGTGTTACTGCGGAGCGTGTGGAGATCCCCCGCTCTTATGCCGAGGCCCTCCTCGATGTGGTGGCCGGCGAAGTTGACATCGTTCGCACCACCCTTGCGGTGGACCAGAGGGAGATCTCAGTCAATCGGGTCATAGCCCCGAGCCGCCTCGACTTGATATCGGTAGAGTTCGAGAACTTGGCCGAGGCCCCTGCTTTCTCGCCCCTGCCCTGGTTTGGCCCGGAGGTGACGGCAGATCGACGCTTCAGCCTGCAAGCCATGGCATTTGCTGGACCCGCTGAGGTTCTAGAGGTTCCTTGCACCGACGTCGCGCTTCACAGCCTCATTGATACTCTTGAGGGCAGGGCTAAGCCGGTCAAGCAACAGCCCCATAGTGCGAGCCAGAACCCTGGGCCATCGAGAAAGAGCTCTGCTGCAAGAACAGGTGCGGCTCGCCCAAGTGCAGAGGTCGCTAATACAGGCGCGGCGACCCACGAGCAGGCACTACTGCGCGAATTGGAGCGTGCCGTCCATCCTCAGCTCGGCCCGCCTAGCCTCAGGACCTATTAAATTGGTTTGAGGCGTGTTTCACAGCTCCAATGGGAGGATACGATGAGTGAATTGTATTTGCTGAGTGCATCTCAGATGGCGCGGATTGAACCGTATTTTTCCTTGGCGCATGGGGTGCCGCGTGTTGATGACCGACGAGTAGTGAGCGGCATCGTCTATGTCATCAAGCACGGCCTGCAATGGAAGGATGCCCAAGGGATTACGGACCGCACAAGACGCTTTACAATCGCTTCGTCCGCTGGAGCCGGCTGGGCGTATTCAATCACATCTTCGCTGTCCTGGCCGGCGAAGGGCCGAGGCCCGAGCGCATCATGATCGACACTACACACCTAAAAGCGCACCGCACGGCGGCGAGCTTGCTCAAAAAGGGGATGTTCCGCGTCGGATCAGGCGGACTAAAGGCGGGTTGAACTCGAAATTGCATACAGTGTGCGATGGTGAGGGCCGGCTAATCAACCTGCTTCTGTCGGAGGGCAGATGAGCGACAACAAGGGCGCACGCCTCATGCTCGATGCTCTACCAACGGCTTCAAGCCTGATCGCCTATCGCGGCTACGATAGTGACTGGTTCCGGGCAAAACTCCAGGGCAGGGGCATAGAGCGATACATCCCATCCTGCCGCAGTCGCAAAGTCCCATATACCTACGATAAATCCGCCTATCGCGAGCGTCACAAAGTCGAAAACCTTTTCGCAAAGCTCAAGGACTGGCGACGCGTCGCAACTCGCTATGACCGCTGCGCTCACACATTCTTCTCAGCCATCTGCATCGCAGCAACTATCATATTCTGGCTCTAATCAAGATATCCTTATCTTAGCTCGCAGGCATTTTCTCAAACTTCTGCAACGAGGGATCAAGCGAGTCCCAAGCAAAACCGTGAATATTATAGGTTACAGTACTTGGCTCGAACTTGCTTGGGTCGTCCAGGCTGGCAGCATAAATCGCAATAAAGTCCGGCATGGCGGTGAAGGTGAGATAGACCGGCGTTCCGCACGTCGGGCAGAAGGCATGAACCTTTTCGTTCCCGCCTTCGCCGGCGACGCGCCAAGTCGCCGCCCCCCCATCAATTTTCATCTCGGCCCGGTCAGGAAAAACCAGATGGGACGAGTGCCCTGTGCCGCTCCGCCTCTGGCAATCGCGGCACTGGCAATGGTTCTCGACGATAGGCGCGCTGCTCGTTGCATACCGGATCGCTCCGCAAGCACATCCGCCGGCATAGGTCTTGGTCATGATCGTTCTCTCTCAGGTAGTATTCCTAGCGGCAGGAGGGCTCAGGCCGCCTTCGGTTTGGCGAAGACGTTGAGCGCCTGGCCGGTCTCAAGGAAGGACTTGAGGCTGGAAAGGACCATCGGCCAGCCCTTGCTAATGCCCTTGGCCATGCCACTGCCGGCTTCGAGCTCGTCGTGAGTAACGGTGAGGCGCACCATGTTCTCGTATTCCTCGATCTCGAACGTCACACGGCTGTAGACTTCCGGATTTGAGGCCTGCGAGGCGTTCGCCCAGGTGATCACGAGTCGAGTCGGCGGCGACACCTCGACGACATCGCCGACGATCTCGACGGTCCGCTCTTCGTTGTCGCGGACATGCTCCCACCTCGAACCGGGCTTCCAGTCGGAGACATTCTCGTGGCCCCAGTAGCGTCGCGCGATGTCGGTTCTGGTGAGGGCCTCGAACACTTTTTCCGGCGTCGAGACGATGTAAGTCACATAAACAAAGCTGGTTTTCTCTTTAGTCATCGTCACTTCCCTTCGAGTTCCTTCTTCAGATCGTGCAGCAGGTTCAGCCGCTGGTGTTCGAACTTGCGCACCCACCGCTTGTAGACCTCGTGGAGCGGCACCGGGTTGATGAAATGCAGTTTCTCCCGTCCACGCCTTACTGTGCTCACGAGACTGGCGTCTTCGAGAATTCCGAGGTGCTGGGTGGCGGATTGCCGAGCCATGTCGATGCTCTCGCAGAGCTGGCTGAGCGTCTGCCCATTCTGCTCGCACAAAAGGTCGAGCAGCTTTCTGCGGGTCGGATCGGCCAGTGCCTTGAAGACCTTGTCAGCGTCCATCGACCCCTCTCATGTGGAGGCACAATATGCAGGCTTTTACCTGCATGTCAAGGTGGTCTCATCCCGCCGTTGCCGCCGGTTGGCCTATCCCATTCGGTCGCTGAGAACGACGCACCTGCCATATTACAGGTGCGCACATACCTTCTTCTCGGTGATCCGCGTGACCGCAGTCGCTATGTTCTAGCTCTAATCAATGGGTCTTGAGCCTAGGCTCTCCCTATGATCAATGTTGCCTATCCTCTTCTCGCCTAGGAACTTGCTAGTCGTAAGCGGGGCAGATTAGGGGGCGATGGGTCTCAGGCTGCCTGGA
>NZ_JAJATX010000103.1 GCF_020866965.1 Microvirga roseola
GGCAGGCCCCGCCCGGTTCCTCATACCTGCCAAAGTAGTGCTAGATCCAATGCTCCACAAACTGTTCGACTGGGCATCCGCCCTTGGGCCGGTTTTCACATGACCTTGATCAACACGGAAGATGTGAACCACCGGGCGAAGCTGATTGTGCATCGCTTTATTGCTCGCCAGGTCAGGAAGGATCCAACAGTCATCGACCGTGCCCGCGAAAGGCTCCTTGTTCCTGACCAAGGCCGGCCGGTCAGGACGTGGTGGGTGACCGAATGGCGCGACATCCTGACCCGTTCTCCTGTCGCGGGAGCTCAATTTCTGACCAGTCGACACGAGTACGCCTACCAGATGCGCAAATGTTCTCCGTTCTTTGGACAGGAGATTACGGGTCTCGACTTTACCGACTACCAGTACCGCATCCGGCTCTGGCGCAAGCCCAAACGAGCGCTCGTCCTGCGCCAGCAAAGAATGGAAAACCGCAATAGCTGGGCCTACCTCCAGTCATCTTACCGAGGGCAGTCTCCGACCTGTGCGCTTCCAGCATTCGATGGACCTTGGAATTCCGGTGTTCGCCTCTCAACCCATGATCGGTCGACATCACAAGGCGTCAGCCGCCATTGCGGATGAATTCGACGAGGTCCCGGTTCAGGCGCTCCCTGTGTGTGAAGTAGAGCCCGTGCGGGCCTCCCTCATACACCACCAGGCGAGCTCCCGGGATCAGGGAAGCCGCCGGACGCCCGGTCAGTTCGAGCGGGGCAGAGGCATCACTGTCGCCATGGATGATCAGCACCGGCACATCCAACCGTGCGAGCTCGGGCCTGAAATCGGTGGTTACCTGGATCCGGTTCAGTTCGCCGGCCGCCAGCAACGAGGTCTGGGTCATCATCCGAACGGTCCAGTCGATCATGAGCGGCGACGTGCCGGGCCCGAAGTACGGTTCGGTATTGGCCTCCATCCACCCGGCAAAATCGCCCAGGATGGCGCCTCGTGCCTTCTCGAACGCCGATCCCGGTATCCCAGTTGGGTTGTCATCGGCCTTCAACAGGAACGGGATCGCTGCCGGAGCGACCAGCAAGACCCGGGCAATCCGGTCCGAGCCATGCCGCGTCAGGTAGCGCACGACCTCTCCGCTGGCGAAGGAATGTCCCACGAGAGTGACGCTCTCCAGCCCCAGAGCCTTGATGACATCCGCGAGATCGTCCGCAAGGGTCTCGTAATCGTAGCCCCGGCCCGGATCGCTCGAGCGGCCATGTGAACGCCGGTCAAACGCGATGCAGCGGAATCCCTGCCGCGACAGGGGCTCCATCTGATAGGCCCACATATCCGAGGCGAGTGTCCAGCCCGCCAGGAACAGGTTTGGGTCGCCTGTGCCCCAGTCCCTGTAGAACAAGGCAGCACCTTGTGCAGTCATGATGGTGTTCGGGCCCAGGATGTGGGCGTCTCTGGTCGAGGCACTCATCGGCTTGATCTCCGCCGTTGTGAGGCAATTACGCCTGGTTCAGGCCGCTGCGGGCACCTGGTCGAGGAAGCCGACCGCGGTTTTGAGGCGGCCGTTCTCGATCGTGGCAAAGTCCGTACCCTTGATCGGGCCACCGCTTGCCTCGGGGCCGAGTTGCCAGGAGAAGCGCACCTGGTCGCCATAGCCGTCGGGTTGACCAACGAGAGCAAAGCGGAAGCCGGGGAACTGACTTTGCACACCCGAGATGAGAGCTTCGATCTGATCATGGCCCTGCCCCTGCATGAGTGGATCGAGGTAGGTGCCGTTCGCATTCCAAAGTTCGACCAGCAGGGTCTTGCGGCGTTGCAGATCCGTCTCGTTCCAGAGCTCGATGTAGCGGTGGGCGATGATTGCGGCGTCGGTCATGGGAAATCTCCTTGCGGCTGGTAGAATCAGTTGGTGGTGGGTGGCTATTAGACACCGGATGCCGGCGCTCTCACGGGATGCAGGCCTGGGCGATCGACAGGCTGTTCTCGAAAAGGCGGTGCCGGGTGATCCGACCGTTCTCGACGGTGAGGTGCAGCGCGAACGGGCCCGCGAAGGTCTTGCCCGTCGCGCGAACGGTGCCCGATAGGTGCCCCATCAGCACGGCGTCGGTCCCGTCAACGAGGAAGGTGTCGACGGAGGCGCGGGCGTCCTCGGGCACGGTGTACTCCATCAGTTCCGTGAACTGGGCGGCGCAATCGGCGGCGGTGGAGCGCGGACGGATCCACGGGGCGGCAGGGTTCTCGGCGAGCACCCAGTCGACCTCATCGGCAAAGAGCGAGACGAGCCGCTTGGTGTCCCCGGCCAGCCGGGCGGCAAGGAATTCCTGCACGACGGCTCGGGTGGCGTCGGCGACGGAGCTTGCGGCGGCGGTGGACGTTACAGTCATGGTGCTCTCCTTGCTATTCGGGCCGGATCCCGGCGCGGCTCGTTGATGTGGTTGATCCTGTCAGGGGAAAGGAAAGCGGTCGATTACCTCGGGGGTAATGAGCGGCAAAAGACGCGTACGCCGCCGCGAGTGGCCGTCGACAGGCACGCCGGGCCACGCATCGACTATGCTTCCCGCGAAGGACGGAACAGTCCATCGAAATGATACTGAAGGATCGTCACCGCCGAATTCCACGTGCGCTGCCCATGAGGTCGGTCATCTGGGCCGATTGGCATAGGGCAACACGAACATGTAGAGGCCTGTGAACAGGAGCAGGAAGAGCGGGAGCAGTGGCGAGTAGACCACCAGGGCAGGAGGTTCTCCCAGCGCCATTGCAACGAAGTTGGCGATGACCGTCATCGTAAAGATAATCGACAGCCAACGGTGTCCCCGCCGAACCCATCTGTTCCAATTCATTGTGACTTCCTCTGAACACGAACCGAGCGGATCAGGCGACCCGTTCGGCAGTGGCCTTCAATCGATGCGGGTTAAGACCTGCTCCAGGTTTGCAAAAAACCCTTGCCACCCCGCCTTTGCGCCTCCATAGGCCTGCTTCTGATCGGGCCGGAAGCCCACCTGCTCCATGCGCAACAAAGTTCCCCGGCTCGTTGGGGTTAGGGTGAAGGTCACCACGCTCTTCAGGTTGAAGGCGGCATCGTCGTGCTTGAAATCCCAGGTGTAGGACAACGTGTTGTTCGGCTCGACGGCGAGGACCTCGCAATCCAACACGCCGCTCCAGTCTCCGCGAAGATTGAAGCGGTGGCCCACGACAGGCGCGAAGTTGTTCTTCATGAGCCATTCCGCGATCAGGTGCGGCTGGGTGAGCGCGCGCCAGATCTCTTCCGGCGGATGAGGGATCTCCCGCTCTACGACGACGGAGCGCGCTTCGGTCGATAGGTCATTCATTGGTCCATCCTCTTGAGCAAGTCTTCGAGATCGTCGAACCGGTTTTGCCAGAAGGTGGCCATCTGACTTGTCCAATCGATCAACGGGGCTAAGGCTTTGGGTTGTGCGCTGTAGTGCGTCTGACGACCTTCGGGACGGTCGCGTACCAGCCCGGCCTGCTTCAGCACGCCGAGGTGCTTTGAGACAGCCGGTTGTGAGACCTTGGCGTGAGCAGTTAGGGCGGCCACCGTCTGGTCTCCGTCGCGACACAGTCGCTCGAAGATCGCCCGTCGCGTTGGATCGGCAAGCGCTCTGAAAAGGGCATCATGGGGCTGTGGCATCGCGACTCATAACTCACTGGTGATTAATCAGATTGATAACAGTGTGGTTATGAATTAGTCAATCAGGAACGTGGAGTGACCCAACGATCGTCGTCACAGGTCGCCGGCTATGCTGCGAATTCGCAAGCGGCGGTTTGCGCATTAACTATACTTTAACGATTGTGGGCCTGCCCAGGTTCTGCCTTTATTCCCTATAGCCGGCTTAAGTTCCAACCAAGAGCAACACTTCCTAGGCCGGAGAAAAGGGTGGACCTCATGTCCCTGAAGTTCATTGACCTCGATCTCATCGAGGATCTCTTCAAGCAAAAGTTTACTGTTTCCGCAGCCGATCCCGCGTCCTGGAAAGTCGAATTCAAGTCTGGTGAGTATGCCGGCTACACGTTGGCTCTGACCGGAACCGGATTCCCCGGGGATACCGCCCTCGGGCTCCCGATAAGCGGCACGATCAAAAGCATCACGCTTTCTGACGGTTCGAGCACGGCAACCAGCTCCGGCCTCTCCCTCTCTGCAGCCAAGTTCCTCGATATGGCTGATCTTGAGCAGGAGGACGAAGACGAAGACGAAGACGAAGACGAAGACGAAGAGGAAGACGAGGACCTCGACGACGACGACATCTTCGGCAGTGATGATGACGACGCGATCAGCACCGGCCGCGGGGACGATAATATCTTCGGAGGGCGGGGCAGCGATAAGGTCCGCGGCGGCTCCGGCAAGGACCGGCTCGACGGAGGCGATGATGACGACGACCTCGACGGCGATGGCGGAAATGACCGCCTGTGGGGGCGTGACGGCGAGGATGATATCGTTGGCGACAAGGGCAATGACTATGTGTCAGGAGGAGCTGACGATGACGAGCTCTCAGGAGACGCGGGCAAGGATCGTCTTTATGGCGGCAGCGGCGATGACCTTCTGAAGGGCGGAGCCGGCAAAGATCGTGTCATAGGCGGCAAGGGCAACGACACTCTGAACGGCGGAGCCGACAATGACTTCCTCGTTGGCGGCGCGGGTCAGGACACCTTCACCTTTGGTGCCGGGTTCGGGAAGGACCGGGTTCGCGACTTCAAGCAGGGACAAGATCTGCTCGACCTTCGCGATGCCGGGGTTACGAGCTTTGGCCAGATTGCCGACGAGATTGTCTACAAGGGCCGGACAGCCAAAATCGAAACGGATGAAGGCACGATTATCCTGAAGGTCAAAGCTCACCTGACCGAGTACGACTTCGTCTTCTGATCACGCTGGGTACAGGCGAGCATCTCTGAGGCCTCCGGAGGCCGAGAGCACTCGCCTGTATCCGGATCTGCAGTGGGACAAGATCTCATGAAATACGGCTACGCAAGGCGCTGGAGCAGGTCGAATTCGGCCTTCCTTGGAGCCTTTCTCGGCATGATGATTGCGGCGGCTCATCAGGTTCACCATGCCCTTGCTGGCGAGATTCCCAATGAAAGTCCGCTGGCTCACATTTTTCTGGAGCTTGTCGGGCTTGCAGCAGGCACTGCCATTTTGGGGGCGGCTCTTGCAGAGATACGAAATCGGCGTCAGTAGAGGTACGGCTCCTACTAGGATGGCCGCGAGGAGCGCAGTGATGTTCTGGTCTGACCTCCCAGATGTTGGCTCTAGGACTGCGCCAAGCTTCCACGGTATAGCCCGCATTCCGGGCGAGCAGCATCCAATGCCCTCATGTCAACTCGCTTCCTTGCTCAAGACTGATGAGCACGCAGTCGGCGAGATAGCCGAACGAGTCGAGTTCGAAGAGCGTGTTGGCTGCTAAGTGGGGCCATGTATTGGTCCGTTCATCGAGCCATTGCAGAACATCGGCGTACTTCCGCCTCGTGCCAATAGCCGCCATTCGGGAGCAACCGCTCCTCCAGGTATGCCTTGATGTGCTGGTTCCAGATGGTGCCGGCAGCGAGATTGGGCGTGTTCTCTTGCGCGTGCAAGACGCCGCAAATGTCGCCCAGGACCTCACCAATGGTCGCCTCGGACGATACTCAACGGACCTTCAGCGGGTGTGGTCTGCAAACGGGTTCAAGGGGCAAAGGCCCGCCTCAGAGCGTGAGGCGGGCTTTCCGTGCTGCATCAGGCGGCGAGCGCCTGTTGGCGGAGAATGTCGTCCAACGTGACTTCGCCCAGGAACTCGCCTCCGCTGACAGCGGTCTCGCCCCGCTCGACTGCGTGCGCGAACCGGACCGCCGGATCCGCCTCTAGCTTCTCGAACAGTCGCTGCAAGCCGGGATAGTCGCGGCGATCGACAACGTCGTGATACTCGGTCCACCGCGCGATGCCGATGAAGTAGGCATCCGCCAACGTGCGCCGATCTCCCAGCAGCCATTCCTTGTCGCCAAGGATTCCTTCCAGGTCGGCATGAGCCTTGGCCACCTTCGCCACTCCGTAGGCCCTGAGGACGTCCCTGGCGGATCCTTCAACCCCATGCTCAAGAGCGTACTAGAGCGGGCCGAAGGCGGCGAAGAAGCTCGTGTTGAGGAACGCCAGAACCTGGTTGAGCCGGTCGAACCCGGCCGTGCCTTGTGCATAGGACAGTCCCTTGCCGATCCCCCGTGCTCCGAGGTGGTTGAGGATTGCCATTCAACAGCATCGATCATTTCCAGACGTTCGCTCGCAAGTCATGGGCGATTAGGATTGTTGGCAGTAGAGGAAGGTAATTAAAGGCGGCACTTGTTATTAACTTGAAAAAGACCTATATAGCTTTTATCGGATTTTGGCCGGACAATCGGGTCGTTTCGCTTTTGGTCTTTCCAGGCGCACGTTCGGACTTTCTTACCATCATATCGAAGAATCGAGTCAAAGTCGCGCTTTTGCGCGCCTTTACTTACGTGCATCTGCGACAATCACGAAAGGCTACCCCATGGTTACGGGCACTGTAAAATTTTACAACGAAATGAAGGGCTTCGGCTTCATCCAGCCGAATGACGGCAGCAAGGACGTGTTCGTCCATGCCACCGCTCTCGAGCGCG
>NZ_JAJATX010000104.1 GCF_020866965.1 Microvirga roseola
TTCATCGGCCGGGAGATGCTACGACCGAGGCCGAACGCAACAGCTACCAGGAGCAGAGCGGCCAACCCAACCAGAGCCAGGAAGACGTTGCGGTACTCGGCACTTGCGACCGCCAGGTCATCCACGTATACACCGGTCCCGATCACCCATTCCCACTGCGGGAAGGCTGCGGCATAGGTCATCTTGGGCGAGGGCTCGGTCTGATTAGGCCGCGGCCACAGGTACGATACAAAACCTCCACCCTGCTTAGCCGCGTCGACCATGTCCTTGGTGAAGTACCTGCCATTGGCATCCTTCAGTGTGGACTGGTCTTTACCCTCCAACTGCTTGCTGACCGGATGCATCAGGTTGACGTTGCTGTAGCTGAAAATGAAGAAGTATTCCGACCCACCGTAGCGGAGAACACGAAGAGCCTCAGAGGCACGCTTTTGGGCCTCATCGACAGTCATTTCACCCTTACCAGCCCGGGCATGATAGCTTGCTACGATACTGATCGCCGTCTCGGTCAGGTTCTTGAGCTCGGCCTGTTTGCGCTCTGTGAGAACCGTTGAGATTGTCATCGATCCATAGATCGACAGCGCAATCAGCGCCAGGATACCGACGGCCATTCCGGCATAGAATCTGCCGGTGATGCTGGACAAAATGCTCGTTACCCTCTTCCGAGCCGGGGAGTTTTGGACTGTCATCTCTTCTTTGTGGGCCCGCCTGCATCGCCGCAGGAGGCTCGTGCCACAGCAGCACGATCAATCGGGCATAGTAACCCTTCTCGAAAAGTAGTAATTTCAAGTTAATTGCCGGCAAAAATTTTCGGCTGCTGGAACGCATGAGATATACCACACGCAATTCCAAGTGTATCATGAATATTAGCTTTGTATTTAGACTATATGGTCCGATTTAGACCAATACACGCTGGCTTCTCAGTGCCCGTTTGAAAATAGGCGCCTACCCCAACATGCAGGGAGAGCGGCCGATCCGGTGCGCTAAATGTTGTGCCATCGGGCAATTCTCAAACGGGCTCTCAGATGATGGACGGCTCCAAGAATATAAAGGGTGGTAAAGGGACTGACAAACATGCTCCACTGCGTGCAACCTAAGCTTTGGGGCGAGCCGTGCAACGNTGATGGACGGCTCCAAGAATATAAAGGGTGGTAAAGGGACTGACAAACATGCTCCACTGCGTGCAACCTAAGCTTTGGGGCGAGCCGTGCAACGATCCTTCTAGCCGCTGCCTCAACGACAACTTTGAGCTTCCACATATATAGACGGATTTCCGCATCCATTCTGCCTAAGAAGGCTTTAGCCCGCCTGTTGTATGCTCTGGACCTTGATGGTGGTGCCTTGCTGGCAGACTGAAGCCTGAGCGACTTCGCCTCTAACCTTCACTCGGTCACCTGCACTGAACCTGCCGGTGTCGCCAGCCAAGGTGTAGAGCTTGCCGTCATCACTGCGTAGCGCGGGGCACTCGACGCCCTCTCGGGACAATGTTCCGGTTACGCGGACTCCAGAGGCATTGCCATCATCACCACCAATGACTTCAAATCGCTCTGAGACTGCTTTGACCCGGTTGTCCTGTGTCGCGACGACGAACACCCATTGTACATTATCGGCAGCGGCCTCGGGCAAACGGACGACAGTCTGTACGCCGCCGTTTTGTCCGACGCGCATCCGATCGATTACCCTATACTCCGAGTTCGGTGGTCCACCCCCGATCTTGACTGGCACTTCCGGTGGAAAGCCTGAGGCGCTGATCTCCACCCAAGTGCCGACCTCCCCTTGGTCCGGCGAGATCGAGACGGATGCTTCGGCCGGATCGGGTGTGTGGAGGTGTCCGCCGTCACGCGGCAGCTGTATCACGGTGCCGATCGGAACATCGGCCGGATCTAGGCTCGGATTGGCTTCTAGCACCGCATCTACGGTTGTCCCGAGTACATCAGCGATGCTGTATAGCGTATCACCCGCCCTGAACGTATATTGGCGGCTGGCAGAATTCGTTTCGGGCGCGGAGCCGCCCGGTACGTGAAGGTAGAGACCGACGCGCATGTCGAGCGGATCAATCTCCGGATTGGCTCTGCGAAGCGCCCCGACGCTCGTATTGCATCGCTCGGCTATGCTAAACATCGTATCGCCTTGTCGGACCTGCACCTGATCTCCGCAAGTGGTCTGCGCCACGGCTGGAATAACTGGCCCTGTGCAGAGGAAAGCAAGGAGGGCGAGCCCGAAATGCGTCTGCGGTCGATTGCCATTCCGTTTCGTCATTCGAGTGTCCCTTCGATTTTTCAGGGACAAGAATGGTTCAGCGGATGGGTTCCACAGATCCGGCCTCGCGCTCACGCGTTCGATTAGTCCCTTCCAAATCGCCGGCCGTCGAACGAAGGGAATGTAGCGCCGTACGTCTCAGGTCGCTGATGGGGAACACCCTGTGAACAATGATCATCCCAAAATTGTGCGAACCCAAAGAGCGGCGGCTGTTGGTTTGAGCATTCTATGTGAGCTGAACTACTTCTTGGTTCTAGTTGAAGCGAGGTGGCTCGACTCCATCTACGTGCCATGAGTTCCGATTATCGTACCACTGCTGAAGTTCGGCATATTTCTAGAACGTGCCAGACGGCTACGTTTACGGAGCATCTGTTTGATTGGGCGGTCGGCTATCTTTGGGACGCCTGATTGCACCTCAGAGCGCAATCGGTCCTGCTTGGCCTTGGCTAACAATTGGCGCACATTCGAGGCTCTCAAGCAGTCTGCGGCAGACGAGGCGTTAGGGAGGCAGCCAATGGCTCAAGGGCGATTTCAGGTCGTGTCCTGCGGGATGGCGGGCGTGCTAGCCGTCGAGGCAGAAACGGCCCATTCCTTCCCGCGCCACTCCCACGAGCAGTTCGGGTTCGGACTCCTCGATCAAGGCGCACAGCGCTCCCTGAGCGGGCGCGGTGTCGTCGAGCCAGGGCTGGCGACCTTATCACCGTCAACCCGGGCTGTTGATACCGGAGTGAAACTCCCCAGACCTGCCGATTGAATTTTCCCCAGGTGAGCGCGGCCACCGGTTGATCCGGCCGCTGCCGGGAAGACCGGCCTCCGAAAAATGGCCTGATGCCCCCGGGGACGTAACCGGCACAAGTGGGGATTTTTACTTCGGCGCTTCTGGGGACGATTCAATCGGCATTGACACGGGCGAGGTCCATGACGGCGCACCTCTCGGTGCCGCTGGGCGTGTCTGGCGAATGCTCTACCTCGACCCAGCTCTCATTACTGAAACGGCATACGACGCGAGCTAGGGCAAGATGCGAACCTGCGAGTTTGTCCGCCCCGTTCTGCGGGACGAGGCCCCCTTACGGGCGCCTTCCGAGTGCTCTATGGCGCACTGACAGCCATCCAGGAAGACGGAGCGAGCCTGCGCCGCGACGAAGCCCTTGCCGTGCTGGCGGACAGTCTCCTGCGCGAGCACCCTTTGGAGACCCTGCCAGCCGTCCCCGCCGCAATCCGGCTCGTGCAGGAGGTCATCGATGACGACCCGACAGCCCCGGTGACATTGGCCGAACTGGCGCGCGCCAGTGGCCTCAGCCGGTTCCAGGTGGTGCGGGGCTTCTCGCATGCCTTCGGCCTAACGCCGCACGCCTATCTCGTACAGCGGCGCATTGATCTTGCACGCCAGCTCATCACGGGCGGCGCGGCCTTGGCGGATGCGGCCCTAGACAGCGGCTTCGCCGATCAGAGCCATGTGACACGGCATTTCGTGCGCCGCTTCGGCTTCCCTCCCGGTGCCCTCTCCGCAGTGGCTATATGACCTGATCCGGAGAGCCTGCAATTTCGTTCAAGACGCGGCTGTGGAGTGCACGGAATAGGCGTGTGACATTCTTCACTCCAATCCCTGCTGGTCGAGACTTGGCCTGACACGATCGTCCTGGAGATACATCAGCTATGAGCCCCGATTTCCTCCTCACCTCCCTGATCATTGTGGCCTCGCCCGGCACGGGGGTGCTCGTCACGCTCGCTGCTGGGCTCTCGTGGGGCGCCCGCGCCGCCGTCATAGCGGCCATTGGCTGCACAGTGGGGATCGTGCCGCATATGCTGGCAGCCATTACCGGACTTGCCGCACTCCTGCACACCAGCGCACTTGCTTTCCAGACCATCAAGTATGCGGGCGTGGTCTACCTGCTCTACATGGCCTGGAAGACTCTCCGGGAGCACGACGCACTGTGCGTCGAGGCAAAGGATCTGCTGCGCTCGGATGGGCAGGTCATCTGGTCTGCGATCCTTGTCAACGCACTGAATCCGAAGCTCTCGATCTTCTTCTTCGCCTTTCTGCCGCAGTTCGTGGGTGCGGCCGAGATCCACCCTCTAGGGCGAATGCTGGAGCTCAGCCTTGTCTTTATGGTCATGACCTTTGTCGTGTTCGTCCTCTATGGTGTGTTTGCCGCTTCGGTGCGTCGGCATGTGACCGCGCGACCGCGGGTGCTGGCCTCGATGCGCCGCGTCTTTGCGGCCACCTTTGTAGCGCTTGGGGCAAGGCTCGCGCTGGCCGAGCGCTAGGATTGTCGTCCCCCTAGGCTAACGTGAAGTCACCCCAATACAACTCATGTTCGAAATGCGATGCCTTGAAAAGTGGGACGGATCTGGCTCGAAAAGTGAGCCCCACATCTCGTCCATTTCCACCGGGTTAAACCGTAGTCCTCCGGCCCCGGGAGTAAAAGTCATTTCGCCGAAATAGATTCTCCCCTCGACAGAGTAGAGGTCTACCCGGACGAAATTGAAGCCTTCCGATAGCACCTCCGCCGCGGCAAGCATCTGGCGCAGATTGTCGGGGCGCAACAGTTCATTGCAGGGAGCTGACGGATAGCCGTGGTCCATCCTGATTGGCGTCCAGTCGTGTGAGAAGAAGTTTACTTTGTGATTGGCGATGCGATCACTGTGGACCTGGACGATCTGTGTCAGAATGCCATTCTTCCGGAAACAGTTGATCTTGTAGTCCTTCGGCGGTTGACCTCGGTCCGTCAGCAACCTCTCGAACATGATCTGTGGCGAGATGCTCTTGTAGTGACGCTCCCGGTGAGTGTCATAGAAGTTCTGGGCTAGCCATCTACGCGCCTTCTGACGCAGCAGCTCGGTGTCCACCGAATCCTTGTCAGAAACAAGCTCGGTCCATTCGCATCCGTGGTTCGCCTTCATGACGAACGAGGACGGCAGAGATTCGAATGAAAAGCTCTCGATATCAGATGTGATATCATAAACTGGGACAAGAAAACTCTCCCCGAGACGGTCGCGTACGAAATCCCGGACGCGAATCTTGTCGGTAAGAATCCCGAACACCGGATGGGGGAAAAGCTTGCGGAAGGCCATGCAGTCACTGAAGCTTCTTGGATGCTTCAGATCTGGCAGGCGGCTATGGACGCGAAAATGGCTTGCATAGACGTACAAAGCGTCACTAGCGTAGCGAGAAAATAACCTTCGCGCATGCTTCCTTATCACATCGCTCCTCCTTCGAGCTGAGTAGCGTGGATGACAAACCAGAATTCCAACCTGACTACCTCTGAAGCGAGGCGCCGGAGCGGCGGCAGCCGGACTCTGGGTGCGTGCATACTTGTGCAATCTGAGCACCGGTTGTACGACCAACTCAGTGTTGTGCCACACGCGAGGTTCCCATAGGTCAGCTGATATCGCTGCCTCGATACGCTCCCCTTCATGACGTCCGCGGCGGCAGCCGTATCTCCGCCCGCCAGCATGAAAGCAAATAGGCAACGGCCAGAAATATCAGCAGCCCCAAAAGAGTAATTGAGTCCCAAGCGGGTCATAGCCTCAATTGCACATGTGCCGCCTTGAGGGGTAGAAGCGGAAATTCATGATAGTTGGAAGGCACACGGGATGTGCGTCAGAAGGGTCGCTCCATTTTAGTCTGACCCGAATTGCGAACGAGCTGTGTCTCCCCTCCGAAGACCTCGAGGCTGCGCGAACGTTCCCGGTCCTCGCCGCCCTAACAGGTCACGGCTTCACTCGTCAGGGGTGCAGATATGTACACGATGATCATCAGAGTCCATCGAGACGAGAGTCAGGCCGAACACGGCCTCGCGCAGGGGCTGCTCTCAAAGGGAGTGCCAGCCTTGCGCCTGCGCTCATACAAGAGCGATCCCCACAGCGATGGTGACGAGAACTGCTATTCCCAAAGCAGTCTGATGCGGTGATATTGGAGCAGTCACCGAAGTCTCTGACAAGCAGCGGCTACTCTGAGTGCCCGTTTGAAAATAGACGCCTACCCCAACATGCAGGGAGAGCGGCCGATCCGGTGCACTAAATGTTGTGCCATCGGGCAATTCTCAAACGGGCTCTGAGCCCTGTTGGGTGGTGAGCCAAAGAGCATAGCAGCTGAGGAGGTCATGACCCAGCCGCCGAGCCTCATGAAGAGGCTCTGAAGTTTCGGCACGATCTGGGCGGTACAGGTCTCCGGGAATTCGAGGCTGGTCTGCAGGCCGAGTGCCCTCGATCCGCCTTCGTCCCGGGATCGCGCCCATCTGGGAGCAGCTACGGTAAAACGGCATCCGCATTGGCGTCTTCTCGAACTAGGCTCAGGACTCGTTAACTGAGGTAGAAGGCCACTGAAGC